>CAVJRM010000059.1:0-20437 GCA_963652165.1 bacterium | reverse complement strand
GACAGACAGACAGACAGACAGACAGACAGACAGACAGACAGACAGACAGAGTATAGCTCTGTCCGCTTTTGCATATAATAATAAATTTAAGTTTCCGTTTGAGATTCTTGGTATATCTTGATTCTCGAACGGTTTTTTGCGTTTTTAGATTAATTTTTGATAATTTTTTGCTTTTACGGCAATCAATTATATATTTCATTTGAATTAGGAGGCATATTTATGAAAAAGAAATTTCAAAAAATCTTATCGTTGTTGCTTTGTGCAATAATGGCATTCGGCGCAGTTATTGCTTGCAGCTCCGGCTTGGTTAGCTTAACAGCATCGGCAGATGGTGAAACCGCCAAGTATGATTTTGATGAAACTACAGGCACTTTAACTATCAGCGGCACGGGCGAAATTACTTATGATAAAGTGGAAGAATATGAGAATATTAAAAAAGTTGAAATAAAAGACGGAATTACAAGTATAGGTTTCATGGCGTTTTATAACTGTAAATCTCTTACGAACATAACAATACCCGCGAGCATTACAAATATAGGCTATTATACACTTTCGGCGTGTTCAAACCTTAAAGATATTAATGTGGCTGAAGGTAATAAAAACTATTCAAGCTTAGATGGAGTTTTATTTAACAAAAAAGTAACTGAATTGATTCAATATCCTGTAAGTAAAGATAAAACAACTTATACTATTCCCAATACAGTAAACAATATTGACTCTTATGCTTTTTATGGTTGCACAAGCCTTACAAGTATAGCAATTCCCGATGGCGTGAAATTTATAGATGAAGGAACATTCTCAGATTGCGCAGGGCTTACAAGCATAACAATTCCAAACAGCGTAATTTATATATCCGAATCTGCTTTTAATGGCTGCACAAATCTTAAAAATGTAAAAATCGGTGACGGTGTAACATATATAGAACAATATGCTTTTAATGGCTGCACAAGCCTTACAAGCATAACAATCCCCAACAGTGTAACAAGTATTGGTGGTAGTGCGTTCTATGGTTGTACAAGCTTAAAAAATATAGTGATAGGTGATAAAGTTACAGAAATCGTTTCTTCTGCATTCGAAAATACAGCTTATTACAATAATGAAGATAATTGGCAAGATGGAGTTTTATACATAGGTAATTGTCTCATCAAAGCAAAAGATACAATTTCCGGAGCATACAAAATAAAAGATGGAACAAAAGCAATTGCATATAGTGCATTTTACGGTTGTACAAGTCTTACAAGTGTAATAATTCCCAACAGCGTAACAAGTATAGGTGCATATGCGTTTTATGGTTGTACAAGCTTAAAAAATATAGTGATAGGTGATAAAGTTACAGAAATCGTTTCTTCTGCATTCGAAAATACAGCTTATTACAATAATGAAGATAATTGGCAAGATGGAGTTTTATACATAGGTAATTGTCTCATCAAAGCAAAAGATACAATTTCCGGAGCATACAAAATAAAAGATGGAACAAAAGCAATTGCAGGTGATGCGTTCGATGGTTGCACAGGGCTTACAAGCATAACAATTCCCGATAGTGTAACAAGTATAGGTTGTGAGGCGTTCGGGTTCTGCACAGGGCTTACAAGTATAACAATCCCCGATAGTGTAACAAGTATAGAACATTACACTTTTTTAGGATGCAGCTCACTTAGTGAGATTAATTATTTAGGCTGTGAGGGGCAGTGGAATAATATTGATATTGGGTGGCTCTATAATGCGCCTCTCTTTGCCGCATCAAAAACTTTTGACGACCATGATTTCAGCAAAGGAAAAGTAAAAGAAAAAGCAGGATTATTTACCGAAGGTACAAAAGAATATGAGTGCTCCAATGATGGTTGCTCCGCCACACGAACAGAAACCATTCCTTCAATTTTTACCTCAGCAATAAATAAAATTTTAGATTTCTTCAAAAATATTTTCTCATTTAAATTCTAATAATTGAATTTTCATTAAAAATTATCCCGGCAGTGAAAACTGCCGGGATTTTGCTCGTGTTTTTTGAGTGTTTATTTGATGACAGCTTACTTCATCACTAAATCAAGTAGGCTTTGGTGGCATCAGCCTGAAATTTCTGATGCTTAAATCGTAGCTTTATCGCTTTCGTCTCCATTTTCATCCTTCTGCTGTAAATAAAAAATAGCTTTTTGCGTTTCTATCTCTTCCCGCAGTTCTTCTTCTGTCGGCAAATACAATTTATATTTGCTGGCAAATAATTGCTCATTGCCGTGTAGCACCGAATATCTGGCAATATCCTCATCTGTCTCTGAACATAGAACTATTCCAAGTGTCGGATTATCATCCGGAGATTTCTTCAATTCATCATACATGCGGATATACATATCCATCTGTCCTACATCCTGATGTGTAATTCTTTCTGTTTTTAAATCAATTAACACAAAGCACTTTAGAATATAATTATAAAAAACCAAGTCGATAAAATAATCTTGCTTCTCTGTATGAATATGCTGTTGCCTGGCTACAAACGCATAGCCTTTTCCCATTTCCATAAGAAATTTCTGCAAATTGCTGATTATACTTGTCTCTAATTTTGTTTCATTAAAAGATGTATCCGGAGTCAAACCCAAGAATTCCACTACTACAGGATTTTTTATAAACTCCAGCTTATCATTTTGAAATGAGGAGGCATTCTCTTTTATCTCAGGCTTTACAACTATCTTATCCTGTGACTGTAGTAAACGATAATAATACTGGGTATCAATATTTCTCTGTAATGTACGGACACTCCATGTCTGTTCATAAGCCTCTTTCTCGTACCATTTACGGGCTGTCTCATCATGCACCTGAAGTAAAATTCGATAATGTGTCCATGTCAACTTGAAATCAGATTTTCCACTCACCGAGTGGAAAATTTCCGGAAAGCACTTATAAAACCTGTAAAAATTATATAAGTTTGTTTTTGTATAACCCTTACCATACTTTTTTGTCAGCTCTTTTGAAAGCTTTTTTATAACTTCTGTGCCATATTCAGCTCGTTTCTCTCCTGCCAGCTCTTCCTCTGCTATTCGATATCCAATCAGCCAGTTTCTCTGGGACAGTATTGTGTTTATTGAGCGGTAAGCCTCTCTTTGCGAAACCTCTATAATTCTTTGAACGTCATTAAGAATATTATCTGTTTTCTTATAATCATTCATAATAGCATTATTATCACTATTCATGACTTCATTCATCTGCCGTTCTTCCTCTCTACGCTTTAATATTTTCAATTTATTATACCATATAGAAATTCAATTTTAAATAAAAAAATCAATGCCTTCGTTATTTGCAAATATAAAAATCAAGATAAACACCATTGAAAAAAATCTTTTGCTATGTTAAAATTTATTCAAATATTATATGGGAAAGGGAGAGGCTTATGAAAAAGCTGATTTCTGTAATTCTTGCACTTGCAATGGTATTCTCTGTTTTTGTGATTGGCTCATCCGCGGCAAATGAAGTGAAAACAAAATGCGGCGGCGAAGGCAGCTGCAATGATGTGCCCACAGTGGTTATCCACGGCATCGGCCAAAGCAACGTTTGGCTTACTGACGGCAATGGCAATTATGTACTTGATGACGGTGAAAAAATCAACTGTTTTCCTTGCTATGTAGAAACAAAGGCTCTTGTTAAATCTTTGCTCGGCCCGGCAATTCTCTCAATTATAACCCAGCATGATATGGGGCTTTCCGCAAGCGTTGACAGCCTTGTTGATTCTCTTTTTTACATGAACATCTGTGACAGTAAGGGCAACGACAGTAAGTATGTTGAGCTTGAAACTTATAATTATTCTCTTGCCGAGTGCAGTGATTACGAAAAAGGAGAAATTTATGATCATATCCCCCTTGAAAATTATTCTGAAATAGCAGGGGAAGACCACCTTTACTATTTTGCATATAACTCTTTCGGCAACACCATGCAAATAGTTGACAGGCTTTACAATTTTATAGAACTTGTTAAAGAAGAAACAGGGCATGATAAAGTCAATCTTGTTCCGATTTCCATGGGCGGAGCAATTTTTAACGGCCTTATGGAATGGTATAACGGCTCATACGAAGGCAAGCCCGATATTACAAACAGTATTAACAAAGTAGTTTATATTGTTCCTGCCCTTAACGGCTCATCTATTGTAGGCGATGTGCTTACCCGTGATATAACTTTCCTTGATAAAGATTTCCTTTACAACGGCTTTTTAGAAACAATAATGGATGAAAAACAGGCAAGAACTATTGAAATTGCCCTCAGAATCTTGCCGGATGAAGTTATTGAAAAAGTAATAAATGCTGTTGTTGATAAGCTTTGCAGCAAAGTGCTTGCTTATGATACGGCTATGTGGTCCCTTTGCCCTTATGAAGATTATGAAGAAGCGGCAAAGCTTTGGCTTAGCGATTCATCAATGGCGGAAATCAAAAAACAAACCGATGCTTTCCATATAGCTCAAGGCAATCGCTTTAAGAATATTCAGCATCTTATAGATAGCGGAGTTGAAGTTTTTGATATAGTAGATTATGATTATCCTCTTTATCAGGTAGGCAATTCGTGGAACAGCGAAAACGGTGACGGCATAATCGGTATTTCTTCCACCGCCGCAGGTACTGTTTCGGCTAAAGTCGGCGAAACCTTACCGAAAGATTATAAACAGGCAAATACCTATTGTACAGATCCCGAAAATCATAATCACATTTCTCCTGATGATGTTCTCGATGCATCCACAGGCTACCTCTGCGAAACCACTTTCTATTTTGATAATCAGGGTCACGAAAAAACCGCAAGCAATGACCTTATAATAGACCTTGCCATTCATTTGCTTACATCCGATGATATTAAAAATGTTTATTCTAGCGAAAAATATCCCGAGTTTAACAGCGGAAGAAACGGCAAAAAAGCAAATATACTTCTTGCAGCAGCAAAAAATGTTGACAGAAACAATACATCCGCTGAAGAGCTTGCAAAGATAGATAAGCTTGTAGCTGAGATTGAAGAAATAATGAGCAAACCTGTGGAAACAGAAGGAGAGCTTGATTCGGTAACTGCAGAACTTGAGCCCATCCTCGGAAAAATGGGCTTACTTTTGGAATACAGTGATGAGGAGCCCGAGGATCCCACCACTGCCCGTAAAATCAGTCTTTGGCTCTTTGAGCATTTCGGTACCAACGGATTTTCAGAATATCCTATTGTAGCACTGAAAAAGATTTTTAGCATATTTTCAAAATAACAGTCCTTTAAGGCGGTGTTTTCTTGAAAAATAAAACTCATACTCACATTGACGATAACGGCAATGTGATAACCCATACACACGAGGTAGAACAGGGCGCTGAACATTCACACTATCATTCACCGGAAGAAAAGAAAAAGCAAATAAATCGTCTTTCTAAAGCAACAGGTCATTTGCAACATGTTAAGATGATGATAGAAAATGATGCAGATTGTGCCGATGTGCTTATGCAGCTGAGTGCAGTAGAATCCGCATTGCATAATTTAGGTAAAGAGATTATAAACGAGCATATGACTCACTGCATTGTGCACGCCCTTGAAGACGGAGACAGCCGTGCTGTAGAAGAATTTCAAAAAGCAATAAAAAAGTTTTTATAAGAATGTAACCCCCCGGGTGGCTTGTAAATGATATTTTCAACATGTAAAATATCTACTTGCTACAAGGGGGATTTTTATGCATATACCTGAAAATTATCTTTCACCCTCAACCTGCGCCGTTATGGCGGCGGCTATGGTGCCGGTGTGGGCTCATGCCGTTAAAAAAGTTAATGATGAAATGCCTAAGGATAAAATTCCTCTTATCGGAGTAGGAGCTGCCTTTTCGTTCCTCGGTATGATGTTTAATGTGCCACTTATAGGCGGCACAACAGGCCATGCTGTCGGCGGCACGCTGGTAGCGCTGCTGTTCGGCCCCGATGCAGCCTGCCTTGCTGTTTCCGTCGCCTTGTTATTGCAAGCTGTTATTTTCGGCGATGGCGGCATTCTTTCGCTTGGAGCAAACTGTTTTAATATGGCTCTTGTGTTGCCTTATTTAGGCTATGCCATATATAAAATTATCGTTAAGCTTTCAGGTGGAGAAAAGGCAAAGAATACAATTCATTATGTTGCCGCGGCAATAGGATCATATATCGGATTAAACGCTGCTGCACTTTTTACGGGAATAGAATTCGGAATTCAGCCTTTACTTTTCACTGATGAAGCCGGTAATGCCCTTTATTGCCCTTATGACTTATCTGTATCAATCCCGGCCATGACAATACCGCATCTTGCTGTTGCAGGCTTTGTTGAGGCTGCTTTTACCGTTGCAATATATGCTTTCGTTAAAAAAACATCGCCGAGCTTAATTTATAATGCCAATGAATTGCAAAACAGAAATATATCTAAAAAAGGCAAAGCACCTATATTTGCTCTTATTTCTTTACTTATTGTCGCAACTCCCCTCGGACTTCTTGCTGCCGGCACAGCTTGGGGAGAATGGAGCAACGAAGAAATCGCAAAAGTTACGGAAAATGGCACAATTTTAGGCTATACACCGAAAGGAATTGCAAACGGTTGGTCACTGTCGGCCTTAATTTCGGATTATTCTTTAGAAGGCGTCGATGAAAAAATTGCATATATCTTATCTGCAATTATCGGCGTTTCTTTGCTTATTATAATTTTTAAGTTGATTGCCATACCGATGAAGGGGAAAAATAATGATTCCTGAATGGATGAAACAAACTGATACATATATGCCGCCAAAAAGCAAAAACACATTCATACTGAAGACAATTAAAAGCCTTGGCAAAGCAATGGCAAAAATCAGAGTTCAAAAAGGCCACGAAAAAAAGAGAGCCCTGCCGGCACCGGTAAAACTCGTCCTGCTTTTGCTTGTAATAGTTATTATTTCAATATCACAAAACAAATTGATTCTTTTAGGTGTATCGACGGTTTTGCTTGCCTATCTTTCTACATGGAAGGGCAGAGATATATTAAATATTTTAAAGCCCGGATTTGCCGCTACTATTATTGCTCTTATAATTCTTACGCCTGCTATGATTATGAATAAAAGCGGTATTGAAAATAATTTGATTTTAACGGCAAAAGTGTTTACAAGTGTGTCATGGGTAAGTATTTTTAACCATACAACCCAGTGGAATCATATAACCGGTGCACTAAAAACATTACATATTCACGGAGTTTTTATTTTTATTTTAGATGTAACTCTTAAATATATTGTACTTTTGGGAAATCTTATTACGGATTTACTTACATCATTACAAATACGTTCTGTGGGCAAAAACAATAAAAAATACACAACTGTCGGCGGAGTTATGGGAGTAACCTTTTTAAGAAGCGTGGAGATGAACCGGCAGATGTATGAAGCAATGAAATGCAGAGGATTTACAGACGATTATGAAGGGCTGAACAAATGAGTTTTATAGAGCTTAAAAGTATAACATTTACTTATGAAGGTGAAGAAAAGCCTGTAATAAAAGATTTTAATTTGTCTTTAGAAGAAGGCACTTGCCTTGCAATTATGGGCGAAAACGGCAGCGGTAAAACCACCCTTTTCAGAATACTGAATGGTTTATCATTTCCGCAAAAAGGCAATTATATCTTCGACGGAGACGAGATAACGGAGAAATATTTAAAGAACAATCAAAAATCTAAATTATTTCACAAAAAAATAGGTTATCTTTTTCAAAATCCGGATGTTATGCTTTTTAACGGCACGGTTTATGATGAAATCGCTTTCGGCCCACGGCAAATGGGCTTAACTGACGAAGAAGTTAAAACGAGAGCGGAGGACTGCCTTAAATTATTTGATATTGAAAATCTTTCGTGCAAAGCCCCTTATCATTTAAGCGGCGGTCAAAAAAAGAAGGTAGCTCTTGCTGCCGTAATGTCTCTTAATCCGGACGTGCTCATTCTTGATGAGCCTTTTGCAGGCTTTGACGGTAAAACACAGGAATGGCTTATGAGCTTTTTAACCGAACTCAAGAAGAATGGGAAAACAATTATTATTGCCACACATAATCCGGAGGTTGCAAGCATTCTTGCGGATTCTACAATTGTTATGAAAGAAAATTAAAATATATTTTTAATCCCGCCATGCAATACGCACAGCGGGATTCTTTATCAGTAATGATATTTCTTTCGCTTTGTAATAAGAAAAATGCTTGAAATAATTACAGCCATCATTTCCGCAATAACCATGGAATACCAAATTCCGTTTATTTCCCATAATTTAGAGCAAATAATTACCGCTGCGGTCTGGAAAACCAATGTTCTTAAAAAAGAAATGATTGCAGAAGTTACACCGTCGTTAAGGGCTGTAAAGAATCCTGAGCTGAATATGGCAAAGCCCATAAATATGAACGACAAGCCGAAAATTCTGAAACCGTAAACGGTAAGCTCCGTAAGATTATCATCATAACCTACAAACATCTTTGAAAGAGGTGTAGCCAAAAGCTCTGCACAAAGCACCATCAAAGCACCGAAACTTCCTATTAAAATAAGGCTCTTTTTGAACAAGCTCTTTAATTCCGAATGATTTTTTGCGCCATCGTGGAAACCTATCACCGGAGCAACTCCTATTGAATAACCTATGAATAAAGCCGAAAAAATTGTGCTTACATACATCATTACTCCGTATGCGGCAACACCGTCATTGCCCGCATATTTAAGAAGCTCATAGTTATAAAGCATACCCACAAGGCTCATTGATACATTGCTCATAAATTCCGATGAGCCGTTTGTAGTGGCTTTCAAAATTGCTTTTCCGTCAAAGCTCGTTTTTCCAAGGCGAAGGATACTGCTGTTTTTTACAGAAAAATAAATTAAAGGAACAAGCCCGCCTACAACCTGACTTAATGCTGTTGCAACTGCGGCGCCGGCAAGCTTGTGTTCCTGTGGAAGTAAGATTACAAGAACCGCATCCAGCACCATATTTGTAACGCCGGACATAATTGTAACAATAAGCCCCATTTTAGGCCTTTCGGCAGTTACCAAAAAAGCCTGAAACATATACTGAAGCACATTAAACGGCAGAGATAATAAAATTATGCGCCCATATATAACAGCAGCCTCGAGTAATTCGCCTTCTGCACCTAATAATGAAGCTATAGGACGAATAAAAGCTATACCCAATATCATAAATATAACACCCAATATAACTGCCGTGTAAACAAAGAGTGAAAAATATCTGTTGGCTTTTTCTTTATCTCCCTTACCGAAAGTATTTGATACTATGGCAGAACCACCTGTGCCGAACATTAAGCCTATAGTGGACATTATCATTAGGAAGGGCCAAATTATATTTATCCCCGCAAATTGAGTTTTGCCTGCGTAGTTAGACACAAAAAAGCCGTCAACCACGCTGTAAATTGATGTAAAAATCATCATTCCTATTGTGGGCAGTGTAAAGCGTAATAATCTTTTATAGTTAAAATGGTCTGATAATTTGATTTGCTGTTTCATTTTTCCTCCTGCGATTATAACTTATTTATCTGTTCACGAAAATCTTTATTATATTTTTCCGTAAGATATAAATATTGCTCGATTTCTTCTTCACTCCATCCCATCAAAGTGCCGGATTCCGCTTTAAATAATTTTCCAACGGTGCCTTGAGCATATTCTTTACCTTTTTCAGTAAAACAAACGGTTTTATTTCTGCCTCCGCTTTGCTTTAGATAGATTATATCTTCTTTTTCCAACTTGCGAATGGCAGAGTTGATTGTTTGCTTACAAATGGAAGTTTCTTCGCAAATATCTTTAATAGGGCAGCTTCCGTTTCTTTCGTACAAGACATACATTAAAAATAAAACGCTGTCAGATAATCCCAGTTTTAAAGATGCTTGGTGATACAAAGAATCCAGATCCGAGGCAAGATGATTCACTTTGCGCATTACTTCTCCGTAATCCATTCTGCACACTCCTTTAGTATGAAATCGTACTTGCATAGTATAGTACGAAATCGTACGGTTGTCAATAAAAAGTTTGAATGTAAAAAGAAAATAAAAACAAAAAGCAGGTACCCGTTACAGATTAACTGCATTTTAGGGTATCTGCGTTATTTTATGAAAAGATTATGCTATAAACCTTTGAAATAAATGTTCTTATACCTCTGCTTAATTTTTCCTTTCCCGTAAGAGCAATATTGCCGTAATTAACCGGTACGCCCTCACGTTTAATATTCAAAATCGCATTGAGTTTTGGCATAAGCTTTGCCGCATTGAAAGTAAACATTTTATTCTTTTCATCTTCGTTAAGATTAGATGTATTTTCAAGGTTACCTGTTTGAGCAATGCAGGCAGCATTTGGGGTGTATGGAGCATCTGAGCCGTAAAGAAAGTTATCTGCACTTACATCTAAAAGCAAGTCGTGAATTTGTTTATTTACCGGAAAACCTGCCATATCAAAATAGACATGCCTCATATCTGCTTTAAAATCAAGTGGCACAGGATTTTTCATTGCGTTTCTGAATTGCATTGCAAAGCCGCTCATTCTGTCTGAAAGCACACTTATAAATGCTCCTGCATGGGGAAAAATCCATTTGATATTGGGGTATCTGCCGAAAATGTTATGCATAACCATATTGGTGAAAGTTCTGGTCGTGTCCATTAAAAATTCCATTGCCGGTATTGGCAGTTCACTGTTTACGCCTTTCGGCACTGATGCAGGCTCAACGGGATGAATTGCAACAACAGCTCCGATACCGTCAAAATATTCCATAAGGGAATCATATTTTTCATCGCCTAAATAGATGCCTGCATAATGTGTGGAAAGCCCGAATCCGTCTGCTTTTAGCTGTTCTATCGCAAATTTTGCTTCTGAAATTGCTTCTTTTGTATGAGGTAAAGGAAGATTTGCAAAAAGCCCCAGCTTATTCTCGGCTTGCTTAACAATTTCAGCGCCCTCAAGATTTATTTTATGCACCATTTCTATTTCTTCATCTTTTGGAGCTTTTGAAAGGTTAGGTGAAGAAACACTTATAAAAGCAAAAGCAATTCCCAGCTTTTCCATAAGGGAAAGGTGACCATCAAGGCTCCATTTTGGAGTGGGAAAGCCATCGGGTAATGTGCCTTCATATTTACTGAGATATTCATAATATGTAGGAGATAAATAATGAGAATGAAAATCAACCTTTTGATTATAGAACATAATTAGCCTCACTTGTAAAATATATCATTAAGAGTATAACTCACATACTAAGAGAAATCAAACAAAAACTGCTCGGAAATTTTCCAAGCAGTCAAAAATTAAAATTTATACATAGGTGAATCGTCTTTCGTGCGGTACTCGTGCTTTTCATAGTAACCGATAAGCTCACTTTTATCATCTCTTAAAGCAACTATATAAACATCTTTATTTTCTTTTTCGTTATAATAAGTGTGAATTATATTGTGATTTCTGTCACTCTTAAACCAATCTATAACCTTATTGATTATTATGCCGGAGTTTGCATTATGGCAATTAAGAAGGCTTTGACCTATAAGAGCCGCTCCCCCTCGCTTTGAATAGCGCTCTATTGCTGTGGGATTCATATAGATAATCGTGTGGTTAAGGTCGCATATTACTACGGCGGCAGTATCTTGCTCAACTATACTTTTGAAAAAAGGTAATAAATCCATATATTTATTCTCCGATTACATAATTTTGCTCGTTGCTTAAATCCGCATCCCCTGTATAACGGCCTGCGATTTTGATTATTTCGCATTGTTTTGAAAGCTCTGCCAGCATTTTTTGACCGTTTTCAGAAGTATCATCGCCCTCAAGCTCTGCATAAAAATAATATTGCCATGCTTTTGATTTAACGGGGCGGCTCATTAAAGATTTCATATTGAAGCCGTAGTCACCTATAACGTTTATTGCTTTTGCCAAAGCACCTGCCACATGGTTTACGGTAAACATCATTATGAATTTGCAATCTTTGTTGCCCTTGATAATATTATTCCCGTGAGAGAGCACTACAAACCTTGTGGTGTTGGAATGATTTTCGTTAATATCATGGTCAAGAACTTTTAAGCCGTAAAGCTCCGCAGCCTCAACACTTGCTATGGACGCCACATCATTTCTTTCGGATTCCGCAACCTGTTTTGCGCTGAGCGATGTGCTGTTTGCCTTAACTTTTTCCCAGCCGTGAGAATTTATATATTTTTCACATTGACTTAAAGCCTGTGAATGACTTATAACGGTTTTTATATCGTCGATTTTTGTGCCTTTTTTTGCCAAAAGATTTTGGGTAACAGGCAACGTATAAGAGCCGGTAACATGAAGTGAGCCGTTAAAAATCAAATCCATAACCACTCCCACTTCACCTGCGGTGCTGTTTTCAATGGGAATTACAGCACAGTCACATTCACCTTTTTCAACGGCTTCGTATGCTTCCGAAAATGAGGAATAGGCCCGATGAATTGCATCGGGAAAAATTCTTTTTGCTGCTATATGTGCAAAAGCTCCTTCTTCACCGTTATAGGCTACTTTTACGCCCTCATTAAGCCTTTGCTGATATTTATCCGCTTCATTCATAACGGAGGTTACAAAATTCACATAATAAGGTGTAAGCTCAGGAGCATTAAGACGTGCCACATTATGTTCTTTAATTCTTTCCTCTTGTTTTGTATCAAGAATTGGCAAACCATGCTCTTTTTTAAATTTTGCCACAGCTTGAATTTTCTCCATTCGCTTTACAAAAAGGTCAAGCATCTGCTCATCTATTTTATTTATATCTTCTCTTATTTCTTTAAGTTCGTCAGTCATAGTAATCTCCAAAGATTTTGATATTGATTAAAATAGCACAAACAGATTTTAATGTCAATGAATGGACACTGATTATGCATAATTTGCACAAAAACGAAATAATCATAAAAGAAATATTCTAAAAATTTATATATGTATTTTTTCAGCTTAATATGGTAAACTTTCAGCGGTAAAAATTTATTGTGAGGCGAATATAAATGAAAAGAATATTGTCATTGATTCTCTGTTTCCTTATGATGTTCGGTACTGCTGCGATAGGCGGCGTAATTGCATCAGCCGAAGACGCTTTTTATGATGAATCAACAAAAATTTTAACTATCTCCGGCGACGGTGTAGTTACCGAAAATTTTGTGCGAAGCAATTGCAAATACCAAAAATTAAAAAAAGTGATATTTGACGAAGGCAGTAATATAACAGGTATAGGCGACTACGCATTTTTGCAATGTGAAATGCTTACTGATATAACAATTCCCGACAGCGTTACAAGTATAGGTAAATATGCTTTTTCTTCATGCGATTCTCTTGTAAATGTTAATTTGGGAAATGGTATTAAGAGCATAGGTGAGGGCGCATTTTATCAATGCCCTATTGAAAGCATAACCCTTCCGGCAAGCTTTGAAACATTAGGTGATAATATATTTGATTCTTGTAACAAGCTTAAAAATGTAAGTGTAAACTCCGATAATCCGTACTTTTCAAGTGAAAATGGAATTTTATTTAATAAAAACGAAACAAAGCTCATCAAATATCCACCCCAAAAAGAAGGCTCATCATATGCTATTCCAAACACTGTTACAAGCATAGGGGACAGAGCGTTTTATTATAATAAACATCTTACAAGCATTACAATTCCAAGCAATGTAACAAATATAGGCAAATATGCTTTTAATGCCTGCACAAATCTTACCGATATAACCATTTCAAACGGTGTGTCAGCTTTAAGTGAGGGCGCATTTTACGGGTGTGAAAGCCTTGCAAGCATAACGATTCCAAGTAGTGTTGAAAGCATAGGGAAATATGCCTTTGAACTTTGCAATAACCTTAAAGATGTATATTTTGCAGGTACAAAAGAAGAATATGCAGAAATAAGAATTGATACCGGAAACGCTAATCTGCAAAATGCCACATTCCACTACTACTGTTCTAATGATAGCCACAGCTTTAAGGATGGCAAATGCACTAATGAGGGCTGCTGGTTCGTTTGTAACCATACAGGTGAAACGGAAATTAAAAACAAAAAGCCTGCCACCTGCACTAATGATGGATTTACAGGAGATACCTATTGCAAGACCTGTGGAAAGCTGATGGAAAACGGCGATAAAATTTCAGCATCAGGTCATAGTTTCGGTGATTGGAAAGTAACAAAATCTGCCACTTTATTCAAAGACGGCGAAGAAACACGTACCTGCACCAATGAAGGTTGCACGGAAAAGCAAACAAGAATTATCAACGCCAAGCTCTTTGCTTTAAATTCCAATGTTTTCGGCATGGACATTTTAACTGCAATTCTTAATGTGCTTTCATCACTTTTAACAAGTGCTTGCTAAGAATTCGTATGAATCTGTTACAAAACGGATTTTTGCAGTTGACAGTTATATCGATTTATGATAAACTCACCCTTAATGAAATTTAGAATATTTGGAGTGATTCTATGACAGAGGAAGCTATATCCAATATCCTTACTGTTTCATTTTTTCTGAATGCCGTGCTTTTCGGCGTTGGGCTTGCTATGGATGCTTTTTCCGTTTCTTTGGCAAACGGACTTAATGAGCCGAAAATGGCAAAGAAAAAAATGTGCCTTATTGCAGGTACTTTTGCTTTTTTTCAGTTTGCCATGCCGATGATCGGTTGGCTTTGCGTTCACACTATAGTTCAGTATTTCACAAAATTTGAAAAGTTTGTGCCTTGGATTGCACTTATTCTTCTTTTATATATTGGCGGAAAAATGATAATTGAAGGTATACGCAATAAAGAGGACAGCGAAGAAGAAAAATTAGGCCTCGGCCTCGGTGCTCTTTTTGTGCAGGGCGTAGCCACATCAATAGATGCTTTATCCGTTGGCTTTACCATTGAGAATTACACTTGGTTTGAGGCAACGATTGAATCTTTGATAATAGCAATAGTTACATTCGGCATTTGCATAGGCGGGCTTGTAATAGGTAAAAAATTTGGCACCAAATTTGCAAATAAAGCACAAATCTTCGGCGGAGTTATCCTTGTAGGAATAGGCATAGAAATATTTGTAAAAGGCGTTTTCTTTTAGAAGACGCCCTTATTTTTTAAAAAACCGCACGAGAGATAATTGCACGAAAAACAGAGAAAAAACGAGAAAAAACGAGATTGAGAATTGTAAATTAAAAAACTCAAATTTAACTGTTGACAATTAAAAAGCCTTGTGATAATATATGCAGGCAATAAAAAATAAATTCGGAGGAAATGTTATGTCTACTTATATGCCTAAAGTGGGCGAAATCGCCCGTAACTGGTATGTGATCGATGCAGCAGGTAAGCCCATGGGCAAGGTAGCTGTTGAAGCAGCTAATCTTCTTCGTGGTAAAAATAAACCTACATTCGTTCCTAACGAGGATTGTGGCGACCACGTAATCATCATCAACTGCGAAAAGGCAGTTCTCACAGGCAAAAAGCTTGAACAAAAAGTTTATTACCATCACACAGGTTATATTGGTAACCTTAAGTCCGTTAAATACGGCACACTTATGAAGACCAAGCCTGAATTTGCTATGACTAAGGCAGTTAAGGGTATGATCCCCGATACAGTTATCGGCCGTCAGGCTCTTACAAGACTCCGCTGCTATAAGGGTGCAGAGCATCCCCATGCAGCTCAGAAGCCCGAAGTTTACGAATTTTAAGAAAGGGAGGCAATAAATAATGTACGATTCAAATCCTTATTTCTATGGCACAGGCCGTAGAAAGAGCTCAGTTGCCAGAGTACGCGTTTATGCAGGTACAGGCAAAATTACAATCAACGAAAGAGATATAGACGATTATTTCGGACTTGATACTCTTAAGCTCATCGTTCGTCAGCCTCTCACTCTTACAGAAACAGAAGAGAAGTTTGACATTGTTTGCCGTGTAGCAGGCGGCGGCGTTACCGGTCAGGCAGGTGCTATCCGTCACGGTATTGCTCGTGCACTTCTTCAGTATGACGAGTCTCTTCGTCCCGCACTCAAGAAGGCAGGTTTCCTTACCAGAGACCCAAGAATGAAAGAAAGAAAGAAGTACGGTCTCAAAGGCGCTCGTCGTGCACCCCAGTTCTCCAAGAGATAATTCAAAGGTTCAAAAGACAAATCACAAAAGCCTTGGAAATGCTATGTTTCCAAGGCTTTTTCTTATTTTCTGACCTGCTGAACTTGTTCTGCAATCGTGCAAAATTTTGTCCGTTAGTAACACGATAGAAACAAGATAGTAACACAAAATCAGGTATCTTGTGCAAGACTTTCAGAATCTTGTGCAAGATATGCAATGATTGATTTCCTTGCTTCCAATTTGGTTCTGCAATGGATTTGGTGACCATCTTTGAAGATGATGTCATAACCATCATGCATGTTCCCTTGGATTGACCTGATTTGTTCCTTGTTCTTTTCTGCAATCTGCATTGAATCAAACATTCCCATTTGGTCTTGATGCATTAAATCAATAATGTATGCATTCAATGACATTCCTTTATCTGATGCAAGCTGTTTGAACACTTCCTTCATTCCCTTGGGAACAGCAAGGTGAATTCTGTCATAGTGTTCAGCATTGAACTTGTTTTTGTATTCTGTTTTGTTCATATCTTGTTTATTGCTTCCAACTTGATAGGAAGTTCCAAATGTGTGTAAACTGTTTCAGTCACACCCTGTCCCTTATGACCAACAATTTTCTTGATTATCCTGTCATCAACACCTGCTTCTGTCAGAAGTGAAATGCAGGTGTGTCTTGTGTCATGTGGTCTGTGTTGCAATCCCATTTCATTCATCAGCGGTTTCCAATATGAATCATAATAGTTCCGATATTCAAAAGGTTTGTTGTCAGGTGTGCAAATTAAGTGGTCACAATCCCTTGACAACCAATATTCAAAGAATGGAACAACCTTTTCTGCAATTGGAACTTCCCTGATTCCTGATTCAGTCTTGGATTCTTTCACAAAGAACCATCTTTCATCAAGGTGGATGTCTTTCTTTTCAAGGTCAAGCAATTCACCAATTCTGACACCTGTGTAAATCATAATCAGAATAACAGTGACATATATATTTGAATCTTTGCATTTCCATACAGTTTTGATTTGGGATTTGTTGAAAGGCTTTCTGTCATATGCGTTTGGATTCCCTGCTTTCTTTATGTCAATGTATCTTATCATGTCCCTTTTATCCTTGGACACAATTTCATGCATTACACCATAATCATACATCAGACCAAGTGTCACTTTCAGTTTCTTCAATGTCGGTGAATTTTTTCCCGATTCATCACAGACCTTTTGGAAATGGTCAAGTTTCAGGTCAACCAATCGCATGTCTTTTATTTTTTCACATAGTTTCCAAGATGCTTTCACACCTTGAATATTGGAATGACTTATCTTTTCAAAATGAACTTCTGACCACCTGTCATATAGTTCTTCAAGGGTCATCTGTTCAATGTGCAGGTCAAAAGGGTCTGCATTATAATCTGCAAGTGCTTGAAGTGCTTCCTGTCTTGTGGGATAAAAACCAACAAATTTGTAAACAGGAAAAGACTTCATCTTCACAGGGTCATCTTTCCATCCAACTGTTTTTCTTGCACACCAAGGGTTTCTTCTGTGTCCTGAAAGTTTGTAAACGCTTCCAAATCCATTAGGTAATTTCATAAAAAATCACATCCTTCCTGAAAATTGGTGCAAAAGTCCAAGGGATGTGATATAATAAGATTTGCGGTTCTTGGGTATCACATCCAAGGATTTTCCAAAGACCATTCTGAATTGCAGTTCAGGGTGGTCTTTTTTTTGTTTGCGGTTCTTGGTCATCTTTTTCACCTTGAACCGCTAAAAAGTCAGTAAAATCAAGACTTTCAAGGTTTGCGGTTCTTGGTGGTTCAAGGTGAACCATCTACTTCTATATTCTTTTATTTTTTCTATAATCAATCATTCTTTTTTTGTCTTCAAAAATATTGAAAATATGGATTTCACCAAGAACTGCAAGAACCGTTTTCTGTTTTTCCTTATAAATAAAGGGTTTTCAGCGGTTCTTGGTGGGTTCTTGCAGTTCCTGCTTGACTGCTTCCTTTTCATCATCTGACAGTGATTGATACATTGTTAGCACCATTTCAACCTTGTCTGAACTGAATTTCTTTGGTTCTTCTTCTGTATGCAGAAAGAATGATGTGATGGAAGAAGTCAGTGAACCAATCAGACCTATTCCAACAAGCATTAACAAGGATGCAATGATTCTTCCTGCATTGGTTGCAGGTGACAAGTCACCATATCCAACAGTTGTTGCTGTCACAAATGACCACCACAAAGCATCTTGGAAGGTCATCTGTTCAAAGTGCATCATTCCAAATGTTCCTGCAAGGATTGAAGCACCTGACAGCATCAGAACATATTTGAATCCATTTGTGTTCAAGAATCTTCTGACTTTGGTCAACATCCTTGCAGATACAGAACCGATTCTGAACAACTTTCCAAGTTTTGTGAACTTGGTGAATCTTAAAAGTTTGGTGAACTTCAAGATTCTGAACACCCTGAATGCAGAACTGAATGGAATAATTGCAATCAGGTCAAGGACATTCTGTTTGAAGAAGTCCTTCTTTTTATCTGCAATCACAAATCTGACTATGTAATCAATGACAAACAGTCCATAAATTATCCAATCAAGAATGTTTTGAACAGGTGTCAAGCCTTTGGTGAAATCAAGGATTGCAAATGTAACTGATACAACACACAAGACACAGATTGTGATGTTGTAAATTTTTTGTTTCATGCAAATTTTCCCCTTAATTCAACCACTTTTCCAATGATGGTCACAGGTCTTTCAAGGATTTCATCATTGCTGAAATACATTGGTGCATAACTTGGATTCAGTGATTGAAGTGTAATTCCTTCCTTATTTTTGATTAAACGCTTGCAACAGGCATCATCACCGTTGACCTTTGCAATCACAATGTCACCTGATTCTGCATCAGGCTGTTGTTTTACAATAACCACATCCCCTTCAAGGATTCTTGGTGACATGGAATCCCCTTGAATCTTCAATCCAAAGAATTCCCCTGTTCTTGCAAGTTTGACACTGATTTCTTCCCAATCAAGGATTTCTTCAATTGCTTCAATAGGTATTCCTGCAACTACATTTCCAAGAACAGGAATCAGTTGACCTTTTTCATACTTCTTTGTGTCATCTGCAAGTGCTTCTGTGTCAATAGTTCTGTTCCATCCCTGAATGATTGCTTCTTGTTCAGTTCTGAAATCAGATTCCCCTTGCAGATAGGAAATAGACACACCAAAAAATTCAGATAGTTTCTTCATGGAAGCCTGATTTGGTCTGAATCCATTCTTCCATTTGGAAGTTGAACCTGTTCCAAGACCTGCTTCCCTTTCCATCTGTCTTCTTGAAATGCCTTTTTCCTTGCATAATTCATTGATTCTGTCTAATAGTTCCATCCTTCATCTTCCTTTCAAAAAATAGTCATAAAAAATTTGCAGAAGAAATTCAGCGAAACCACTTGACAAAGTGAATTTGTTCCCTTATAATAAAGACAGTCAAGTGAATAAGTTCAGCGGAAGTCAAAAATATCCCTGAATGACTTCTGAAATATGTTGGTGGTACTTCATATTATAGTAGAATGTTCAGCACTTGTCAAGAATTTTCGCTGAATTTATTCTGACTAATTTGTAAAGAAAGGAGTGTTGGACAGATGTCAGAGTTTGAAAAGGCGGTCAAGATTGCACTGATTGAAAGAAACATGACCATGCAGGATTTAGCAGATGCACTTGGAATCACAATCAGCTATGTTTCAGACCTTATCAAAGAGAAGCGAAACAACGAAAAGCAGATTAAAAGAATCAAGGATTTCCTGAACCTGTCTGATGAAGGTGGAAGTGCATGAACAGATTGTCAGTCAAAAGGGTTGCTGAACTAATGGGTGCATCTGAACAGTTCATCAGAAGGGGTCTGCAACAGAACATATTCCCTTGGGGATATGCAGTCAAGATGTCAAGCAGATGGACATATTGGATTAGTCCTGACAAGTTCAGTGAATGCACAGGAATCAAAATTTGAAAGGAAATGGTGAAGAATGCAAGGATATAAAGTTTTTGAACCTGATTGGACATGCAGGGGTTATCAATATGCAGTGGGTGAAACTTATGAAGAAGATGTGACACCTTCATGTTGCAACAGGGGATTTCATTTCTGCACAGAGTTGAAGGACTGCTTCAATTATTATTCCTTTGACCCAAACAATAAAGTTGCAGAGATTGAAGCACTTGGTGACATTGATGCAGAAGCGGATGGAAGCAAGCGGTGCACCAACAAAATAAAAATTGTTCGTGAAATTACATGGGAAGAAGTCTTGAAATTGGTGAATATGGGAAAAGCCAATGCAGGTCTTTGCAACAGCGGTGATTGCAACAGCGGTGATTGCAACAGCGGTGATTGGAACAGCGGTAACAGGAACAGCGGTGATTGCAACAGCGGTGATTGCAACAGCGGTGATTGCAACAGCGGTG
>CAVJRM010000058.1:0-2136 GCA_963652165.1 bacterium | reverse complement strand
TAGCAATTAGCAATGAAGGGGATTTTGCTCCGCAAAATCCGATTGTATATTATCGCAGGAACTGACAGTGAGCTTTATACAATCGGAGCGTAGCGACCCGACATTACTCATTACTCATTACTCATTACTCATTAAATAAAGCTCATTACTCATTTTCTCTACGGGACTCATTCCGCATTTGGTGAAACCATTTTACTGTATTATGAGCATTTCTATTAAAAAAGTCAAGTAAAAAAGAAACTATTCAAAATAACTATTAAATTTGAGGTGATTTTATGCAAACAGAAGTTCACAAAAACAAATTCGGAACTCGTCTGAAAAATATCAGAGACTCTCGGGAAATTACTTTTGAAACCGCCGCCATATCCACAAATATCGATAAATGCAGACTTCTTGATATTGAACTGAACTATGTTGTGCCGGATGCCGAAGAGGTTCTTTCCCTTTGCAAGCTTTACCACATCGGCGTTGAAAGAATTATAAAGGAGGGATGAAAAATGAAAACCATTGAAGAGCTTGGGAAAGAATACGAGCAGATTCTTAATATAATTGATATGAGAATCAACGAAAGAAAGGAGAAATTACAAAAGCTTCAACATCTTTCAAAGCAATCGGATATTCTCAAAAAAGAAATCAAAATTTTATATAACGAGCGATTAGATGTGCTGCTTACCGCAAAACATCTTATAAATTATTACGAAATAAAAGGAGAAAAAAATGAATTATTCCACTGAAGTTGATTTTGATTATTTACTTGCTGCCCTTGTGGCAAAACTGATGTTTGTGAGTGAGCGGGAAACCCCCGTTTATTTTCCGGAAACTACGGAAGAGGCGGAAAATTTAATAAATAATATTGTGGCGGAATATGTGCCGGGCAGAAAAATCACCCACTTTGTCATAATACCGGCAAATTGCAAAGAAAGAGCGTCCCTGGGAGTAATATATTCCATTGAAAAAAATACCGTTGCCGCAAGATTTATGGGCAAAGGCATATACGATTTATTAACAAGAGGTGAAAATTTATGAGTAAGAAAATTTTAATTTCCGTTGGCCACGGAAAAAACAGTTACGGCAAATACGATTCCGGCGCCGTAAGCAAAGACGGTAAATATCAGGAGCATAAAATTGCCCGTGAAATTGCCAAATATGCAGCTGAATATTTGGGCTGTGAAATTATAAATTATAAAGGGGATTTATCCCTTCCCGAAAGAATTAAAAAGGTTAACATGCTTTTGCCGGATTTTGCGGCGGAGATCCATCTTAATGCCGGCGGCGGCACGGGAACGGAAACTTTTTATTACCATGGTTCTCCCACAGGAAAAAAAGCGGCTGAAAAAATCTGCAAAAACATTGCCGAAGAATTTAAAGTAAAAAACAGAGGCTCAAAAGTTCGACTTAACTCAAACGGAAAAGATTATTTTGGATTCATAAGGCAAACCAAACCCTGCGCCATTCTTATTGAAACTCTTTTTATTGATTGCCCCGCAGACCTTGAAAAAATCAAAACAAAGGATGGAATGAAAAAATGCGGTGAAGCCATAGGCAAAGCCCTTGAAGATATGTTTGCCGAGAAAGAGAATCAAATTGTTACGGCCGGCAGTATAAGTGTTAAAAGGGGAGCAGGGGACGAATATGAAAAAATAAAATTCTTGAAAAAAGGGGATAAATTTATAACTTCTGTCACGTCTTACGACGGGAAATGGATAAAACTTAAAGACGGAGGATGGATAAAAAATAAAAACGGATACAGAAAGGAAAATTCAAAATGAAAATAAAAATGAAAAAACTGAAGAATGTAAAACCCGGAGTTTGGGTCAGACTCGTGTTGCTTATAGCTTCCCTTGTTAATATGGCCCTCACACTTTCCGGGAAAAATCCCATAGGTGACGGGAGCACGGTAAGTGATATTGTAAGTATTGCGGCGGCAAGCGGTGTGTCCTTGGTGTCTTATTGGAAAAATAATTCTTTTACCGAAGCTGCAATAATCGGCGATGAAATTATGGAAGAAATAAAGTCCATAAACGCAAAAGAGAAATAAGAGACCCTGCACCAAAATGGGGAATGCTGTTCATTAAATAAAGCTCATTACTCATTACTCATTTGAGCGAAGCGACATACAATCGGATTTTGCACGGC
>CAVJRM010000057.1:0-2606 GCA_963652165.1 bacterium | reverse complement strand
TTTCGTTAAAAAGTATCGAGAAAGCCTTGCAAATCAAGGACTTTGCAAAAAGAAATCGGACACCAATCGTGATACGCATTGTATCAAAATTGGTGTCCAGTTATGGCGGAGAGTTAGGGATTCGAACCCTAGGTCCCTTTCGGGACACAGCATTTCGAGTGCTGCACCTTCGACCACTCGGACAACTCTCCGTATATTAACTTTCAGCCTTGCTATTTTATCAAATAGCTTTTGCTTTGTCAAGATTAGGAGCTGCTGCATTTTTGCAACAGCCCCGTTTTTATTTATTAAAGTGCAGCTTTGATTGCTGCAAGAAGCTCATCATATTCCTCGTAAGCGGGAATGTTTGGATAATCTTTTTTGATTTTATCCGTGCTCTTAAAAAGAAATCCTGCCTTGCTTGCCTGAATCATACCCAAATCATTAAAGCTGTCACCGCTTGCAATAGTATCATAGCCAATGCTTTGAAGCGCTTTTACAGTTGTGAGCTTTGATTTTTCACAGCGCATTTTGAAGCCTGTAATTTCACCGTTCTCAGCAACTTCAAGAGTGTTGCAGAATATGGTAGGCCAGTCCAGCTTTTTCATAAGGGGAGTGGCAAATTGCTCAAAAGTATCGCTTAAAATTATAACCTGTGTAATGGTACGAAGCTCATCAAGAAATTCTTTTGCGCCGGGTATAAGGTCAATTTTTGCAATAACATCCTGTATTTCTTTTAAGCCCAGACCGTGTTCTTTGAGAATGGCAATTCTGTATCTCATTAGCTTTTCATAATCAGGCTCATCACGGGTGGTGAGTTTAAGCTCGGGTATTCCTGTTTCTTCTGCAAAAGCAATCCAAATTTCAGGCACAAGTACGCCTTCCATATCAAGACAAACAATATTCATAAATATAACCTCCGAAAAATTCTGAATAAAGTATATCATATCAAAATAAAGATGTAAATAAAAAAATCCGCCCTTGAAGGACGGATTGAAAGAATTTTGTTATCTGATGGATGCAAGCATCGCCGCAACTGTTGCAGGCTTCGGCAGAGCAACCTTGTTTTCTGATTTTTCTTTGATAGGCTTAACTTTAACGGAGACAGCGCCGATTCTGTTGGCTGAAACAATATCTGTTGAAGATTTATCGCCTATCATTGCAATTTCAGATACGGGAATACCTAACTTTTTAGCTGCAAGTTTAAGGCAAAATGTGCCGGGCTTAAATGCAGGAGCCACAAAGGGAAGGCTGTCAAGTTGCTTTGAAAGAATAAAAGCTCTGGTTAAAACGGTGTTTGAAACGATTATAAGGGGTATGTCGGATTTTTTCATTATTTCAGCCCATTCTCTTGCACTGTCCTCAATATGATATCCACCATAGGGGAGCATGGTGTTGTCAAGGTCAATAGCGAGTGCCTTAACTCCCATTTTTCTTACAATATAAGGGGTAATATCTGTTATTTTATCAAAATAGAAATCTGCGTCAAAATTATCATAATTTTTAGTAAACATATATTTTTCTCCAATCTGTGTTTGTGAGCATTTTTGTCATCCATCTGTTGTATAAGTACGGTTTAATTCCCGATTTGTTGCATAAAATCAAAAAATATTTGAAAAATTTAATTAACTTTATTAACAGTTTGTTTATTGACACATTTTTGCTGTTATGGTATATTCCCATTTGCAGAATATTAGGAGGATATTGATTTGAAAGCTTATTTTAAAGATTATTTTAACCGCATTTTTTCACAGGTGAAAAAGTCGGAGCTTATCTATTGGTGGATTATGAGGCTGATGATGGTTTTTGCCCTTATCTATACTCTTATTGTCGGCCACGGACCAATGGGTGAGTATGAAGGCAGTAACCCTTGGCAGCAAATAGTTGCAAATCTTGTGGGAATGTTTGCTTATGAGATTATGCAGTTTTTTCCGAAAAATTCCATTTTCCGAAAGCTCAGCCCTCGCTTTCAAAATATAACCGCCCTCGGATTTTTACTCGGTTCTTTCGGCGGAGCATTTATGAATTTTTATTATATTATTCCTATGTATGATAAAATTCTTCACGCAACGGGAACGGCAGAGGGCGTTTACATTGGCTATGAATTTGTTTGTGCAATCCAGCTTAAATTAAAAAAGACTTGCCCATTTCAGCTGGCAACTCTTTGCGCGCTTGGCATCGGATTTATTTTTGCAAGCGGATGGGAACTCTTTGAGTTTGTTTATGACCAATTCTTCGGCGGCGATGCACAGCATTGGAATGCAATAAACGCCATAGAACAGGCAGGCGGAAATTGGCAAGATGTTTTCTTGATGTTCCCCATAAAGAGCGAAGAAGTATTTATGCAAAGATTTTCTCTTATGGATACAATGAGTGATACAGTGATGAATTTTGTGGGCGGAATTATTATGTATGTTGTGCTTAGATTTTTCCCTTACCGTCACAGAGGAAAAAATGATATAAATAAACAGATTGAAGAAAAATAAGAAATAATTTATTTAATCTAACATTATATTAATCATTTCACAGCAGAGACAGTAATGCCTCTGCTTTTTTGATTCTCAATATAATCCTATTTTAGAAATAGATGCTATACTACGCATAGCATACTTGTACTTGACAAGCAA
>CAVJRM010000056.1:0-2842 GCA_963652165.1 bacterium | reverse complement strand
TAATAGACGGTTGTTACTTCCCCGAGTGGGCAACAACAGTTGCTGAGATTGGTGCCTATGGATTAGCATCTCTTGCAGCTCGTTTCCTTCCTGAAAACGATTATTTTGACAGACTTGATGCATACCACTATCAGCAAATCGGTGAGGACTATACACCTCAGGGCGGCGTACAAAGCGTTACCCCTCTTGCTTACACCGAAGAAATTACCCTTAATAATTCCAACGGCAGCACCACTACGGTTACTGTTCCCAGAGCTGCAGCGGATATAGGCGCATCAATCGGTGCTTACTTCCTTAACGGTGTATTCCCCGTTGCCGAAGGCCTTTCATCAAAATATGATACCGACAGCTTCGAAACAGATACAAACTTTGAAACCTTTGCATTTGAGTTCCTCATTTGGGGCGTTCGTAACTACATGCCCGCTTTTGTAGGCTCATTTTACGAAATTGAGAATAAGTTTGAATCTACAGGCTATTATTCAAACTTATCCAGTGCATGGCAGAGCGTATTTAATGAGCAATGGACTAAATTCACAACTTACATTTCATCACATAACGGTGATGTAAGTGAGGTTACTTCATCAGAGATGAGAAGTGTTCTCTTCGCTCTTTTTGATAACACGCTCTTTAAAGTGTTCCCCAGCAACTTCCTTCCTGACTGGCTTGCTACCTTCAGCTCACCTTCAGAGGCCCTCTTCTACTACTGGCTTGGAGATTCAGTAACAAACTTTGACCTTCAGCAGTTGTTATCACTCCTTCAGTCTAACTCTACCGGTGAACTTAATGAGTCCCTTACAGTTGTTCTTCTTCGTATAATAGACCGTGCTCTCGGTATGATTTTCGGCGGCCATGCAGTTCTTCCAAGTGCAACTGCCGATAATACACAAGACAGAATAGTTTATAACGAAAATACAAGCATTACCACTTTTGATTCTCTCCTTATCGGCACAAAAGGTGATAATCTCGGTACATTCATTGAAATGCTTCTCTATGAGCTTAATGTTTACATTAAACCTCTTGCAAGCACATTGTTCCCATTACTCGGTACTGTAGCAATTAAGAATGCCGCTTACACCGATAATAACGGTGTTTCCCATGATTACATCGGCTCAAACACTATTACCGTTGATGACCTTGAAAGCTATGTTAAGACGCTTGATGAGGATCAAAACTACACATTATACTCAGGCGATAAGCTCTTCACCTCAAAAGCCAAAGCAGAAAAGGTTGCAGAGGAAATCGGCTTAACAAACTATTCGGCAGCAGACCATGAGACCACAGATGACGGTGCTGTTAGATATGCCGTTCCGTTCCCGGAGTCTTATGATAAGATTACATTAGCCAACGCAGCTGAAACCTACGCAAAAGAGCTTTCGGATAATACATTCACCATAAAGAGTGAGCGCGATGGCTTAAATACAACATACTATCTGTATGAAAAAATGGACTACAGAACCACGTCCGCAAATGAAAATATTAGTTATACATACAATGATGACGGAACTGTAGACACAACCACATACTCTTACTCTGATTTCTCAACTGCTCAAATTAAAAAAGGCACTGATGGCTCCTACAGATCCGGCTCTAAGGGCGAAGTTAGTTACGAAACCGGTAAATATAAAGCCCTTTACACAGAGGATTATTCCACAAGTGCTAACGGTATTTACCTGAGACTTTCAAGCTCTCTTTCCGATGCATCCGATTATGTTGAGGAATTCCGTAAATATGCAGAGGAAACCTTACCCAGTGCTTACGGCGATTGGCTTATGTACTATGTAAGAATGCGACTCTTCACTTCTAATCTTTATGATAAGAACGATGACGGTGCTTACACACTTGCAGCTGATACTAACCCATCAACACCTTCAAGCCCATACCCATTCACTGCAACAAGCGGATATGCAACCGAGCAGAGCTATAAAGGCGATACAAATTATAACTTTGCAGATACGGCAAATGAGCAGGCTGTTTTGGCCGCACTTGAATATGCAACGAATTCTGAAAATGATGTAGCCCTTGATCCATTTGATGCAGAGGATGTTGTAAGACTTGCCCTTGGCACAATTGCATTTGATGTTACAAAGAATTCTGACGGCACTTACAACAGCAATTCAAAGCAGTGGACCGGACTTACAGATGAAGAAAAGGCAAAGATTACTGTTCTTTGTAATTCACTCGGCCTTACATTCAATTATGACGGTGAAAATTCCACCATCACAAGAAAGGCTTTCGCACTCTTTACAAGCACAATGAACGGCTCTAATGTATTTGGTAATTATTGTACATACAGCACAGACGATAGCGGAAACATTATTGCAGTTAAAACCACTACATCCGTTCCTCTTACACCTTATACAAACAAGAAGAGTCATACATCAGGCTCAAGCACAGTAGAAAATACCGATGCTGAGCAGCAGATTTGGGAAAGCTACATTGACTTTGCAGAGGATTCAGATGGTTACACAGAAGGCCTTAGAAACCATTATGATGATATTTCATGGAGAGCGGCAAACCTTGAATCCAACTCCAATTCAACACCTGACCTTACCACACTTAAGTGGGTTGTTGCATATACAGAATCTGCATATAATCCGCAAGGCCTTGGCGTAAACAAGGTTTACGATACCACAGATACTTCAAGGACAATTCCTAAGTATACTAAATCAAGTTTCAATAACTTCCAAAGAGCTTACGAGTATGCAAAGGCAGTTATAGCTAAAAAAGACGGTATTAGACAGTCCCTTGTTACAGTTGCTTACAGAACCCTCCTTGATGCATATAATGAACTTGAACTTTTCGGCGGACTTGCAGATTGGACTTCACTTGTAAATTATATGGA
>CAVJRM010000055.1:0-2852 GCA_963652165.1 bacterium | reverse complement strand
GATCTATAGAGCCACCACAAGTAGCAATATAGGTGAATTTAGCATCGTATTCCTTTGAAACCTTACCTGCCGAACAAGACATTGTAAACAACAAAGCAAACAAGACCACCACAAGTACCAAAGAAATGATTTTTTTGAATGTAATTTTCATAATTATGAAGTTCCTTTCCGGTTATTTTTGAGTTTTACTTCTCATATAATAAGTGTGAAAATAGAACCATAATATTACAAATATTTTTTCGATTTCTTAAAATTTAGTTATGTTGCTGAGATGTATATTGCCTGGATTGTGCAATTTTTACAATTTCTTCGAGAGAAATCTTATCATCGTTAACGTCTGCTGTAATACAATGATTGTACTTTCCTGTTGACCAAATTAAAATTATTTCAGAATCGGTTATGCTGTAATAACCTGTAGTTTCGTTAACTGCAATTTCGCCTGTTTTTGCATTTTCAGTATCGATAAAGGTTTTGCTGTTCTTATTTAAAATAGTGTCAATAACAATTCTTTTTTTTCCATTCAAATATAGCAAACACTGAGAATTTTTATTGCGTGTACTATCGGATAATTTATATCCGGTGGGAATGTAAGTAAAATCTGAATAAAGATAATCTTCGGACTCATCTGTACTGAAAATAATTTCTGAACAATCTTTATATATTTTCACAATAAAGTTATGAATAGGTGAAAATGAAAAAGCTGTAGCAGTCATCAAAATTATCAAAGCAGCAGCAATAAGCATTGCTTTTAATTTTTTGCCGGATTTCATAGTTGCGTGAGAGGTATCATTCTTACCGTTAACATTTTTAGGGCTATCGTTTATGAGCTTATATATTTTGTTACGCTGCTCACTTGAAATATCAGTGAATTTTGATTCATCAATATTTTCAGAAAAATCTTTCCAATACATTTCTTCAGCTAAATAACAAGCATCTGATAAAATCTTATCATTTTTTAGCATTTTTCATTCCTCCATCAATAAATCATATAAAAGTTTCTTTGCTCTGTAAATTCTTTGCAAAACAAGATTTTCAGAAATTCCTAACTTCTCAGAAATTTCTTTTACGGGAAGACCATCCATATATTTCATAATAATCGGTTCTCTGTATTTTAAATCAAGTTTATTAAGAGAATAAGCGATTTCTATTTTGTTAAATTCGGAAAAATTTAAATTTTCAGTTTTCAAATATGCGCTTTGCAAATCTTCAAAACTTATTGTTTTCAAATTTTTGCTGTTTATCTTGTAAGCAGTTCTTCTGCATACAGTTGAAATATAAGATTTTTGGCGAGAAGGATTGACTTTCTTAAAACTATCAAATGACTTTATTATCTCAACAAAAGTTTCTTGAATACAATCATCTATATCAGCAATGTTATCAAGGTTATTTTTTGCAATTAGATTAAGCATCTTAGCATATTTATCATAAATTAAAATTAGAAATTCCTTATCTTCATCAGTTTCAATTAACGTAAGTAAAAATGTTATCACTAAACTATCTCCCCGTTTAAATATTGAATTTTTTATCAAGTATAACATAATTCTTTACATATATATAGTGCTGAATTTTAGATGAAATATTACACGAACTGAAAAAATTCCCCAAAATCCTCAAATTTATTCAATTTTCCCTTGGCAGAAGGAAATAAATATAATTAGTTGTCGTTAATAGTTGTTAACCATAGAAGGCGGATGATAAAATGAAAAGTTAAAGCCCTGCACTTATGCAAAAAATATATGATTATGCTGAAAGGTATCAGAGGGAAAATAACGGCAATTCCCCGTCAAAATCAATGATAGGCAAAAAAATGGGAGTTACTGCCGCCTGTGCAATAAAATATCTTCAGGCAATGGCTGAAAAAGGTATGATAACTTATGACGGATATAACATCGGCACAAAATATATGTCAACATATTATGCAGGTTCCATTCCCGCAACAAAATTTGACAATGTTGTCAGCTGCGGTATCGGTGATGAGCAAGAGCAAAAAATAATAGGCACCTGTCAGCTTCCGGAAATGATTTTCGGTAAAGGCGATTACTTCATCATAGAAGCCACAGGTGATTCTATGATTGATGCCGGAATTGATGACGGTGATACGGTAATAATTGAAAAGAAAGTCTCTCCAAATATAGGAGATTATGTTGTTTTCCTTGATAACGAAGGTAAAACGGCACTTAAAAGATTTGCGGGAGAAAAGAACGGTAAACCGGTACTTGAATTTATGAATAAAAAAGCATACCCCGGCAAGACTTATGAGTGCGATAACTTTATCTGCCAAGGTATAACCCGTATTGCGCTCCACACGGAAAACAGCCATAGTTTCATCACTCCTTTGCTGCGGATTTGTTACGCAGTAGAACGGCGATTTTGCGGGTGCAGGGATAAATCCCTGTCTGCGCCAGAAACGCGCCTGCAAAGCCGCTGATAGCAAGGGCTTTTATGCCCCTATTGCGTAACAGTAGGTATAAAAAAAGCGGCGTTCCTATTCTTCCTGTTTTGGAAGTTAGGAACGCCGCCTGTGCGGTCTGTATTTAATTCTGTGATGTGCCTATCATGGGTGCAGCTTCAAAAAGGGATTGCGGCGGGCATATCAAGTCTTTCCGTAAAAAGTAGTAAATGAGTAGTAAATTCAGCTTGCAATCCTCTTAAAGTACCTGTAAATCAAGGCTTTTTCGGGATAATCAATTTATTTACAATAAATTAAGAATAGAAAGCTTACAATTTTTACTTGTATTCTTAATAAATTTGATATACGCAAATCAATATAAACCAACCTTAGACAGTGCCGAAATCTGAATTTACTTTTAGCATTATCCTGCCGTTTTGTTATCCTACAACTTCACAATTTT
>CAVJRM010000054.1:0-2854 GCA_963652165.1 bacterium | reverse complement strand
TAATAGACGGTTGTTACTTCCCCGAGTGGGCAACAACAGTTGCTGAGATTGGTGCATACGGCCTTGCATCACTTGCAACACGTTATCTTCCCGAAAACAATTATTTTGATAGGCTTGATGCATACTACTATCAGCAAATCGGTGAAGATTATACGCCTCAGGGTGGTGTACAAAGCGTTACTCCTCTTCCTTATACTGAAGAAATATTACTTCGTGATAATAAAACTACAGTTACTATTCCCAGAGCTGCAGCGGATATAGGTGCATCAATCGGTGCTTTCTTCCTTAACGGCGTGTTCCCCATTTCCGAAGGCCTTTCATCAAAATATGATACCGACAGCTTCGAAACAGATACAAATTTCGAAACCTTTGTATTTGAGTTCCTCGTTTGGGGCGCTCGTATGTATATGCCCATTTTTGTTGGCACATTTGATGAAAACACCAACCAATTCTCATCATACAGCAGTGGCGCAGGCTCTAAGTGGAAGGATTATGTTAACTCTGCCTGGGCGAGCTTTTCAAGCCTTAGGCAGAAATATCCGTCAACAGGTACAAGTTCTTATAAGACGGTTAATATCCCCGCATCCGAACTTAGAAAAACTCTCTTTGATTTGATTGACAACACACTGTTTGCTCTTATTCCAGCTAACTTCCTTCCAAATTGGATTGAAGAATCAGGCTCTGCATCTGAAGGCCTATTTTATTACTGGCTTGGCGATTCACTTGTAAAATTTGACCTTCAGCAAATTCTTGCACTTTTCCAAGCTAACTCCGATGGTGAGCTTAAACAGCCGCTTGTTGTAGTACTTCTTAGGCTCATTGACCGTGTGCTTGGTGCACTTTTCGGAGGAAATGCAATTCTTCCCACTTCTTCTGAAACAAATAACAGAGACGTATTTAATTCAAGCACTCCTACATCAATTACAACACTTGACGGTCTTCTTGCAAGCAGTGATAATTTGGGCACATTGGTTTCAATGCTTCTTTATTACCTTAATGTATATATAGTACCTCTCAGTTCAACTTTATTCCCGTTGCTCGGCTCAAGTGCTGTAAAGAGTGTGGAATATTATGACAGCAGTAGTGCAAAAGAAAATAATGAGGCTAAAGTAAACTATATCGGCTCTAATCCTATTACAATTGATGATCTTGAAACTTATGTTGCAAGTTTTGACGATAACCAAAACGCCACTCTTTTCTCCGGCGATATTAACTATTCATCAAAAGGCCAAGCCGAAAAAGTCGCAGAGGCAATAGGCCTTACAGATTATAACGTTGAGAAGCATGTGGTTACGGATGATGGTGCAGTAAAATATGCTGTTCCTTTCCCCACAAGCTATAAATCATTGTCAACTGCCAACGCTGCTGCACAGTATGCAACGGAATATACAGGCAATGATTGCTATGAATACAGTAAGCGTGTAGATCAAACCAGAACATATTATGTTTATCAAAAAGTGGATTACAGAACCACATCTGCAAATGAAGACGTAAATTATACTTACGTGGAAGGCACTGATACTGTTGATACAACGAGTTATACTTACACTGATTTCACCAGAGCTCAGGTAATTACTAAAAACGGTACAACAAGAACCGGCAGTAAAGGTGAGGTTCAGTATGAAAGCGGTAAGTATAAGGCTCTTTACACAGAAGACTTCCCGGCAGAGCTTTCAGCTTATTATTTAAGATTTGCAGATGCCATTTCAGATGCATCTGATTATGCTGAAGAATTCCGTAAATATGCAGAGGAAACTTTGCCAAACGCTTACGGTGATTGGCTTATGTATTTCGTAAGAATGCAGCTCTTCACTAAGAACATTTATGATAAGAACGATGACGGTGCCTACACACTTGCAGCTGATACCAACCCCAATATGCCATCAAGTCCATATCCGTTCTCAACAACAGGTGTATCTTATTCAACCAATGTAACTTACGCAAATATTTCAAATCCGGATAAATATTATTTCAATAATACTCGTTATGAGCAGGTCGTTCAGGCGGCGCTTTCTTATGCATCTGTTTCGGATAATGATGTTACACTTTCTGTTAACGATGCAGAAGATGTTGTAAGACTTGCACTCGGAAGCCTTACCTTTGATATAACCCAAAATTCCGGTGGTGGTTATAATAACGGGTCAAAGCAGTGGACTGACCTTACAGATGATGAAAAATCTAAAGTTACAACTCTTTGTAATTCTCTTGGCCTTATATTCAATTATGATGGCGACAATTCCACTATCACAAGAAAAGCCTTTGCAGTAATCGGTTCAACACTCAATGGGCAAAGCGTATTTGGCAATTATTGTACATATACAACCAATGATAACGGTGATATTACAGCAATTGCTTCTACCACATCCATTCCTCTTACGCCGATTCAAGACTATGTATTGAGTGCAAGTGGTGCCGGAGAGATAACAAATAAGATTCAAAAGTATTATGTAGAGTTTGCAATGACGTCAAACGAATACACAACCGGCCTTAAAGAGCACTATGATGATATATCTTGGAGATCGGAAAACTGCGAAGAGCATATATCATTGTCACCAAGATACAACACATTAAAATGGGTTCTTTCGTATACAGCAAAGGCATATAATCCGCAAAATATCGGTGTAAACAAGGTTTATGATACCACAGATACTTCAAGGACAATTCCTAAGTATACTAAATCAAGCTTCAAAGATTTCCAAAGGGCTTATGAGTATGCGCAGCAGCTTATTAAGGACAGTCCGCAAATTACACAGTCCGTTGTAACCGTTGCCTATCAAAATCTTCTTGAGGCATATTATAAACTTGAACTTTTCGGCGGACTTGCAGATTGGACTTCACTTGTAAATTATATGGA
>CAVJRM010000053.1:0-2878 GCA_963652165.1 bacterium | reverse complement strand
TGGTAGAATATATACAAAGATTAAAAAATTTATTTCATACATACGCTAAAAGGTGAATTTTATGTTTTACAAATAAAGAAAATATGGTAAAATGTAGAGTAGAGTATTATGCAATTAAATAAGGGGGTATTAAAATGGTTGATACTAAAAAAGAGCAAGAGCGTGAAGAATTGCACCGTGCCATTTGGGCAATTGCCGATGAGCTTCGCGGTGCCGTTGACGGCTGGGATTTTAAGAATTATGTGCTTGGCACAATGTTTTACAGATACATTTCAGAAAACTTAACAAACTACATTAACAAGGGCGAAATTGAGGCAGGCAACACAGATTTTGATTATGCTTTAATGTCTGATGAGGAGGCAGAGGAGGCTCGTGAGGGTTTAGTTAACGAAAAGGGCTTTTTTATCCTCCCCAGTGAGCTTTTTTGCAATGTTCGTAAAAGCGCCCCATCCGATGAAAACCTTAATATCACCTTAGAGCGAGTTTTTCGCCATATAGAAGAATCGGCAAGCGGAAGTGATGCCGAGGGGGATTTTGCAGGGCTTTTTGATGATTTTGATGTTAACAGCAACAAGCTGGGTGCCACCGTGGCAAAGAGAAACGAAAAACTTGTAAAGCTCCTTAACGGCATAGATGATATGAATTTAGGCGATGTAAAAAATCATGATATTGATGCCTTCGGCGATGCCTATGAGTACCTTATGACTATGTACGCCTCAAATGCAGGCAAATCCGGCGGAGAGTTCTTCACTCCCGCAGATGTTTCAGAGCTTCTCACTCGCCTTGGTACAGTTGGAAAAACGGAGATAAATAAAGTATATGACCCTGCTTGCGGCAGTGGCTCCCTTCTTTTGAAAGCTGAAAAAGTCCTTGGTAAAGATGCCGTTCGTAACGGATTTTTCGGTCAAGAGGTAAATATTACCACTTACAACCTTTGCCGTATCAATATGTTTCTTCACGATGTGGGTTTTGATAAATTCAATATTGTCTGTGAAGATACTTTAATTTCCCCACAGCATTGGGATGATGAGCCTTTTGAGCTTATAGTATCAAATCCGCCTTACTCAATTAAATGGGCAGGCGATGATAACCCCTTGCTTATAAATGACCCTCGTTTTTCCCCTGCCGGTGTTCTTGCACCCAAAAGCAAGGCGGATATGGCATTTATTATGCACAGCGTTTCCTGGCTTGCCTCTAACGGCACCGCCGCAATAGTTTGCTTCCCCGGTATTATGTACCGTGGAGGTGCAGAGCAAAAAATCCGCAAATATCTTGTAGATAATAACTTTATAGATTGCATTATTCAGCTGCCAAGCAATCTTTTCTTCGGCACATCAATTGCCACCTGCATTATGGTGCTGAAAAAGAACAAAAAAGATAACTCCGTTCTTTTCATTGACGCCTCAAATGAATTTATAAAAGTTACCAACAACAATAAACTCACCCCGGAAAACATAGAAAACATTGTTTCTGCTTTTACTCTGCGTGAAGATAAGGCGCATTTTGCCCACCTTGCACCCTATAACGAGGTAAAAGAGAATGATTACAATCTTTCCGTTTCCACCTATGTTGAGGCTGAGGACACAAGAGAAAAAATTGACATTGTAAAGCTGAACGGCGAAATTAAAGAAATTGTTGCCCGTGAGCAAGTGCTTCGTGATGAGATTGATAAGATTATTGAGGAGATTGAGGTGGAAGCATGAAAAAAGAAAAAAAGGAAGTCAGCATCATTCGCTCCTCCGCAGCAGAATATCTCACATTCATCACCGCTACCGGTGAAAGTGATGTAAATGCCGTGTACTTCGATGAAAATGTGTGGCTGACACAAAAAATGATGGGACTTCTGTATAATGTGGAGACCCACACGATCAACTACCACTTAAAAAAGATTTTTGCCGATGGTGAGATCGATGAAGGGGCAGTTATTCGAAAATTTCGAATAACTGCCGCAGACGGCAAAAGCTACAATACCAATCACTATAATCTGAGCGCCATCATTGCTGTGGGCAATAAGGTGGATTCGCCCCGCGCAGTGCAGTTCCGGAAATGGGCGAATCATATTATCGAGGAGTTTACCGTGAAGGGTTTCGCAATGGATGACGAACGCCTGAAAAACGGCGGAACAGTCCTGACAAAAGACTATTTCAAAGAGCAGTTAGAGCGTATTCGCGAGATTCGCCTCTCGGAGCGGCGCTTTTATCAGAAAATCACAGATATCTATGCCACCAGTATTGATTATGATGCCAAGTCGCAAACGACAAGGCTGTTTTTTGCACGGGTGCAGAATCAGCTTCATTGGGCGATTCATGGCGAAACGGCGGCAGAAACTATCTATCGTCGTGCGGACAGCACAAAGGAACATATGGGGCTGACCACATGGAAAGATGCGCCCGATGGTAAAATTCAGAAATTCGATGTTGTGGTTGCAAAAAACTATCTGACCAAGGAAGAACTTTCCGCGATGGCGAGAATCGTCAACGCTTATCTGGACTTGGCAGAGCTGAGAGCCGAGGAAGAAGTGCCCATGACCATGGAGGACTGGGCAGAACAGTTTGAGGACGTTCTTCGGCTGAGCCGGAAGGAGATTCTGACCAACGCAGGAACGATTTCTGCAAAGATTGCCGAGCAGCACGCTCTGAGCGAATTTGAGAAATACCGCATCGTTCAGGATCGGCTGTATCAGAGCGACTTTGACAGAATGCTCCTTGAAGAAGCGAAAATAGCGGACATAACAGGCGGCAAATCGATAGCCGTAATCAGCGATTCAAAACCGACGAAAGGCGGTGAGGACGCATGAGCAAACTTGATGAACTTATAAAAGAACTTTGCCCGAACCTGCCTGCCGGCAGGCAGGTGGGGTGGTGTGCATATGCAATCT
>CAVJRM010000052.1:0-3248 GCA_963652165.1 bacterium | reverse complement strand
GAATGTGGAATGAAATGTCCCGTAGGGACAATGAGTAATGAGTAATGAGTAATGAAGGGGATTTTTCAAAGAAAAATCCGATTGTATATGGCACTGCGTGCCTGTAAAACCTTACAATCAGGCTTTCTCTTACCAATTTGTATATTTCGGAGGTATAGTTTTTCCTCTTTGTCAATTATACAATCGGAGCGAAGCGACCCGACATTCCCCATTCCACATTCCACATTCCACATTTCGTGAGAATGTTCCCCACTCCTAATTTCACATTGTCTAAGCCTCCGTTTGTTAAATATGCACAAAAAAGAGCCTCCGCTCTTGACAAATCGTACTTTTGCCTTTACAATAGGGCACATAAAAAATATTATAAAAAGGATGGAAACAATTATGAAAAAGACAGTTTCAGTTGTTCTTGCTCTCGTTCTTGCTCTTGTAGCACTTTGCTCACTCACTATGATGGCATTCGCAGACGAAAAAGATTCTACAGCTACAACAGCTTCAACCGCTACAACAGCATCTACTGCTTCTGCAGATACAGGTGCAACAAGAAAAGACGTTATCCAGGACGCTCTTGCAACAACTACCACCACTACCACCACTACAGCACCTACCACTACAAAATCAAGTGCGAACTCCGGTGATATCATTCTTAACAGACTTACCACAGCTACAACTCTTCCCTCATCTGCAAAAGAGGACGATGCTGAAGTCGTAACCCAAAAGGGCACAGCTGTTTATGATGAGCCTACAAGCGCCGCTACCACCAAAAAGGCTGCTTCCACTAACTCAGCTATCCCCAACACAGGCAGCTCAGCAGTTATTCCCGCAGTTGCTCTCCTTGCACTCCTTGCAGGTACAGTAGCAGTTGTTAAAACAAAGAAAAGCAAATAATAGCTAAATAGCAAAAAAGCTCCCTTCGGGGGCTTTTTTTATGTGGAATGATGTCGCTTTGCGACATCATTCCACATTCTCCATTTCCGAAGGACTGTTTCCCATTTAAGCGTAGCCACTTATAAATATTGTTTTATAATTTCAAAAAAGCACTTGAAAAATAATATAGAATAGTATAAAATAACAATGTTAAATTATAATCTATCGTTATAAGGAGAAATTTTTATGGTATCAGCAGGCGATTTCAGAAACGGCGTTACCTTTGAAATGGAAGGTAAAGTTTACCAGATTATTGAATTCCAGCATGTTAAACCCGGCAAAGGCGCTGCTTTCGTAAGAACCAAAATCAGAGATGTTATCGGCGGTGCCGTTGTTGAGCGCACTTTTAACCCTACCGATAAATTCCCTACCGCTTATATTGAGCGCAAAGATATGGAATATTCATACAATGACGGTGACCTTTATTATTTCATGGATCCCGACACTTATGATATGGTTCCCATTGGTAAAGACACTCTCCCTGACAGCTTCAAGTATGTTAAAGAGAACGAAACTTGTCGTGTTCTTTCCTACAAGGGCAACACGTTCGGTGTTGAACCCCCCAACAGCGTAACCCTTCAGGTTACCCAGACCGATCCCGGCTTTGCAGGCAACACTGCTACTAACGCAACTAAGCCCGCAACTGTTGAAACAGGTGCCGAGGTTAAAGTTCCTCTCTTCATTGAAGAGGGCGAAATGATCGTAATTGACACCCGTACAGGCGAATACCTCTCAAGAGGCTAAACATAATTTTATAATTGAACGGAGGTTTTATTATGTCAATGACAGAAAAAGTTGCTTATCTTAAGGGCCTTGCAGACGGCATGGAACTTGGAAACAGCAAAGACGACAAACTTCTTAAGGCTATTATCGATACCCTTGAAGAAATGGCAGACACAGTAGATGCTATTGATGAGGACCTTGATGTATTTTCAGAGCAGCTTGATGCTGTTGATGAGGACCTCGGTGAGCTTGAAAGTTTCGTTTATGATGACGATTGCTGCTGCGATGATTATGATGATTGTGATGATGATTGCTGCTGCTGCGGTTGCGATGATGACGAAGAACTTTATGATGTAGAATGCCCCAGCTGCGGCGAAATCATTACCGTAGACGGTGACATTATCGATGAAGGCAGCGTTGATTGCCCCAATTGTGGTGAAAAGCTTGAGTTTGACATCGATTTTGAAGATGATGATGCAGACGAAGGCGACGACGAATAATTAAAATTCAACAAAAAAGAGCTTGCCGATGGGCAGGCTCTTTTATTTATCCGTATATACTTTTTAAATGAAAAAGGGAAGCCGAAGCTTCCCTTTTATTTTTTTTGCTTATTCAATTTCGAGGCGCTTTGCTTCGGGAATTTCCTTTGCCTTCTTTGGAAGAGTCAATTTCAAAACGCCGTCCTCATATTTTGCCTTGATATTGTCGGAATCAATGCCGGAAACATCAAACTGTCTGGTGTAGCTGCCATAGGAACGCTCGCTGCGGATGATCTTGTCTTTATCATCCTTTTCTTCGTGCTTGCTGTGTCTTTCGGCGCTGATTGTAAGGACTTCGTCTTTAATATCAACATTGATATCGTTCTTTGCAAAGCCGGGCAAATCTGCCTCAAGCAGGTAACTGTCACCCTCATCGGTAATATCGGTCTTAAACTCTTCTAATGTATCATTGCTGAAAAAGTTACCGAAGGGATAGCCGAAAAAGTTCTTTTCAAATTCTTCCATCTCACGGAAGGGGTTATAAGTGTTAACGTGGTTATTATTTCTTCTTACAAGTTCAAACATAATTAATACCTCCAAAAAATTTAAATAGTTTTAATTTTTAATTTTGCAAGCCTTTTATTTATTACTCGGCAAGGTCTGCATCTGCCGGTTTAATACCTTTTGGGATACATCCCATTGGAATCATCTCTTTCTGTCTCTTGGGTTCTTTCCCTTTCGACACCTATATATTAACCGGGAAAATGAGAAATTTTGTGATTTATTTGTGAACTATTTGTTAATTATTAGCACTCTTTACATGAGAGTGCCAATACAAAAGATTAATAAAGGAGGAGAGGGGGATTAATGAACAATTAGCAATGAGCAATGATGTCGCAAAGCAACAATGTGGAATTAGGAATGTGGAATAGTGTCGCAGAGCGACAATGAGTAATGAGTAATGAGTAATGAGTAATGAGTAATGAAGGGGATTTTGCCGTGCAAAATCCGATAGTATAGAAACGTAGGAATTGACAGGAAGCGGTTTTGCCTCTCCTGTGTAAGGAGAGGTGGCAAGGCGCAGCCTTGACGGAGAGGTTGTCTAATACAATCGTCGCA
>CAVJRM010000051.1:0-3631 GCA_963652165.1 bacterium | reverse complement strand
ATTCTTCCTTAATTTTATTGAGGAGTAAATCACCCATATACTGCTGTGTATCATCTTCATAGATTAAATTAAGCAATTCATAAGCTGCAATTGCACTGCCTTTTTCTTTCTTATAGTTATTTCTGTATTCATTTATTGCAATAATAAAATCATTAAGGAAAAACTGAATATTATCCTTTTGCTCATCAAGAAGCATTTGATAATCCTGAACGCTGTAACCGCCTTTCATATTCATAAGTTTCATATCGGTTATAGCTTCATCGGCATCGGACGTGGTTTTATAGCCAAGATAAACGGCTCTCTTTGTGGAAAGAGTATCATCTGCGCCTTCATTAAGGTTATAATCAAGCACCTCATAACCGTTATCTGTAAGGTAGGATTTTGCTTCGGTGTCAGAATTTCCGTAACTTAAGAAAATTTCTTTAATGTATTTATTTTTTTCGGAAGATGCGGCGAATGCACCTGTGCAAGCAACAAGGCACATTGCAATTGATAAAACGACGCTAAGTGTAGCTTTTAATGTCTTTTTAAGCATAAGCTCTCCCTCCGGTTTTATTTTTTCTCTTTTTAATACCATAGCTTACAAAATACGAAACAATAGCTATAACTGACATCACACCGGCACTAATCATTGCATAAAAGCCGTTTGAGAAAACGCTGCCGGCATAAGCTGTAGCATCTGTACTGTAAAAAAGATAAATTCCGTTTTTGTCATCTGAATATGTATATCCCGCTTTTTCATTGGTTAAGTTTTGTGCAACGCTTTCACCGAACATTGAAAGAGCCGTATCATCATCCGGAATATTACTGTTGCTGTACTGAACAAGGAATTTTGCTGTAATTGGATCACCTGCCGATTTATCGGTGGTAGTATAAAGTGCAACCCACTGTTTACCCACATCGCCATTCAAATCGCCATAAGCTCCGAGTAATTTTGTATTATCGGTAACCATTTGAGCTTCTTCTCTGTTACACTTTACGACGGTGTAATAGGTGTAAACTTTTTCGTTATTTTCATCTATGCCTTGATTAACCATGTGCATGGGAATCGGTGTAAAATCAACATTATAGTATTCTTTCAAATCATTATATGTACTAATCAGTGAAAATCCCATAAGCAATACGGAAATTACAGTAGTAGTAAGGCCAACATAGCGAAGTGCTTTACTCCAGAATCTTGCATTTCCATACTTTTTTACCGCACCAATTAATTCTATGTCAGCTTCATCAAGCGATTCATCAAGTACTTCCCAATTATTACTACTGACCTTATTGAAATGTTTGACGGATTCATTTATATAATCTTCTACACCGCCGTTTTCTAGAGCAGCATAGATATGAGTAAATTCTTTATTAGATTTCCATAACAATTTACTTGTAACTAATGCTGCTACAGTAGCAATAGTCGTAACGCCAAAAGCAACGTATAAAACTTTTGTAGAGGTTGAAATACCCTCTGTAAACCAATTTTCTGAATAGTTTTTACCTGTTGAGTTTTGAAGACTACTTGCCGCGTTTGTTAAGGCAACTTGGCTGCTGAATATTGAGCGGTCAACACCATCATAAATTGATATTGAGCCTTCCCCTACTGAATCGCAATCAATCTTCTTCATAGCTGTTTTTATTGAGTCGTTGTCATTTATACCAAGAGCTACCAATTGATACATAGGGAGAAAATCAAGGCACGCTCTTTGGCCTTCGGTCAAAACAGAAACTAAAGGGTAAAGCAAACATCTGTCTTCGTTTTCTAAATCATAATCATCATCAAAAATTAAATCAGAAAGAGATTCACCATCATTCTCTAACAAGTTTAGCGCTTCATATTGAATCCCCGCTGTATACCAAGACGCATATTCGAGGCTGTCTTTATCCTTAAAATAAGTTACAATTTCTTCTTTGGTATTCGTTAATTTAATTTCTGAATCGGTATAAGCACTAAGGTATGTTTTATAATCCTCAATTTTTGAAGAAATAGCCTTTGCGTCTGTATCATACTCTGATGCAAGCTTTGAAACTGCTTTGGATAAATTTAAATTTTCGTTATCCATAATGTCTTCAACCATATCATCATAGGTCTTAGCACTTAAATATCTTTCTGCCCAAACAGAATCACCTGAATCGGTTGCAAGAGCGATAATTTGCTCAATGGCAAGAACAGCAGTTGCATTTGACTGCATAAGAATAGTTGTCATATCGGCAATTTGATTTTGCTCGCTTTTAGAAAGTGCATCAAACTGAGCATCTGTGTATTCTTCTTTGATTTTATTGAGAAACAAATCACCTAAATTCTGGTCTGTATCATCATCATACATTAAATTAAGCATATCATGAGCGGCAACCGCTCTTTCTTGGCCTTTTTTATAGTTATCTCTGTATTCATTGATAGCGGTTATAAAATTGCCAATAAAAAATTTTAAACCTGATTTTTGCTCTTCAAGAAGAAGTTGATAGTCCTCAACACTATAATTACCCTTCATATTCATGAGCTTCATATCTGTAATAGCTTCATCAACATTTGATGTAGTCTTATAGCCGAGATATACAGCTCTTTCAGTGGAAAAGGAATCGTCTGCGCCTTCGTTAAGATTATTGTCAATTATCTTATAGCCTTTATTTTTGAGCCAAGTTTTAGCATCATTCTCTGTTTTACCATAGCTGATAATCATTTCTTTAACATAAGTCTTTCCGGTAATTGACGCGGCAAATGCCGAGCATGGCTGTAAAACGCAAGTAACTGAAAGTATAAGAGAAACAACAAGTTTAATTATCTTTTTCATTCTTCTTGCCCCTCGCTTTCATATAAAATGCTGTTCCGATTAAAATTAAGATCAAAATAATCGCCAAACACAAAATAATTTTACCGCTGCCTTTACTGAATACGGACCCTACGCTTTCGCCATCGGATTCTTCTGTTTCACTTTCGGAAGTTTCGGATTTATCAATATCATAAAATTCGTCTGTTAAATCTTCACTTACATCGGATTCACTGATTTCGGCTTCGGTCAAATCTGATTCTTCGGTGATTAACTCCTCTACACTTGTATTGCTATCCGTTTCAGAAACTGCCTCTGTTGAATTTTCAGTAGTAGCAATTGTTGTAGTTTCAACAAGCTTTGTAACTTTACCGAGGTAAACAGCATAAATTTTTGAATTTCCGGCTGAAACACAAGTGCAGCTTTCTTTACTGTTTTTTAGAGCTTTATAATCTTTAGAAGTTTTTGAAATAGTCTTATCTGTTGCGGCATAAACACCTGCCCAATCTCCTAACGCAAAAGTATCATCAAAAAGTTTATCGCTTGATATATCTAAAAGATAAGACGTTGAATCTTTTGCTTTACTGAATTTCAAATCAGTTCCGTCAACGGTAATTTCGGTAATTGCATCATCTTTATCTGCCGATCTTTGATAACCAATGTAAGAAATTTTATTACCGGAGGTTAAATCATAATCAAGATAATAATCGCAGCCTTTAGATGCAATGGAATTGATAACATCCGTTTTGGAATTGCCTGTAACAATACACGCATTTGAAATGTACTGTTTAACAGAACTTTCTCTGTACATCAAAAGATATATTTCGCTGTTATCCACACCTCTATCAAGATTTGCAAGAGAACCATCACTCATACGA
>CAVJRM010000050.1:0-4482 GCA_963652165.1 bacterium | reverse complement strand
TCTTATGCTCTATGGATTATTCAGTTATCAATGTGCAACTTGTTATTGCAATTTAAAATGTTAATTTCCACTTTAATTTTATTAACATTCTTATAAATCTTTTCAAAATCTACATAGTAACCGTAATCTGCGATACTTTCGCGAAAACTTAATAGCCATTCGTTAAAATTTCTGCCTTTCATATCAATATACCCCCATTAAAAATTACTGATAAGTAATTCCTTGATTTTTCCTCTTGCTTCACTATTGCAGTTAATCATTCGTGTTGCCTCAACTCTTTTTATCTTATGTGAAGAATAAATGTCATCAAAAAAGTTGTCATCTGCATTTGAGTTTTTCGGATCGGAATTACTAACTACGATTTTTGCACCTTTTTTGTGCATATCATTTACAAAGTTTGCAAGTTCAATTTGTTCTTTATCATTAAATAAGTTTTCTGTATATGCCGTAAAATTTGATGTATTTGTAAGAGGTCTGTAAGGCGGATCAAAATAAACAAATGTTTTTTCGTCAATAAAATCAGCTGATTTTCTGTAATCTCCACATACAATAGTAACTATTTGCAATTTTTCGGATACTACTCTGAGATTTTCTTCATCACAAATCATAGGATTTTTGTACGCACCCATAGGCACATTAAAGAAACCTTTTTTATTCACTCTGTATAACCCATTGAAGCACGTTTTATTCAGAAAAATCATTAACGCTGCTTTTTCTGTACTATTGCTGTTACCCTCAACGGCTTTCAATTCATTAAAACGATCTCGTTTTGTCAAATAATATTCTTTACGAGTTTCTGTATCCAATGGAATAAATTTGTTTTGCATAGAAAAAAGAATTTCAATTAGATTATCTATATCGTCACGGACGATTTTATATGCATTGATAAGTTCAGAATTAATATCACTAATATAAACTTTTTCTAAATCGTATTTATTCAGTACATCAAACAAAACAGCTCCGCCACCAACAAAAGGTTCGGCATATTTGGTGATTTTTCCGTCATTAAAAGGATAGTATCTTTCTATCTCGGAAAGCAGTTGACCTTTGCCACCTGCCCATTTTAAGAAAGGTTTAACAGCTTTATCTTCTGTTTTGCTGTATCTTAAATGTCTTGCGTCTATTGGCTTTTCTGCGGTAGTCGGAATTATCCACATATTACCGACCATGGTAGCTTTTGCGATTCTTTGCTCGGAACAAAGCACAGCAACTCTTCTTTGAGATATGCCCCATTTATCGGCGGCTTCTCTTGCAGACATATATTCCATAATTACCTCCATAAAGTTTATTGTAAATATTATATTCCAAATCTCGAATAATAGCAATACAATTATAAGAAGCAATCCGAGATTTCCACTAAATTTTTACTAATTTTACACTATTTTTCACTATTTGGCTATAACAAACCCCCGAAAGTCTTTAATCGGCAGTCGGGGGAATTTAGATTTTAAGCTATTTATTTTTGCCCGTAGTATGCGTTGGGGCCGTGTTTTCTCATATAATGCTTTTTTTGAATGTTTTTGCTTGCCTCTTTTTCTCCACCGAGGGTTTCCGTAAGGTAAGCCATTTTTGAAACTTCTTCAAGAATTGCTGAATTTTTTGCCGCATCTTTGGGATTTTTGCCCCAAGTAAACGGGCCGTGGGAGTGAACAAGCACGGCAGGAACGGCGTTATAATCTATATTTTTGTTTTCAAAACATTCAACTATTACTTTGCCGGTGTTAAGCTCATAATCGGTTTTGATTTCTTCACCTGTTAAATCTCTTGTGCAGGGAATCGCTCCGAATGCAAAATCCGCATGAGTTGTGCCGTAAGGGCGAATATCTTTTGCCGCCTGAGCAAAGCCCACGGCGTAGGTTGAATGGGTGTGGGCAACTCCGCCGATATTTGAAAATCTGCGGTAAAGCTCAAGATGAGTGGGAGTATCGGAGGAGGGATTTAAGCTCCCCTCAACTTTTTCGCCTTCAAGGCTCATAACAACCATATCTTCCGGTTTCATAGTGGCATAATCCACCCCTGAGGGCTTTATGACCACAAGGCCTTTTTCTCTGTCAATTCCGGAAACGTTGCCCCAAGTGAACAGAACGAGTTTATACTCCACAAGGCTTAAATTCGCCTTGTAAACTTCATATTTAAGCTCTTCAAGCATAACAGTAAAAACTCCTTAACCGAAAAGTGTTGAAATAACCTCTGAATAAACTTTTGAGGGGTCTTCCATAAATTTGTTTTTTACATTCTCTGCCTGTGCAAAGTCTGCGGTGTAAACAGTCAGCGACATAACGGGGCTGTCCTTATGAAGAACGGTGCAAATTACATTGTAGCCCTCTCCGCTTTTAACTATAACGGCTTTGTTTGAGCCGGCATTACGGCGTTTAACTTGAATTGCAGCCGCATCGGCAAGGCCTCTCTCTTTTACGCTGGCAGGTAAATCGTTTATAAGCTCACGCAGGGAGTCAACGCCTTTTGGGGAAAGATGCAAAAAATTCTCATCGTCAAGGGAAAGATTTTGGCTCTCCACAAGCTCCGAAACCGCCTGAGAAACCTCAAAGTAATTTGCAAGATTATTTGCCGTAACAGCCTCAACAGCCATTTCCGGTGTGATGGGGTCTTTGAGAGAATCAACAATATATTCAATTAAGATTTTTATTTGAGTTGTGTTGCGCAAACCGCCTTCGGTTACGCCTTCGCCGAAAGCATTGATTTCATTATTCATATCAAATCCTCTTTCGTATTTTTCGTATAATAAATTATATCATATTTTACGGCGGTTTGCAATAATGTTAATTATGTGATTAATCCCCCGCCGATTCTTGACACAAATGCTGTCTTGTGGTATATTTTCTCTAATCTCACAAACGAGAAAGGAGCAATTTTATGTACTCAGATTATCTTGATACCATTAGCTTTGTAAAAAAATATGATGCCGAGGTTGCCGATGCAATGGGCCTTGAGCTTTCAAGGCAAAGAAACAACCTTGAACTTATTGCATCTGAAAATATTGTTTCCCCTGCTGTTATGGCGGCTATGGGCAGCGTGCTTACAAATAAATATGCAGAGGGCTACCCCGGAAAAAGATATTACGGTGGTTGCCAATACGTTGATATAGTTGAAAACATTGCAATCGAAAGAGCAAAAGAGCTTTTCGGCGCTGAGGCTGCAAACGTTCAGGCTCACTCAGGTGCTCAGGCAAATATGGCTGCTTATGCCGCAATTCTTCAGCCCGGCGATACTGTTCTCGGCATGAGCCTTGCCCACGGCGGACATCTTACCCACGGTTCACCCGTTAATGCCAGCGGTAAACTTTACCATTTTATTGCTTACGGCGTTAATGATGACGGATATATTGATTATGACAAGCTTGAAGAAATCGCAAAAGAAAATAAGCCTAAACTTATCGTTGCCGGCGCATCTGCATATCCCAGAATTATAGATTTTGAGCGCATCGGCAAAATTGCAAAATCCATCGGCGCTTATTTTATGGTTGATATGGCTCATATTGCCGGCCTTGTTGCCGCAGGCCTTCATCCGTCACCCGTTCCCTATGCGGATATAGTTACAACCACCACTCATAAAACTCTTAGAGGCCCAAGGGGCGGACTTATTCTTTGCAAAGAAGAATTACTCCCTGCCATTAATAAATCTATTTTCCCCGGCAATCAAGGCGGACCCCTTATGCATATAATCGCCGCAAAAGCCGTTTGCTTCGGTGAGGCTCTTAAACCGGAATTTAAAGCATATCAAGCTTCTATTATCGAGAATTGCAAGGCCCTCGCAAAAGGCCTTACAGACAGAGGCGTAAATCTTGTAAGCGGCGGCACGGATAACCATCTTATTCTCGTTGACCTTCGCGGCACAGGTGTTACAGGCAAAGAGCTTGAGCACAGAATGGATGAGGTTCATATCACCGCAAACAAAAACGCCGTTCCAAACGACCCGGAAAAGCCCTTCGTTACAAGTGGCGTAAGATTGGGCACTGCGGCCGTTACCACCAGAGGCCTTAAGCCTGAGGATATGGATAAAATTGCGGAATGCATTGCTCTTTGCATCAACGATTTTGAGGCAAATAAAGACAAGATGAATGAAATTGTTGCTTCCATTTGTAAAAAATATCCACTTTATGAGTAAAACAAAAAGCTCCCTTCGGGGAGCTTTTTTCAATGTGGAATGTGGAATAGTGTCGCAGAGCGACAATGAGTAATGAGTAATGTCGGGGATTTTGCCGTGCAAAATCCGATAGTATAATTTTGTAGGAACTGACAGTGAGCAATTAGCTATGAAACATAAAAATAAATCCCCTCTCGTCCGCAGACATTTCACTGCCGAAGACAATTTCACTCGCCGTAAGGCGAATTTCACAAATCCGTAAGGATTTATTTCACTGATAGCAGGGGGAGCTGTTTTTGAACGCTCGCCTTTTTGAGCGTTCAAAAACTGAGAGGTTGTAATGTGCGCAGCACATTGTTTGCTTTGCAAACAGTCAAT
>CAVJRM010000049.1:0-4776 GCA_963652165.1 bacterium | reverse complement strand
TGCAAAATCCGATTGTATATCGCTTCGCGAGTGGTTAGTGGGCAGTGGTTAGTGGATTGAATAGTAGGAACTAACTGAGAGCTATATATGATTGGAGCAAAGCAACGACCTTATTGTGCCTTCCCTTGTGTAAAGGGAGGGGTGGAGAGGTTGTCATATACAATCGTTGCGTAGCAACCCTTCATTGCTAATTGCTCATTGCTAATTGCTAATTGTTTTAGCTTCTTTCTTTGCTTGCTTTGCTGCCTTTTTCTTTTCTTTTTTCTCGGCTTTTGCGGCTTTAAGAGCCTCTTGCTCTGCCTTCGCTTTGGGGTCACCAATATCTACAAGTATATTGATAAGTGACCAGGCAGCAACGCCGATAAATATGAAAAGAAGCCCGTTTTGCATACCTGCAAGAGAAATTTCAAGGGTTATTGCCGTGCTTGCAGCCGCACCAAGAAGAGAAGTGACAAGCTCATTGGTAAACAGCTTATCCACCACATAGTCAATCACATTTACTGTGCCATTATAAATATCCTCACTCATGGAGTTAAACGATGCTATCATTGCAATTATTGCAATGATTCCCAAAATGCCTAATATCACATTCGGCACCCTTTTATTGGATGTGCAGGCAAACACTATAATTAACACGCCAAGAATCATAGCTATTAAAAATGAACTAAGAAAAACAATCATTCTGACATTCAAAGAATGGAACTCCGAGGGCCAAAGGAATGAGCCGTCACTGTCAAGCTTTATAACGGATGACAAAGTATCATTGCCGGTAAACAAATCAATAATTCTTTTAATTGAAAAATCCTCGGTAATGGCATATCCACCGGTTTCATTATCCGTTAAAGAATAAATAAAATCTGCAAGGTTATCGCTTGTTCCGATTTCAACATGAAAGAAATTAAGGAAAAATGCGGCAACAAATATAAGAACGCCGAATATTGCATTTATAACGCGGTAAACAACTTTCATAGGTTTAACCTTCCTTATAAATTTGATTATTTCCAGGAGCTGTTAAGGGCAACTGTGCGATTGAAAACAATTTTATCATCTGTTGAGGTTTTATCAACGCAGAAATATCCCTGCCTCATAAACTGGAACGTGTCGCCGGGCTTTACGCCTTTGAGGCCGCCCTCCACAAGGCAATTATCAAGAATTTTAAGAGAATCGGGGTTAAGATTATCAAGGTAATTAACGCCCTCTTCGCCTGCCGGATTTTCCGCATTGAAAAGTCTGTCATAAAGACGAACTTCACACTTAAAGTTATCTGCGGCACTTACCCAGTGAAGAGTGCCTTTAACTTTTCTGCCATCGGGGGAATTGCCGCCCTTTGATGCGGGGTCGTATGTGCAATGAACGCAAGTAACATTGCCGTTTTCATCTGTATCATAGCCTGTGCAGGTTGCAAAATATGCACCTTTAAGGCGAACTTCGTTACCGGGGAAAAGTCTGAAATATTTCTTAACGGGCTCAATCATGAAATCTTCCTGTTCAACGAAAATTTCCTTTGAGAATTTTACGATTCTTGTGCCGAGCTCAGGCCTATCCGGGTTGTTTTCAACCTCAATTTCTTCTACTTGACCATCCGGATAGTTATCAATAACCACTTTAAGTGGATGAAGAACTGCCATGGCTCTGGGAGCGTTTGTATTAAGATTATCTCTTACACAGCTTTCAAGCAGGCCGTAATCAACAACACTGTAAGCTTTTGAAACACCGATTTTATTTATAAATTCTCTAATAGCCGCTGCGGGATATCCTCTTCTTCTCATTCCGCAAAGGGTTGCCATTCTGGGATCATCCCAGCCGTCAACAATACCTGTTTTTACCATTTCAAGGCACTTGCGCTTTGAGGTAACGCAATAATTGAGATTAAGACGGGCAAATTCAATCTGCCTCGGGGGCTCTTCAAATCCTATTTCATTTATAAACCAATCATAAAGCGGTCTGTGATTTTCAAATTCAAGGGAGCAAAGAGAATAAGTTACGCCTTCCTTTGCATCTGAAAGAGGATGAGCAAAATCATACATGGGATAAACGCACCACTTATCACCGGTCTGATGATGGGTAACATGAGCAATTCTGTAAATAACAGGGTCGCGCATATTTATATTAGGTGAGGACATATCGATTTTTGCTCTGAGAGTTCTTGACCCGTCGGGGAATTCGCCGTTGGTCATTCTTGCGAAGAGATCAAGATTTTCTTCTATGGAACGGTCCCTGTATGGGCTGTTTTTGCCGGGCTCCGTAAGAGTGCCTCTGTATTCTCTGATTTCATCGGCTGTTAAATCACAAACATAAGCCTTGCCTTTTTTGATAAGCTTAATTGCACATTCGTAAATAAAATCAAAGTAGCTTGATGCATAAAGGCATTTGTTCCACTTATAGCCAAGCCATTCAATATCTTCTTTGATAGCGTCCACATACTCAACATCCTCTTTTGAAGGGTTGGTATCATCAAGGCGTAAATTGCACTCACCGCCGTATTTTTCGGCTGTACTAAAATCAATGCAAATAGCCTTTGCGTGGCCTATATGCAGATAGCCGTTGGGCTCCGGCGGAAATCTTGTTTGCACACGGGTATTTCTGCCTGCGGCTAAATCTTCATCTATAAAATCGTGAATAAAATTTGAGTTTACTGTTACTTCGTCCATGGGTCTCATATCCTTTCGGGGTTCTGATTATTTCCAATTATTTTTTGCATCATTAAGTCTTGCCTTTATTTCGTCTTCACCAAGAAGAGACATAATAGAATAAAGGTCGGGAGTATTTTTGCGTGAGGTAAGAGCAATACGGATTACAGTTGAAACATCGCCTACATGGCCTTTAAATCCATCGGGATTTTTCTTATATTCTTTAACGTTGGGGGTAAATCCCAAAGGAACGCACATTTCCTTAATGCGGTTAAACCACATTTCTTTATCATCTGCAAGGGAGAATATATTTGCATATTCTTCGGCAATTTTCGCTGCGTCTTCTTTGGAAATATTCTCGGGTAAAGTATAATCTTTTTTATAGTATTGAGGGAAGAAATAAGAAATGTAATCTTTAACTTCACTCCATTTTGCTATGTCCTTACGGGGCTTGGGGTTTTCTCTGTCTATATTGAGAATAGCGGTGGATTTTTGTTTATCGGCAGAAAGGGCTTTGTAAAAATCTTCGTCATAAGCCTTTGCCCACTCTGAAACTCTCTCATAAACCGTATTGGCATTCATAAGTGAAATAACATTTTTACTAACATCCGTAAGTTTAACAAGGTCAAAAAGGCATCCACTGGAGCTCATTTTTTTGAGATTAAAAGGATAATCCATTGCAGGCGCCGTGGGATTGGCTCTGCGCCAGTCTTCAAAACCGGAGCTTATAATAGTAAGTAAGTACTCAATAAGGCTCTCTTTCGGGAATCCTTCCTCCACAAAATAGCTCACCGCAGCCTCAGGATCTTTTCTCTTTGAAAGCTTACGCTTATCCCCTGTTTCTTCATCGATTTTCATAACTTGGGGAGTGTGGGCATATTTGGGCACCTTGAAACCGCAAGCACGGAAAAGAGCTATATGCTTTGGCACTGAAGAAATCCATTCTTCACCACGAATAACATGAGTGGTGTGCATAAAGTGGTCATCGCAAGCATGAGCAAAGTGATAGGTAGGCACGCCATCGGATTTAAGAAGAACTTCATCAATAATATTTTCCGGCATTTCGATTTTTCCTCTGATAACATCATCAAAGAAAATTCGCTTATCTTCACTGCCGTCGGAGCGGAAACGAAGAACCCAGCTTTCACCGGCATTTAATTTGCTTTCGATTTCTTCAAGGGTAAGATTGCGGCATTTTGCATATTTGCCGAAATATCCTCTGATTAATGCGCCCTCGCTCTCTTGCTTTTCACGAAGGGCTGTAAGCTCCTCGGAAGTGCAGAAACAAGGATAGGCAAGACCTTGCTTAACTAAAGATTTAGCAACGGTTTGGTAAATTTCAACTCTTTTACTTTGAGTGTAAGGGCCGTAATCTCCTGTTTCTGTATTAAGACCGGTAACACCTTCATCAAAATGAACGCCAAAGGAGTTAAGGCCGTTTGTAATAGCCGAAACGCCGTCTTCAATTTCTCTTTTTTTGTCTGTATCTTCAACTCTTAAATATGCAACACCGCTTGTTGCGGCAGCGGTCATTTTATCAACAAGAGCCTGAAAAAGACCGCCGATATGTAAATATCCCGTAGGTGACGGAGCAAAACGGGTAACCCTTGCGCCCTCCGGAAGGGAACGGGCAGGATATAAATTCTCGTAATAATCGGGAGTTTTATCTATATTCGGAAACAGCAACTCTGCCAGCTTCTCATAATCCATTAATATTTCTCCTATCTGTAATTGACATCAATATGCCATTCTATAATTATACATAATATATTATATATAAAACTGTTGCAACATTCAAGCAAAAATGTAAAATTTGTTAACAATATTGTTAAAAGCTTTATTTTTTTGAAAAAAGTGGTAGAATAGGTAATATAAAATTAGCAATTAGCAATGAGCAATGGTGGGTCGCTTCGCTCCAAATATATCGCTGTCGCTCAAATGTGGAATGTGAAATGTGGAATGGGGAATGAAGGGGATTTTTCAAAGAAAAATCCGATTGTATAATTTTGCAGGAACTGACAGTGAGCAATTAGCAATGAAACATAAAAATAAATCCTCCCTCGTCCGCAGACATTTCACTGCCGAAGGCAATTTCACTCGCCGTAAGGCGAATTTCACAAATCCGTAAGGATTTATTTCACTGAAA
>CAVJRM010000048.1:0-6168 GCA_963652165.1 bacterium | reverse complement strand
CATTACTCATTACTCATTACTCATTACTCATTAAATAAAGCTCATTACTCATTACTCATTAAATAAAAAGGGCCAACAAGACACATTTCTGCATCTCGTTGACCCGACTCAGTCCTTCATCTGTGCTGATTCACAGACGGATATATTAAATTGTTGTTACTTCTCTTTCTATATTTTTCCGTATTTTTAAAATTTTATATCTACCTTTTATTTGCCGAACTTCAGCTTCACAGCCGGATTCGGTAATTTTCTTTATTGCCATATAAACTTCCAAAGCCTTTTTTTGCTCTGCAAGGCCGATTTCTTTATTTCCCGTCATAAGAACATCTCTTCCTTTCACAATTAGTTCACTTATTCTTCAAAATAGCTTGACATTTATTTCACAATGTGATATATAATAATTGTAAGTTCACTTAGCTACACTTTAATTCTAACGGATTTTACGGCATTTGTCAATAGGTAAATTGAAAATGTGAACTTTTAATTTGAAAGGAGTAATAAAAATGGCATCTTTTCCCGAAAAATTGTATCTTGCCCGCAGTAAAGCAAAAATGACCCAAAAAGATTTGGCAGTAGCTTGCGGTGTTACAAGGCGTATGATAGTATCTTATGAAAACGGGGATAAAAAGCCTCGAATGGGAACTCTTATTAACTTGGCCGGCGCTTTAAACGTTTCGATTGAATATCTTAAAAATGACGATTGTAACGACCCTACAAAAGACGTTGAAAACGATAAATATGTTGAGAGGGTTTATGAAAAAGGTGGCACAAAAGAAGCTCTTAACGCAAGCGAAATTCTTTCACAAGCCGCTGCACTTATGGCAGGGGGTGAAATCCCTCAAGAAGAAAAAGAAATGTTTGCCGAAGCAATGATAAGAATGCTTGAATTTTGTTCTACCGAGGCTAAAAGAAGATATACTCCCAAAAAGTACAAAAACGACGAAGAATCCGAAGAAAAAGATGAAAATGCAGAGTAAAGTCCGTTTTATTGTACATCTAAAGTGATATTATATTACTGAAATACAAAAGGGGGTGTATTCATGACAACCGAACAAATATTGAAAAAAGCAAAGTATATAAAAGTACACTATAATGCCGATGATCCTTTTGTTTTGGCAAAGGAGCTTGGGGCGAACGTGCTATTTGAAAATCTGGGAAGCTCTCCCACTTCCATTAAAGGATTTTATGCCGTAAGCAAGGGTATTAAAGGGATTATGATAAATTCAAACCTTTCCGATAAGGGAAAACGCATTATTTGTTACCACGAAATAGGCCACCATGTATGCACTTCCGGTGCGCCGTTTAATGCGTTTCAAGATTTCAGAGCCTTTGAAAATTCCGTTGCCGAGAATGAGGCAAATCTTTTTGCCGCTGAAATTATGATTGATGACAACGACGTTCTTTCCCACCTTAATGAGGATTACACAATTTACACCATGGCAATGGAGCTTTGCGTGCCTGTTGAAATGCTGGCCATGAAATTTAAGGCTCTTAAGTTTAAAGGCTATGAAATAAATAACATCTCAGATACACTGAAAAGCAACTTTCTGAAAAATTTTAATATGAACTACATGGATGGCGTGTGGTGGTAGAGGCAAAAAGTCCCTTCGCGACAATGAGTAATGAGCTTTATTTAATGAGTAATGAGTAATGAGTAATGAAGTTTAATTAGCAATTAGCAATTAGCAATTAGCAATGGTGGGTCGCTTCGCTCCAATTTGTATTATTGACAAAGAGATAAATTTATAACTTTGAAATATACGGAGTGATAAATATAAGACTGATTGTAAAGTCTTTCTGGCACGCAGTGCCATATACAATCGGATTTTGCACAGCAAAATCCCCTTCATTGCTAATTGCTAATTGCTAATTGAGCGCAGCAACATCCATTATGGTAATAAATAAAAATAGTTTGCAATTATATAAATATATGTTATAATAAACTGAATATTTATAAATTATGCGAGGTGGCAAAGTGACTGACAGACCTCTTAATACAGAATCCGAGGAGCAAGATTTGATTATTGGCAGAAACGCCTGCCTTGAAGCCCTTAAAGGGGGCAGAGAAATAGACACTCTTTTTGTGGCAAAGGGTGACCGCAACGGCTCCATCGGTGTTATAATCGGCACAGCTCGTGAAAAGGGCATAGTAATTAAAGAAGTGGACCGCAGAAAACTGGATTCCATGTGCGGTTCGGCAAATCATCAGGGTGTTGCGGCAAGAGCAGCCGCCCATAAATATGCGGATATAGAAGATATACTTGCTTTGGCAAAAGAAAAGGGAGAAGATCCCTTTGTAATAATTTGCGATGAAATAGAGGACCCTCACAATTTAGGGGCCATCATCCGTACGGCAGATGCCTGCGGAGCTCACGGAGTTATTATTCCGAAGCGCAGAGGTGTATCCCTCACTTATGCCGTGGGCAAAGTTTCCGCCGGGGCCGTTGAATATGTGCCTGTTGCAAGGGTGCCCAATTTACCCTCCGCCATTGATGATCTTAAAAAGAAGGGTTTTTGGATTTACGGTGCGGATATGGACGGCACACCTTGGAATAAGCAGGATTACAGCGGAGCTGTTGCCCTTGTGGTAGGTTCCGAGGGCAAAGGAATAAGCAGACTTGTTAAAGAAAAATGCGATTTTATTGTTTCCTTGCCCATGAAAGGTAAAATCAATTCCCTAAACGCTTCCGTTGCGGCGGGAATTCTTATGTATGAAGTTATTAAGAACAGATAGGTGAAAGCTATGAGCGATTATTTGAATTCAAATACACAAGATGATGAGCTTGAGGCAATTCTTAATGAGGTAAAAGGTGAAGAGGCAGAGCCTGCTAAGGATTGGTCTATGGCTGATATTGACAGGCTTATTGCGGAAACCAACGGGGAAGATTATGACCTTGAAACCATTGAGCAGGAAGAAGCTCCAAATAACGTGAGCAGATTTTTCTCTTCCGAGTATAACGAAAATATGTTTACGGTAAAATCAATTCCCGAAGAAAAGCCGGAAATTGAGGATATTTCTTCCGGTGAATCCGAAGAAGTTGACGGCCAAGAAAGCTTTTTTGCTTCTGAAGAAGATTCCTTTGATCCGGATGCCTTTGAGCTGGAAACTTTTGTTATGCCTGAGGATGATAAGCCGGAAGTTGTAAAGAAATACAATAGTGCCCCCGCTCCGAAGAAAGCACCTTCTTTTACCGTTCAAGAGAAAAAGGAAGAACCGAAAGACGAGAATAAAGAAATTATTGACTATAAAGAAAGATTTTTCAAAAAACTTACTCTTGAAGACATAGGTTTTGAGCCTGAGAATGATCCTGAGCCCGAAGGTCCTGTTGATTACTCCGGCACCGTAACCTTCAAAAATGACAGTTCAAAAAATGATACGTTCCTTGATCCGATGCCCACAATAAAAGCAGCTGAGGATGTTAAGGATTTTGACATTGAAAAAACAAGAATTGCCGGCGCATCACCTGATTTTGAGCAAAAAGCTCCCGAAAAGCAGCAAAGCGATGTAGAGGGGCAAATGGTGCTTACGGGCTTTGTGGATGTTCCCGAAGAGGCAATTCCCGAAAAAGATAACGAAAACGCCGTTGAAGAGTCACTTTGGAAAAAACGTAAACAAAAGGCCAAAGCATTTAAAATTGACGGCATAGATGATGAAGAATTCGGCGAAGGCTTTGATGAAATTTCCGAAGAAGTTGATGAATATGTGCCGGAAGAGCCGAAGAGCAAAAACAAAGAAGAGCCGGAGCCCGCTTCCCTTGTAGAAGCTATAGGAGAATACACGGATCCGTCACAGCGCAGTAAAATTCACACAAAGCTTGCCGCAAGAGTTAAGAAGTTGGCAAAAAGCGCCATAGTTATAGGCATTGTTGAAGCTGTTATGATTATCTTTGCTCTTTTGCCTGCAATTGCGGATAAACTTTCCATTGAAACGTCACTTTTTGCAAAAGATTCAATGATTCTTTGCGTTATAAACGCAGTGCTTATAATCATTGCCGCCGCCCTTGACAGCGATAAATTCTTTGATGGCATTACAGGAATTTTCAAGGGAAAAATCAACGGAGACACCGCAACGGCCATTGCTGTGGCTATAGCTCTTATTCAAAACACCCTTTCAGCCATTACCAATGCTCAGACTTCTGTTTTCGGCGTGGTTGCCGTGGCAGGTATTCTCATAAGCAGAGTTACGGATTATATAGACGCCCGCAGGGTTTACGCAAACTTCTCTGTATGTGCATTCAACTATGAGCATAATATGTATGCTGTTCATCCCTTTGAAAATGAGTCGGAAATTTTTGAGCTTGGCAGGGGCCTTCTTATGGGCAATGCGGAATTGCTCTATTCCTCAAATGTTAACTTCCCATCCAACTTTATTAAAAACTCCGATTCTGAGCAGACAAACGAAAAACATATAAAACTCATGCTCCTTATTTCCCTTGTGCTTTCGGCCGTTTCGGGAATTATTGTGGGAGTTGTTCAAAAAGAATTTATGACCGGTGTTTCAGATTTTGCAGCAGCGGTGGCACTTAGTGCACCGGTTTTCGGTAAATTTATTCCGTCATATATTACTTACATTCATAATAATAAGCTTAACCATGAGGGCACAATGGTTGTTTCCCTTGATGCTGCGGATAAAATCGCAGCCGCAAATGCCGTGGTGCTTGATGCTGCCGACATATTTGACCGTAAAAACTGCACAATGCACGGAATGAAATCTTTTGAAACCATGCGCACGGATGTGGTGCTTCTTTACGCTTCCGCCATGGTTATTAAATCCGGCGGCCCTCTTAAAGAATGTTTTGAGCAGGTAATTGACGGCAGAAATGACCTTCTTCCCCCTGTAAGAGAGCTTGTTTATGAAGATAAAATGGGTATTTCCGCAAGAATCTATGACCAAAAAGTTTTGCTTGGCAACAGAAATATGCTTACCCATCATAATATTGAAGCTCCGGATATAAATCTTGAAAAGAAATATACTCATGACGGCAGAAAGGTTATTTACCTTGCCTGCAACGAAAAGCTGGCAGCTTTGTTTGTGGTAAGCTACTGCGTTGACGAAGAAATGAAAAATTATATGAAGCAGCTTGATAATAGCGGTATTCAAACTCTTGTACGCACCAACGATGTAAACGTTACGGAAGAGCTTATTTCCGAAAGATTCGGCATAGGCCCTAATAATTTCAAGATTCTTTCATCCGTTGCCGGCAGACTTTACAAGAGAAGAAAAGACGCCGTCAGTGAAAGCCTTGATGCAGGTGTTATACATGACGGCAAACCGGAATCCATGCTTAAAGCCATTGCAGCTTGCTGTAAAATGAGCAACAGAGGCAAAATCGGCACAATTCTCCAATTTGTTCTTATGGTAATAGGCCTTGCTTTATCCATTGTATTCGGATGCAGTGAAGGCGGATTTACATCACCTGAAGCAATACTTGTTATGATAATTGAAATAGTTGCTACCTTGGCATTCTTAACGCCTTTTGATTTTTTGTCAAAGAACAAATAAATTTGGGGGACCAAAATGGAAAAATTCATGCAAAATTTCAGTAAGCCTCTCTTTTATATCATCCAATGGACTTGGGGGCTTTCCGTTAATCTTATAGGCCTTATTCCCTACCTTTTTTGTGTGGCAAAGGGGTACAGGAGAGAAAAATTCGGTAATGCGTATATAGTATATGTGCCGTGGAATCAAGGGGGGCTAACCCTCGGCCTTTTCATATTCATGCGTGAAAATCACCCAAACGAAACTTGGACCTACAACACCCGTATTCACGAATACGGCCACACCTGGCAGTGCCTGCTTTTAGGCCCTCTTTATTGGCTTGTGATTTGCATTCCCAGTTTTATTTGGTGCAACTGTTTTGAGGGTTGGCGTAAAAAAAATCATAAATCTTACTATATTTTTTACCCGGAAAAGTGGGCAAATTATAACGGCCAGAAAGCTACCGGGCTTAAAATGAACATACCAAAAGATCCCTTAAAAGAGCGAAATACTGATTGAATTTAACCATAAGTTCACAAAACAGGGGGTTAAAAGTACACAAATCGTCAAATTCTATTGACAATGTGAAAAATGTATGTTAGAATGAAAATAGTGGATGTGTGAAACATCTGCCACAATTTAATATATCCGTCTGTGAATCAGCACAGATGAAGGACTGAGTCGGGTCA
>CAVJRM010000047.1:0-6575 GCA_963652165.1 bacterium | reverse complement strand
CATATAATTTTAAAAAATTTCCTATTTAATATTTGACCAGGGAAGCCGGCAAGAGAAATTAACTCTCGCCGGTATTAGTTATTTAATTGAAATATCCTCATAATCAGGAGAAACAGCTTTTCCGCGGAATCTAATAAAATCAAGATTTTCAACATTTTCAGCATCAACTGCATGCCTGTATTTGACTGAAACATTACCCCACGATGTTTTAGTTTTTTCAATTACTACATTCTTTGCAAATCTAATAAAGAATGCGGAATTATAAAATTTTTCTACACCATATTCAAGGCAAGGTCTTAAATCATACAAGCCGCAATCCCATTTTGATGTACGGTCAAGCTTAACGTTGCAATTTTCAAAGGTAATATCTTCAATGAAATTATTTTTACTGCCATGAATTAAAACGCCGTTTTCACCTTTTGCCGAAATATTAAAAAATCTTATGTTTTTAATATGGCCACTTTTAGTGTTTTCGTCACGATTAAAAGTAGTAATAACTATCGGCTCAGCTGTGCCCCACCAGTCAGGGCAAAAGCGACGGGTTTCAATCATAATATTTGAATATGAAACATTTTCAACATTACCACCGTCTCTTATTTGTATAGATAAACCTCTGTTTGATTTACTGATAATACAATTAGAAACAATGATATTTCTAAAATCATCAACGCCTTCTGTGCCGATTTTTACAGCAGCAGAGGTTGAAGTTAAGGTGCAATTATCAATGATTATATTTTCGCAGGGACCGTATTCTGAATTGCCTTTTGATGTTTTTAAGCAAATGCAGTCATCAGCACATACTATATGACAGCCTAATATTCTGACATTTGAACAGTGGTCAGGGTCTATACCATCAGAATTAGCAACATCCAAATCATTTAAGATCCTGATTTTATCTATCAAAACATCATCACAACCGGCGGGATGCAAGGTCCAAAATGGAGCATCAACAACTGTAAAATTTTTGAAAGAAATATGATTACTTTTTTCAATATAAATTGCTGTGGGGCGTGGATAAAAATCACCGGTGACGTAATATTTATCTTTGCGCTTTACAAAAGCATGTCCGTTGGCATTAATAGTGCCTTCACCGGAAATTGTACAATTATCGGCTTCATAACCGTAAATAAATACAAAACTAGGCTTGCCGGTAACAGGATTGCCGATTAATGCGGTTTTCGGGTCGTTTATAAGCTTGTTAGGTCTTATATATTCATCAATATTTGATGTAGCTTTAAGGACGGTTCCCTTTTGTAAATGCAAGTCAACATTGGCTTTAATGATAATTGAGCTACTGTAATAAATTTTACCGCTTTCAAATAAAACTCTGCCGCCACCATTTTGGGTGCATTCATCTATTGCCCTTTGAATAAAAACAGCATCATTATTTACGCCATCGCCTTTGGCACCGTAATCGGAAACGTTATATATCTTCATATTATTCACTTTTATGATTCTGTTTCAGGCTCTATTACAGATTTGGCCTGCTCTTGCATTGTTACACTCTCTTTCTCATAAAGAGATGTGTATTTATCCTGATAATAAGATTCTGATTTACAATCAAATGAGCCGTCAGGTGAAAGGGTGATGACTGTGCAGCCACGCTGTGAACCAACTTTATAAATACCGATATAAGCAAGATAATCAACGCTCTTACCGTAAGTAAGTCTAACGCCCTTATAATCAAGAGAAAAGTTATTATAATGGTCATGGCCGCAGAATACGCCTTGAGTGGAACCAAGTTCCTGAATTGTTTCAAACATTTCATCTTCACCGATTCCGCAGTAAACAACTTTTCCACTTTCACCTGCTGTACCGTAATAATATTTTACATTTTCGGTATCTTGAAAATCATTTTGTGAATATTCAGCCCAAGCATCTTTATATTCTGTAAGAGGAATATGGAAGAACATAATAGATTTAACATCAGAATCATAATCTTTTAGGCCGAGTGATTTACATGTTTCGGCGTTAACTGAATTATATTTTTCAACCGATTCTTTATACCAATCAATTTGATTTTGGTGAAGATTATCATATTTCCACATTGCGCCGAAATAATCGCCATCAGTGTAAGAATGACTATCCAAAATATACATTGTTTGAGTAATTAAGCCTTTGGTATTATAAACATTAATAATTTGGTTACCGTAACCATCTATATCTTCGGGGCCGGCAGTGAAAATGCAATATTTATATCCGCTGTTTTCATAGAAATTCGCCATATATTCTCTGTTATAGAAACTATAAGCTTCAGTATCGTGGTTACCGAAAGATAAAGTCCAATACACGCCGAGGGTTTCCATTAATTCGGCAAACATTTTAGCAGAAATTTTATTATTAAATGTACCGGCCTGGAAAGGTACGGGATAACCTATATCACCTGTAACGACAACAAGATCGGGCTTTTCAGCAGTAACCATGGCAGCAACAGCATTAAGTGCCATAGCATCTTTTTTAAGGCTTAAAAAACCTCCACCGATATGAATATCAGTAAGTTGTAAAACTTTTAAATCGTTATCAGCTGTAAAAGTCCAGTTACCTTCATTGTCTTTTTTAGGCACAAGCTGATTATCATAAGAAACTTTTTCAAAAGAATGAGCCTTTTCTGTATTGGCACGATCACCAATAACGGTAATGCAAACACAAATTGCTACTGCTACAACAATAACAGCCATAATAATTCCAAAAATTTTAAGGCCAAGTCTTTTCTTTCCCGATTTTTTCTTACTCATAAAAATCTCCTTCACAAAGTAAATTTTATTTTTATACCTGTTTTATCATAAACCTCTGTTAAAAAATTATCAAGTATTGAATTATTCATTATATTCGCTTTTACATAAGCAAATTTTGAATTTTCAACTATATAAAAATTGATTTCCGAGATTTCAATATCTGATTTATATGTTTCAAATATTTCTTTAAGTTTAATCCTGTCGACATAAGAAATATAATTTATTAAATTTTCCCCGCTTGAAAACAGCATTTTAAAAGCTGAAATAATGATTATAATGCTGATTATAAGCCCAAACAGAGCATCAAAAGAATATGTACCATACTGCGACACAATAAGAGTAACAACTGTTATAAGTGTAATGCAAAAATCAAGAATACAATCCGTTTTCATAACTTTTATAACAGGAGAATTGCTCTTTTTTGAAAAAACACTGTAAACAAAAAACATTATTATTTTAGCTAGTGCCGTCCCGGCCAAAACAATTGCATAAATCGTTATAAACCAAACAGGTGTTGGATACATAAATCTTTCAATTGAATTGTAAGCAAAATAAAAACCTGCAAGAACAATAATTAAAGACATCAAAAATGAAAACAGCTGCTCACTTTTACCAAAATATCCTTTTGAAAAATTATCGCCATTGGATAAAAGCAAATACAAAGAAATAAGAGTAATAACTCCCGATAAAGAATCAAATAAGTTATTAATAGCATCCGAAAAAATACTTATGGAATTTGATTTTAATCCGATATACAGTTTAATTCCAAATAATATCAAATTGGAAATAAAAGAAAATCCACAAGAGTAAAACAAATATTTATCCTTAATCATGAAACACCTCCGAATAATTCATATAAATTTTACCATTCATCCGTTTCATCCTTAAGGACGGCGTGGGCACATCTAATACCGTCAACTGCAGCGGAAACTATTCCACCGGCATAACCTGCGCCTTCTCCACAAGGGTAAGCTCCCCTTATGTTGCTCTGGTAAATATCATTTCTCAATATTCTAACAGGTGATGAAGATCTTGACTCCGGAGCAGTAAGAACGGCATCAGGCAAAGCAAAACCATTAAGCATTTTATCCATTTTAACAATGGCCGTTTCAAGAGTATCAGTCGCTTTTTTAGGTAAAATTGTTCTAATATCGCTCGGAGTTACTCCTGTAGGGCAAGTTGCTCTTACATAAGAAAGTTTAGTGGATTTTTTGTTATTTAAAAAATCGCCAACGAGCTGACAAGGGCAAGAATAATCACTTCCCCCCTCTAAAAAAGCTTTGGATTCAATCTGCCTTTGTAATTCAATTCCGGCAAGAGGATAATCATTGCCGAAATCACCGGGCTCAATTCCGACAAGTAAAGCTGAGTTTGAATTTATGCCATCACGAGCATATTCACTCATGCCGTTCACAACGCACCTATTTTCTTCACTTGCGGCAGCAACAACAGTGCCGCCGGGGCACATGCAAAATGTATACGCTCCCCTGCCATGCTCAGGGTGACACGCCATTTTATAAACAGCTGCGCCTAATTTGGGGTGAGAGGCAAATTCTCCATATTGTGCTTTATCTATAAGCTCTCTCGGATGTTCTATTCTTACGCCCACGGAAAAAGGCTTTTGTATAATGTTAAAACCTTTTTTATAAAGCATTTCAACAGTATCTCTTGCTGAATGTCCAATGCATAATAACAATGTATCGGTTTCAAAATCTGTGCTTGAGCCGTCTTTACAAGTATAAGTTATTCCTTGAACGGAATTATTAGCAATAATAATGTCAGTTAATTTTGTGTTAAACTTAATTTCTCCGCCAAGTGAAGTTATTTCTTCTCTGATTGATTTTACAACACCTGCAAGCCTATCTGTGCCGATATGAGGTGTAGCGGAGTAAGCGATTTCTTCGGGAGCTCCGTGATGAACAAATTCTTCAATAACTTTACGGCAAAGCGCATCTTTGATACCGGTGGTAAGTTTACCGTCAGAGAAAGTTCCGGCGCCGCCTTCACCGAATTGAACATTGCTTTCCGTGTTAAGTTTTCTTTTGTTCCAAAATGTTAAAACGTCATTTGTTCTTGTTTCAACATCTGCACCTCTTTCAATAATAAGAGGCTTTAAGCCAGCTCTTGCAAGAATTAATCCGCAAAAAAATCCGGCAGGGCCAAATCCAACGATTACAGGCCTTAAAGAGCTTGTTCGTTTATTTTCCGGCATAACATAAGGCTCAATTTCAAACAGTGATGCTTTTGAATTATTTGCATGTTTAAGTATAATTTCTTCGTCATTTTTAACGGTTATAAGAAGATTATAAACAAACATTACATTGTCTTTTTTTCTTGAATCAACAGCCTTATGTGAAATTGTAATGTTTTCAATTTCGTTTGAGTTACATCTTAAAGCTTTTGCAGCAATGAATTTTAAATCAGTTTCTTCTGAATCCAAAGGCAGCTTTACTTCATTCAATTTAATCATTTAAGTTCTCCTGCTGTTAGGCCGGATGAAAAAGCCCACTGTAAATTAAAGCCTCCGCATCTGCCGTCAACATCAATAATTTCTCCGCAAAAATATAAGTTATCAATAAGTAAAGATTGCATTGTTTCTTTATTTATTTCTTTACAATTCACTCCACCGCAAGTAACTTGTGAATTTGCAAATCCTTTTGTACCTGTAATTTCAAGGGTAAAATCTTTGATTGATTTAGCAATATTTGAAATCATATTTTCAGAAAAATCCGAAATAACAGCGTCACCATAATAAATATTACAATTTTTTAAAGCTTGAATACCTATTTGTTTTGGCAAAATACCGGCAAGCAAATTATCCATGCTCTGACTTTGCTTATGATCAATAGCATTATTTAAATAAGCATTTAATTCTTCAAAACTTAATTCAGGTAAGAAGTCGATTTCCAGCACGGGTTTATTGCCGTTATGTAAAATCTTTTCGGCTGTGCTTGCAAGCTCCATTGCAGCAATTCCTGAAACTCCGTTTTCCGTAAAAAGAATTTCGCCTTCAGATTTGGATTCAGCTATACCATCCGTAATTTTTAGATAAGTGTTAATAGCCCTGATACCTTTAAGCGAGCGAACAGACTCAGGTCTCGAATTCAAAGGAACCAATGAAGGATATAAAGGCGTAATGCTATGGCCAAGAGCTTTAGCAATTTTATATCCGCTTCCGTCACTGCCCTGAGATGGAGAGGATTTGCCACCTGTGGCAATAATCATTTTATCGCAAATAAACTCGTCGTTTATTACGAATTTATCTGTATGGGTTACTCTGTTAACAGGATAATCTAATATCACATCTACATTAAGCTTTTCAATTTCAAACCTAAGAGCATCAAGTAACGATGAGGCAGTATTACTTCTTGGGTAAACCCTTCCCTTTTCATCTGTATAAGTCAATAGACCAAGCTTTGAAAAAAAATCAATAACTTCATCTGAACTATATTTTTTAAGAGAGTGCTGTGCAAAGTTACTATTTGTATATTCATGGTTTAAAGCGTGAATATTAGTTAAATTACATCTGCCGTTTCCGGTGGCAAGTATCTTTTTGCCCAGTCTTTGATTTTTTTCAAAGATCACTACAGAAATATCAGAATGTAAATATTTAGCATTTATTGCAGCTATAAGCCCGGAAGCAGAACCGCCAACAATACCGAGATCATATTTTTTCATATTAATCGCCCTTATCAAATAGTGAATAGATTATACTATAATTAATAATTTTATTCAAGTTTTCTAAGCAGATATTGAAAAATTTAAATTTTTATGTAATAATTTTAAAAATGTAAATTGCAATAACAAGTTGCACATTGATAACTGAATAATCCATAGAGC
>CAVJRM010000046.1:0-7256 GCA_963652165.1 bacterium | reverse complement strand
GGAGCGTAGCGACCCGACATTACTCATTACTCATTACTCATTACTCATTAAATAAGGCTCATTACCCATTCCCCATTAAAAAGGAGGCCGAGAAATGTACCGTGCTTTATACAGAAAATGGAGGCCGGCATCATTTGATGATGTTTACGGTCAAAATCACATAACCCGCACATTAAAAAAAGAAGTTGATTCCGGCAGAATTTCTCACGCCTATCTTTTTACCGGCTCAAGGGGAACGGGCAAAACCACCTGTGCAAAGATTCTTTCAAAGGCCGTAAATTGCCCCCATACCGTCAACGGTAATCCCTGCAATGAGTGCGAAATTTGCAAAGGTATTGACGATGGTTCAATTACCGATGTTATTGAAATAGATGCAGCCAGCAACAACGGCGTTGACAATATCCGTGATATTCGTGAAGAGGTCAACTATGCCCCGGCTGTTACAAAATACAGGGTGTATATCATAGACGAGGTTCACATGCTTTCCTCCGGAGCTTTCAATGCTCTGCTTAAAACTCTTGAAGAGCCTCCCGCCCATGTAATTTTTATTCTTGCCACAACAGATGTGCAAAAGCTGCCGGCAACAATTCTTTCCAGATGCCAGCGCTTTGATTTTAAAAGAATTCCCACAGAAGATATTATAGCCCGCTTAAAATTTGTAGCTGAAAATGAGGGCGTAACAATTAATGACGCCGCCGCAAACCTTATTGCCAATATTTCAGATGGCGGTATGCGTGATGCCCTGTCTTTAATGGATAGCTGTCTTTCGGTTTCCGATGATATAACAGAGGATGTTGTAACCGAGGTTGCCGGAATTGCCGGCACAAAAAAGCTTTTTGAATTTGCGGATTACATAGCAAACGAAGATTTTTCAAAAGCTTTGGCTCTTGTTTCTTTTCTTCATAGTGAATCTTGTGATATTAAAAATATTTGCACCGGTCTATCATCTCATTTCAGAAATTTGATGATTGTGAAAACCGTAAATAATTGTGATGATTTAATTATTTGTTCTAAAGAAGAATTAAATAAATATAAGGAACAAGCAGAAAAATTTAAACTTTCTAAAATTTTAAGCTGTATTGAAATTTTGGCAAAAACCTCAGATTCTTTAAAAGGCACCGCAAACAAAAAAATTCAGCTTGAAAGTGCCGTTGTAAAAATGTGCGGAGTTAAAAACTCCGATAAAGGCACTCAGTTTTACCCTGCCGCAGAGGAACGAATTGCGGACCTTGAAGCCAAAATAAATTATCTTTTGGCAAACGGTGTTCCCACACCTCAAAACACCGAAGGCCCTGCTTCCACACAACCCGAGCAGGCCGAAAAACCGGAAAAACCGGCAGAAAAAGTTATAAATCCACCTGTTATAGATAATAATCCCACCGAGAAAAACTCGGATGAACCGAAAGTTCCGCTTACGGTTACAAAAACCGATGATTCACCTATAAATGACGGTGAATTTACCCTTTGGGCAGATGTATGCACAAAAGTTTTAAGTTATGATCCCCCACTTTTCGGAATTTTATCCACAACAGATGCAATAATTCGCAATAACAAAATTGTAATTCTTACAAATAACCCGGATCTTAAAAAATATCTTATTGAAAATAAGAGATATGAAACTCTCGATAAATCCATACAAGAGGTTACGGGCAGGCATATAAGCGCCGCAATTAAGGTTACGGGAGAGATTCAAAAACCCGCTGCCAATAAAAGCCCCCTTGAAGGGTTTATAGCTAAAGCAGAGGAGTTTAACGCGTAGCTCAATTAGCAATTAGAAATTAGCAATTAGCAATGAAGGGTTGCTACTCAACGATTGTATATGCTCTCTATCAGCTTATACTATTCTACCCACTACCCACCGACCACTGACCACTCGCGAAGCGATATACAGTCGGATTTTTCAAAGAAAAATCCCCTTCATTACTCATTACTCATTACTCATTACTCATTAACTTCATAAGGAGATTATATATGAAAGCAAGAATTCCCGGCGCCCAGCAGGGCGGTCAAGCAAACATGATGAAAAAAATTCAGGAAATGCAGGAAAACATGGAGAAAATTCAAGCCGAAGTTGAGGCTACTGAATTTACTTCTTCCACCGGCGGCGGTGCTGTTGAGGTTACCGTAAACGGTGCTCACGAGGTTACTGCAGTAAATCTTAAGCCCGAAGTAGTTGACCCGGAAGACATTGAAATGCTTCAGGATTTAATTATTTCCGCATTTAACGAAAGCCTCCGCAAGGCTACGGATGCCATGAATCAGGGCTTAGAAAAGGCTAAAGGCGGCCTTTCAATTCCGGGTATCTTTTAATGGCAGGCCTTTCACCATCACTTGAAAATTTAATTGATAAATTAGCCCGTCTGCCGTCCATTGGCCGTAAAAGTGCTCAAAGGCTTGCATTTCATCTTTTATCCATGAGTGATAAAGAAGTGGAATCTTTTATTTCTTCCATTCAAAATGCCCGCTCCACTGTGCACAGGTGTTCAATTTGCTGTAATTATACCGATAATGACATTTGCCCCATTTGTTCTTCAAAACAAAGAAACAGATCCGTTATTTGCGTGGTGGAAGATCCACGTGACGTTATGGCTTTTGAACGCACCCACGAATACGGCGGCCTTTATCACGTTTTGCACGGCGTTATATCCCCAATGAATGATGTTAACCCCGAGGATATTTGCATTAAAGAGCTTCTTGCCCGTTTAGGTGACGGCACTGTCAATGAAATTATAATGGCCACAAACCCCACAGTTGAGGGTGAAGCCACATCTTTATATATTTCAAAGCTTATTAAGCCTCTGGGTATTAAGGTTACTCGCCTTGCTTACGGCGTTCCCGTTGGGGCTGATCTCGAATATGCCGATGAATTTACTTTAATTAAGGCTATGGAAGGTCGAAAATCACTTTAATTTTTACCACATGATTTTCACAAGTTATTCAAAATAACTCACCCTTTTCACCCACCCTTAATTTATTCACTTTTTTAACATTTTTTTCATCATTCAATGTTAAATTTTCATCCCCGATTTTCTTAAATTTTTCAAGGGTTTTAAGACTTATACCACATTTTCACGCACTCTACTACTACTACTAAAATATATACATACAATACATACTATTTAATAGGCTTTTTTCTTTCATTTTCTTATTTTCGGAGGTAATACCATGAAATTTTCGTGTAATTCTTTTGAGCTTTCAGAGGCTTGCCAAGTTGTGCAAAGAGCAGCATCCACAAAAACGGCAATTCCCTCGGTAGAAGGTATTTTATTATCTGCAGAAAGCGGAAAACTCACTTTAACGGGTTATGACCTTGAAATGGGTATTATCACAACCATACCTTGTATGGTAGAGGAGCAAGGCAGCATTGTAATTAATGCTCATATGTTCAGTGAAACCTTGAGAAAACTGCCTTCAAACACTGTTAAGATTGATTCCGATGCAAGGCAAATTGCCACTATTGAATGCGGAGCTTTTAAGACTACTATTATAGGTATGAATGCCGAAGATTATCCTGAACTTCCGTCAATTATCAGTGGTTATGATGTGGAGCTTGACCAAAGATTATTAAAAGATATGGTAAGAAAAACTATTTTCTCTGCTGCTATTAAAGACACAAAAGTTGTTCACACAGGTGTGAAATTTGAAATAGAAGAAGGGCACATTCGTCTTATTGCCGTTGACGGTGTTCGACTTGCAATAAGAAATGAAAATGTGGATTATAACGGAGAGACTCTTTCTTTCGTTGTGCCCTCTAAAACACTTTCAGAAGTTACAAAGTTGTTAAGTGATGAAAATGATGAAAAAGTAAAACTTTCCGTAGGCAAAAGACATATTACATTTACAGTTGGAAGTTACTATTTTATTTCAAGACTTCTTGACGGTGAATTTTTAAATTATAAAGCTGCAATTCCCGCCACTGCAAAAACAGTTGCAAAAGTTAAAACCGCTGAATTTCTTGACAGTATAGACAGAACTTCTCTTATTATTACAGATAAAATCAAGAGCCCTGTTAAATGCATTTTCGGCAATAATTCCATTGAAATGTCATCAAATGCTTCCATAGGTGCATCATCAGATAAAATCGATGCTGAAATTGAGGGCGATGATTGCTCTATCGGCTTTAATAATAAATATATGTTGGATGCTTTAAGAGTATGTGACACCGATGAAATTAAAATTATGCTCAGCGGACCTATTGCTCCCATTTTGCTTGTACCCGTTGAAGGCGATGAATTTATATTCTTGATTCTTCCCGTGAGGCTGAAAAATGAAAATTAAAGTTAAAGTAGCGGAAAAAAAGCAGGTTACAACCAAAATAAACACGGATTTTATAAGGCTTGATGCTTTTCTTAAAATGAATGACGCAGTTCAGTCCGGCGGGCATGCAAAAATTGTTATTCAAGACGGTGAAGTTAAAGTAAATAATGAAATTTGTACCCAAAGAGGTAAAAAACTCCATAAGGGTGACAGCGTGGAATTTGAACGCACAATTTATACAGTAGATTAAACAGAGAGGAATGGTGAATTTATGAAACTTTTATACCATTCCTCTTTTAATTTTCGCAATATAGAAAAATGCGAAATTTATCCTCATGAGGAAATGAATATAATTTACGGTGAAAACGGCCAAGGCAAAACAAATTTAATTGAAAGCATTTGGATGATGACCGGATTTTACAGCTTCAGGGCAAGAAAAAACAGCCAACTTATTAAAGAAGGCTGCCAAGAAGCCGAGATTAAAAATAAATTCTTTTCACAGGGCCGTGAACAAGAAGCCGAAATGAAAATAAATTCAAAAAAAGAACTTCTTCTTAATGGTGTTAAAGAAGATTCGCCAAGAGCAATGATGGGTAATTTTTTTGCAGTTGTTTTCTCCCCGTCAACTCTGGGAGTGGTCCAAAACGGGCCTTCCGAAAGGCGTAAGATGTTGGATATAGCCCTGAGCCTCACAAAGCCCAATTATGCCCGCATAATGAGCAAATATTTAAGAATTGTGGACCAGCGCAACGCCATGCTGAAAAAATTCGGCGAAAAAGCTTTCAATTATGATTATATGTCCGTTTGGAATGACGAGCTTGTAAGCACCGGCGCTAAAATAATCAAATACAGGCTTGATTATATAGAAAAATTAAAAGAAATATCCACCGAAATTTATGAAGGTATCAGCTCCGGCAGAGAAAAATTTGACTTTTATTACGATTTTTCCAAAGAAAATATTTCCGAAGAAGAAATAAAAGATAAATTAAAAGCAGATTTGGAAAAATCCAAAGAAGCCGATATAAAAAGATTATATACAGGCACAGGCCCCCATTCTCATGATTTGGTTCTGACTTTAAACGGCAAAGATGCAAGAGTTTACGGCAGCCAAGGTCAGCAAAGATCATGTGCCCTTGCTTTAAAGCTGGGTGAAGCTTCCGTAATAGAAAAAACCACGGGTGAAAGCCCCATAGTTTTACTTGATGATGTTATGAGCGAACTTGATGAAAGCCGCCAGACATTCATATTGAATTATCTTAATAATTGGCAGGTATTTATCACCTGCTGTGACCCCGCAAATCTGCTCAGAACGGGAAAAGGCAAGATTTTTGAAGTAAAAAACGGCACCGTAACGGAATTGGAGAATAAAAATGTATCTGCATCTGGGACTTGATAAAATTATAACCTACGACGAAATTGTGGGAATTTTTGACCTTGATAATGCCACTGTGCAAAAAAGCAGCCGTGATTACCTTGCAAAGGCGGAAAAAGCCGGAATGGTTGAAAATGTCTGCAACGATTTGCCAAAATCTTTTGTCGTTTGCAAAAAAGACAATAAAATCAAAGTATATATCACTCAAATTTCCCCCGCCACCCTTCTCAAAAGGGTAAAGTCAATTAGCAATTAGCAATTAGCAATTAGCAATGATGGGGATTTTGCCGTGCAAAATCCGATTGTATATTATCGCAGGAACTGACAGTGAGCTTTATACAATCGGAGCGTAGCGACCCGACATTACTCATTACTCATTACTCATTAAATAAAGCTCATTACTCATTAAATAAAGCTCATTACTCATTGTCCCTACGGGACACACTCTCTCCTAAAAAATCATTGACTAATTAACAGTTTTGTAATATTATTATCTTTGTATAAATTATAAGGAGGCATTCCCATGAATGTATTTATGATCGGCGGCACAGGCTTACTTGGCTGCGAGGCTGCCATCCAACTCATCAAACACGGCCACAAGGTTACATCTGTTGCCCTTCCTCCCCTTCCGGAAGGCGCTCCCATTCCCGAAGAAATGGACCTTATCTTCGGCAATATCAATGAAAAAACAGATGATGAAATCCTTGACATGCTCAAAGGTCAGGACGTTTTCATTTATGCCGCAGGCGTTGATGAAAGAGTTGAATTCCCCGCACCCGTAAAAGACTATTATTACAAGTTCAACATTGCTCCCCTTGAAAGAATTTTCCCACTTTGCAAAAAAGCAGGTGTTAAGAGAGCGGTTGTTCTCGGCTCATACTTCTCATATCTTTCAAAGATTAAGCCCGAATGCGGTTATGAGAAGAAGAACCCATACTTCCAGTCAAGACTTGACCAGGAAAAAGTTTGTGAAGACGCTTGTGACGAAAACTTCAGCGTTAAAGTTCTTGAGCTTCCTTATATTTTCGGCACTCAGCCCGGCAGAAAGCCCGTTTGGGTTATTCTTATTGAGCAAATTAAGATGATGGATAAACTCCCGTTCACCATGTATCCCGCAGGCGGTACAGCTATGCTTACTTGCCGTCAGGTTGGTGAAGTTATCTGCGGCGCAGCAGAGAGAGAGAAGCCCGGCTTTGAAGCATTCCCCATCGCTATGTATAACCTTACATGGAAAGAATTCCTTTCAATCGTTTACGATGCAAGAGGAATGGGCGCAGACAGAAAGATTGTTTCCGTTAAGCCTTGGATGATGAAGATGGGCATGATTAAAGTTGCCAAAGATTACAAAAAGCGCGGCATAGATTCCGGTATGGATCCCTTTAATCTTCCCGATATTATGGATTACAACCTCTTTATTGACAGAAAATACAGTGAAGAGCTCGGCGCAACCGAAGATGATATTAAAGCTGCTATTTTTGATTCAATCAAAGTTTCCGTTGCTTCCTACGAAGGCAAGGTTAAACTCCTTGAAATGAAAGGCGAATAATTCGCTGACGCTAAAATGTGGAATGAGGAATGAAATGTCCCGTAGGGACAATGAGTAATGAGTAATGAGTAATGAGTAATG
>CAVJRM010000045.1:0-7280 GCA_963652165.1 bacterium | reverse complement strand
ATAACCCTTTATAATTTCTACTATTGTAGATAATATAATCGCCTTCTGCAATCTGTCTCGTTTAATAACCCTTTATAATTTCTACTATTGTAGATTACATAGTTTGTAGGAGTTGTTCGCAATGTTTAATAACCCTTTATAATTTCTACTATTGTAGATATTTTATTCTACTCCTTCCAAATCATGTGTTTAATAACCCTTTATAATTTCTACTATTGTAGATGAAGTTGTTCGCAGTCATCAAATGGAAGTTTAATAACCCTTTATAATTTCTACTATTGTAGATCAGAGAGTGCAGAGCGTAAGCGACGCACGTTTAATAACCCTTTATAATTTCTACTATTGTAGATAGAGCTTTCTGATATTCAAGCTGATAAGGTTTAATAACCCTTTATAATTTCTACTATTGTAGATTATAATTTGTGCTTGACAATCGTGTTTAGTTTAATAACCCTTTATAATTTCTACTATTGTAGATCTTTCCGGTACACCAACAAGCGGAAAGTTTAATAACCCTTTATAATTTCTACTATTTTCATTTTGCATAATAAATCAAATCATCTCGACAGCTTATAACGGCTATCGGGATTAAAAAATTAAGACTGTACTGTCAAAATCGGCAGTACAGTCTTTTTCAGTTAAAATCAGTCAAGTTTTTCTTTAAGATAGTTGTCATAGAAATCTTTAACGCCGGCATAGAAATCATCTACTGAGCCATCGTTAAGCATTTTATAATCTGCCATCTTTTCGCTTTCGCTTGTGTGGAAAATTTCTTCCTCGTGAACATCGTTTTCACGGAGCTTTTCAATGCTCTTTCCATCTCTTTCAGAGCCTCTTGCAAGCATTCTTTGGTAACGAACTTCATCATCGCTGATAACTACATCAACAAGTACAAATTTGTCGCCGAAGGCTTCTTTGAAGAGCTTTACATCTGAAGGTGGACGAATACCCGATACAAGATAGTTGGGGCTGTCTGACTCTTTAATTTTTTTGATGATAAGCTCCGGGAAGAAGCTGTCACCGTTTGCAGACATATATTTTTTTGATGTTGCGTGAAGATTATCCCTTGTGAGTTCAAGGCCGTCTTTTGCGGCAAGCTCTCTTACCACATCGCCTATTGAAATCATGGGGAAACCGTAAGTTTTGGCAACGTACTCAAGGAAGAAATCCTTGCCGGTACCGTTTTTGCCAACTGCTGCTAAAACCATTGGAATGTACCTCCGTAAATTATTTTTTATATTTCAGGTATATTTATTTCAATTTCTCTGCCAAGTTCGGCTGAGCGTGAAATACCATCAATAATTGCTTGGTTGTAAAGAATTTGTGAGCAGGGAACAGGTGCTTCGCCACCCTCTTTAACTGCATCGCAGAAGGAACGAATCTTAATATCAAAGCAATCTTCCTTATTTTCTTTTTCGGGAATAATTGTTTCAATCTGTTCGCCGGCTATTTCATGATAAATTACAAGCGGGCCGCCGATTGAGCCATTCCAGCACTCTGTTGAAGGAACTCTTACAGAGCCTTTTGTGCCCATAATGATTGTGTCACCGGGAGTGTCAAGGTTCATAGCCCATGCAATTCTAAAATCAAGAATTATGCCGCCTTCAAGGCGAATAAAGCCTGCTGCAAAGTCATCAACACCGAATTTGTCGTGATGTTCATATTCGGAAGCTTTGCCGAAAAAGTCGGATTTATAACCGGATACGGTAAGGGGCTTCGGGTAGCCGATTGAGTTAAGCACCATATCAAGTGAATAACAACCTATATCACCAAGAGCACCTATTCCGGCAGTTTCTTTTTCAATGAATGATGTGCCGTATGGTGTGGGAATACCTCTGCGTCTGCCGCCACCTGTTTGAATGTAATAAATCTTGCCGAGCTCGCCGCTTTGAACAACTCTTTTGAGCATCTTCATATTTTCATCAAAACGGGGCTGGAAACCTATTGAAAGCACCGCATCGCTTGCTTTTTCTGCCTTGCAAATTGCAACAGCCTCATCAAGTGTAACGCACATTGGCTTTTCAAGAAGAACGCTTACATTATGGTTAAGAGCGTAAATTGCACACTCTGCATGGGTTGCATTGTAAGTGCAAACGCTTACTGCATCGCAAAGTCCGGAATCAATAAGCTCTTTGTGGCTTGGAAAAAATTTAACATTGCCCACATTGTATCTTTCGCAAAATGCCTCTGCCTTGCCGGGAACAAGGTCTGCAAGTGCAACAATTTCAACATCGGCGCATTTTTGATATGCTTTAACGTGAGCTTCTGCAATCCAGCCGGTACCGATGATACCTACCTTGAGCTTTTTGCTCATATCTCTTACTTTTTCTTCGGAGTGGTCTTCTTTGAAAGCGTCAAGTATGGATTCTGACATATTATAGTCCTCCTCTTTATTTTACCAGCCGAGTTTTTTAAGATAATCTCTGCTGAGTTTTACTGAATTAAGGCGAGTGTCACCTGCGGCAGGTTCATCCTGCTCCACAACTACCCATTCACTGCCGGCTTTTTCGCTTGCGGCAAGAATGGAAGGCATATCTTGAACACCGTAGCCAACGGGCATAAATGAAAATGTGTTTTGAGCCTCTTGCTCATCTTCGCTGTCTATACCAATCAGCTTGTAAAGTGGCTTGTCTGATTTGCTGCCCTTGAAATCTTTAAGGTGAACAACAGGTGCACGGTTGCTGTATTTAAGCACATATTCAGCAGGGTCAACACCACCGACCTTTGCCCAGCAGGTGTCAATTTCCGTTTGAAGAAGGTCTGCTGGAATTGCAGAATAAAGCAAGTCAAGTGCGTATTCACCGTCAAGTTTTATAAACTCAAAATCGTGGTTATGGTAAAGGAGCTGAATGCCCAACTTTTTTGCACTTTCGGCAATTTTGTGTATACCCTCAACGGTTTTACTCCAGCCCTCTGTGCCGGGCCTACATTCTTCTGTGAGGTAAGGAACGGCAACATATTTGCAGCCTATTTCAGCATAATCGGAAAGAACTTTATCAGGATTTGCAAGCATATCATAATAGGGAACATGTGCCGAAATCGGGTTAAGTCCGATTTTTTCGCAAAATGCTTTTATGTCGGCAGGCTTTTCATTGAAAAGTCCGGCAAATTCCACGCCGTCATAGCCCATTTCTTTAATCTTTGTTAAGGTGCCGTAAAAATCAGCTTCCATTTCATCCCTAACGGAATAAAGCTGAACAGCAACAGGTAAGCTCATAAATAACACTCCTTTTAGTGATTTATACATTATATAGTACCACAAGATTATTTTTGATACAAGAGAAAATCTGTAATAGTTTACTTTTTCTCTTAAACAGCCGAAAACCGAAGCTCAATTAAGAACCTCGGCTTCCGACTTTTCATATTATGGAGAGATAAAGGAGATGGTAAATTAATTTGTGGCGTACATCTGTTTATATGGATTTTCACTATCCGGTGTAACCACAGTAAATGTGCCGCATAGAATTTCATTTTTATCGGCACCGAAATAGGAGCAATAATTGTCTATATATTTCTCTATTTCATCTATATCTTCCTGAGTTGCAATATGTGAATTTACTCTCTCAGGGAGTAAAACTTTACTGCAATCAGATCTTAAAAACATTTTTCCGCCATGCATTCCCATGGCAGGGAAATTACCGACTATATTTTTATCGTTATCTGTAAGGCCGAGCACAATGATTATTCCGCCTGCTTGATACTCACCGAGAAAGCTGCCTGTTTTACCGCCTATAACCAAAACGGGAACTTTCTCTTTATATTCTTTCATATGTATGCCTGCACGGTAACCGGCATCTTTTTGAACGTAAATTTCGCCTCCGCGCATGGCGTAGCCTACTGCATCACCTGTGCTGCCGTGAATGATTATTTTGCCGTCATTCATAGTGTCGCCCACAGCGTCTTGAGCGTTGCCGTGAGTGATTATTTCAGCACCGTTAAGATATGTGCCTAAAGCATTGCCGGCAATACCGTAAACTTCTATTGAAATGTCGCTCATGCCCGCACCTATAAATCTTTCACCAAGGCAGTTCATAACTTTACAGTTTTTGCCTGCGCTTTTTATGGCGCTGTTTAAGTCGGCATGTTCAAATTCCTTTGCGTTAATCAACATTTCTTACAATCCTCATTTAAGATTCGTTATTCTCCGGCGTGGCTTATGCCGAGAATTGAAAGTTCCTTTTCATTAAGGCCTACGCCTCTAAGCATAAGGCGGTTACCTTTGAGGGCTTCTATGGAGTTAATACCCATACCGCCCATAACCTCTTTTATTTCATGGTTCCAAGCTGTCATAAGGTTTACAAGCCTCTTATATCCAACCTCCGGATCAAGTCTGCTAACAAGGTCAGGCCTTTGAGTTGCTATACCCCAGTTGCATTTGCCGGATTGACAGCTCCTGCAAAGATGACATCCAAGAGCGAGTAAAGCGGCTGTTGCTATATAACAAGCATCTGCACCAAGCGCTATGGCTTTAACCACATCCGCAGAGCTTCTTATACTTCCGCCAACGATAAGTGAAACATCATTTCTTATGCCTTCGTCACGAAGTCTGCTGTCAACAGCGGCAAGGGCAAGCTCAACAGGTATTCCCACATTATCTCTTATACGGGTAGGCGCGGCACCTGTGCCTCCTCTAAAACCGTCAATTGCGATTATATCCGCACCGCTCCTTGCAATACCGCTTGCTATGGCGGCAATGTTGTGAACGGCAGCAACTTTTACAATTATGGGCTTTTTGTATTCTGTAGCTTCTTTAAGTGAATAAACAAGCTGACGCAGGTCTTCGATGGAATATATATCGTGGTGGGGGGCAGGGGATATTGCATCCGAGCCCTCCGGTATCATACGAGTGCGCGAAACGTCACCAACGATTTTTGTGCCGGGGAGGTGACCTCCGATGCCCGGCTTTGCGCCTTGCCCCATTTTAATTTCAACTGCAGCGCCTGCTTCAAGATAGTCTTTGTGAACTCCGAAACGCCCTGATGCAACTTGCACTATGGTGTTTGGGCCGTATGCATAAAAGTCTTCATGAAGTCCGCCTTCACCGGTGTTATAGCAAATACCAAGCTCGGTGGCTGCTCTTGCAAGGCTTTCGTGGGCGTTGTAACTGATAGAGCCGTAACTCATTGCCGAAAACATTACAGGCATTGAAAGCTCAATTTGAGGGGCTTTATCGCAGATTATATTTCCGTCTTTGTCCCTTTTAATTTTATTGGGCTTTCTGCCGAGGAAAACTCTCGTTTCCATAGGCTCTCTGAGTGGGTCAATGGAAGGATTCGTAACCTGAGAAGCGTTTATTAAAATTTTATCCCAATAAACAGGAAGCTCTGTGGGGTTTCCCATGGATGAAAGCAAAACACCTGCCGTGTTTGCTTGCTTGTAAATTTCTTTGATTGTAGTGCCTTGCCAGTTTGCGTTTTCACGCAGGCAACAGTCACTTTTTACTATTTTAAGTGCCCTTGTGGGGCAGTATGAAACGCATCTTTGGCAATTTACGCATTTAGTTTCATCGGAAATTATCGTGTTTAATTCCGAATTGAATTTGTGCACTTCATTTGCACATTGCTGTTCGCAAATTCTGCATTTTATGCATCGGTCTTCTCGGCGAATTACCTCAAAGTCGGGGTAAATAAAATCAATTCCCATCAGAATGTACCCTCCTTGCATCTTACTATGAAGGGTTCTCCACCTGCGGGAGCATAGATATTTTCGGCGTTTGGCTCCATTACACGAATGGCTGCCTCCTCGCTGGCAATAAATACTTTATCGTCTTTTTCGCCTGTAACCATACTGCGAAGCTTAAGCCTATCGTTAAGAGCCATAAGCCCGCCTTCAAATCCGAAAATAATGGAAAAAGGCCCGGTGATAAGTAAATTTGAAAAAGCCATACGCAAATAGGTTTGAATTTCTCTTTGCTTTGGCTCCATTCTTTCAATAGTGCTCCAAAACGGTGCGGCAATTACAGCTGCTGCTTCTTCAAGGGCTAAACCTTGCCTGCGGATAAGATAATCCATTATGTAAGTAATAACTTCCGTATCCGTTTGTAAGGTGCATTTATAACCGAACATTTCTATAAAACGGCGGTTTGCGTCATAAGAAGAAATCTCACCGTTATGAACTATTGAATAATCAAGTAAAGTGAATGGATGGCAACCGCCCCACCAGCCGGGAGTGTTTGTAGGGTATCTGCCGTGAGCAGTCCAGCTGTAGCCTTCATACTCATCCAGCATATAAAATTCACCTACATCTTCAGGGTAACCTACAGCTTTGAAAGCTCCCATATTTTTACCGCTTGAGAATACGAATGCGCCTTTCATCTCAGAATTTATTTTAATAACGGTGCGGGCAACAAATTCTTTTTCATCAAGCTGTAAGGATTCTAAAACAGAGCGAAGGGGAGCAACAAAATATCTCCAAATTACGGGCTTATCTGTTATTGCTTCAATTTTTCTTGTGGGAATATGCTCGGATTTTACAATTTCAAATCTTTCTTTGAGAAATACTTCGCAATCTTTTCTTGCCGTTCTGTCATCAAAGAAAAAGTGCAAGGCATAAAATTCTTTATATTCGGGATAAATGCCGTAAGCAGCGAATCCGCCGCCAAGGCCGTTAGATCTGTCGTGCATTGGCTTCATGGCTTCAATAACCGATCTGCCGGTCATCTTTTTTCCTTCTTTGGAAATAACCGCAGCAACGGAACAGCCGGAAGGTATACGCACCTCTCCTTCAAGCTTCATAAAAATCTACCATCCTCCGAAATATGAAAAACAAATTCTCCGAAAAAATAAAAAATGACGCCCACACGGAATGATCCGTATGAACGCCTTTGCTCATTGGCTGCATTGTAGCACAACACTTTTCACTTGTCAACAATTTTTTTGCAGTTTTTGAAAATGTCACTTTTACTTAAATTTGTTGTAAACAGATGGTTATTTAATTTTAGCGTTGTAATTCTTCACAAATCTATCCCCTCAAATTTGTAATTTCTCATAAAGATTATTTAGGGTATAGATTTATTGTTTTGTTTGTGTTAGTATATTAACGGTATAAATTTTATTTCATTTCAACTGCGGCAAAATCTAAAATTTTCACTGCATTAAATGAGAGCTTGTGGCGCCCTTGCGTAAAGGGAGCTGTTGCCCTATAATGAGCGTAAGCGACAACCATATTGTGCCCTCCCTTGTGTAAAGGGAGGGGACTCTACAATCAATGCTTGCACCGCAAGCAATTCCTTAATTGGCGCCCTTGTGTAAAGGGAGCTGTCAGCGATAGCTGACTGAGGG
>CAVJRM010000044.1:0-7892 GCA_963652165.1 bacterium | reverse complement strand
CATTACTCATTTGAGCGAAGCGACATACTATCGGATTTTGCACAGCAAAATCCCCATCATTGCTAATTGCTAATTGCTAATTGCTAATTGAGCGAAGCGACATACTATCGGATTTTGCACGGCAAAATCCCCTTCATTACTCATTACTCATTACTCATTAAATAAAGCTCATTACTCATTAAATAAAGCTCATTACTCATTACTCATTTGAGCGAAGCGACATACTATCGGATTTTGCACAGCAAAATCCCCATCATTGCTAATTGCTAATTGATATATCTCTCTCTTGACAAATGCAAAATAAAGTAGTAAAACATTTATGTGAACACGTTCATATAAAATGAATGTAATTTAAGAAAGGGGGAAATTTATTGCCGAAAATCATAGAAAATGTTAAAGAGCAGCTTTTGGAAGAGGTTAGGAAAGAGATTGAATCCGTAGGCTATGCAGGCACAACCATGAGATCCGTGGCAAAGGGCTGCGGCGTAGGAGTGGGCACGGTTTACAATTATTTTAAATCCAAAGATATGTTAATTGCATCTGTTGTGGCAGAGGATTGGCATGTTTGCCTTGATGATTTTAAGGCGTCGCCCCCGAAAGCTCCCAAAGAAACATTAAAAAATTTATATGACATGCTTATTGCTTTTTCCTCAGAGCATAAAAGTATTTTCAGGGACCCTCAGGCAGTTAAAAAATTCTTTTCCGAATTTCTCGAAAACCATGAGATATTGAGAAATCAAATTGCGGAGCTTATTTTGCCCCTATGTGAAAAGAGTGAAAATCCCGAATTTTTGTCAAAATTTATCGGCGAATCTCTTCTCACCTGGTCTATGGCAAGGGTTCCTTTTGAGGAATATTACAGTGTGATAAAAAAATTGATATAAGGAGATCCTAATCATGAGCAGCTTTGAAAATTTACGAATTGTAGACAACTTCTACCAAACCTCCCTCTTTTTCCCAATGCCTACGGTAATTATCAGCACATTGTGCGAGGACGGTTCCACTAACCTCGGCCCATACTCCCTTGTGCAGCCTTACTACATTGCGGGAAAAGACTATTACGCCATGCTTTTGTGCTGCCGCAACTCATCAAACACCGCACAGAACATTTTGCGTAACGGCAAATGCACCTTGAATTTTATTGATGACAAGCCTAAGACCTTCAAAGAGGCTGTTAAGCTTTCATGGCCCGGCGACAAACCCTCGGATAAAATGCCAAAGTGCAATTTCAAACTCGAAAAGGGTATTATTGAGGAAGAAACCGGTGAAAAGAGACCTTTAGTGCTTAAAGACGCCATTGAAGCAATAGAATGCACTTGGGTTCGCGAGCTTGACGGTGCAGATAAAGATGCCCCGGGCGAGCTTAACGGATATGAGCCCCCTTATCACGATTTTAACGGTATTACCAGCAAATTCGGCGCACACTTCATTCTTCGCGTTGATAAGATCCTTATGAAGAAAAAATACAGCGATGCAATTATCAACGGCGTAAGAGCAAAGGATTTCCCGCCTCTCCCCGTAGATTACGGTTACCGTGATTCAAAGAATTTCTGGTTCCACAGAAAAACAAAGATGAGAGCAGAGCTTCTTCAGGTTCGTAAGGCTACCCTTGAATCCGTAAGATATGCAGCCGACCGTGCAGATGATAAAGTTAAATTCACAGATGATGCTCTTGAAACAATTCTCGGCGTTCCCCGTGTATTCCTTTCAACAGTGCTTAAGGGCTGTGTTGCCTGGGCAAAAGAAAACAACGTGGAGCTTATTACCGCAGAGCACATGAAGATTATTAACGATAAGCGTTCAAAAGAGAAAAATAAAAAATAAGTAAGGAGAAATAAAAATGAAAGTTGTACTTGCAGGTGCATTCGGCAATTTAGGTGCCGAAATTTTAAAAGTTCTTTGCAGCAAAGATTATGAAGTTGTTGCCGCAGACCTTAAAGAGGGCAATATTGAGGGCACAAAGGGCAAATATACCTTTAAATCCATTGATGCCACAAACCCCGAAACACTTAAGGGCCTTTGCGACGGTGCCGAGGTTGTTATCACCACCATGGGCCTTACGGGCGCATCCACAAAATTCACCTCTTATGACATTGACTACAAGGGCAATATGAATCTTTATGAGGAAGCAAAGAAAGGGGGAGTTAAAAAGTTCAATTATATTTCCGTTATTTCCTGCGACGAAAAGGGTGCAGAGGAAGTACCTATGCTTCACGCAAAGTATTTAGTTGAAGAAGAAATCAAAAAGCAGCCCATGGACTATGTAATTTATCGCCCCACAGGTTATTTTTATGACATAGCAAAGGTATTTAAGCCCTATGTTGAAAAAGGCGAAATGCAGCTCCTTAAAGGCTATGGCAATGTTAAAGCAAATGTAGTTGATTGCCCTGATTTTGCCGCATTCATCGTTGACCATATGAACGACACAAACGCTGTTTACAATGTTGGCGGTAAAGAAACTTATTCTTATGAAGAAATGGCTAAAATGTGCTTTGATGCCGCAAATAAGCCCCTTAAAATCAAGTGGGCACCTATTTGGCTCTTCGGCGTGCTTGCAAATCTGCCTAAGATTAAAAAAGCAGGCAAGCATGATATAATTCTCTTCTCAAAATGGACTTTAAGCCATGACCTTGTTGGTGACACCGAAACAGGTGACGCAAGCTTTGCGGCTTATATTAAAGATTATTTCGGAAAGGGGAATAAATAATATGCCTTGGAGCTTATTGGGAATTTTACTTATCGTTTGCGCCGTTATGTGCGCAGTAGGATTTTATAAGTTCGTTTATTTCCTTTCCATCGGTTACGGCTTTGCAATTGCCGGCGGCGGAATTGCCGTTTTCGTAATGTATTTTACCGAAAAATCAGATGCACCTCTCCTTGTGGTGCTTCTCCAGCTTATTCTTTTTGTTATGTACGGCGCCCGTCTTTCCGGCTTCTTACTTGCAAGAGAATTTAAAAACGCTTCTTTCCGTAAAACAGAAGTTGCAAAAAGCACCCTTGCAAAAAATGATGAAAAGAAAATGCCCGTTTTTGTGCTTGCAACTATTTGGGTATTCGTTTCAATTCTCTATACCGCACAGGTAAGCCCCATGCTTTTCAGAGTTGTAAATAATTCCACGGATTACACTCTCCCCATTATCGGTATGGTTATTTCCGTTTTGGGAATTATCCTTGAATCCACCGCAGATGCACAAAAATCCGCACAAAAGAAAGCTCGCCCGGATATGGTTGCCACACAGGGACTTTACAAAATCGTTCGCTGCCCCAACTACTTCGGCGAAATCACTTTCTGGATCGGCGTATTCGTAAGCGGAATTTCAACCTATTCAACAGTCGGCCAGTGGATTACCGCAATCGTTGCCCTTATTTGCATTATCTTTATCATGTTCAACGGTGCTCAGCGCCTTGAAAAGCGTCAAATGGCACGTTACGGCGACAATAAAGAATACAACGATTATGCAAACAAAACTCCGATTATTATCCCCTTACTTCCTATTTATCATTTAAATAAAAAGAATTGAGGAAAACAAAATGAAAGATTTTTCCGTTCCCATGGCACTTGTGGATTACGTGCCCGTAATTCTTTTTGCCGCTGCGGCAGTTATACTTATACGTGATATGTACAACAAAATGAGCAAAGGGGCTTTTGCCCTCTTTGCCGCAGGTACAATTGACGTTATTTGTGCCGGCGCTCTTAAAGCAACCTATAAACTTCTTTACGCTATGGGCGTTTGTGATTTCGAGAGCTTAAGCGATGTATTTTTCCCAATGCAGTCTTTGGGATTCTTGCTTGCGGGTCTCGGCGTTCTTGCCATGGTTTGCCATAAGCAAACAAAAAACGCCGCTATGGCTGTGGCAGCTCCACCGTTTTTCAGCGGCACATTCGTATTTGTAGGCTGTATGGTTACAGGCCTTGCCTTAATGGATGCGGGCCTTTGCATAATGGCTAAAAAAATCAAAAAACCGGCGGTTATAATTCTCTTTGTTCTCTCATTCATCTGCTCTCTCGGAATGGGCTATCTTTCATCAAAAGATTTCACCGAGGCGGCTATGAACTGGGTGGCACAGGGCGTAAATATTGTAGGCCAGGGAACACTTCTTATAGGTGCAATTATCCTTCATAAAAACGGATTTGCATCTCTTCGCTTACACGGAGGTGAAGAAGCATGAAAGAATTGCTTGATTTAATAAACGCCAAATATCCCCTTGAAAAGAAAGATGCAGGGGAATTTGCCAAAATGAAAGTTTCGGGAATGAATTTTAACATTTCCGCTTATACCGCAAAGGGCCTGGGCAATGTTTCCGTAATGGAAGCAAGTATGCCTATGGGCATTATGAAGATGAACACCCTCATTATCACACCCACGGAAAAGGATATGCCTCTTTATTCTTATGATAGAATTTTGGCAATGGGCAATGACACATTCTTTGTGGAGCTTTATGATACGATTATCGGCTCTTTTGATGCTTTACCCCTTGATGAAGTCAAAAAGAAATATGCTCATATCCCCGATCATGACCCTGGCACTCATTGGTATGACGGCATGAGGCTCCCCGAAAGCATTTTCAAAAAAACAAAGAAATGCCCGGAGCTTAATACCGCTGCCGTTGACTATTTGAAAACTTATCTTGATATAGATGCGGAAAGCACCACGGATATAGATGCAAAGCGCCAAAAGACGGAAAATTATGTTTCCGGCCTTATTAAAAACGGCGGGCCGTCCACCGATGTATTCAAGAAAAAATTCGGCGACGAAAAAACTGCGGAGCTGTTTGAGAAAGTTTTATTTGCAACAAAATAATCGAGGGCCAAAGAGCCCTCAAAATCTTTAATAATTGTTAACATATAAGCATTTGATTTTTACTTTTATATGTGATATAAATATGAAAATACGGAAAAATCCTAATTCAGCATATATAAAAAGGTGATATTTTGAGCTTTTCAATTATTAAAAAGGATAAAAGCAAGGCCTCGGGCCTTTTCAGAAAATACTTTTTCATAACAGTGGCGATTTTGCTTGTAAGTTTTACATTTGCAGGCTGCGTTCTTATGCTCTTCGTTGCAGGTCAGTGGATGGATGAAAAATTGGATCTTTTGCAGGAAAACACTCAAACCATCACATCCAACACCTCTTATATTTTGCAGTCCGATTATATGGGTAAATACAGCAGCGGTGCCGTTCTTATGATATATAACAATATATCTCAGGCTTCCGAAATTTTGGATGGTGACTTTTTTGTTATAAACGATAAGGGCGAAATTGTTTACTGTAAAGAAATATTAAAGAATACTTCCATGATGCAAGACGGGGAGTGCTTGATTCACAGCAACTACGAAATCCCGGATTATGTAATGGATACAATTAAAAAAGGTGAAACCTACAGATCTACGGGTAACCTTGAAGGCGTTTTGGGCTCCCAGGCCTTTATAGTAGCTTGCCCCATAATGGTAAAGGATTCTTTTCACGGTGCCGTTGTAGGCACGTTGCCCATAACAGAGGGATTATCCCCCTATATCCTCGGTATTTTCAGAATGTTCGTTATGGCGGTTTGCTTTGCTCTTTTGCTGGCGTTCATAATTATTTACTTTGTAACATATAAGCTTGTAAAGCCCTTGAGGCAAATGTCCACGGCGGCAAAGCAATATGCAAACGGAGATTTTACCGCCCGTATCACCATAAAGCATTCGGTATTTACAAAGCGAAGCCGAACGGAAATTGACGAGCTGGCAGATTCTTTTAATGCCATGGCAAAGGACCTTGCGGTCCTTGAAGAATCCCGCCGCAGCTTTGTTTCAAACGTTTCCCATGAGTTAAAAACTCCCATGACCACCATCGGCGGATTTATTGACGGTATTCTTGACGGCACAATCGGCAAAGACAAAGAAAACCAATATTTAAGCATTGTTTCCCAAGAAGTAAAACGTCTTTCAAGGCTTGTTACGGGTATGCTCAATATGACCAAAATCGAAGCCGGTAAAATGGATATTAAACCCGTTGAGTTTGATATCAGTAAAATGATTTTTGACACTTTGCTTTCTTTTGAACGGGTTCTTGAAAAGAATAATGTTGAAGTTCGCGGATTTGAAGATATGAGCGAAAATAAGATTATCGCCGATAAGGATATGATAAATCAGGTGGTTTATAACCTTGTGGATAATGCGGTAAAATTCACCCCCGAAGGCGGATATATAGAAGTATCTTCTAAGAGAGATCCGGAAAAAGTAATTGTGAAAGTCAAAAACAGCGGCAAGGGAATTGCCGGCGATGAGCTTGATAAAATCTTTGAAAGATTCTATAAAGTGGATAAATCCAGAAGCTATGACGTAAAAGGCGCAGGTCTCGGCCTTTATCTTGTAAAAACAATTCTCGAGCTCCACGGCGGAGAAATTCATGTTCAAAGCACCGAAGGGGAATATGCAGAATTTATTTTTACCCTTCCCCTAATGTAAATATAAAAAGGGCTCCGATTATTAATGATCGGAGCCTTAACTACTGCCTTTATTTTTTCATTTGAGAAAGAATATATTTTTCAATTTCTTTTTTACTTGCCTTAACGGTGCCCATAACACATTCCGGCTTTCCACCACCTCGGCCGTTAAGGGAATTGTTAAGAGCTTTTGCGGTTTCTCTTAAATCCTCTGTTCTGCTTACGATGGCATATTTGTAACCTGCCTCATCGTTGCCGGAAAATGCGTAAGCAACGGGCACTTTATTTGCAAGCATGTCTGCTGCAATTCTCGCCTCATCGGCAGAGCCGTCAAAATCAAAGATAACAGGGAAATCCGCTGTGATATTCTCGACTTTTAATGCGAGCAATTCCTTTTTTGCCTCCACAAGAGCAAAACGAGTTTCATTTAATTTTGTTTTCATATTTTCAACAGCGTCTGCAATTTCATCGGCCTTGGCTTTAAGAGAGGCGGAAATGGTATAAACGCTGTTATTTTTTTGCGTGTAATCTTCAAGCGCTTTTTTACCTATGCACAGGGTAATGCGAACCCCCTGTTTATAATTCATTGAGCTTACCGCTTTTACAATTCCGACCTCACCTGTAAGGACAACGTGAGTGCCACAGCAGGCACACAAATCCGCCCCTTCGATTTCCACAAGACGAACCTGCCCCGTAATTTCCTTTTTGCTTCTGTAATTGTAATTTTTCAGCTCCTCGTCAGAGGGCAAGATAATATTTATTTTTCTGTTTTCGTAAATTACTTCGTTGGTTTTATTTTCGATTTCGGTTAGCAATTCACGGCTGATAGGGCCGTTAAAATCAACGGTAACTTCACTTTCGCCCATGTGAAAGCCAACATTGTCAAAGCCGGTTAAACTGTGGGTGATTCCGGAAAAAATATGTTCGCCGGAATGCTGCTGCATGTTTGAAAATCTATAATCCCAGTCGATACCGCAGTGAACATCCCCTGAAACGGCATTTTTACAAATATGAATTATTTCATTGCCTTTTTCAATGGTGTCGATTACCTTGGCAGAGCCTATGTTACCTCTGTCACCGGGCTGCCCACCCCCTTCGGGGAAAAATGCGGTTTTGTCAAGAATTACTTCATAATTTCCATCGATTTCAATGCAGGAAATAACCTTTGCATCAAAAGTTTTCATATAAACATTTTCATAGTATAATTTTTCAGTCATAAAATCACCTTTAATTTCGCTTCGCTCAAATGCGGAACAGTGTCGCAAAGCGACAATGTGGAATAGTGTCGCAGAGCGACAATGAGTAATGAGTAATGAGTAATGAGTAATGGAGGGGATTTTGCCGTGCAAAATCCGATAGTATGTCGCTTCGCTCAATGTGAAATGTGGAATGGGGAATGGGGAATGACGGGGATTTTGCCGTGCAAAATCCGATTGTATATGGCACTGCGTGCCAGAAAGACT
>CAVJRM010000043.1:0-8066 GCA_963652165.1 bacterium | reverse complement strand
CTTTGCCCGAACCTGCCTGCCGGCAGGCAGGTGGGGTGGTGTGCATATGCAATCTTATGTGATGATGGTTCAATATACAAAGGGCACACCAATAATGTCGAAAGAAGATATAAAGAACACTGTTGCGGTCAGGGAGCTATCCATACAAAACGACACAAGCCGATAAGACTTATACATATTGAAAAGGCTGATTCGCTTGAAGATGCTGTTAAAAAGGAAAAATGGCTAAAAAGTGGAGTCGGCAGAGAGTTTCTACAAAGGGTGTTGGAAAATGAGCAGACTTGATGAACTGATTCGGGAGCTTTGCCCGAATGGGGTGGAGTATAAAACACTCGGAGACGCTGTCTCAATTGAACGCGGCAAAAGATTGGTTCGTGACCAACTTTCTGCCGACTTTGGTTCTGGATATCCAGTATTCCAAAACAGTATGACGCCATTGGGCTACCATACAGACTACAACTATCCGGAGAATACGGCATTTATTATTGGTGCTGGTGCTGCCGGTGAGATTGGGTTTAGCGCAGTAAAATTTTGGGCGGCAGATGACTGCTATCCTATGGTGTGTGGTGAAGATATATCGAGTAGATACTTGTATCATGCGCTATTAAGACTTCAACCGCAGATTAAATCAAGAGTTAGAAAAGCGAGCATTCCCAGGCTATCAAGGACAGCTATTGAAAACTTTCAAATCCCCGTTCCGCCTCTGCCTGTGCAGGAGGAGATTGTCAGAATACTTGATAATTTTACAGCTCTTACAGCGGAGCTTACAGCGAGGGAAAAACAGTATGAGTTTTATCGTGATAAGCTCTTATCAATGAGCAATGAGCTATGTGCAATGTGCAATGTTGAGCTTTCCGATATCGTAAGAATAAAAAACGGCAAAGATTACAAGCATCTCGCAGATGGCAATATACCTGTATACGGCTCCGGTGGGATTATGACCTATGTAAATGAATATTGCTATGATAAACCGTCTGTACTCATTCCGAGAAAAGGCTCGCTAAACAATTTGTTTTATGTTGATACGCCGTTTTGGAATGTTGATACAATTTTCTATACCGAGATAGATGAAAGCAAAATCGTACCGAAGTATTTGTTTTATCTATTGCAAAAAGAGCATCTTGAAAATTTGAATACTGCGGGTGGCGTTCCGAGTCTCACGCAAGCGGTTTTGAATAAAATCAAGCTGACATTGCCGCCGTTGGATGTGCAGAATCGTCTTGTCAATGTCCTCGACAACTTCGATGCTATCTGCTCTGACCTGAAAATCGGTCTGCCTGCGGAGATTGAAGCACGTCAAAAGCAGTACGAATTTTATCGTGATGCACTATTGACATACGCTGCAACGGGCAAGACAATCCTGAGACAGACAGACAGACAGACAGACAGATGAGCGTAATGCGCTGATTCGACTGTGTCAATATGTGTTTGGGGTGGTATTTGTAACCCTTGGCAATATTGCCACCGACATCTATCGTGGTGCAGGAATTAAGCGTGATGAAGTAACATCCGATGGAATTCCATGTGTTCGGTACGGAGAAATCTATACAGCATATGATATTAGCTTCACTGAGTGCGTTTCTCATACAAACGAAGATGCTGTTGCAAGCCCCAAATATTTTGAACACGGCGATATCCTTTTCGCTATCACCGGCGAGAGCATTGAAGAAATCGCAAAGTCAATCGCGTATCTGGGATATGAAAGGTGTATGGCCGGCGGCGATACCGTCGTCTTAAAACACAATCAAGAACCACGCTATTTGTCTTATGTGCTGTCTACAACAGCGGCACAGGCGCAAAAGAGCAAAGGAAAAGTTAAGAGCAAGGTTGTTCATTCGAGTGTCCCCGCATTGATGGAAATCGAAATACCGTTGCCGAGCCTTGAAAAGCAGAAACAAATAGCTGATATGCTTGATAACTTTCATCGCCTGTGCAATGACATTTCAGAGGGTTTGCCTGCAGAAATCGAAGCACGACAAAAGCAGTACGAATATTATTGTGATGCGTTATTAAATTATGCGGCAAAGGGAGTTGCTGAGTCAAATTAGCAATTAGCAATTAGCAATGAAAGGTCGCTACGCTCCACTTATATAAAGCTCTCCGTCAGTTTCTGCCATTCTATCCACTGACCACTAACCACTAACCACTCGCGAAGCGATATACAAACGGGCGTTAGCCCCCATCATTCCACATTCCTAATTTCACATTGTCGCTTTGCGACATCATTTCACATTATCAAAGGAGGTTTTTCTATGTCTGAAAACATAGTGGCACAAACTAATTAAAATACTATTGTAACCGATAAAGGCACTGTTGTAACCGATTACAAGCCCGTTAAAAAGCGTTCAAATGCTTATCAGAGCGAGGCAGAGCTTGAGCAGGAATTTATAAAGCTCCTTGAAGATCAGGGATATGACCATCTCAAAATAAACTCCGAAAATGAGCTTATTCAAAACCTCCGTAATAAGCTTGAAAAGCTGAACGAATATAAATTCACAGATAAAGAGTGGGATTTTTTCTTTAAGGAATACATTGCAAACCCTAACTTAAAAATTGAAGATAAAGCATATACCATTCAAGAGGATTATATAAAAAATCTCACCACCGAAAAGGGCGAAACAAAAAACATTAAGCTGATTGATAAGAAAAACATTCACAGCAACAGCTTGCAGGTTATAAATCAATATGTGATGGGCAAGGATGACGGTGCAAAATACAATAACCGTTATGATGTTACCGTGCTTGTGAACGGTTTGCCCCTTGTTCACATTGAATTAAAGCGCAGAGGCGTTGCCATCCGCGAGGCATTTAATCAAATTAACCGCTATCAGAGGGATTCTTTTTGGGCAGGCTGCGGCCTCTTTGAGTATGTGCAAATTTTCGTTATAAGCAACGGCACAAATACAAAATATTACTCCAACAGCACAAGAGGCAACGCCATTAAAGAGCATAACGGTAAAAACGCCGCAGGTAAATCAAAAACAAGCAACAGCTTTGAATTTACCAGCTTTTGGGCAGATGCGGATAATCGCATTATCCCGGATTTAATAGACTTTACAAAGACCTTTTTTGCAAAGCATACCATTCTTAATATTCTTACAAAATACTGCGTTTTCACATCCGAAAAGTTGCTCATGGTTATGAGGCCTTACCAAATAACCGCAACGGAAAGAATACTTAACCAAATAGAAATTGCTCATAACTTTAAATATTTCGGCTCTGTAAATGCAGGTGGCTATATTGGCACACCACAGGCAGCGGCAAAACCCTTACATCATTCAAAACAGCAAGGCTTGCCTCAAAGCTGGATTATATTGATAAAGTTTTATTTGTGGTGGACAGAAAAGACCTTGACTATCAGACTATGAGGGAATATGACCGCTTTGAAAAGGGCGCGGCAAACTCCAACACATCAACCGCCGTTCTTAAAAAGCAACTTGAAGACCCTGAGGCGCATATCATAATCACCACAATTCAAAAGCTCGCCACCTTCATAAAGAAAAACCCATATCATGAAGTTTACGGCAAGCAGGTTGTAATTATATTTGACGAGTGCCACAGAAGTCAATTCGGTGATATGCACTCTGCCATAGTTAAGAGCTTTAAGAAATATTATTTATTCGGATTTACCGGCACTCCCATTTTCCCCGTTAACGCCACCGGTAAAAAGAGCCTTGAATTTCTTACAACGGAGCAGACCTTTGGCAAGAAGTTACACACTTACACAATAGTTGACGCCATCAACGATAAAAACGTGCTTCCATTCCGTGTGGATTATATTAAGACTATGGAGGCAGAGGAAGAAATCACCGATGAAATGGTGTGGGATATTAACCGTGAAAAAGTTATGATGGCGCCGGAGCGTATAAAGCTTATCACTCAATACATCCTTAACCACTTTGACCAAAAAACTTACCGCAAAGATAAATCATACTATTTTAACTCACTTGTAAACATCGGTGAGGTTGCCTCAGCCAATGGCAATAAAGTTGAAGAAGTAAAGCAAAAGCAGAGAATCAGCGGATTTAACTCAATTTTTGCCGTGGCAAGTGTACCAATGGCAAAGCTGTATTATGAAGAATTTAAGAGGCAGATGAAGGCAGACCCCACAAAGAGCCTTAAAATCGCCGCCATTTTCAGCTATGCCCCAAATGAAGAAGACCCGGATGAAAACACAATAGGCAACTTAGCAGAGGAAAATTCTGAGGATACATCTGCCCTTGACAAGCCTTCAAGAGATTTTTTGGAAGAGGCTATAAAGGATTATAACGAGATGTTCCAAACCAATTACGACACCTCAAGCGACAAGTTCCAAAATTATTATAAAGACGTTTCCCTTCGTATGAAAAACAAAGAGCTTGATTTGCTCATAGTTGTAAATATGTTCTTAACGGGGTTTGACGCTACCACCCTCAACACACTGTGGGTAGATAAAAATCTTAAATATCACGGCTTAATTCAAGCCTTTTCACGCACCAACAGAATATTAAATTCAATTAAAACTTTCGGTAATATAGTATGCTTCAGAAATTTGCAAAAGCGAGTTGATTCTGCAATTTCTCTTTTTGGAAATAAAGAGGCAGGCGGCATTGTGCTGCTTAAAAGCTTTAATGATTATTACTACGGCTACGAAAAGGAAGGCAAGCATAAAGACGGCTATGTGGATTTAATTGATGAGCTTGAGGGAAAATATCCCCTCACTATGCCCATTATTGAGGGAGAGAAAAATCAAAAATCCTTCATCGCTCTTTTCGGTTCAATCCTTCGTATGCGCAATTTGCTTGTATCCTTTGATGATTTCAAGGGTAAAGAAATACTTTCAGAGCGAGATTTACAGGATTACCTTGGCCGCTATCAAGATTTATATGATGAGTGGAGAAGAGAAGACAGGCACGAAAGTGTAGATATTATTGATGATGTTGTGTTTGAAATTGAGCTCATTAAGCAAATTGAAATTAACATTGATTACATTTTAATGCTCGTTCAGAAATATCACGACACGCATTGCGAAGATAGAGAAATTCTAATTACCATCCGCAAGGCGATTGACGCAAGCCATGAGCTTCGCAGCAAAAAGAAACTCATTGAATCCTTTATGGAAGGAATTAACGAGATTGAGGATGTTATGAATGAGTGGCACGAGTTTGTAATTAAACGCCGTGAGGCAGAGCTTAAAGAAATCATCACCACCGAAAATTTAAAGCCCGATGACACCCGTAAATATATGGAGTGCGCTTTCCGTGACGGTGAAATTAAAACCGTAGGCACGGAGATTGACAAGCTGTTACCGCCCATTTCCCGTTTTGACGGCACAGGTAACAGGGCGAAGAAAAAACAAAGTGTTATTGAAAAATTCAAAGCATTTTTTGAAAAGTATTTCGGTATAGGCGGCTCATCATCCTTTGCAGAGCCGAAAGAATGATTTATATTAAATCTTTCACGCTTTATTTTACGCATTTATTTTAATTTGTTTTTCACTCTATTTAATTCGTTTTCCCCCCGCACCCAACCACACAGCCCAAAACCCCACAAAGCTGCAAAAGCCAAGTGGGGTTTAAGTCATTTTCGGGGAATTTATGAGGAGTCAATTTATCGTGTAAACGAACATCCTGTTTGTGCGAGTGCTTATCTTGTAAAAATTCTTACTTTTGATGAGAAGAACTTTATCTTGTAAACACTCTCTTTATTGACGCGAATATGTTTCTAAAGAAATCGGCGACTTTTTGGAAGAATGTACGGGTACCTTGTTTAACTGTTCCACCGGTTGTGGCACTTACGCCAAGGGAGGTATAGGTTTCACCGTTATCGTAGGAAATTTCCCAAATGCCGTCCTCGTTGATTCTGAGGAGTGGTGTGTTGCCGTCTTTACCGTCTTTTCCGTTTGTGCCGGGTTGACCATCTTGACCGTTTATACCATCTGCACCGGTTACTTTACCGAGATTTACAGGGGTATTACTATCTGTATATGTAACATAGAAGCAGTTATCTATAATTTCAACCTTTGAAATACCCTTACCGTCAGCACCATTTGTGCCTGTAGCTTTTACGTCGAGAGATGTAAAGGTTAAGCCACCGTCATAGGATGCTGTCCAGTAGTTATCATTGTCAATTAAAAGAATAGGTGTTATGGTTTCTTTTGTTTCGGAGAATGTGGTGGTTTGGTTGAAATGGAAAGCCGGAACTATGCCACCATCAGTCTTGTTGACATAGTAGCAGTTGCCGTTGTAGGTATAGCCATTGTAGTTGACATAGTTAGTACTATCGGAATAATACACCGAGCGCAAACGCCACAAGGAGTAACTGTCAATTACTTCCAGTCCTTGACATTTAGCATATTCCGAACCTTGTAATTTACGGTCTGTATCGGCGTTAAATCCATAGCTGTTGTTTGTTACATCATTATAAGAGAGAAGGAAAATATGATTATCTGTACTTGTGCTGTCATATTTATCTGCTTCAAAAGATGTTTCGCTTATTTTTGCTTGTTCATCAGTAGTAAAAGCTGTTTTATAAAAGTCTTCGTTAAGCCATGTTCTAATGGAACTCATAGCCCAGTCGGAAGCGTAATATTTATAATCCGTACTGTTGTAATAATTAAACTCTTCGCTATTAACATAAACACAATTCTGAAATGCCTGTGAATCTATAATGGTATTACACATTACATAGCCTGTTGCCGGGTCAAGCACTCGCCATTCAATAGGTTCAAATTTGAAATAGTATATAGTGCCTTCCGTATCTTCCGTATAGCCGTTATCATCTTGATATGAATTGTTTGCAGATGTTGTTAGCATTGTTTCGCTTGGACGATACTGATTTATTTTTACTGCTCTATACTTGTAACCACAATAGTTAAAATCTTTATACAGCATCATATTAGGAACAACAGCCATAGTACCGAAATCAACTGCACCTGCATAATAATTATAATCAACCCATTCGGATGTGTCTTTATCGCAAGCAGCTTTAAGAACGGCTTTGAATAATTCATTCTTTACTTCGGTTTGCGGATATGAGCCGAAGGTGAAAGTATCACCGACTTAATGAGAGAGCACCTGTGGGAGTTTCTCCTGTGGATTCGGTGATTGTAACATTAAGGTCAAACTTGAATGCAGGGACTACGCCGCCGTTCGTAGTGTTGACAATGCTGTTGTAGTTAGAAGTATCGCCGTTGTAGCCGACATTGAAAGTATAAAGGTCATTCTCCGCCGAACGTAGACGCCACCAAGAGTAATCGTCCTGTACTTGCAATCCTTGACACTTGGCATATTCCGAGCCTTTTAGTTGACGGTTTGAATTTAATGCAAATCCATAGTTGCTATTTGTTGTATCATCTTTGGAGAGAAGGAAGATTTTATCGGATGTATCGGCACTGCAATAATCGCCTTTTGTAAGACCTGTTTCGTTTATTTTTGCTTTTTCATCAGCAGAAAATGCAGTGTTATAAAAATCATTTTTAAGCCATTTTCTTAGCGAACATGTTGCCCAGTCGGAAGCATAATTTGTGCGTGCTATACTGTTGTAGTAATCGGTTTCATACCAAACGAAATTCTGAAATGCTTGAGAGTCAATAATGCTGTTGCACATAACAATCCCTTCCGAAGGACTAAGAACACGCCATTCAATTGGCTCAAATTTAAAATAATAGGTGTTATTTATGAAATACCCGTTATCATCTTGATATGAGTTCTTGTCAGCAGCCCCAATATAGGTTTTATTTGGACGATACTTATTTATCTTTACAGCACGATATTTTTCACCATTGTATGAAATATCCTTGTACTGCATCATATTTTCTACAAAAGTATCAAATTCTTCTTCACCTAATTTGTCACCGTCATGCCCTGCATAATATTCATAATCAATCCAGACTGAACTTTTACATAAAAATTCAAGAGTGGATATGAGTTCTTCATCCGTAACTTTACTTTGCGGATATGAGCCGAAGGTGAAAGTATCACCAACTGCGTAGTCTGTGATTTTCTTCGCATCATCCGCCGATGCAAACATACCGCCGATTGCTATTGAACTGAAAATAACAATCGCACTTAGAATTAGGGATAATG
>CAVJRM010000042.1:0-8132 GCA_963652165.1 bacterium | reverse complement strand
AGGTTGAGCCGTTGCCCCAGTACCATACCATGCTGTAAGGGGCATTTACTCTGCCCCAGTCAAGCACGCAGAAAGTGTCGTCTTTTGAAAAATCATATATATCCGCACCTATTCTGTAAGTGCCTTCGCAGGGCATGCAGTTTTGCTTGATTGTCATAAAGTATTTATCGGGCTTTCCTGCAAAAGGAATGAGCGTAGTGATATTTTCGTGGTCAGGGAACATATCCATTGTGAAGTTAAGCTCAACCTCATCCATTTTGAAATATAAAGAACGCCTTGATGCTTTAGTGTCAAATTCAAAATGTGCTCTGCCGAGTTTGCCTTTAACATTGTTTACAACATCACCTTTGGGTGGCAAAACATATTTATCACCGCCACCGAGGAAAACGGACATTTTAGTGTTAATGATTTTTCCAAGCTGTAAATCCACAAGCACAGCCGAAATATATCCGCCGAGCTGAATGTTGGCAAAGCTAAGCTGTACCATAAATCTGCCGTTTGAAAGCTGATAAAAATCCCATTCCTTGCGGCGCTTCTTATCTTTTACAAGATTACGGTTGTAATCAAACACATCGTGCCTTGCCCAGCCGGCGGCAAGTAAATTGCCGTTTTCGTCAAACATGGGAGTATCTTCGGTGTATTCTTTTTGAATGCTCTTCCATTTGCCATCCATAAAGCTGTCATAAGTTTTTTTCATAGTATTGCCCCTCTCCATAATTTATAAATTCAGTATATCATTAAACTCGGTAAATTACAACCTTGACATTTTCAATATTTCTATGATATAATCCCCACACAATATATACTGCCACCGGGTAGAGAATGATTTTTCGTTCGTTTGCATTTCGTTAGGTCTTTGAAGAAATGCAGGCGAATTATTTTTTTGACGGAGAATGAATATGAGAAAAATAATAAACTATTTCACTAAATTTGAAATATGCCTTTGGTGCCTGTCCATTGGCTTAATTTCGGTTTCTTTCTTTGCTTTTGATGAGGAGAGCTATCTTAAATTTATCGCATCGCTTATTGGTGTAACATTTATACTATTTAATGCAAAGGGTAACCCGATAGGTCAGTTTTTAACCATTGTTTTCAGCGTTTTGTACGGAATAATTTCCTATTCTTTTGCTTATTACGGAGAAATGATAACCTACCTCGGTATGACTGCTCCAATTGCTGTTTTTGCTCTTATATCGTGGCTTAAAAATCCATATCAAGGCAATCACTCTGAGGTCAAAGTAAACCGCTTAAAGAAAAAAGAAATTATCTTTATGCTTATCTTGACAGTTGTTGTTACGATTGCTTTCTATTTTATTTTGTCTGCTTTCAATACGGCAAATATTGTGCCGAGTACCATTTCCGTTACCACTTCTTTCTTAGCTGCTTATTTAACATTCAGGCGCAGCCCTTATTTTTCACTTGCTTACGCTTCAAATGATATTGTCCTTATTGTCCTTTGGGTGCTTGCCTCCATAGCAGATAGACAATATATTTCAATGGTTGCCTGCTTTTCTGTATTTTTGATAAACGATATTTACGGCTTTGTGAATTGGTGTAAAATGGAAAAAAGGCAAAAAACATAAGATTAAGTGTTTATTTATAAAATAATATGTGATATAATATTTACAACTATGTCTGTTCAAGGGAGGCGCAACAAGTGGATAAATTCAAATTGGTTGCGCCCTATAAGCCTATGGGTGACCAGCCCCAAGCTATTGAAGACCTTGTAAGAGGCATAAATGCCGGCTATAATGAGCAAACACTTTTGGGAGTTACCGGCTCCGGCAAAACTTTTACAATGGCAAATGTTATTGCTCAGGTAAACAGACCCACTTTGGTTCTTGCTCACAATAAAACTCTTGCTGCCCAGCTTTGCAGCGAATTTAAGGAATTTTTTCCTGAAAATGCAGTTGAATATTTTGTATCATATTATGATTATTATCAGCCTGAGGCATATATTGCCACAACGGATACATATATAGAAAAAGACTCTGCCGTTAATGATGAAATAGATAAATTGCGCCACTCCGCTACCTCGGCTCTTTCGGAGAGAAGAGATGTTATAATTGTTGCGTCTGTTTCTTGCATTTACACATTAGGCGACCCCATAGATTACAGAAGTATGGTTATTTCTTTGAGAACAGGTATGGAGAAAAACAGGGATGAGCTTATTTCAAAACTCATTGCCATACAGTATGAAAGAAATGATATAGATTTCAGCCGTAATAAATTCAGGGTAAGAGGGGATGTAGTAGAGGTTTTTCCCGTTTACTCAAACGAAAATGCATTTCGTATTGAATTTTTCGGCGATGAAATAGACCGTATCAGCGAGATAAACGCTCTTACCGGGCAAGTTAAAAATGTTCTTTCCCATGTGGCAATTTACCCTGCATCTCACTATGTTATTGCTCCCGATAAAATGGAAAGAAGCATAAAAGATATATTGGCAGAGATGGAAGAAAGAGTTGCTTATTTTGAAGAGAACGGCAAACTCCTTGAAGCTCAGCGAATAAGAGAAAGAACGGAGTATGATATGGAAATGCTCCGTGAAACAGGTTTTTGCAAGGGCATTGAAAATTATTCAAGGGTTATGTCCGGCAGGCCGGCAGGCTCCTCTCCTTTTACATTGCTTGATTATTTTCCCGATGATTTTATTCTTTTTGTTGATGAGTCCCATGTAACGCTCCCTCAGGTGAGAGCTATGTACGGCGGTGACAGAGCTCGCAAAGAAAGCCTTGTAAAATACGGCTTCAGATTGCCCTCGGCTTTTGATAACAGGCCGTTAACTTTTGACGAATTTTATGCAAAGGTCGGTCAAAAAATATTCGTAAGTGCCACTCCAGCAGATTTTGAAAAGCAAAAAAGCGCACAAATTACAGAGCAAGTTATCAGACCTACCGGACTTCTTGACCCTGAAATATCCGTAAGACCTACCGAAGGGCAAATTGATGACCTTGTTTCCGAAATAAACGAGAGAACGGCAAAAAAAGAAAGAGTGCTTGTTACAACTCTTACAAAACGAATGGCAGAAGACCTTACGGAATACCTTGATAATCTTGATATAAAAGTAAGGTATATGCACCATGATATTGATACCATTGAGCGTATGGAGATAATCAGAGGTTTAAGACTCGGTGATTTTGATGTGCTTGTGGGTATTAACCTTTTGCGCGAGGGCCTTGATATTCCCGAAGTATCTCTTGTGGCAATTCTTGATGCGGATAAAGAGGGCTTTTTGAGAAGTGAAACTTCCCTTATTCAAACCATCGGCCGTGCCGCCCGTAATGCAGAGGGCAAAGTTATAATGTATGCGGATGAAGTTACTCCGTCAATGGAGAGAGCTATCACCGAAACAAATCGTCGCCGCAAAAAGCAGATGAAATATAATGAAGAAAATGGTATAATCCCAAAGACCATTGTAAAAGATGTGCGTGAAATTATTGAAATTTCCGCAAAAACAGATGATGACGGCAAGTCTTATGCTAAGATGAGCCATAAAGATAAAGAAGCTCTTATTGCGAAACTCACTGCGGAAATGAAAGCGGCCGCAAAGATTCTTGAATTTGAACACGCAGCTTATCTTCGTGATAAGATAGAAAAAATCAAAAATTCCGGCAAAAACAGCAAGAGGTAAATATGGCAACGGAAAATCTCATAGTAAAAGGTGCCGCAGAGCACAACCTCAAAAATATAGATGTTACAATTCCCCGTGATAAACTTGTGGTTTTCACAGGGCTTTCGGGTTCGGGTAAATCTTCCCTCGCCTTTGATACAATTTACGCCGAAGGTCAGCGCAGATATGTGGAATCCCTTTCATCTTATGCAAGAATGTTCCTCGGGCAAATGGACAAACCCAATGTGGAGAGCATTGAAGGCCTTTCACCTGCAATATCAATAGACCAAAAATCCACATCAAAAAATCCACGCTCCACCGTTGGCACGGTTACTGAAATTTATGATTATTTGCGTTTGCTTTATGCACGCATAGGCATTCCTCATTGCCCGATTTGCGGCAGAGAGATAGCAAAGCAAACCGTAGACGATGTTGCCTTAAAAGTGCTTTCTTTGGATGAAGGCACTAAAATTCAAATTCTTGCTCCTATTGCAAGGGGTAAAAAAGGCCGCTTCGAAAAAGAGCTTGAAAGCACCCGTAAAAGCGGATTTGCAAGGGTGCGTATAGATGGCAGTATTTATGATTTATCGGAAAAAATCGCTCTTGATAAAAACATAAAGCATAATATAGAAGTTGTTGTTGACCGCCTTGTAATTAAAGACGGTATTCGCTCACGCCTTACGGATTCAATAGAAACGGCAACAAACCTTTCGGACGGCCTGCTTATAATTGATGTTATAGGTAAAGAGGAACTTTTATTTTCTCTTAATTACGCTTGCCCGGAGCACGGAGTTTGCGTTGAAGAGCTGGAGCCTCGTTCTTTTTCTTTTAATAATCCTTTCGGTGCTTGCCCCAAATGCTTGGGACTTGGTGATTTCATTAGAGTTAATGCTGATTTAATTGTTGATGACAGCTTATCCATAAACGAGGGTGCCATAAAGGTAAGTGGTTGGAGCACAGACAGTAGCATAGCCCGTATGTATTTTGAAGGCGTTGCCGAAGAATATAAATTCTCTCTTGATACACCTTTTAAAAAGCTTTCCAAAGAAGCAAAAAAAGTCTTACTTTACGGAACAGAGGGCAAAAAGATTAAATTCAAACGCCCCGGAGTTTACGGTTCAGGCAACTATACTTATATGTCAGATTTTGAGGGCATAGTATCAAACCTTGAAAGAAGATACAGAGAGTCAAGCAGCGAGGCTGCTCGTTCTGAAATAGAAATGTATATGACTGCCGTTGATTGTCCCGAATGTCACGGTGCAAGGCTTCGCAAAGAATCCCTCGGTGTTACTGTAGGTGGAATAAACATTGATGTATTTTCCCGTAAGTCAATAACGGCAGAACTTGATTTTATAAAAAATCTCCGGCTTACAGACAGAGAACATATGATAGGCGACCAAATAGTAAAAGAAATACGCACAAGGTTGGAATTTCTTGCAAGTGTAGGCCTTGATTATCTTCAATTATCCCGTTCTGCTGCCACTCTTTCAGGTGGTGAGGCTCAGCGTATAAGACTTGCCACACAGATAGGCTCTTCACTTATGGGTGTTTTATATGTGCTTGATGAGCCGAGTATTGGCCTTCATCAAAGGGATAATCAAAAGCTCCTTCAAACCCTTAAAAATCTGCGAGATTTAGGCAACACTCTTATTGTGGTAGAGCACGACGAAGAAACTATACTTAATGCGGATTATGTTGTGGATATAGGCCCCGGTGCAGGCGTTCACGGCGGTGAGCTCGTTTGTTCGGGAACACCTCAGGATATTATGAATTGTGAGAGGTCTGTTACAGGCCAATATTTAAGCGGCAAAAAGTTTATTCCCGTTCCCGAAAGCAGAAGAAAAGGTAACGGCAATTTCTTAACTGTTTACGGCGCAAAAGAAAATAATCTTAAAAATATAGATGTTAAAATTCCTTTGGGTGAATTTGTAAGCATAACCGGTGTATCCGGTAGCGGTAAATCCTCCCTTATAAATGAAATCTTGTATAAATACCTTGCCAACGAGCTTAATGGGGCAAAGAAAATTCCCGGAACTTATAAGAAAATAACAGGCACGGAATATCTTGATAAAGTCATAAATATAGACCAGTCCCCAATAGGCAAAACTCCTCGCTCGAATCCTGCCACATACACGGGAGTGTTTACTGATATTCGTGAGCTTTTTGCTCAAACCGTTGATGCAAAGCAAAGGGGATATAAAGCAAACCGCTTCTCTTTTAATGTTAAAGGCGGACGCTGTGAGGCTTGCCAAGGTGACGGCATTGTTAAAATTGAAATGCAATTCCTTGCGGACATTTATGTGCCTTGCGAGGTCTGTAACGGTCAAAGATATAACCACGAAACCCTTGAAGTTCGTTACAAAGGCAAAAATATTCACGATGTGCTTGAAATGACTGTTGAAGAAGCCTTAAACTTCTTTGAGAATGTTCCGAAAATTCGCAGAAAGATTGAAACTCTTTATGATGTAGGCCTCGGATATATAAAACTCGGTCAGCCCGCAACCACTCTTTCAGGCGGCGAGGCTCAAAGAGTTAAACTTTCAACAGAGCTTTCAAAGCAGGCAACGGGCAAAACCATATATATTCTTGATGAGCCTACCACAGGCCTTCATACTGCCGATGTTCACAGGCTTATTGATGTGCTTCATAAACTTGTTGATAAAGGCAATACCGTTGTTGTTATTGAACATAATCTTGACGTAATTAAAACATCTGATTATATTATAGACCTTGGCCCCGAGGGTGGCGACGGTGGAGGAACCATTGTGGCAAAAGGCACACCGGAGCAGGTTGCAAAGGTGAAAGAATCCTATACAGGTCAATTTCTTAAACCTTTGTTGAAAAAATAACATACAATTACATTTAGTTAAAAATTACTTAACCGAAAGGGAATGATTAGTTGGAAATCGAATCCGTAAAAATTGATGAGCTCATTTCCGCTTTTGCTTTTGACGGAAAATTTAAGAGCGTAAGAAGAATAGAAGACGGCCATATAAATGATACCTTTGTGTTTGAATTTAAGGGTAAAGACGGCAGTATACACCAGTATCTTGTGCAGGAGCTTAATACAGATGTTTTCAAAGAGCCTGTACGAGTTATGAATAATTTTGTGGGTGTAAGCAATCATCTTCAAAAGAAGGTTATTGAAAACGGGGGAGATCCGGAAAGAGAATGTTTACAACTTTATGTTTCAAAGGATGGTAACCCCTTTTACGTTGACACCAACGGCAAATATTGGCGCTGTATGAATTATGTCTATAATGCCCATACGGTTCAGCAGGTTGAAAATCCCGAAGTTTTCAAAAAGGCAGCCGAAGCATTCGGCAAATTTCAATGCCTGCTTGCAGATTATCCCATTGAAAGTCTTGAAGAAACTATACCGAATTTCCATAATACCGTGTCAAGATTTGCAGATTTTAAAAAGGCTGTAAAAGACAATCTTTCGGGCAGAGCAGATAATTGCAAGGAAGAAATTGACTTTATTCTTAAAAGAGAAAAAGATTGTGGCGTGCTTGTGGATATGCTTGAAAAGGGCGAATTGCCACTAAGAGTTACCCATAACGATACAAAGCTCAATAATGTTATGTTAGATAACGAAACAGGTGAAGGTATATGTGTTGTAGACCTTGATACCGTTATGCCCGGTCTTTCACTCTATGATTTCGGTGATAGCATCCGTTTTGGTGCCAGCACCGCTGCTGAGGACGAGAAAGACCTTGATAAAGTGCATTTCAGCCTTGAATATTTTAAGGCATACACAGAGGGCTTCCTTTCTGCTGCCGGTAAATCTCTTACAAAGAAAGAAATTGAAAATCTTGCATTCAGCTCAAAAATTATGACTCTTGAGTGTGGTATGCGCTTCTTGGGGGATTATATTAACGGTGACACTTATTTTAAAGTTGAATACCCTGAGCATAACCTTGTGAGAGCACGCACCCAGCTTAAACTTGTATCCGAAATGGAAGAACAAATGGACGATATGAATAAAGTTGTAGCAGATGTTTGCCACATTCTCGGCATTGAATTATGATTACAGATGTTCTAAAAGAAGAAGAATTTAGGCAGAAGTTCGCTTTTTGGATGCTTGAAAATGACAAGGGTACACTATTACCGCTCAATATATCAAAAGAGGATTTTGCCTTGAATTTTCCCATTCCACAAGTGAATTTAACTCATACCCAGTCTACTGTAAATTCCGATGGTAGTGTCACAAGTTTACTAAAAGGAAAAATTTCTATTTTGCCTTCAAAAAGCAGAACCGGGAAAGAAGAAAATCTTACTTTTTATAAGGTCATGAATACAGTAGGGGATAATGATCCAACTTGTGTCGGATACATAATTGTATATTAAATTAAAGAACTACTGCTTTCAGTCGCTGCGCTCAATTAGCAATGAAAGTCCCGTAGGGACAATCGTGCAAAGCACGATAATTATCAATTATCAATTAGCAATGATCAATGAAATAAAAAATAAATCTTCCCACGTCCGCAGACATTTCACTGCCGAAGGCAATTTCACT
>CAVJRM010000041.1:0-8563 GCA_963652165.1 bacterium | reverse complement strand
TCTGTCTGTCTGTCTGTCTGTCTGTCTGTCTGTCTGTCTGTCTGTCTGTCTGTCAAAATTGTGCCGCTTCTCATTCCATTTGTCAACCCTTATTTTTAAAATTAGCAAAATTTCTTCCTTGATTTATTTTAATCATAGCACATATTTTTATAGTTTTCAGTACTATTAAAAGAAATTTTGTCCTTAAAATCTTGATATTTATATTTGCCACACCTATAATAAAATAAATTGAGATACTTAACTATATACTAAACTTTCGGAGGGCTTTATGAATATTACACCTTATCATAAATCTTTATCATCATTGAATATCGGATGCGAAGAGCCGAGAGCATATTATATTCCCTACGGTTCTGAAATTTCGGCTTTGGAAAATAAAAGAGAAAATTCGGAATTTTACACAAACCTTAACGGAGAATGGAATTTTAAGTTTTATAAGTCTTTTGAGGATGTGGGGGATGATTTTTTATCTCAAAACTTAAAAGATAAAATTTCCGTGCCTTCCTGTTGGCAGCTTGGCCTTGATAAAGGTTATGATGTGCCTTTATATAGCAATCTTTGGTATCCCTTTCCCATTGACCCACCATTTGTGCCGACAGATAACCCTTGCGGTCACTATAGCCGCATTTTTGAGATTACGAAAAAAGAGAGGAAAAAATATTATATAAACTTTGAGGGCGTTTCCTCAGGCTTTTACCTGTTCATAAATAATATCTTCAAAGGTTATAGCCAAGTTTCACATTGCACAAGTGAATTTGATATTACGGATTTACTCAATGACGGCTCCAATAAAATAGATGTGCTTTGCGTAAAATGGTGCACGGGGAGTTACCTTGAAGACCAGGATATGTTCAGACTTTCCGGGATTTTCAGAGATGTTTATATTCTTGAAAGAAGCCCCAAAAGCATAAAAGATATTTATATAAAACGCTTTTTCAACGATAATTTAGATGAAGCAAAAATAAAAATTGAAGCGAATATTATTCCCGAATATTCTCTTTATGACACAAATGATAATTTAATTGACAGCAATACGGGATACGAGTTTTCAATTAACGCCCCTGCCCTTTGGAGCAGCGAAAGTCCGAATTTATACACACTTATTTTAAAATTTGATGATGAATACATTCCTTTTTCTCTCGCTTTATGCAAGACGGAAATAAGAGGCAACATTGCTTATTTCAATAATAAGCCCATAAAACTTTTGGGTATAAATCGCCATGACAGCAATCCCAAAACAGGGTATTATACGGACTATGAGCATATGAAAAATGATCTCATGCTTCTTAAAAGAGCAAATGTGAATACCATCCGCACCTCTCATTATCCAAACAGTCCTCTATTTATTGAGCTATGTGAAAAATACGGTTTTATGCTTGTAGATGAGGCGGATATTGAAACTCACGGTATGGGATTTGAATATAAAGACACTTGGGATTGGTTTCGATGGTCCAAGCTTTCAACAGACGATGAATGGGAAGAGTCTTATGTAGACCGCGCAAAACGACTTTTTGAAAGAGATAAAAATCACGGCTGCATAATTATGTGGTCGCTGGGCAATGAATCCGGTGCAGGTAAAAATCACCGTGCTATGAGAAAATATATAAAATCCCGTGATAATAACGCTATCGTACATTACGAAAACTCTCACCTTGAGTTTAAGGCTGTGCCTGAAGGTGAAGATTTCAGCGATATTTCCGATGTGGAAAGCCGTATGTATTCATCCCTTGAATATACTGAAGAATATGCAAAGAATAAGAATTCAAAAAAGCCCTTTTTCTTCTGCGAATATGCCTGCTCCATGTCAACGGGAGATATCCATGCTCATGCCGATTTAATTAGAAAATATCCTGCTATGTTCGGCGGCTGCTTTTGGGAGCTTACAGACCACGCCGTTGATATAGGGAATAAAAAATACCGTTATGGCGGCGATTTCGGAGATTTTCCCAACAATTCCGTTTGCTGTATTGACGGCATAGTATTCCCCGACAGAAGTTTAAGGCCGGGTTATGATGATTTGAAAAAGGCTTATGAGCCTTTTGAGTGTGCTTTCAAGTATAATATTCTCTCCGTAAAAAATCGAAGATATTTTACATCTCTCGATGATATGTATTTAAGAGCAGAAATTGAGATTGACGGCAATGTAATTTCGTCTGAAATTTTCAGCTGTGATATTGCACCTCAGGGCACAAAAGAATATAAAATTTCTTTTGATATTCAAAAATCCGATTGTGCTTTTCTTAATGTATATCTCTGCCAAAAAGATAAAACAGAATGGGCAGAAAAAGATTATATTTGCGGCCTTGTTCAATTTGATGTTTCAAGCTGTGAGATTAAAGCAGAACCTCACCCAAATAGCCCGCCCGAATATAAAAATGAGGGAAGATATATAACAATTGATTCAAATGGTATTACCTATACCTTTGATAAACCTTACGGCAGAATTATATCCTGCATTTTTGAGGGTAAAGAGATGTTATCTGCTCCCATTACTACGGAAATATGGAAAGCTCCGGGATATAATGAAATTGATGAAGCTAAAGATTTACGCTCTGCCGCCATGGAAAGTGCAATCACAAATGTGAGAAACTGTGAAACATTTGAAAAATCCGATCATCTTGAAATTCTTTGTCATGCTGCCATAGGCGGCCCGGCTGTAGTGCCTGTTTTAGAAGGGAATTTTATTTATAAATTCTATTCGGATGGCACAGTCAACATCGGCTTCGATGGGGAAATGAGAGCTCTGCTTAAAGAAATGAATTTACGTCTTCCCCGTTTCGGATTTTGCGTAAGCATGCCAAAAGAATATAATAAAATGGTCTATTTCGGAAAAGGCCCAAATGAAGCCTATGCAGACCGTCACAAAGCCCAAAGATACGGAAAATTTAAAACAGATACCCGCTCAAATTTTGTTCCGTACATAAAGCCGATTGAAAACGGCGCACATTTCGGGACAAAGTGGGCAAAAGTTACAAACGGAAATACAGGATTTGAATTTAAACCCGTAAGTGAAAAAGCATTTCTATTTAATGCTTCTCATTTCACACCTCATCAGCTTGAAGAGTGTAAACATAACGATGAGCTTATTGAGAGCGACAAAACTTTTGTTTACCTTGACTATAAAATGGATATTCGCGGCGGCAGAGGAGTTTATGAAGATTCAGAGCCTGAAAGAAAATGGAATTTCGGCAAAATTTTCTTTGAAATTTCCATGAAACCGATCAGGAATTTTGATTGACAAAAAATTTTTTAATGATATTATAATTATAGTCAGCCCTCCCGTATAGAGTCGGGAGGGCATAGAGGCATTTACAAGAAAGCAAAAGGGAGACAAGCAATGATTAAAAATATTATTTTTGACATGGGCGGTGTGCTTATAAGATATAAGCCACGTGAAATTCTCGAAGAAGCAGGAATAGATAAAGAAACGGCAGAGCTTGCTCTTAAAGAAATATTCAAAAGCAACCTTTGGAATGAAAAGGACAGAGGCACTGTATTCCCTGAGGACATTTGGAGGGAAAAAGGTCATTTATTCAGCGGAGAAAATGCCGAAAAAATTAAGGATATGACATTTAATCTTTATCCCTATATGAAACCTTTTCCGGAAATGGAAAAGTTGATTGCCACCCTAAAAAATAACGGATACGGTATATATCTTCTTTCAAATGCCGCATTGGATTTTTACGAAAACAAATGGCGTATTCCCGCTTTAAATTTATTTGACGGCTATCTTGTCTCGGCAGACTATTTATTGCTTAAACCCGAAAAAGAAATATACGAAAAACTTTGGGAGAAATTTAATTTAAATCCCGATGAATGTGTATTCATTGATGATATGCCTCAAAACGTTAAGGGCAGTATTGATGCGGGAATGCAGGCAATTTGCTATGACCACGGCAACATAGAAATATTAAAAACAGACCTTGAAAAGCTTGGGGTTAAAATATGAATTGTTTTACTGATATTGCAAAAACAATACCTGAGTTTCGCTCTTTGGTAACGGCTATACACAAGGGCCGTGTTCCTTTGGGCGTTACAGGTGTTTCTTATATACACAAAGCCCACATTATTTCTTCTCTATGCACGGGCTTTAAGAGAAAAGCTCTTATTATTGTGCCGGAGGAAGCTCACGCAACAAGATTGTGTACTGATTTAATCACTTTCGGCATGGATGCTTATGTTTTCCCGGCAAGAGATTTTTCCTACCGTACAGACGAAACGGTATCAAGAGAATATGAACATACCCGTCTTAAAGTTCTGGATAGGATGCTTACGGGGAATTATGACTGCGTGGTGCTTTCGGCTGAGGCCGCATCACAAATAACCATCCCGCCGGAAATGCTTAGGGGTAATTCACTTACCGTAAAATCCGGTGAAGATTATGATATAAATTCTCTTACCCTTGCTCTTGTAAAAAGCGGATATACTTCCTGTGAGCAAATTGACGGCCCCGGCCAGTTTGCCGTCAGAGGTGGGATTTTGGATTTCTTTCCTCCGGATGCAAACGAACCTTGCCGTATTGAATTTTGGGGTGATACCGTTGATTCCGTATTTTCTTTTGACCTTGACAGTCAAAGAAGAACAGAGCTTATAGATGAAATACGCATAACCCCGGCAAAAGAAATTCTCATAACAGATGAAGAGCTTATTGCCGTAATAGAAAAACACATAAAAGATAAGCGAATTAGGGGCGAAGGGCTTAAAAAGCTTAACGGCGAAATTGAAAAAATTCGCAGCGGCATAAAGGTAACCTGTGCCGATAAATATTTGCCCATCATATACCCTGACGGAAACGGCATTTTTGATTATGCAAAAGAAGATATGCTCTTTGTTTGCGAAAGTTTTTCCGTTCAAGATAAATTCAATTCAGCCGTTCAGTTACAGCACGATACGGTAAAGGGCCTTACACAAGAAGGCATCCTCTGCCGTGGGCTTGAAAGATACAATCTTGAATATCATGAGCTTCGCAAAATATATCTTGATATGGGCGCAGTATATCTTGATAACCTGCCCCGCGGAAGTTTTGACACCGGAGTTAAAGATTTAATCACTTTCTCCGCAAAACAGCTTACACCTTGGAACGGTGCATTGGATGCCCTTAAAGAAGATATTGAAGGGCGTATGCACAAGCCGGGTTACACATGCATTATTCTTGCCGGTACTGAAAAATCCGCAAAGATTCTCGGTGAAGATTTAAGAATTGAAGGCATTGAGGCGGATTTTTATGCCGAATGGCCCGAAACATTTCCTAAAGACAGAGTAAGCATTATTCCCGGCGGTCTTTCTTTCGGTATGGAATACCCGAGTGCCACATTTACGATATTCACTTATAGAGCCCAAACAGCATTAAGAAAAAACAGGGCACGCAAATCCAGCAAACACGCTTTCAATAATCTTACGGAACTTCACCGTGGTGAATATGTTGTTCATTCGGTGCACGGTATCGGTATTTTTGAAGGCATAAACAGCCTTGAAGCCTCCGGCACAGTAAAAGATTATATTAAAATTCGCTACGATAAAGGGGATATTCTTTATGTTCCCGTTACCCAATTAGACCAAGTTTCAAAATATATCGGTGCCACAAGCGAAGAAAAAACAATTAAGCTTAATAAGCTCGGCGGAAAAGATTGGGCAAAGACTCGTAATAAGGTCAGATCTTCTGTAAAAGATATGGCAAAAGATCTTATTGAGCTTTACTCAAAGCGCCTTAAAATTGAAGGCCACGCCTTTTCACCGGATATAGATATGCAAAGTGATTTTGAACGCCGTTTTGAATTTGTTGAAACAGACGATCAGCTTCGCTGCATAAAAGAAATCAAAGATGATATGGAAAAGCCCTATCCTATGGATAGGCTCCTTTGCGGAGATGTAGGTTTCGGCAAAACCGAAGTTGCTCTTAGAGCGGTATTTAAATGTGTTGCAGACGGTAAACAGGTTGCAATTCTCGTTCCAACCACAATTCTCGCTCTACAGCATTATCAAACAATTCTCAAACGATTTGACGGTTTTCCCGTAGTTACGGGTATGCTTTCCCGTTTCTGCACAAAGAAAGATATTGATCACACTTTACTCGGCTTAAAGAGAGGCAGTGTTGATATAGTTGTAGGCACTCATCGCTTAATCTCAAAGGATGTTCAGTTCAGAGATTTAGGGCTTATTGTAATTGACGAAGAGCAGCGTTTCGGAGTTGCTCAAAAAGAAAAGCTTAAAACTCTTTATCCTGCAGTTGATGTACTTACTCTCACAGCTACACCTATTCCCCGCACTCTTAATATGGCAATGAGCGGCATAAGAGATATGAGCGTCATTGAAGAGGCTCCTCTTGACAGACATCCGGTGCAAACCTATGTTATAGAGCATGATATGGATGTACTCGTGGATGCCATGGAGCAAGAATTACGCCGTGGCGGTCAGGTTTATTATCTTTTTAACAATGTGGAAAATATTGAACATAAAGCCGCGGAAATCAGTGCATTGTTGCCCGATGCTCATGTTGCCGTAGGCCATGGTAAAATGAGTGAAGACGAATTAAGCGAAGTATGGCGAAGACTCCTTGAGGGAGAAATAGATATTCTTGTATGCACCACCATAATTGAAACCGGCGTTGATGTGCCTAATGTGAACACATTGATTATAGAAAATGCGGACAGAATGGGCCTTGCTCAGCTTCACCAAATCAGAGGCCGTGTAGGCCGCTCTGCAAGGCGGGCAAGTGCATATTTTACATTTACAAGGGGAAAACAGCTTTCCGAGATTGCAGAGCGTCGTCTTGATGCCATAAGAGAATTTACGGAGTTTGGCTCCGGATTCCACATTGCCATGCGTGACCTTGAGCTTAGGGGTGCCGGAAATGTGCTTGGTTCAAGCCAGCACGGGCAAATGGAGGCAGTCGGTTATGATATGTATATCAAACTTCTTGAGCAGGCAATAAGCGAAGAAAAAGGTGAAAAGCCCAAAGAGCCCGAAAAAGATTGTCTTATTGATTTGCCCATCGATGCACATATTCCGAATTCATATATTGCAAGCGTTCCCCAAAGGTTGCAAATTTACCGCCGCATTGCAGATATTAAGACTAAAGAAGACGCTCTTGATGTTACAGATGAACTTATTGACCGCTTTGGCGATCCGCCGGAATCGGTGCTTGGTCTTATTAAAATTTCCACCATCAGAGGAAAAGCGGCCAAAAACAATATTTACGAGATAACCATTGAAGGCGAGAGAATTGTTTTCAAATCCGATAATCTTGATATGGACAGAGTTTATAAAGCCGCAACCCACTACAGCGGCAGATTTACCGTAAGCGCAGGCAACGGCAGGCCTTATATTTCCGTCAAGCTGCTTAAGGATGAAAACAAGCTTTCACTTATTGAAAGAGTCCTTGATTACATGAATAGTTAATATCATCAAAAAAGACTATGTCACTTTTTACATTTGGTGACATAGTCTTTATATGTGCATGCAGATACAGGTGATTTTTGTTCGCCAAGAGGTCTTTCAATAAACGGGTTGGAAAGATTCCTTGTTTCATCAATGGCATGTTTCACATACTGTTCAACTTTTGCCGGGTCACATTCACCATGTTCAAGCTCTGCTTCCTTTTCAAGTGCGGTAATAATATCCATATTGACATCATCGCCGTAGATTTGCATAAGTTTTTTCTTAAAGTAGCCGATAATTCCGTTTTCGAAAATTTCATTGAAATAGCCGTTATTATCCGGCTTTTCTTTAAGCATGGCATAATTTCTGACTTTGGAATATATATCATCTGCCAAATCACCATCTATGCTGACTGTACTGCCGGTATAGGGCATTTTTATAACAAGCTTATCAAGACAAGTTGCAGATGCACAGACGTACCTTGCCGTTTTACCGGATGTATGATTATATTTTTTGGCAATGGTATTCATCTTTCTGTCAACGGCGCTAACCTTACTTTCAAAAGAAAGGTAAAAGCTTTGGAATGCATCGCAGAGATTTTTAACATAATCAATACCTTCATTGAGAACAGCTGCCAAAATGCCGTTCACTCGGTATTCATCTGCCTTGTTCATGTAAACAAGGAAGCTTCCCTTCATATCTTGTTGGTCGCCTGTCAACTTTCCAAGGCGATTCTTAAGAGTAACTCGCCCGTCTGAATACTGATCTACGCTCTCGACCTCTTCGGTTTTGGGATCGTCAAAGATATTTATAAACTCCTCAAAGAATTTTTCTTCTTCACGAAGTTTTTTATCAACATATTTCTTTTCGCTCTTTATCAATTCTAATGTTTGATATAAGAAATATCTAACGGCATTGGGGTGAACAAAATTCCCTTCTTCATCTCTCAAGTATGTTTCCAACTGATAATTTAATTTTTCTTTTGTTACAGAATCATTTTTTGCTTTGAAAATAGAATATGCTTTAACCATTCAACTAAACAGCAAAAAACGCCACACATAAAAATAATTCATGTATGACGTATGATAAATATGTTAAATTTTGGGTGCACAAAACCAAGGGTAAAATTTACCCTGTCTGTCTGTCTGTCTGTCTGTCTGTCTGTCTGTCTGTCTGTCTGTCTGTC
>CAVJRM010000040.1:0-10057 GCA_963652165.1 bacterium | reverse complement strand
CAGCTGATTTGTAATCAGCAGGTCGGGGGTTCGAGTCCGTCCACCAGCTCCATTTATCGGAATGAATTTAATACGGAAGAGTTCCCGAGCGGCCAAAGGGAGCAGACTGTAAATCTGCCGTCAACGACTTCGGTGGTTCGAATCCACCCTCTTCCACCATAACCTACCCTTTCTGGGTAGGTTTTGTTTTTATTTTCGTGTGTAAACTCCCTACGGTTGTAACCGCAGGGAGTAATTTTTATTTATTTTGTAAATTGAAAGTTATAATAATTTTTTCAAAAAGATTATTCACCTTTAAAAGCCCCTTTTTTATTTTAGCAACAAAAGAGTTGGTGGTGTGAACATTATTTGGAATATTTCCGATATTTTCATTTATAAATTCTGTTCGCATTGTAACAAAAGTCTTAAGAGACGAAACATCGCTGTCGTATTTTTCGGTGATGGCTTTCGTATCATAAGTGTCGTAAGTATTCCAACGAATATGATTCATAATTGCAGAATTTTTTATGAGTTCTTTATAACTGTCAAACTTATCATTTGACCAGCTTAAAGCGGCAGCATAAATATCCGAATCCCAATATTTTCTGCAAGCAGCTAAAAACTCCGACTTTTGAGCGAGTTTATTGAAAAGTGTTGGTTGCTCATAAACATCTAACCTACCGAAAATTGTATTTCTATATTGTCTCCCAAAGCAAACAGTAAATTCCTCCGGGTTTGTATAATCACAGCCATATCTATTCTCTGTATTATTACCTAAAGCGGAATCATAGTCCCAAACAGGGCCGGCATAAAGCACTCCGTCTTTTGTGGTATCAATATAGAAATATGTGCTGGTTAAACCGGAATCCATATTGGAATACCATTCACTGATAGTGTAATATTTTGCAAGAGATTCAAGATTTGCGAGTTCTAAATAAGATTCGCCGTTACTGTTTATACCGTTATCACTGTAAACGGCATCCTCAAAGCGCTGATAATAATCACTTATAAACTCAATTTGTGCTTTTGATGAATATTCGGGCTCTTTCATGGTGATAGGCTGACTATGGGATGTAACAAATCCGCTTATTTCATTTTTATACCTGTTGGCAAGCTCCATCTCAATTATATATCCACCATCTGCTGTGCTTTTTTTGCTTTCTGGGATTTCAACATATTTATATGTATTTTCAAGGAGCCCTGCAAATCTACCGTATGTTCCCTCTTTTGTGAGAGAATCCATATCAAAATCTTCGCCGTATTTATCGGTGCATATTTCTTCATTTATATCATCAAGATTTTCAACATCAATTCTTTTGCTGTCGGCTTCAATTTTACTCGTAAGGATATATGAGCCTTTATACTCGCCGTTAATGTAAAGGTCTGTAGGGGCGTATTCCGGAGTGTAAGGCATATTGGCATCTGCCGCCGCACCGTATGCTATGGAATTTCTCATAAGTGTGCTGTCATCATAATTTGCAATCAAGCACCACTTTTTGCTTTTTTTCATATTGAAAATTTTATATTTATTTTCAAGCTTAATATTATATGGCCTTTTGGGGTATTCCCATGTTTGATTTCCACGGCCTTTTATTGATTTTAATACATTATCTTCAACTTTGTTACCGTCTTTATCTTTTGTAATAGTTTGGCATTCACCGTTTTCATCATAAATATAGATACTTCCGGCTTCTGAATAAGATTTATCTTCATGAATTGCATCGAGAGAACCGCTCTCTGTTTTTATAAATACAGTACCGACATTTGAAGAAGAAACGACATTATATTTATAGGATTGTTTTCCGTAGGTCAAAGTACCGGATGAACCGAGATTATAAGTTTCGCCATTTTTTATGATAGTATCACCAAACTTAACATCACCGGTAGTGTTTGTAAAAATCTTCAATGCCGTAGTGTCCCAATAGGAAGGCACAAATAAATAATATTCATTGTTATCCCCCTTCCACCAAGATACAGCTTTATCAGAGCTTTTACTGTCTACATCTTCACCGCCAAACCATATTTCAAGTTTTTTAGATGCTGCATTTACGGTAACACAAGAAAAGCTTGAAAATACAAATATAAATGCGAGCAAAATTGAAATTATTTTTTTCATAAACCTACACCTACAAAATTCAGAATATAAGAGAAAACAATTTATCTCTAATTTCTTTTTGCCTTACAATTGCCTCATCCTTATTTTTTCCTTTTATTGAAAAATAAAGTTTGAGCTTCGGCTCTGTTCCCGAAGGCCTTGCGGCAGCCCATGATCCGTCATTGAAATTAAAGCGAAGCACATTTTCTTTCGGCAAATCATCAACGCCCTTTGAATAATCAACAATATTCTTGCAATCGGTAAAAAGCTCTTTCCCTTTAGCGCGAAAAGCATCCATGGATTTTTGAATTTTCTCGGCTCCTTCTTTTCCTTTCAGCACGACAGTTTCAAGAGAATCGTAAAAATATCCGTATTCTTTATAAATCTCATTAAGTGCATCAATAAGAGTGAGCCCGTTATTTTTATGGTAAGCTGCCATTTCGGCTATTAGCATTGACGATGAAACGGCATCTTTATCCCTTGCGTGAGTGCCGGCAAGATAGCCGTAGCTTTCTTCATAACCGAAAATATAGTTATACTCTTTGCTTATTTCCCATTTGCAAATTTTTTCACCGATATACTTAAAGCCGGTGAGAGTTTGAACTGCGACGCATCCGTATTTTTTTGCAATTTCAACGCCTAAAGAGCTTGTAACGATTGTATTCACAACGGCAGGATTACTACCGAGATTATTCTTTTTAAAGCTGAGAATAAAATCCATAAGTAAAGCGCCTGTTTGGTTGCCCGTAAGTAAAACATAGTTATCCTCATGCTTAACGGCAACACCTACCCTATCACAATCCGGATCTGTGCCTATAACTATATCGGCATTTATTTCTTTTGCCTTTTCAATAGCTAAATTAAGAGCGTCCTTCTCCTCGGGGTTTGGTGAGCGAACAGTTGAAAAATTGCCATCAGGAAGCTCCTGCTCTTTAACAACGGTTACATCTTTGTCGGAAAGAATTTTTCTTACGGGAATATTTCCTGTGCCATGAAGAGGCGTGTAAACTATTTTTAAGTCTGATTTTTCACTATATAAGCTTAATTTTTTGACTTCTTCAAGAAAATGCTCAACTACATCATCGCCTATAAGCTCAATAAGCTCCCCTGCTTCCGCATTTGTTAATGATTTTATATTGTCTATATCCTCAACAGCATTAACAAATTTAATAAGCTTATTTGCATATTTCGGCACAAGTTGACAGCCGTTACAATCATAAACTTTGTACCCGTTATATTCTTTGGGATTATGGCTTGCGGTAACTACAATTCCCGCATTACATTTCAAATATCTGACAGCATAAGAAAGAACAGGCGTAGGCTGCAACGAATCAAAAAGGAAAACTTTTATACCGTCTGCTGCAAGCACACCGGCTGCGACGGAAGAAAAATAGGCAGAGTTATTTCTGCTGTCATAGGCAATTGCAACACTAATGTTTTTATCATAAATGCTTTTCAGATAATTTGCCAACCCCTTTGTAGCTTTAGCTATAGTGTATCTGTTCATACGATTTGGCCCTGCGCCCATAATGCCACGCATACCACCTGTGCCAAACTCAAGGTTTTTATAAAATCTATCCTCAAGCTCTTTTTTATCGATTATTGACTCAAGCTCTGCTTTTGTATTCTCATCAAGTGAGAGCCAATATTCATAGTCTGTCATATTTCCACTCCCAAAGTAATAATCTCAAAGGGTTTATACTCTAAAACGTCTGTTTCTTCAATTTCATCCTCAAGCATATTGAGAATTTTCATTTTCTTTTCAAGTTTGATTTTGCCTCTTGAGCCGTTTTGCTCGCTGAGTCTGTATACTCTCATTTTGCCGTTTTCGGATAGTTTAACAGCTTGTAACCAAAGAGGAGAAAAATTAGGTATATCAGACTTAACATCTGCTTTTACAAGCGGAATATTATATTCAAGAGCAATATTATTTATGTTTGCTTTAACTGCATTATCACTGTGAGGGTAAATCATATAGCAAAAATCGTGTATACCAATATCAGATGTAGGATCCGGGCGAATTGTTGCCCTAAGAAGTGAAATTGCAAATGAATTTTCATCAGCACTTACACCATATTTGTTTTCGTTTATAATTGCAATTCCGCCGTCCGTCTCAAACATATCACACCAATTATGCATACAGGTTTCAAACCTTGCCTGCTGCCAAGAAGTGTTTTTATGAGTTTCACGGCAAATCACACCCGCAGAAGTATCGCAAACAAGTTCTCTTGAAAGCACATTGCAATCAAATTGCACCTTTGCCAGCTTATGCTTTTCTTTCCAATCAACTATATTCTCTATTTCTATACCTCTTGATTGACGGAAAAAGCGAATAATTCGGCACCAATAACTTTCCCCTGTTTTCAGCAAAACACAAAACTCGGTGCATTCACCATCTGCGCGCATAAAGGAAAGATTACTGCATACCTCTATATCTGCCTCTCTGTCTTTATAGTTCGGTAGAATATCCCAAGCATCGTAATTTCCAGGTGTATCGTGGTAAATTTTCAGCTTATTAAATTCGCCATTTACCCACTCTCGGCTAAGCTCTTTATCATAGATAGATTCAAAGCTACCGTCATTTTTGAGCTTAGCAATATAGTAAGGAGTTTCAATTATATTATTATCTACACTATACCATTCTTGATACTGTGTTTCGGGAATTTCACCACAAGAAAGAGCGGGAACATTTAGCTTTGCGAATCTTCCGTTTATGCCATCACGGGTAAAAATTCCTTTTTCATCCGGAATAAAAGTAACGGAATCTCTTGCAAAGTTCAGAGAATTGAAATATTCGTTTCCGGTGCCGATTATCGATTTTAATTTCTCAGTAATTTCTTCAAAATCCGCAATGGCATCGCGATAAACAGGAGTTATGTGTGAACCGGGAAGAATATCATGAAATTGATTTATCATCAGCTTTTTATAACAATCTCTGAGTTCATCTGCAGGATATTTTTTTCCTTCATTCATACGAAGAACAGATATAATCTCAGCTTCACGAAGAAGGTATTCTGTTTTTCTGTTGTAATTTTTCAGCTTAGCTTTTGTGGTAAAAGTACCTCTGTGCATTTCAAGGTAAAGCTCACCATCCCATGTGGCAAGCTTTTTATTTTCATCAAAATTACTATGAAGGAAATCTTTTCCGGTAGTATGCTTTGTTTCCGGCATAACGGAGAGCTTATTAAATCTGTGCATAAGCTCAATCATTTCTTCCGTACAGCCGCTTCCTCCGTCACCATAACCAAACATTTGAAGGGTTGCAGTGTCTGTATCTTTATCTTGAAAAGCATCCCAGTTAGATTGAATTTGCGAAGGCATATTCCATGAAATAAAATGAGTTGGGGGAACACAGGCATAGACTTCACTGCCATCTATGCCCTTCCATATAAAATTGTTGTGAGGAAATCTGTTTGTATCATTCCAAGTGGACATTTTATTTGATACAAAATAATTTACGCCGCTTTTTTTGAGAATTTGAGGTAATATCCAGCTATTGCCGAAAACATCCGGAAGCCAAGCATTGTCAACAGTAATTCCGAATTTGTTTCTGAAATAAGTTTGGCCGTAAAGGCATTGACGAATAAGGCTTTCTGCTGAAGGAATGTTGCAATCCGGCTCAATATACATTGCCCCAACCGGTTCAAACCTACCCTCGGCGATTCTCTTTTTCAATTCTTCAAATATTTCAGGGTAATATTTTTCAACGGTTTCATAAGTATAAGCCTGAGTATGTGCATAATTAAAATCCGGATATTTATCCATTAGGCGAAGCTGAATAAGCACCGTTCTCAAATTCTTTTGAACAGCATGAATTCTGCGCCAATAATAAGCAATATCAAGGTGTGAATGAGCAACAAGCTCTACCTTTCCGTTACCTTTATAAATTTTATTTGAGAAAATATTTTCATCAATATATTTTGATGCAGCTTCTACATCCTCATCGGTAACATTTTCAAAATCTATAAAATTAAGTGCTTTATCAAGATGATTATTAACAAGAGAGGAAAAATCCTCATTAAAAAGCCCACATTGTGCTGCATCAATCAAAAGCTCAATATCATACACAAGAGATTGCACTTTTTCATTAACAACAGCGATATAGCCACCCTCAAAAATTTGGCGACAGCCTCTTACGGAAAGGCTTTCAGGGTTGCGTTCATCATCCGGCTTTGAGCGATTATATGCCATTATTTCAAAATGAAGATTACTGCTGCTTACACAATCCGAAAGTTCCATTCTTTCACGGTTCGGGTCAATACCGCCAACATATTTGCCGTTAACTTTTACAATCATTTCGGCGGCGGTTTTAAGAGAGAAATAATATTTCTTATTTCTGAGATGCTCAGGCACTGTGAAATCCGCCTCAATAAACGCTGTGCCATCGGGGGTAAAATACATATCACCCTTTTTGAGAGGTCTAAACTCTTTATCGTAATATTCAAACTGCATTTCGGAGACTTGGCGAGCCTCTTTGATTTTAAAAGTATCTATTTCAATTTTTTCGCTGTATATATGTCTTTTTAGCCAGCCAAAGCGGAGGTCAGTCCATTCCTCCGGCCTCATACTACGGCGTTCAACTTTTATATGTGCCATTATTTCACCTCATTTATCCTGAAAGTAGGGCTTCTTGCGTATACCGACAACGGTAACATTTTCGCCTTTATCGGCAGCAATTCTTTCTTCAATCCATTTTAGGCATCTATCCAAGATCAAGCATTTTGAACATTCGCCTTGAAGCAAAACGGTAACAATATTTTCTTCTTGCTTAACGAATGTAATTTCGCCACCGTCGCCTTGTATTCTTGGCCTTATGTATTCATTTATATATTCTTTCATATTCGCACCTTAACTTTCAGTATGAGTTTTTCAAAGGATTCTTCAAAGCGTTTATCATCCTCGGCAGTTCGTTTACGAGGCCCTTTCAGATGATTTTTACTGCTTGCCATACGCGCTTTTTTTGCCATATATCTTTCATTCAGCATAGAATTTATATTATCATCAGTATACCATTTGCCGCTTTGATGTATGCAATATGCACCTTTTCCCAAAGCCATAGCGGCAACTCCGTAATCTTGTGTAATTACAATATCCCCTGCTTTGCATAAATTTACAAGAGCAAAATCCACAGCATCCGGCCCTGCACCGATTATTTTTATTTCACTGTAATCGGATGAAAGTATATGATTTGTATCACACAAAAGAGTAACAGGAATTTCATATTTAATTGCAATTTTTTCAGCTATACGCACAACAGGGCAAGCATCGGCATCAATATATATTCTCATATAAATTCTCCTATTATAAAGATTATATCATAGAATTTTTTATCCTTCAATTTAATATTATAGATTTAGTTGAATTTTGCACGCAAAAAAGCTACGCCTCAATTAAGACGTAGCTTTGAGTATATTCACCTCAAAAATCAAAAGAAAAAAGATTTTTAAAAAAATTCTTGATTGAATTAAAGAACGCTTTTAAGGTCGACGGGATAATTGCTGTTTCGGTTTTGCCACAATCTTCAACAATACAAGTGCGAACTTTTTGGCCATCTTTGAAAAAGGATGCTTCTTTTGTAACTTTCCATTCTCCGAAATTGTGGCTACAAGTAAACCAGCAGCCATCATTTGTGCATTTACCGCTTTCAAGATTATGGTTATTATCTGAGCAATAAAAATGCTTTATTGCACCGTTTAAGCTGTCATTATTTAAATTTATTGAAATTTTATTCCAATTTTCTTCTGTACCTGCATAATATATGTCTTTAAGATTTGTGCAATTGCTGAAAACACCATCACATATACCTGTTATTTGCCCGTCAATTTTGAGCTTATTTATTTTTTCTTTACAATCACCCCAGAGACAAAACGAGATCTCTCCTGAGCCGCTGATTACAAGCTCTCCGTTACTATTAAGTATCCATGTTGAATTTAGTCCGCAATCGCCTTTACCGTAATAAGAATTTTCGGAATTACATTCATATAAAATAGGGCATCCGGTTAAATCATAGTTATTATATTCAATTATAATTTTTGACCATTTTTCACCTGTCCCGGCGTAATAAACATTTTTAAGACTTGTACAGCCTGTAAAAGCACTCATTCCAATATATGTTACACTTTCGGGAACGGTAATGCCCGTAAGACTTGAACAATCATCAAAAGCAAAATTTGCAATATTTTTTATACCGGATTTAATTGTGCAATCACCGGAAATTTCATCTTTTGCTTCCATAAGAAAATTATCGATATATAAAATATCATTTTTCCAGTTTAATGAATTATTGGAATAAGCAGTATTTTCAAAAACATCACAGCTGATATTTACAGCACTATCCGGAAGAGAAATTATTGCAAGGCTTGTGCAATCGCCAAAAGCGCAACTGTCTACTGTTGTAACTCCATTGGGGATAGTGATTTTTATTAGCTTGAAACAGCCTCTAAAGGCATCCATTCCGATATTTGTAACACTATCAGGAATTGTAAAGCTGAGAAGATTCGTACAGTTTTCAAAAGCTTCATCGCCTATGATAGTTGGCTTACCTTCAATTTTTACAGACTTTATTGCGGATTTATCATTACCGACGGCAGAATTAACTTTATCAGCGGTAATTTCTTTTGTATCGCCTATGGTTAATACACCGGTGGAACCGTTAAAAGAATAAATGCCATCTGCAGATGCAAACAAAATACACGCAAAGCTGCCAAAGAAGACTAAGATAGTAAAAATAAATACTATTGGGAATTTTTTTATTTTACTTGACATAATAAATCGCTCCAAAAATTTGTTTATATAAAGTGATCTAAGATAATATATATCACAAATTCATTTAAGAATCTATATATAAAGGTAAAATTATAATATATGTTTATAGATTTGATTGGTTTTTACGCACAAAAAAGCTGTGACTCACATTGAAACACAGCTTTAAACATATTTAACCTGAAATATTAAAAATCAAAAGAAAAAAGATTATTGAAGAAATTTTTGATTGAATTAAGAAAAGAATTTAAGGTTGACGGAATAGGTACTGTTTCTGTTTTACCACAGCCATTTACGGTACAATTACGTATCTTTTCACCATCTTTGAAAAACGAGGCTTCCTTTGTAATAGTCCACTCACTAAAAATGTGACTGCAAGTATACCAGCAGCCTTCGTTTGTGCATTTACCGTCTTTGAGAATGTGATTGCTGTCTGAGCAATAGAAGTGCTTGGTGGCGGCATTTAAGTAGTTATTATATGGACCGATATAAATTTTATTCCAATTATCTTCTGTACCAACATAGTATATATCTTTAATTTTTGTGCATTCAAAAATGCCACCTTCCATATACTTAACGCCTTTACCGATTACAGCACTTTCAAGGTTCGAACAGCCATAGAAAGCGGAAGCATATAAATTTATAACACTATCGGGAATTGTAATTGAGGTGAGAGAGGTGCATTCGTAGAACGCACAACTGCATATAGCGGTTATCTGATTTGAGATTTTTACAGCTGTAATTTTGTCTTTATAATTTTTCCATGGATAAGATGTAATATCACCAGAACCGTTTATTTCAAGTACGCCATTGCTGTTAAAAACCCATGTAGCATTTTCGCCACACTTGCCTTCCTCATTTTTTGCAACAGCAGTTAATGTACAAACAGAAAACGAGCAAAATACAATAACTGCACACAAAATCATTGACAACATTGACTTAAATTTTTTTGACATAACAAAACCTCCCTAAAATTTAATATGATTATCCACATTTTAAGTGCCGTAAAGCGAGCAAAAAGTAATAGACTTTTTACACTTTTAATATATATCACAAAGAAAAATAAATTCAAGGGATGAAAAAATATTTGTAAAAAATGACAAAAGGGCAGAGGTAGATTTGTATAAAAAGTAAAAAAAGAACGACCACTATTGCAGTCGTTCTGTATGGCGCCCCAAACAGGACTCGAACCTGTGACACCGCGGTTAACAGCCGCGTGCT
>CAVJRM010000039.1:0-10418 GCA_963652165.1 bacterium | reverse complement strand
GGCTCGAACCTGTGACCCCCTGCTTGTAAGGCAGGTGCTCTCCCAGCTGAGCTATGCTCCCACATTTTTGCCGCTCTCTCAAACGGCTTGTTTACTATACTATACTTTGAACAAATTGTCAAGGATTTTTTTGAAAAAATTTCAATTTTTTTTGATTTTTTTATCCATTTGCCAAAGAAGAAATTTCAGCAGATGAGAACACATATTTTTTATTGCAAAAATGGCATCTCACTTCTGTTTTTTTATCCTTAGCCATATCAAGAAGTTCGTCCTTGCCTACACTTAAAAGAGCTCTTGTAACTCTTTCTTTGCTGCAATTACATTTATATACAGGATTAAATTCATCAAGAAGTTCAAGGTCAAAAAGTTTAAGAACTTTTCTGCAAATTTGCTCCGGCGTAAGACCAGAGGTTAACATATTTGTAATAGGAGGTATATCTTTTATGCACTCCTCCACTTTATCTATTGTATCATCAAGAGCTGTGGGAAGGAGCTGTATTATAAATCCTCCTGCGGCCTTTATGGATAAATCCGGATTAACAAGTACGCCCAAAGCGCAAACTGTGGGAATCTGCTCGCTTGTTGCAAAATAACTTGTAATATCCTCTGCAATTTCTCCGCTGATGATGGGAATTTGCCCGATATAAGGCTCTTTGAGGCCTAAATCTTTCATAACGGTAAGTGTACCGTCTGTGCCAACTGCACCTCTTACATCTAATTTTCCTTTAATATTAAGTGGAATTTCAACAATGGGATTGCTTACATATCCTCTTACATTTCCTTCGCTATCCGAAACAGCGATAACAGAGCCTGCCGGGCCGTTTCCGTTAAGGCGAAGAGTTATGCTGTCATCCTTACCTTTAAGCACCGCGCCCATCATAGAGGCAGCTGTCATAAGTCTACCTAATGCAGCAGAAGTAACGGCAGAGGTTTTATGGATTTTTTCCATCTCCCCTATTATATCTGTTGAATCTATTGCTATAACGGTTAGTGTACCGTCCTGTGAAATCATTCTTACTGCTTTACCCATAATTTACCTCTTAATTGCTACAAAAACTGCTCTTTGGCTATCTGCCTTTACGCAGTCAAATGTCATATCATCATAAATATTTTTAACATCAAATCCGATTTCATTAAGCCAAGAAGAAATATCATCAAGGTTATATGCCTTTTCCGTAAAAGATTCGCTTTCACGGTAATAAACACCGTTTTCTTCTTCAAAGAAATCAAGATTCACTTCAACGCTGTCATCTTTTTGCAGATTATTTTGCCAGGCACAGAATACATTAGCGTTCTCAATGATATAAGCGTTATCTGCAAGTATTTCACGGTGTTTGTATATTGTATTAACATCAAAAGCAAAAATGCCTCCCGGAACCGTAAAAAGAGAAACCTTGGCAAAAGTCTTTTTTACTGTTTCTTCATTGTCAAGATGGTTTATACAATCCAAAACGCTAATTGTTGCATCAACGGTGCCGTAAAGGTCAATTTCATCCATACTTTGATTTAGAAGCAAAATATCTTTACCTGAATCAAAAGCTTTTTTTCTTGCCTCCATAAGCATTCCGACACTAGAATCAACGCCGATAACATCATATCCCTTATCAGCCATAAGGACACTCATTGTACCGGTACCACAGCCAAGGTCAAGAAGAATCCCCTTATTTACACCGTAAGAAGAAAGAATTGAAGTATAATATTCGGCTCTTTTTTCATAATCGGCATTTTGCATAAGGGAATCATAAAATTTGCTGAAATTATCGTAAGACATTATTTTTCAAGCCTTTCAAAAACCATATCATAACTGCCATTACCGAACTGTATTGATCTGTTAACTCTGGTAATTGTGGCAGTGCTTGCACCGGTTTCGGCTGCGATTTCGCTATATACTTTCCCCTGACGAATCATTTTAACAATGGTAAGGCGCTGAGCAATGGTATTAAGCTCATTTGCAGAACAAATATCCTCAAAAAAATCATAGCACTCATCTATATTTTTAAGTGTAAGAACAGCCTCAAAAAGAGCATCATTTGCCTCGTTTCTTAATTTATCAGCCATACAGGTACCGCCTTTGTTTTAGTATGTTAATATTTTACCACATTAAAATAGAAATGTAAATAAGGGAAGGTGAAAAACTACTTTTAACTTATTGAAAAAACGGCTAAAAAAACACTTGATTTTTTATAAATTATAAAGTATAATATTTAAGTGTTGATTTGACAGATACGGAGAGTTGTCCGAGCTGGTCGAAGGAGCACGATTGGAAATCGTGTAACCGCCTAAAACGGTTCGAGGGTTCGAATCCCTTGCTCTCCGCCATGAAATTCCCGAATTCTTTACGAATAAAGAGTTTGGGAATTTTTATTTTTATAGTATATAAAAATTTGAAAATCGGCAGTAACCATTAAGGCTACTGCCGATTTTATATCATTTGCAATTTAGCTTTCTATCAGTTGCTCAACATCGTATAGATGCTTAAACATACTATCATAGAGCTTAAATGTATCCTCAACGGGAGCTAAAAGACCTATGGGTGTGCCGTGGTCGCCGATTCTTGGTTTCATAACATTCCAAATACCGGGTTTTATATCATCCGAATTAAATCTAACATGAGGCTCATCGTCAGGGTGCAAAGCAGATGTTAAATCAACAAGGCCGTCATTACAATAATCTTCATACCTTAGATTTTTATCTCTTTTGAAAAAGCGATTATAGATAAGCACTAACGTGGAAGTATAAGTTAAAAACGGAAAATTACAATTACCCGCCACATGAACAGATCCTGTAAAGTTACTTGAAACATCATTATATGAATATGAAAAATAATAAATATTGGGGGATATTTCTATTAAGTCGTTAAGCTTTTTAGCTCCTTCGGGGCACATATCATATTCACAGTTGTCTTTATTATGATTAAACGCTTTTTTTGCACGTCTTAAGGGATAGGCATCCTTCTTACCGGGGGTATCACTCATACCATATTGCTCAAGATGAAAATCAAAAATTGTACCCTCTGCAGGTGATCTGCCGAAAAATCCTATATAATTATAGGCTATAAATTTCATAACAGGAAGAATTTTCAATTTATCTGCAACAAGAAAAGTAGTGGTTCCGTTATGAGGTGAGCATATTGTTGTAACGCTGGCTATTAATTCTTCATGTCCACCCTTAAAAAGCTCTGATACATTTTCTTCGGTGCCTTCAACCTCTTCGGGGCATCCGTATGTGAGCAGATAAGCAAGCAATCTGATAGCATTACCTCCGAAGCTGTGACCAACGAGATGAATTTTATGCTCTTTATCCCATTCTTTTACCAAGGGTTTATCATAAAATCTGCCGTATCTCCTGTGATTGCTCTTTTCGGAATGTACTTTTCCGTAATCCACAACACCGCCTGTTAATCTAGCATAAAGCTCACAGGCTCTGTCCCAAGCGCTGGATACAGGGCCTACCGAGGCGGCATAAACTTTATAACCGAGTTCTGTATAATGCTGCTCAATATTGCAAGTATTTGCGCCCCAATAGGGAAGGCGATCATTTATGCCTTCATCGTCGCCCCAACCAAACATGCCGTGAACAAGAACTATAGGATATTTACATTCGTTTTCCATGATAACACCCCTTTTGAATATCAATTATAATAAACTTTCTGCGTATCTAACCGTTTCCATAGCATCGGCACAATAAGCATCAGCTTTTATTTCTTTTGCATATTCCTCTGTAAGTACAGCGCCACCCACACAAACTTTACAGCTTGGCAATTCTTTATGAATCAAGGCAATTGTCTTTTCCATTGCTGGAACGGTAGTAGTCATAAGAGCACTGAGTCCAACAAGAGGAGCATTGTATTTAATTGCACTTTCTAAAACAAGAGAGGGCTCTACATCTTTACCAAGATCCATTACATTATATCCGTAATTTTCGAGCAATAATTTTACAATATTTTTGCCGATATCGTGTACATCGCCTTTGACTGTAGCAAGTACTATTGTGTATTTACTCTCCCCTGTTGTGCCATTATAATTGGCTTTTACCACATCAAAGCAAGCCTTTGCTGCATCCGCACTCATAAGTAATTGTGGAAGATAAACTTGTTTTTTCTCAAATTTTTTGCCTATTTCATCAAGAGCGGGAATAACAAAATTGTTTATTATATCCATTGCTCCGATTTGAGATAAATATTTCTCTGTTAATTTTGCTGCGGACTCTCCTCTGCCCTCAACAATAAATTTGCGTATATCATCTGCAGTATCTTCTTTTGCTGTCGCTTTTTCATTCTTCACTTCTTCAGAAGATGAACAATAATCAATATATTCAAGGCAGTTACTGTCTACACCCGTAACCGCAAGAAAAGAATGGTACGCATCCATCATTGCTTTTGATTTTGGATTTATAATTGCACTTGACAATCCGTTAAACATTGCAAGAGTAAAAAATGTTGTATTTATTTTTTCTCTGTCCGGTAAGCCGAAAGAAACATTTGAAACGCCGAGAACTGTGTTGCAATGAAGCTTTTCGGTAATCATTTTTACTGTTTCAAGAGCTACATTTGCAGCTGTATCATCTGCACTGACAGTCATACAAAGAGGATCAAACACAAGGTCGTTTTCATTGATCCCGTATTTTTTGGCCTCTGCCAATATTTTTTCAGCAACGTCAAATCTTCCCTCTGCAGTTTCGGGAATACCTGTTTCATCAATAGTAAGAGCAACAAGTAAACCACCGTATTTTTTTACAAGAAGAAAAACTGCATCCATAACCTCTTTTTTTCCGTTTACGGAATTTATCATTGGCTTACCATTATAGACGCGCATTGCTTTTTCTAACGCAACGGGGTCCGATGTATCAATTTGTAAGGGCAAATCACATACAGCTTGCAATTTTGTAACAACATTTTTTAAAACTGTAGGCTCATCTATTTCAGGTAAACCGCAGTTTACATCAAGAACATGTGCGCCACAAGCAATTTGCTCCAAGCCTTCATTTATAAGATAGTCAATATTGTTCTCTTTTAATGCCTGTTTAACAAGTTTTTTCCCTGTGGGATTGATTCTTTCGCCTATAATAACAGGCTTATTACCAAATACTACCGTATGAGAATTGCAGGAGGTAACGGTTAATTTTTTATTGGTAATTTCTTTTTTAGGCTTATTCTGAACTTTTTGAGAAAGAGCAGAAATAAATTCGGGAGTTGTACCGCAGCATCCGCCAACAATTGAAACACCCAAATCAACGGCATTTGAAACAGATTCAGAAAAATCTTCAGGAGAAAGGTCATAGGTTGTCACTCCATCAATCACCACAGGTAAGCCTGCATTTGGCTTAAAAATCACAGGTAAAGATGAAACGGCGAGTATTCTTTTAACAACACCCATAAGTTTTTCGGGGCCATAAGAGCAGTTAAGCCCGATTGCATCAGCACCGAGACCCTCAAGCATAGCAACCATTGCCTCAGGTGAAGCACCTGTAAGAAGTGAATCGTTATCATTGTAAGCATTTGTGACAAATACAGGTAAGTTGGAATTTTCTTTTACACCGAGTAACGCAGCTTTGGTTTCATAAGAATCCGTAAAAGTTTCAATGGTAATTAAATCAGCACCGTATTTTTCAGCAAGAGATGCCATATAGCCAAAGGCAGAAACTGCCTCCTCAAAATCAAGGTCACCCATAGGCTTAATCATTTTGCCGGATGGGCCAATATCAAAAGCAACAAATTTTTCTTTTCTTGATGTGGACATTTCAGCGGCTTTTCTTGCATTTGCAACAGCGGCAGAAGCTATTTTATCAAGCTCATCTTTTGAAAAATTAAAAATATTTGCTCCGAATGTGTTTGTATTTACAACATTACTTCCAGCATCAAAATAGCTTTTATGTATATCAACAATTATATCACTGTGAGTAATGTTCCAATTTTCAGGTTTTTCACCTGCAGAAAGTCCTCTTTTTTGCAAAAGAGAACCCATTGCTCCATCCAATACAAGAATATTTGATTTTATATAATCTTTTATGTTCATTTGATCACCTGATTTTTGCGATTAAAACTTTGGATTTACTTTGTTTACAAAATATCCATTTGAAAGCTGAATATTTGACATAAGTTTTTTGTATGATATTGCCGTACTCTAAAAGAAAGGATGTAGATTATGAATACAAAAGAAAGTTGCATTATGGTTTTTGTTACTGCTCAACAATCCTGTGCAAGACTTATTGAAGCAGGCTATGAGATAGCCGAAAAGACTAATCAAAAATTAAAAGTTATATCTATCATAAATAAATTTGACGAAAAAACAACAAAAACCCTTAAAGAACTTTATGACTATGTTGACACATTGAATGCGGAAATGAATTTATATGTTAACAATGAGCCTTTTATTACTGCAGCTGTTGCAGCAAAAAGATTTAATGCAACAGAAATAATTACAGGCTTTCCAAAGGATAATGGCAGCCCATTTATTTATGGTTTGCACTCCATTGTTCCCGACGTTCCAATAACAATGGTTGATGAAGGCGGAACGCAATACAGAATAGTTCAGTACACCAAAGAAGAATTAAAAGAGTTGAAAGCAAATATCAGCTTAAAGTAATTCTTTTTGAAAAAAGTCTGTTAACACTCTTTTTAAGAGTATCATACACCTCACCCTCAAGGGTGGGGTTATTTTTTAATAAGTTTTCGGCTGCCAAATGCGTTTCTCTTATAATTTCACCATCTGTAATAAAATTAGCCATTTTGAAAGATGGCAAGCCGTGTTGACGAGAGCCGAAAATGTCACCCGGGCCACGAAGTCTTAAATCTTCATCTGCTATTTTGAAGCCGTCTGTGGTAGAGGTCATTATTTTAAGCCTTTCGGCCGTTTTTTCATTTTTGTCATTGGAAATTAAAATGCAAGTTGATTTATCGGAACCTCTGCCTACCCTGCCCCTTAACTGATGAAGTTGAGATAAGCCGAACATTTCGGCATTTTCAATAACCATAATAACTGCGTTTGGCACATCCACTCCAACCTCAATAACGGTTGTGGAAATAAGCAAATCTATTTGGCCGCTTACAAAAGATTCCATAACAGATTTTTTATCTGTCGGCTTCATTTTTCCATATAAAAGGCCTAATTTAAAGCCTTTAAAGAAGCCTTCTGATAAATCTTTAAACAACTTAGTTGAAGCTATCATATCGGAATCCGGACTTTCTTCATCTTCATCTACAAGAGGGCAAACAATATACCCCTGTTTACCTGCAAGAAGATGTTTTTTTACATACCCGTAGGCTCTTTCTCTGATTGAATTATCAATAAGAAATGTATCGATTTTTTGCCTGCCCGAGGGCATTTCATCAAGAATACTTAAATCCAAATCTCCGTAAATAATAAAAGACAATGTACGAGGAATTGGTGTTGCAGACATAACAAGCACATGAGGATTTGTTCCCTTAGCATTGAGCAATCCCCTTTGATTCACTCCAAAACGATGCTGTTCATCCGTAACGGCAAAACCGAGATTTTTGAAAACAACATCATCTTGAATGATTGCGTGTGTGCCTATTAGCAAATCGATTTCACCATTTGATAATTGTTCTTTAATTAGGCGTTTAACTTTTAAGGGCGTGGAACCGGTTAAAAGCTCTACATGAATATCTGTATTTTTAAAAAATTTGAAGAATGTTTTATAATGCTGAGTTACCAGCACCTCGGTAGGAGCCATAAGAGCAGCTTGAAAACCGTTTTTTACGCAGTTATAAATAAGTGCTGCACTGACAGCGGTTTTACCTGAACCTACATCTCCCTGCAAAAGTCTATTCATAGGAAGGCCGGATGACATATCTTTACAGCACTCGGCTATTGCTCTTTTCTGTGCACCTGTTAATTCAAAAGGTAAAGAAGAAATAAATTCACCTGTATAATCATAAGGCATCACAGAAGATGTAGCATGTTTTGATTTTATTTTTAGCCTTGATAAACCTATTTGAAGCGTGAATAGCTCTTCAAAAATAAATCTACGTCGTGCCTCTTCGAGTAAATCTATTGATTTTGGGAAATGAATATTTTTCAGAGCATCATAAAATGACATTAAACAGTAACTATTTCTTATATCATCCGGAAGGCAATCAACAAAATTATCACATACTTCAAAGGCTGTTTTTACTGTTTTTTCAATTACATTACTGGTTAAATCAGCAGACTGAGAATAAATGGGTCTCAAAGGATTTTCACCGGATGTCACAGGCGAAAAACGTGGATTTGTCATAGATTTGAAATTACTGCCAAAAGTAGAAATTTTGCCGTAGAATATATATTCTTCCCCGTTTTTCAATGCTTCAGCTGCATATTTATTATTGAAAAAAGTAATATCCATAAGGGATTCGCCGTCTGTTGCATCGATTTTATAAGCAGTAAGTCCCTTTCTGATCTTGTTAACTCTCGGCACAGAACCCACATAGGCTTTAACGCAGATACTCACATTAAGCGGAGCATTTCGAATTGTATAAATTTGGCTCCAATCTTCATAATCACGCGGAAAATTCATCAGCAAATCATAAAGAGTAAAAATGCCGATTTTATTAAATAATTCAGTTTTTTTAGTTCCAACCCCTTTAAGATTGGAAATGTTACTGAACATATCCATTATTTAATACTCCACGTTTCAATATCATAGTAAACATCTGCCTCAGAACAATTAAAATCTCCGGAAATTGCATTGGTATAAGAAACAACGGCATTGCGAAAACAAATTGGAATAAGCGGCATATCACTGTTAAAAGTATTAATAAAATCCATTATTTCGCAATTGTCTGAAAGAAAATCATTATACTTTTCTGCACTTTCGGAAACCGATGCATAACCGTAAGAAGAATCCCCGGTAAAAATAGCCTCAAGATCCATATTGTAGGGCAGTTTAACCTCGCCTAAATATAAATCATAATTTCCGTTTTCGACTTCACTTTGAAAATACTGTGATTCTACACCACTAAGTCTTACAATAAAGCCAAGCTCTTCAAGATATACTTCAATATCTTTGGCAGCTTCAGTTTTAAACTGGTTTTCTTTGTTATAAAGTAAAGTAAGTTCTCGGCTTTGAGTATCAATTTTAATTTCTTCCACTAAACTCTTTGCTTTTTCAAGATTATAACAATTTGCGGATGTGTAAGATTTTAAGGCATACCAATCAGGGTTAAAGGGCAAAACTGATGCTCTTGCATGGTTACTGAAAGCACCTGTGCAAATTGAATTTCTATCTATTGCAAGACTTAAAGCCTGCCTAATACTACTATCTTCAAAAAACGAGCAACTTGAATTAAAGCCGAGATATACGAGATTGTTAATTCCAAGGTCTTTTGAATTCGCATTTATTCTGCTATATGTGCCATCGCTTAACTCATCATAGAAAAAGGCTGTATTACCTATAACTATACTGCTTTCAGCAGAGTCACTGTCATGAACAGGTTCAAGATATATTGTTTTAATTGCAGGATTAAAAGCGGATTTATTTGTATTTACGATAAGGTATTTATCATCTCCGTCACTTGCAAGCATATATCTTCCCGAACCTATAGGATAAGTTTCTTCTTCCTCCGTTTCCGAATATGAGCCGGATTTAACTATAGGAAAATTAAGGCATGAAACTGCATAAGGATCCGCTTTTTCAAGCACAAACATAATCATATTTGAGGAAGAAACACTTACGCTTTTAAAGTTACTAAGAGAAAAAGAAAAATTATCAGATTCTTTTGCAATATTATACGAATAAACAACATCATCAGCCGTAAGAGATGAACCATCACTAAACAGCACGTCATCAAGAGTAACATTTATCGTTCTGCCGCTGATTATGTAAGATTTTGCTATTGAAGGCTGAGGCTCATAGCTGCTGTCAAGTTTAAAAAGGCCATCAAAAATAAGCCCGGTAATTTGAAGATTAATAACAGTTTTGCAATTAAATGGGTTAAGTGAATCCGAGCGGGAATATGATAGTTTTAAGTTCCCTGTGCTGACGGTTGTTTCCCCAGCGCCATTCAAATCATCATCATCGTTATTTTCTTTACCACAAGCACAAAAACATCCTATTACTAAGGACAATATTAAAATAATTGAAACAAATCTTTTCATTGTATCTACCTTTTCAGTAAGTATATGTAATAATATACTATATAATTATGAATAATGCAAATCAATATATAAAAATATTGTTGAAATAAAAAGCGAATTGTCATTTATTGAAAATGAGTATTGATGGAGAACAGCGTTCAGTATTACATCGGCTTGCTTAGTAAGTGGACAGCCTCTCTACCTATGCTTCGACTAGTCGCCTTTCTTTATCGGTAAGAAATATACACAAAAAAGGTCTTTTTGCTTTTGCAAAAAGACCTTTTTTAATGGCGCCCCAAACAGGACTCGAACCTGTGACACCGCGGTTAACAGCCGCGTGCT
>CAVJRM010000038.1:0-10974 GCA_963652165.1 bacterium | reverse complement strand
CAAAACTCGCTCTTCAAATGTAAGATGTTGTCCCTTTTTATGCTCTGTTGTGGTATAATGTACTTGATCCATAGCGGATGCTCCTTTTGGATGTTGGTTTGGTCACTTACATTCTACTCGGAATTTTCCGCTATGGATTATTTTATTTCAATATGTTCAACTTGATTATACAATCAGCCATGAGTATTTGTTTGTGTTCAAAAAGCCAAAATAATCCATTTTATTCTTGACAATTCAATTTCATTGTGCTATTTTATACACATAATAAACCGTTGAAGCGGGAGTAAAGGCAATTATGTCCTTTCAGAGAGCCTGTGTAGGTGTGAGTCAGGCAGGAAACAGATTGTTATAATGGGCCGCTGAGGGTGCAGCGAAATGCAATTCGCAAAGTATACTGCAACGTGAGGGCATACGTTAGTTGTCGGGTTATGTTAGTAACCGCAAAGGGCACGGTAAATATACCGTGAATACAAGGTGGCACCGCGGATTTTAATTCGTCCTTGACAGAGTAGTTATATTCTGCCAAGGATTTTTTGTTTTTTTCGGGTGGTCGTTATGAAAATTTCACCAAGCCTTGAAGAAGTTAAAAAATCGCCAAAAAAGGTAAGTATAAGGTTGTACATTTAAGCGTGGAAATTCTTTCCGATATTTGCACGCCCATTGAGACGATGTGGATTCTTAAAAATGTTTCAACCCGTTACTATATAAATCATAATTACGAAAGGATGAAAGGTTATGAGTAATTCAAAAGGGCGCTTCGGTCAGCACGGAGGCCAATATCTCCCCGAAATTCTTATGAATGCCATAAATGAGCTGGAGGAAGCATATAATTATTACAAAAACGACCCGGAGTTTAACAAAGAACTTCAAGATCTTCTTAATAATTATGCAGGCAGGCCTTCACTGCTCTACTATGCGGAAAAAATGACAAAAGATTTGGGGGGCGCAAAAATTTATCTTAAAAGAGAAGATTTGAATCATACGGGCGCTCACAAAATAAATAATGTTCTAGGTCAGGCTCTCCTTGCCAAAAAGATGGGCAAGACCCGCCTTATTGCAGAAACGGGCGCAGGTCAGCACGGAGTTGCAACCGCAACGGCAGCCGCCCTTATGGGTATGGAGTGCGTTGTGTTCATGGGTAAAAAAGATACCGAAAGGCAGGCCCTTAATGTTTACCGCATGCGTCTTTTAGGCGCAGAGGTAGTTCCGGTAACCTCAGGCACGGCAACCCTTAAAGACGCTGTATCCGAGGCTATGGGAGAGTGGACAAAGCGCATAGATGACACCCATTATTGCCTCGGTTCTGCTACGGGCCCTCATCCTTTCCCCACAATAGTCCGTGATTTTCAGGCTGTTATTTCAAAAGAAATCAAAGAGCAGATACTTGAAAAAGAAGGCAGACTTCCCGATGCGGTTATTGCTTGCGTAGGCGGCGGCTCAAATGCCATAGGTGCTTTCTATAATTTTATTGAGGATAAAGATGTTCGCCTTATAGGCTGTGAGGCAGCAGGCAGAGGCATTGACACAAAAGAAAACGCTGCCACCATCACAACAGGCCATGAAGGAATTTTCCACGGTATGAAATCTTATTTTTGCCAAGATGAGTACGGTCAAATCGCTCCCGTTTATTCTATCAGTGCCGGCCTCGATTACCCCGGTGTCGGCCCTGAGCACGCATATCTTCACGATATAGGCAGGGCAGAATATGTGGCAATTACCGATGATGAAGCAGTTAATGCTTTTGAATATCTTTCAAGGACAGAGGGAATTATTCCCGCCATTGAATCATCCCACGCCGTTGCGTACGCTATGAAGATTGCAGGAGAAATGGATAAAGACAAAATTATTGTTGTAAACATCTCCGGCAGAGGAGATAAAGACTGTGCGGCTATTGCCCGTTACAGAGGGGAGGATATACATGAGTAATATTAAAAAAGCCTTTGACCACGGCAAAGCAATCGTTGCTTTTATCACTTGCGGTTATCCGGATCTTGAAACCACCGCAAAAATTGTGCGTGAGGCAGCCGAAAACGGTGCAGACCTCATAGAGCTTGGTATTCCTTTCTCGGATCCCACCGCAGAAGGCCCTGCTATTCAAGGAGCTAATATTAAAGCTCTTGCCGGCGGAGTTACAACAGATAAAATTTTTGAGCTTGTAAAAGAAATAAGAAAAGATGTTACCGTTCCCATGGTATTTATGACCTACGCAAACGTTGTTTATTCTTACGGGCAGGACAAATTTATTTCCACCTGCCAAAAAATCGGCATTGACGGTTTAATTCTTCCCGACATTCCCTTTGAAGAAAAAGATGAATTTCTTGATGATTGCCATAAATACAGCGTTGACCTTATTTCTTTTGTGGCACCCGCATCGGAAAACAGAATTTCAATGATAGCAAAAGAGGCGGAGGGCTTTATCTATATTGTATCAAGCCTCGGTGCTACCGGCACAAGGGGAGAAATCATAACGGATGTGGATTCAATCGTAAAACTCATTCGTGAAAACACGGATACTCCCTGCACAATAGGTTTTGACATTTCCTCTACGGAGCAGGCGAAAAAAACGGCTGCTGCATCAGACGGTGCAATGGTCAGCTCGGCAATTATTAAAATTATTGATGAATACGGCAAAGACAGCCCCAAATATGTGGGTGAATTTGTTAAGAGTATAAAGGAAGCTATTTCCTGAATCGCCCAAACCATATAAAATATCCTCCCTTGATAATACAGGGGAGGATTTGTTTTTATTAAAATGTCTTAACAAGCTCTTTAAGGTAGGCTTTGAAATCTTCGCCGATTTCCGGGTGGTTTAACGCAACCTCGCAGTTAGCCTTCATTATGCCCAATTTATTGCCCATATCATAGCGAACGCCGTCAAAATCATAAGCAAGCAAATTTCCCGCTTTGCCAAGCTCCGTAAGGGTATCCGTAAATAAAAATTCTTCCTTTGCCGGAGTGTTGGCTATGCCTTTTTCGATAAGCTCAAAAGCACCCTCCGGTAAAATTACTCTGCCTAAAATACAATAGGGAGAAATGATCTCCTCTTTTTTGGGTTTTTCTATTATGTTATGGCAGTTCATAAGCCTGCTTTCGCCCTCAACGGGAGTGACATCAAGGGTGCAATAAAGAGGAATAAGCTCCTCGGGCACGGCTTTAACGCCAACCATTCCTTTGCCGTATTTTTCATAAAGGCGGCACATTTGGCCTGTAACGGGATTTTCGTTATTGATTATAACATCGTCGCCGTAAAGGACGGCAAAAGGCTCGTTGCCTATGAAAGATTTACCTGCAAGTATGGCGTGAGCAAGGCCTTTAGTCTCTTTTTGGCGAATAAAATATATATTTGCAAGCTGTGAGCATTTTTTTACGCTCTCATAAAGGTCCGCCTTTGAAGGATTCCCCGAGAGAGAAGCTTCAAGCTCAAAAGAATGGTCAAAATGGTCTTCTATAGCACCTTTGCCACGGTTTGTAATAATTAAAATGTCTTCGATTCCCGATGCCGCAGCTTCCTCCACAATATACTGAATAGCCGGCTTATCAACTATATTCAGCATTTCTTTGGGCACGGATTTTGATGCCGGGAGCACTCTTGTGCCGAGGCCCGCAGCGGGAATTATGGCTTTTTTGATTTTCATTCAATTCACCTCATCACATGTACTGCGAAACATAGCTTGCAATGTATGTAAACAAATTAACCACAAGCTGATAGAAAAAGTAACCGCAAATCATATTTAAAACGGAAACGCCTCCGCGCCTTGAAAGGAGCATTGCCTGCATGTGTTTATCTTCAACTTCACTTGAAACAAGCTTAAAATCATCAAGAATTTTTTTATAATAGAGCTTATATGCAAGAAGCCCGCAAAGGAAATGGGTTACCAAAATCAAACCGCAAAAAGCATAAACGGGCTTTTGGTCAATGGAGTTTAATTTTTCAATATACTCATCGTAAAGGGCATCTCTTTCTTCCGTGGTCATTTCCTCGTTGAATTTCGGCATATATGTGCTGTAAATCTGCACAAATTCATTTGCCGTGCCTGCTGCTATTAAGGCTATGGCGGCAAGGGTCACAATAAATATTGTGCCCACTTTATACATTTTACGGTAAAAATACCAGAAAGGCCCAAAGATAAAGGCTGCCCAGTTAAATCCGCCGTTTTTGCCGCTTTCGATTTTACGGAATTTGTCAAGGAATTTACTTACATTGGTGCGAACATAAAGGGAAAGCTCACCTACGGTATGCTCACCGATTTTTTCGTTTTGATCTTCAAATCCGGCGCCAAAGGGATTATAACCCATATTTCCGAAGGGAATCGGGTTAAGGGGAGCACCGCATCTGTGGCAGAAGGGAGCGCCGGGCTCGTTGTCAAGGCCGCAGTTATTGCAGTGGCCGGATTTTTCTTCTTTGTAAGAATTATCTTCGAGTAACGCTCCGCAAGCTCCGCAATGCATTGTGCCTTCGGGGTTTTCACTGCCGCAAATAGGGCAGATTTTTACGCCGTTTTGATTTTCTTCGTGCTTTGGGGGAGCCTGTTCAAAAGTGCCTGCAGCGCCCTCGGCCGACCAAACATAACCCTCGGCGTGCTTTGCTTCGTTTACGCATTTGCCGTTTTCATTCCAGCAGCTCCTATGCTGTGGAGTTGCGCATATTGGGCAAACTACAATATCATCACCCTTGTGGAAATGTGCGCCGCACCCGGCACAGGGTTTATTTTCATAATCCATAATAAATCTCCGTTGAATTAAAGATTAAATTTCATCATATAGAATATAATCATTATATTAACCCATTATTAACTAAAATGCAAATATTATTTAACATAGAAAATCTTTTGTTCTCGGTTAGAATTAAAAAGCGCTCAAAAACCTGACCTTTGTCAAGTTTTTTGCAAAGCAAGCAATAAGAGAAAATCGTATTCCTTTTGAAATTCGCGGAGAAATTCCCAATAAAGAAACGACAGCGGCAATAAATGAAGTTCGGCAAATGAAAAAAGACCCCTCTATCGTAAAATCATATAATGACATTAATGATTTATTCTGATTTTGCCACGCAGTTTGTGTGGCTTTTTCGATTTTGGCAATAAAAATCCTTTTTAATGCTTAGATTAAAATATTCCTTTACTTTTTTACCGATATTATGTATAATAACAAGATGATATAATAAGCAAATTATGCAATTCTTAGGGATATTGGAGATTATTATGATTCAATTTGAAGATTTGAGATTTTCCCTTCTTGAAAATACGGAAAAATTAAAGCAGCTCGGCGAAGCTCTCGGCATTGAAAATATGAATAAAGAGGTTGAAGAGCTTGAGGCAAAGACTGCTGAGGACGGCTTTTGGAACGACCTTGAAAATTCACAAAAGGTGCAAACAAGAATAAGCCAGCTTAAAAATAAAGTTAAGGCTTACGAAAATTTAAAGGGCGAATTTGACGATGCAGAGGTTCTTATTGAGCTTGCAAACGAAGCCGAAGACCTTGATATGCTTGACGAATGTAAAGAGGCTGTTGATTCCTTTGTTGAAAAGCTTGAGGCTATGACTTTAAGCACCTTGCTTTCAGGGGAATATGATGACAGCAACGCAATTTTAACCTTCCATGCAGGCGCCGGCGGCACCGAGGCACAGGATTGGAACCAAATGCTTGTGCGCATGTATGAACATTGGGGCGAGAAAAAGGGCTTTAAAGTAAGCATGCTTGACTTCCTTGACGGTGATGAAGCGGGCCTTAAATCTGCCGTTCTTCTTATTGAAGGTGAAAATGCTTACGGCTATCTTAAGGGGGAAATGGGCGTTCACCGCCTTGTAAGAATTTCTCCTTTCGATTCATCGGGCAGAAGGCACACATCCTTTGCGTCCCTTGAAGTTATGCCCGAAATAGACGATACGGTTGAGGTTGAAATCAATCCGGATGACCTTAAAATAGATTATTACCGCTCCTCAGGTGCAGGCGGACAGAAAGTTAACAAAACTTCCTCTGCCGTTCGTATTACTCACATTCCCACAGGCATTGTTTGTGCCTGCCAGGTTGAGAGAAGCCAGCACCAAAACCGTGAGGTTGCAATGAAAATGCTCCGCTCAAAGCTTATCGAGATTAAAGAGAGAGAGCATCTTGACAAAATCGGCGATATTAAGGGCGAGCAAAGAGAAATTGCATGGGGCAGCCAAATCCGTTCTTATGTATTTATGCCCTACACACTTGTTAAAGATCACAGAACAAATTTTGAAATGGGAAATATTCAAGCTGTTATGGACGGTGACATTGACGGATTCATCAATGCTTACCTTAAAATGGAATCTCTTAAATCACAGCAAAACTGATTTACGAAAGCGATTGAGTTTTTCATGAAAAGATTCTTTGATTTTATACTGAGCTTGCTTGCGATAATTATTTTATCCCCCCTGCTTTTGATTCTCAGCCTTACAGTGCTGATTGATGACGGAGCTCCCGTTATTTTCAAGCAAGACCGAGTAGGAAAAGATAACAAGCTTTTCAAGGTGTATAAATTCCGCACAATGAAAAAGAACACTGCCAACGTACCCACGGCAGAGCTTAAAGACGCGGGAAATTATATTACAAAAAGCGGGCGTATGCTACGCAAAACAAGCCTTGATGAGCTCCCTCAGCTTTTCAATATACTTAAAGGCGATATGAGCTTTGTGGGGCCGAGGCCTCTTATTCCGGAAGAAACAAAAATCCGAGCCCTTCGCCTTGAAAACGGTATTTACTCCGTAAGGCCGGGTATGACAGGCCTTGCGCAAATCAACGGCAGAGATACCCTTGACGATGAGAGTAAAACCCGCTATGATAAAAAATATATAGAAGAGCAAAGCTTATTACTTGACATAAAGATAATTATTCAAACTGTTTTTGTTGTGCTTTTGGGGAAAGACATTGTAGAGGGCAACGAAAAAACGGAAAAGAGGTAATTGTCAGTGAAAAAGACGAAGCTTATTGCCTGCGTGCTGGCTGTATGTATAGTGGTTTTAATCGGCGTTATTGCCATAAAAGCCACAAAAAAAGAGGATGAAATTACCACTGCCCCGGCAGATGACAGCACTTTCACCGTAGGAACTTATGACCTTACAGGCGAAGAAAGCACCACGGCTTTAAGAGATGAAGCTACCGAAAATGCAGTAACTTCAACTATATCCGATACGGCAAACACTTATGAATATGCCTATGCAGGCTACAATCCGCAGCTTGCGGACATGAATGTGGCGGACTGGACTTTGATTTTAGTAAACAGAAATTATATTTTGCCCGAGGATTATGTGCCGGATTTGGATTATGCCGTTACCGGTGACACAAGCAGTAAAAAATTAGATTCAAGAGTTGCTCCCCATTATAACGAAATGTACCTTGCCGCAAAAGAAGACGGTATCACTCTTACCACCGTTTCGGGTTACAGAAGTTGGGATTTGCAAAAGAGCAATTTTGAAAGAAAAATCAATAAATATTTGGATATGGGTTATTCAAAGGTTGAGGCAACGCAAGAGGCGGCAACGATTATTTTGCCTCCCGGCACCAGCGAGCACAACGCCGGCCTTGCCATGGATATTTGTTCCCTTGAGCAGAGCTTTGAAAACACGGAAGAATTTGAATGGCTTATGGAAAATGCCGAGGATTACGGCTTTATTCTCAGATATCCCAAAGATAAGCAGGATAAAACAGAGATTATTTACGAGCCTTGGCATTGGAGATATGTGGGCGTTGAAAACGCCAAAAAAATAAACGCAAGCGGGCTGTGCCTTGAAGAATATTTAGGCGTAGTCAGTTAATAAATCTTGTGCAGAGATTATAGAAATGAAAGGAGTTTTTGTGCATGAGACCGGAAGAAATTTCCAAAAATTACACATCAGACAGAAGAATGTACGCAAACTATGTGGCAAGAAATGTTAAAAAAGTTTGCAAAGAAGTTGGGCCGAGGCCTTCAGGCTCCGATAAAGAGCTTCAGGGCCAGGAGATGATGGCTAAGGACCTTGAAACCTCTTGTGATGAGGTTAAAATCGAATCCTTCAAGCTTGCCCCCGCCGCCTTTATGGCATGGGTACAGCTCACCGTATTTTGCGGTGTTGCAGGTGCTGTTTTGCTTTTCCTCACTCACTTTTTCGCAAATTTATCTTTGATTCTTTCAGCTATAGGTACAGTTCTTATTCTTATAGGCCTTTTCTTTGTTATCACGGAATTTCTTTTCTATAAAGAAACCCTTGATGTATTTTTCCCGAAGAAAGAAAGCCATAATGTTATTGCCGTAAGGAAAGCAAGGGGCGAAACAAAAAGAAGAATTATCCTCAGCGGCCACGCAGATTCAGCTCCCGAATGGCAGTTTACATATTGGGGCGGCCCGAAGCTTGTGCTTCCCTCCATCGGCCTTGGCCTTGGCGGCATAGTTTACACCGCAGTTGTTTGCGTTATAGGCCTTATTAAATCAATTAACGGCGTTGACCTTGCAGATGATAAAGTAATGTGGGTTCTTTCCATTATTTCAATTTGCTTTACACCTATTTTCCTTTTCTGCTTACTTTTCTACAATCCCAAGCATCCCGTTGACGGCGCAAACGATAACCTTACCGGTTGCCTTTGCTCCATGGCATTACCCAGATATATGGCAGACCATGATTTCAGATTTGAAAACACAGAAGTTGTTGTAGTCCTTACAGGCTCCGAAGAGGCAGGCCTCAGAGGCGCAAAAGCCTTTGCAAAGGCACATAAAGCCGAGATTGATGCAGACGCCGAAAAAGGCATTGAAACAATTTTCTTCGGCCTTGATACCGTTAGAGATTATGACTTTATGGGCGTATATAATAAGGATATGACCGGCACCGTAAAGAACGACCCCGAGGTTTCAAACCTTGTTAAGACCGGTGCAAAGCTTGCAGGCTTTGATATTCCTTATAAGACCGTTACCTTCGGCTCATCCGATGCGGCAGCCATCACCCAAGGGGGCATTAAAGGCACTTGCTTTGCAGCTATGGATCCGGCTCCCGCCCGTTATTATCACACAAGGCTTGACACAGCCGATAACCTTGACCTTAAAACCATTGAAGCAGGCGTAGGCATTGTGCTTGAAACCGCCTTCCTCTATGACGAAAAAGGGTTGAAGGTGTAAATCGCTATCGCTCAAATGTGGAATGTGGAATGTCGGGTCGCAAAGCGACAATGTGGAATTAGGAATGTGGAATGTGGAATGTCGGGTCGCAAAGCGACAATGTGGAATTAGGAATGTGGAATGTGGAATGTCGGGTCGCAAAGCGACAATGTGGAATTAGGAATGTGGAATGTGGAATGTCGGGTCGCAAAGCGACAATGTGGAATTAGGAATGTGGAATGTGGAATGTCGGGTCGCAAAGCGACAATGTGGAATTAGGAATGTGGAATGTGGAATGGTGGGGCACTTCGTGCCGTTTGTATTGGCTTGCTACGCAAGCTGGCAACCTCTCCGTCAAAGCTACGCTTTGCCGCCTCTCCAAAGTTCAGTGAAATAAATCCTTACGGATTTGTGAAATTGCCTTCGGCAGTGAAATGTCTGCGGACGAGGGAGGATTTATTTTTTGTTTCATAGCTAATTGCTCTCTGTCAGTTCCTGCAAAATTATACAATCGGATTTTGCACGGTAAAATCCCCTTCATTACTCATTACTCATTACTCATTACTCATTTCCGAAGGACTGTTCCTCATCACTCATTAAACAAAATAATTCGCTTGGCTTTTGCCGAAAGGAGATCTCTTATGAATAGAAAATCCCTTGCACTTATAAGTCTTGTTATTGTGTTCGCCATGCTTTTTGCCTTTTCAGGTTGTACATTCACATCTGAGGACGAAACCACAACCACAACTGTTACGGCAAAAACTCCTCTTCCCACGGATATTACTTCATCCTATGATGAAGAAAGCAATATCGTAACAGATACGGAATATTCTCCGGAAGACCTTGTTAAAAACACTCAAACCATTTTTGAATATTTTGATGTTCACATAAACGAGCTTAAAACTCAAAAAGCAGCCGTAAATATGAGTGTAAGCAAAAGCACAGGCAAGGCAACAGACGAAAACGGAGAAGAATTGCCTATTAGCGATAACGATTATGTAAATGTTGCTATTACAAATCTTGATAATTTAATGCTTAACACAACGGGTGATTCCATTGATTACGGCGAAGATTTAACGGAATTTCTCCCCATCAAAGGCGAAAATTATGTAAGCAAGCTTACTCTTGACGAGGTTGAAAGCGCAACTTGTGTTGATAACGGCGCTACCCGCACAATCACAATCACTTTAAAGAGCCCGTCTCTCCCCACCACCATTGAAAAAGCCTATGATATGGGCAATATCGATGATATTATGGCAGAGTTTGAAAAAGCAAATGCTTATATGACCGCCGAAAAGCCCACTCTTACATATAAGAATTGCCAAATCATCTTAACTGCTAATGTGGAAACAGATGAAATCACCGCTATTGAATACATTAAAACAATTGATGTAAGCACAACCGTTACCGGCGAGGGCGAGCTTTCAAGCATCGGCACCGTTCCCGTTAATTTCAATTACAGAAGCTCTGTTAAATACGATATTGACCATTCAGACCCCGCCACAGCAACAACTCTTGCAGAGAAATAAAACGAAGCAGCTCCTCAATCGAGGAGCTGCTTTTCAATTAGCAATTATCAATGGTGTTTGCGAAGCAAACAAATGTGAAATTAGGAATGCGGAATGTGGAATGAAGGTCGCTTCGCTCCGATTATATATAAGCTAACAGTGGGCTTGTGGCTCCCCTCCCTTGTGTAAAGCTGTCATTTCGTTAAGGATATAAGAAATGACTGAGAGATTGTTATGTGCGTAGCACATTGTTTGCAAAGTAAACAGTCAATCCCCCGGTCTGCTTTTACATCCTTGTTGCAATCCCACCACCGCCATTATACAGCAATCCCCCAGTCTGCTTCGCAGACAGCCCCCTTTACACAAAGGGGCCACGTG
>CAVJRM010000037.1:0-11599 GCA_963652165.1 bacterium | reverse complement strand
TAAATTGACTCCTCATAAATTCCCCGAAAATGACTTAAACCCCACTTGGCTTTTGTAGCTTTGTGGGGTTTTTGGTTTTATACATATAATTACACCCGAAAGGGTGCAATTTACACAAATTTAATCCAAAATACACCCGATAGGGTGTATTTTCTTATCTCTTGAAATTTTGAATTTTTTTGGAAATCTCTTGACAAATCCGAGTTGAAGGTATAAAATCCAACACAACAAAAGACAACGACGTCTGTGGAGTAATTCCTCAGGCGTCTTTTTTACTATCTGCTCCACAGCAGGAATTTTAATTTGATCTCTCCTACAAAGTAGTTAACACATCAGCAAAACGGCATGGCCTCGGCTGTGTCGTTTTGCATTTATAATAAATTTGTCTTGCTCTAAATATGAAATAAATAATAAAATAGTACTGTTTGTGCAATTTTAACAGTACAGTGGTATGTAAATTAGTAATATGTGATAAAATCTACAAAGTTGAATTAAAACCCACAAAACCTATTGACAAAATAGGAATTAAATAGTAGAATACAGACATCCTAATGATAAGGAATGAAAAATTCTCGGCGTAAAGCCTTAGGAGGCGCAGGTATGAATAACTTATTTGAAAAATTGTTAAGAATTAATTTCCGTTTCGGTCGAATGTGTTGTTGATGTTAAACTTAAATAAAACTTATTAAAATCAAAACACACAATACATTCAATACGAAAGGAATTAAATATTATGTCAAAATATAAATTTGAAACACTTCAGCTCCATGTAGGCCAAGAACAACCCGACCCCGCTTCAGATTCAAGAGCAGTTCCTATTTATCAAACCACTTCTTATGTTTTCAAAAACAGCGCCCATGCTGCAGCTCGTTTTTCTCTTGCGGATTCCGGCAACATTTACGGCAGGCTTACAAACTCCACTCAAGATGTTTTTGAGAAAAGAATTGCAGCCCTTGAGGGCGGTGTCGCTGCTCTCGCAACTGCATCCGGTGCGGCGGCAATCACTTACACAATAGAGGCTCTTGCACAGGCAGGGGATCACATTGTTGCACAAAAGACAATTTACGGAGGCTCATATAATCTTCTTGAGCATACTCTCAGACCTTTTGGCGTTGACACTACCTTTGTTGATGCTCACGACCTTTCGACAGTTGAGGGGGCAATTAAAGAGAATACAAAGGCAATTTACCTTGAAACTCTCGGCAACCCCAACAGCGACATTCCCGATATTGACGCTATTGCGAAAATAGCTCATAAGCACGGTATACCCCTTGTAATTGATAACACTTTCGGCACACCTTATCTTATCAGACCCATCGAGCATGGTGCAGATATTGTAGTTCATTCAGCTACAAAATTTATCGGTGGCCACGGCACAACTCTCGGCGGTGTAATTGTTGACGGCGGCACTTTTGACTGGAAAGCAAGCGGAAAATTCGGCAACATTGCAGATCCGAATCCCAGCTATCACGGTGTATCTTTTGCAGATGCGGCAGGCCCGGCAGCTTTTGTTACTTATATCAGAGCAATTCTTTTGCGTGATACGGGTGCGGCAATTTCACCTTTTAATGCTTTTCTTCTTCTTCAAGGCACTGAAACCCTTTCCCTTCGCCTTGACAGACATATTGAAAACACAAAGAAGGTTGTTGAATATCTTGTAAATAATCCTCTTGTGGAAAAGGTTAATCACCCATCACTTCCCGACCATCCTGACCACGCACTTTATGAAAAATATTTCCCCAACGGCGGCGCAAGTATATTCACTTTCCAAATTAAAGGCGGCCAAGAGGAAGCCTACAAATTTATTGATAATCTTGAAATTTTCTCGCTTCTCGCAAATGTTGCGGATGTTAAATCCCTTGTAATTCATCCGGCTACCACCACTCATTCAGAGCTTACGGCTGAGGAACTTAAAGAGCAGCAAATTTATCCAAACACAATTCGCCTTTCAATCGGCACAGAGCATATTGATGATATTATCGCAGACCTACAAAAAGGTTTTGATGCCGTTGCAGGTAAATAATTAAAAGGAGTTTTTATTATGTCAAAAATTTATAAATCCATAGAAGAGCTTATAGGAAACACACCACTTCTTGAGCTTTCTAATATAGAAAAGTCCGAAAAGCTTGAAGCTACAATCCTTGCAAAGATTGAATCCTTTAACCCGGCAGGTTCTGCCAAAGACAGAATAGCTCTTTCAATGATTAACGATGCAGAAGAAAAAGGAATTCTCAAAGAAGGCTCGGTTATTATCGAGCCCACCAGCGGCAATACAGGTATCGGCCTTGCTGCTGTTGCCGCCGCAAGAGGATATAAACTTATTATTGTTATGCCCGAAACCATGTCTGTTGAGCGCAGACAGATTATGAAGGCTTTTGGCGCAGAGCTTGTTCTTACCGAAGGCTCAAAAGGTATGAAAGGTGCCATTGCCAAGGCTGATGAGCTTTCAAAAGAGATTGAAAACAGCTTTGTGGCAGGCCAGTTTGTAAACCCCGCAAATCCCAAGGCACATAAGGAAACCACCGGCCCGGAGATTTGGGAAGATACAGACGGTAAGGTTGATATTTTTGTTGCAGGCGTAGGCACAGGCGGCACCATAACAGGTGTTGGTGAATATCTTAAATCAAAAAATCCGAATGTAAAAATTGTTGCCGTAGAGCCTGCTACATCAGCAGTACTTTCAACAGGTGTTGCCGGCCCTCATAAAATTCAGGGTATTGGCGCAGGATTTGTTCCCAAAGTGCTTAACACTGAAGTTTTGGATGAAATTATACCTGTTTCAAATGAAGACTCTTTCGCAACGGGTAAAAAAATCGGTAAAACAGAAGGTATACTTGTTGGCATATCCTCAGGCGCAGCTGCTTATGCGGCTATTGAGCTTGCAAAAAGGCCCGAAAATAAGGGCAAGAATATAGTAGTTCTTCTTCCCGATACAGGTGACAGATACCTTTCAACACCACTCTTTGACGACTGATTGAGAGAATTATATGAAGATTTATGCAGATAATGCCGCTACAACCAAATTGACAAAAACCGCTCTTAATGCAATGCTTCCTTATCTTGAAGAAAGTTACGGTAACCCCTCAAGCCCCTATTCCTTTGGAATGGAGGCGAGGGAAGCTGTTGAAAATGCGAGGGAAAAAATTGCAACTGTACTTGGCTGTACACCGAAAGAAATCACCTTTACCTCAGGGGGAAGTGAATCGGATAATCAGGCTATAATCTCAGCGGCAAATCTCGGTAAAAAAAACGGCAAAAAGCATATTATTTCCTCTGCCTTCGAGCATCACGCCGTTCTGCATACTCTTGAAAAGCTTCAAAAAGAAGGCTTTGAGATTACTCTGCTTGATGTTTCGAAAAATGGAATTATATCACCCGAGCAAGTTGTTTCCGCTATTCGCCCGGATACCTGTTTAGTTACAATTATGTTTGCAAATAATGAAATAGGCACTGTTCAACCGATTTCTGAAATCGGAAAAATTTGTAAAGAAAAAGGTGTATTGTTTCATACGGATGCCGTTCAAGCGGCGGGCCATTTGCACATAAATGTTGCCGAGCAAAATATAGATTTGCTTTCTCTTTCAGCCCATAAATTCGGCGGCCCCAAAGGCGCAGGCGTGCTTTATGCCAAAAAAGGCGTTCTTTTGAGTAATCTTATTGAAGGTGGAGGGCAGGAGAGAGGTAAAAGAGCGGGCACGGAAAATGTGCCGGCAATAGTCGGTATGGCGGCAGCTTTGGAGGAAGCAAATGAAAATATAGATATAAATGCCGAAAAATCTTTGAAAATAAGAAATAAAATTATTGAGGGCCTCGGTAAAATTTCTCATTCTTCTCTTAACGGTGATAGAATTAACCGTTTACCCGGAAATATAAATTTTTGCTTTGAAGGAATAGATGGCGAATCTTTAATTTATTTGCTTGATAATAAGGGCATTTGTGCATCCTCCGGCTCTGCTTGCACCTCCGGCTCTCTTGACCCAAGCCATGTTTTACTTGCTATCGGCAGGGAAAGAGATACGGCACGAGGCTCTTTAAGGCTTACAATTTCTCCCGAAACTACCGAGGAAGAAGCAGACTATATTGTTAATACAGTAAAAGATACGGTAGCAAAATTGAGAGAACTTTCTCCCGCTTGGCAAGATATGCTTAATGGCAAAAGAGAATATAAATTGCCGTGATAACGTAAGCACTTGAAATTTAGCAATAAAATGGTATAATCATTCCGTAGAAAAAATCTGCGGAATGTTTTATTATAATAAAGGAAAAATGTTATGGCTGTAAAAGCTCTTATTGCAATGAGTGGTGGCGTTGACAGCAGTGTTGCCGCTTTTTTATGCAAAGAAAAGGGATATGAGTGCACCGGTTGCACAATGAAACTATACAATAACGAGGATGCAGGTGTTCCGAAAGAACACACTTGCTGCTCTCTTGATGATGTAGAGGACGCTCGCTCTGTTGCGTACAGGCTCGGTATGCCCTATTATGTTTTTAATTTCAGTGATGACTTTAAAGAAAAAGTAATTGACAGATTTGTTGATTCATATATTAAGGGCAAAACTCCGAATCCCTGCATAGACTGTAACCGCTATATGAAGTTTGATAAGCTCTATGACCGCGCAAGGCTTATGGACTGTGAATATGTAGTAACAGGTCACTATGCGAGGATTGAAAAAGAAGGGGAGAAGTTTCTTCTGAAAAAGGGCCTTGATGAAAGTAAGGACCAAAGTTATGTTCTCTACTCCATGACTCAGGAGCAGCTTGCTCACACCCTTTTTCCACTCGGTTCTCTCCATAAAACTGAGGTTAGAGAAATTGCCGAGAAAAACGGATTTATAAATGCCAATAAGCCGGATAGTCAAGATATTTGTTTTGTGCCCGACGGCGATTATGCAAAGATAATAAAAGAATACTCCGGCTATGAGCCTAAAGAGGGTAACTTTATTGACCTAAACGGAAATGTAATGGGCAAGCATAAAGGAATTATTCATTACACTATTGGTCAAAGGAAAGGCCTCGGAGTTACTTTTGGCGCTCCTAAATATGTTTGCAAAATAAATGCGGAAAATAACACCGTAACACTTGGGGATAATTCCGATTTGTTTAATAAAGAAGTGCATATAGAAAATATCAACTGGATTTCCGGAGATATTCCCACAGAAGAGTTCAGATGCAATGCAAAAATAAGATATAATCAAAAAGAACAGCCTGCAAAGGTTGTCCCAAATGGCACAAAAGCAACTTTGATTTTTGATGAGGGACAAAGAGCGATAACTCCGGGCCAAGCAGCCGTTATATATATTGATGATACGGTTATCGGCGGCGGCACAATAGTATAAAATTAAGACTATAGCTTCACGATTCATGAAAGCTATAGTCTTTTTACTATTTGGAATTTTTGATTTTTCTTAAATTCGAAAAGAACTCGGTAAGAATTGCAGAACATTCCTCTTGCATAAATCCTTCCTCTACCTGCGGCTTATGGTTATAGGGCAAATCAAAAAGATTCACAACAGAGCCGCAAGAGCCGGCTTTTGAATCCCTGGCGCCGTAAACAAGTCGGTGAATACGGGAATTTATTATTGCACCCGCACACATAGGACAAGGCTCAAGGGTAACAAACATTTCGCACTCCCAAAGTCGCCAACCGCCCAGCTTTTTGCAGGCAATGTCTATTGCTTCGATTTCTGCGTGAGCAAGGGCGTTTTTACCGTTTTCACGGCGGTTCCTGCCCACAGAAATAAGTTCACCGTTTCTTACAATAACGGCACCTACGGGCACCTCAAGCTCATCTGCTGACAATTTGGCTTGCTCAAGGGCAAGAAGCATACATTCCCTGTCTGTCATTACTTTTTAAGTCCCCAAATTTCGGTTGCATAGTCATTAATTGCTCTGTCTGCACTGAAAATACCTGCTCCGGAAATATTCATAAGGGACATTTTATTCCACTTTTCTTGATTAAGCCATGCCTGCTCGATATTCTTTTGAGCCTGTCTGTAGTCCGCAAAATCAGCAAGCACCATGTAAGGATCGTGATGAATTATTGTGCCGCCTATTTCGCCAAAGTGTTTACCGAGGAATCCATTGTTGATAAACTCAACCATATCATGAATTTCACTGTTGTTTTGATAGTAATTTTGAGGATTATAGCCCTCTTTTTTAAGATTATTAACCTCAGGAGTTGTCATACCGAAGATGAAAATATTATCTTTGCCTACGGCATCATAAATTTCAACATTTGCACCGTCCATTGTGCCGAGGGTGATTGCACCGTTAATCATGAGCTTCATATTACCCGTACCGCTTGCTTCTGTGCCGGCAAGGGAGATTTGCTCGCTGATTTCTGCTGCGGGCATAAGTGCCTCTGCTTTTGTAACGCTGTAATTTTCAACAAAAAGAACTTTTAATTTATCGTTAACCTGTGGGTCGCTGTTAATGAGCTTACCAAGGTAGCAAATAAATTCAATGATTTTCTTTGCCATAAAATAGCTGGGGGCAGCCTTTGCACCGAAAATATAGGTGTGAGGCACATAGTTGCCGTTGGGATTATTCTTAATCTCCATATATTTTGCAAGGATATTAAGAGCGTTAAGTTCCTGCCTCTTATATTCGTGAAGTCTCTTAACCTGAACATCAAATAGAGATTCAGGATCAATTACTTCTCCTGTTGATTTTCTGATAAGCTCGGCAAAATCCTGCTTGTTGGCCTTTTTGATTTCTCCGAGGTCTGTAAGAAGCTTTTTATCATCTTTAAATTCACGAAGTTTTTCAAGCTCGCTTGCATCGTGGATGAATTTTGTGCCGATAAGCTCGCCTATTTTATTTGTAAGGCGTGGGTTAGCCTGGCAAAGCCATCTTCTGTAAGCAATGCCGTTTGTAACATTTGTAAATTTATTTGGCTCAAGGGCGTAGAAATCATGGAAGGTTGAATCCTTGAGAATTTGGCTGTGAAGTGCAGAAACACCATTTACTTTATGGCAAACCGCTACGCACATATTTGCCATTCTTACAGCTCCGCCGGAAACTATAGCCATTCTTTCAACTCTGCCTGCATCTCCGGTAATATCCCAAATTTTCTTCCTAAATCTGTTATCTATCTCTTTAACTATTTGATAAATTCTGGGAAGAAGTCTCTTGAAAAGATCTTCGCTCCAGCATTCGAGAGCCTCTGCCATAACAGTGTGGTTAGTGTAAGCACAAACTTTTTCCACAATGGCAAAAGCATCATCCCAGCTGTAACCGCATTCGTCAAGGAATATTCTCATAAGCTCGGGTATAGCAAGGGTGGGGTGAGTATCGTTAATGTGAATTGCGTTTTTCTCCGCAAAGTTATCAAGAGTACCATACTGCCTTAAATGCCAAGAAACTATATCTTGTACCGATGCGGAAACAAGGAAATATTGCTGACGAAGACGTAAGCTCTTGCCCTCTTGATGATTATCCGCAGGGTAAAGAACTTTGCTTATGACCTCAGCCATGGCTTTTTCTTCCATAGCTCTGATGTAATTGCCTTCATTGAAGGAAGCCATATCAATTTCATCGGCTTTTGCACTCCAAAGGCGAAGCACGGCAACGCCCTCACCGTCTTTTGAAGGAACCATCATATCGTAAGGAACAGCTTTAACTGTTTTTTTATTTTTGAGTACAACACTGAGGCTGCCGTCTTGCCATGTTTCTTCAAGTTCTCCCTCAAAATTAACATTTACTGTTTTTTCTTCTCTGGGGATAAGCCAAACATCTCCGCCGGGAAGCCAAAAATCAGGCATCTCCGTTTGCCAGCCGTCAACTATTTTTTGCTTAAAAATGCCGTATTCGTAAAGAATTGAATAACCGATACCTTGATAACCTTCATTTGCAATGGCATCAAGATAGCAAGCTGCAAGCCTGCCGAGACCGCCGTTGCCGAGGCCTGCATCCGGCTCAAGCTCATAGAGCCTGTCAAGAGAAACGCCGAATGAATCCAATGCTTTCTTTGTTTGCTCCGTTATACTGAGATTATATAGAGTATTTTTAAGGCTGCGACCCATCAAAAACTCCATGCTCATGTAGTAAACTCTTTTTGCATGCTCTGCTTTGCCTTTATAGTCAAATTTTCTTCTTATATCCCTCGACATATCGCGGCTGATGCCTGCTACAACCTCATAAAATTGCTCATCTGTAGCCTCAGCGGGTGAAATTCCGTAAAGATGGCTGAGACGTGTGGTGATTGCTTCTTTGAGCTGCTTAATTGTAACTTTTTCGCTCATATATTTCTCCTTTGACCTAAATCCTATTAAAATGGATTTTTTATATTGCACTTTTACCATAAGATTATATAACTTTTTGTGAAAAATTACAATAAAATTATTATTTTCGTAATATTATATACTTGTTTTAGCACTTGAATTACATTATAATAGTAAAAATTACTAAAATTGAGGTACAAATATGTACAATTATAATTATCAGCAAGATAATGCTTATACTCTCCAGCAAAATGAAAAATCAAATATTAAGCTTATCGGAAAGACTGCCGGGTTATGTATTATTGCTTATACCATTCTTGAAAATCTGCTTACAATACCGCTTATTTACCCGACTCTTTATAATCTTTACAACACAAATATATTTTTTCAGGACACGGTTACAATTTTGCTCTCTGTTTTTTGTTTGCTTGTTCCCTTTGCAATCGGCGGCAAATACTTAGGCAAAAGGCTGAAATGCGAGCCATATCCTCTTGAAAAACCTTATGATACAAAACTTGCCGTTTCTGCTGTTTTTCTCGGATTTTTTGTTTGTCTTGCAGCAAACTATATTTCAAGCGAATTTGTCAGCTTTATTGAAGGTTTCGGTTACACCTTAAGCTACAATGATTTTGAAGTGCCTTCAACTGTTACCGGCAGAATTTATTATCTAATTACCATTGCTGTTGTGCCGGCTTTATGTGAAGAAGTCGCAATCAGAGGTGCAATAATGCAGCCCTTGAGAAGATATGGAGATAAATTTGCAATTGTTATATCCGCAGTTGTTTTTGCGATTCTTCACGGCAACATGGTGCAAATGCCCTTTGCTCTTATTGCGGGAATAGGCTTAGGTTACGTTGTTTGCATTACAGGCAGCCTTTGGCCATCAATTGCCGTTCACTGCTTAAACAATTTATATTCATGCATTACAAGCTTTATGCTTGAAGACATACAGGATACTGCAACTTTAAACAGAGTCTATCTTATAGTTATGATTAGTCTTTATATTATATCAATTATTGGCTCGGTAATTTTTGTGTTCATTAAAGGGCACCGTTCACTTAATAAAATTACAACTTACTCAACCACCGGCCAAAAAATCAAGGCTTTTTTCATAAGCGTGCCTATGATTATTGCCCTTGGAATAATGTTTTACATTACTTCAAACTACATTAGCAGAGGTTAAAAATGATTCTTAAAAAGAATGATTTAATTGAACTTAATATAGAAAACTGCGGTCTTGACGGCAGCGGCGCAGGTCATTATGAAGGTATGACGGTATTTGTGCAAGGTGCAATAACAGGCGAGAAAATTCTTGTGCACATTATCAAAGTAAAAAAGACCTACGCCATAGGTAAAATTGAGAAGATTTTAACTGCCTCACCTTATAGAATCGAAAGCTCCTGCAAAGTGTATAACCGATGTGGTGGATGTTCTTTTTGCCATACAACTTATGAATCTGAAATTTCGGCAAAAGAGCAACATGTTAAAGAGTGCTTTAAGCGTATAGGTGGAATTGAGCCTGAATTTGAGCCGACTATAAAGGCAAAAGAAATTTTCGGTTATCGTAATAAAGCCCAGTTCCCAGTAAGTGAAAATAACGGAGAAATCTCAATCGGATTTTATTCTCCTCGTTCTCATAGAGTAGTAAATTGCCCTGATTGTATGCTACAGCCCGCAGAATTTGAGTTGATTCTTAATTGCTTCAAAAAATATATTGAAGAAAATCATATTTCCATATACAGCGAAGAAAATCATATAGGTTTACTTCGCCATATTTACCTGCGTAAAGGTACTGTAACCGGTGAAATAATGGCTTGCCCCGTTATAAACGGCAACGAATTGCCAAAAGAAAAAGAGCTTGTAAACTCTCTTGTTTCTGCTTGTGATAAAATCAAAAGCATAATTATTAACACCAATACCGATAAAACCAATGTTATTTTAGGGAAGAAATGCCGCACAATTTACGGTAACGACTATATAACGGACACTCTTTGCTCACTTAATTTCAGGCTTTCCCCCTTATCTTTTTATCAGGTTAATCATAATCAAGCCGAAAAATTATACTATAAAGCGGCAGAATATGCCGAATTAACAGGCAGTGAAACAGTGCTGGATTTATACTGTGGTACAGGTACAATCGGCCTTTCTATGGCTAATAAAGCAAAAAATATTATCGGCGTTGAGATAATTCCCGAGGCTATTGAGGATGCCAAAATCAATGCAGAAAATAACAATATACATAATTCAAGGTTTATTTGCGGAGATGCTCCCAAAGCAGCTGAAGTTCTTAAAAACGAAGGCGTTAAGCCGAATGTGATTATTCTTGACCCACCTCGTAAAGGCTGCACAAAAGAGCTTCTTGAAACTGTAAATGAAATGAATCCGGATAGGATAGTTTATGTTTCTTGTGACCCCGCCACCCTTGCAAGAGATTGCGGAATTTTATCCGAAATGGGATATGTTACCGAAAAAGCCACAGCCGTGGACTTATTTCCCCGAACAGGGCATGTGGAGACGGTTGTATTGATGTCAAGAGTGGCCGAAAAAGGCTTGAAATAAGGGCTTTTCGGGACTTTGCATCAGTTTGGAATTTTGCCGATTTTCCGGAGTTTATCTTCGCGGGAACTTATCTACGATGGTTTTCGGGTGATTTTGGAGAGTCGGAAATTGTATACAAAATTGAGACGCCAGTTTGGATGTCAGGCTTTGACAACCAAACTACAGTCTCAATCCTAAAGCAGGGTAGTTAGACTGTGGATTGGATGTCGGGGGATTTGGGCAACAAGTTTGGATTTAAAGGAGAACTAGCAATGGATGATTTGATTTTTAGACAAGCAAGAAAAGATGAAAAGCCACGCATCCTTGCAATGCAAGCAGATATTTTTCATGGGGAACAGGGAATTCCAGCGGATGATATTGATACTTTTTTGACCAAGAAACCTATTTGTTGGTGTGCGGAATCAAAGATAGATGGGAAAATTTATGCAGCGACTGCTGCATGGCAGGAGAATGAAGAAACTCACTGGGGACGTTTCGTTGTATTTCCAGCTGCGAGAGGAAAACATATTGGAACAAAGCTGGCAAAGGTTTCGTTTGATGAATTGTTTAATATGGGAATTGAAAAAATATATATGGACGCCCGAGATGCTACTGTGAGAATTGTTTGTGGTATGGGTGGACATATAACTGGAGAATCTTACAAATTCTATGAGGGCAATGTAACTCCGGTCGTATTAGAAAAAAGAGATTACGTAAGGACAGCATAATTTATACTATTTTCTGTAGCATACCCAGCAAGCTCCCCATCACCGGGTGATTTCCGGTGGTGAGGAGCTTGCTTTTTGTCTAGCGCCAGCAAATTACTATTGTGGATATAA
>CAVJRM010000036.1:0-11966 GCA_963652165.1 bacterium | reverse complement strand
TAAACGGGAAAATGAGTATAAAATTGCAGGCATAACGGGACAGAACTATGCCTGTATGTATGTCTGTCTGTCTGTCTGTCTGTCTGTCTGTCTGTCTGATAAAATTATGTTTCTCCTCATCGTATTTGTCAACCTCATTTTGTTATTTTTTATTCCATATTTGCCGCAGTTGTTATGAAATAAAATTTTCACCGTTGATATATTAACACAAACAAATCAATAAATCTATACCCTAAATAATCTTTATGAGAAATTACAAATTTAATATGTGTTCTTTGTGAATAATTACCACAAAAATGTAAAATGTGGAATGGGAAATGAAGGGGGATTTTGCGGTGCAAAATCCGAATATAAGAACCTCACCGCTTGAGAACCTTGTTACTCCGCTTTGCGTCGTAATAATTGTTGCGAAGCAAGCAAATACAGTTGTTACTTAACAAACACAATCCACGGTTAAACACAAAAAATCCCCGAATGTTTGCGCATTCGGGGATGTTGCTATTAACTGAAAAATTAAACTTATTTAAGTTCAACCTTTGCGCCAACTTCTTCGAGCTTAGCTTTAGCAGCTTCAGCATCGTCCTTGGACATAGCTTCTTTAACGGTCTTGGGAGCACCGTCAACAACAGCCTTTGCTTCTGCAAGGCCGAGACCTGTGAGCTCACGAACAACCTTGATAACCTTAATCTTTTCTGCGCCAACTTCAGCGAGAACAAGGTCAAATTCAGTCTTTTCTTCAGCAGCAGCGCCTGCGTCAGCAGTAGGAGCAGCAACAGCAACAGCAGCGGCTGCGCTTACGCCGAATTCGTCTTCTACAGCGTGAACAAGCTCTGAGAGCTCAAGAACGGTAAGAGTTTTGATTTCTTCAATCATAGCAGTAATCTTTTCAGATGCCATTTTATTTTCCTCCAATTTGAGTAAATTTTTTAAAATAAATTATTCTGCAGTTTCTTCTGCGGGTGCTGCTTCCTCAGCAGCGGGGGCTTCGGCAGCTTCTGTAGCTGCAGCTTCTACGCCGCCCTTGTCAACGATAGCCTGAATAGCACGTGCGAAGGATGCGATAGGAGCATTAAATGCATTACAAACGGTAGCAAGCATAACATCTCTTGTGGGAAGCTTAGCAAGCTTGTCGATAGTGTCAAGGTCAACAATGTCGCCCTCGAGGTAACCGCTCTTAATGCTGAAATTCTTGTGACTGTCAGCGAACTTAGAAAGGATTCTTGCAGCAGCTGTATGGTCTTCAGCACTGATAGCAATAGCTGTGGTGCCTTCAAGAACATTTGAAAGCTCATCAAGACCTGCCTGCTTTGCAGCAAGGCCGAGGAGTGTATTTTTAACTACTGAGTATTTAACGCCTGCTTCACGGAGCTCTTTACGGAGAGCTGTATCATCTGCAACATTAATGCCCTTATAGTCAACAACAACACCTGCAACTGAATTTTTAAGGGATTCAGTAAGGTCAGCAACAATCTGCTTCTTTTGTTCTAAAACTTTCTCACTTGGCATTTTCTGTATTTCACCTCCATGTGGAATGTTAAACAATATTAAAGCCCTTTCCGCATCTGACGGAAAGGGCATAAACATACTTATATTTTGTATGTTTCCTTTCTCGGCAGGTGGTATATAACCTTTATGCGAAAAGCACCTGCTGTCTTCAAAAAGAACAGCGTGGATATATTAACACACAAATTAAGGTGTGTCAAGAATTTTTTCAGAAAATATCTGATTATGCCTCAGCTGAGGAACCAACCTTGTTAGGATTGATTTTGATGCCGGGGCCCATTGTGGTGGCAAGTACGCAGGACTTAATGTACTGGCCCTTTGATGCTGCGGGCTTAGCCTTGATGATAGCATCAAGAAGAGTATCAAAGTTCTCTTTAAGCTTATCTGCGCCGAAAGATACCTTGCCAATGGGGCAATGGATAATATTTGTTTTGTCAAGACGGTATTCAATCTTACCTGCTTTAGCTTCGGTAACTGCCTTAGCTACGTCAGGAGTAACTGTACCTGCCTTGGGGCTGGGCATTAAGCCACGGGGGCCGAGAACCTTACCAAGACGACCAACAAGGCCCATCATGTTAGGTGCTGCGATACATACGTCAAAATCCATAAAGCCTTCGCCCTGAATCTTTGCAACGAGGTCTTCTGCACCAACGATTTCTGCGCCTGCTGCTGCAGCTGCATCAGCATCGGGACCTTTTGCGAAAACTGCTACTCTAACAGTACGGCCTGTGCCGTTAGGAAGTACAACAGCGCCACGAACCTGCTGGTCAGCATGACGTGAGTCAACACCGAGGCGGATGTGAGCTTCAACTGTTTCATCAAACTTTGCGCTTGCAGTCTTAACTGCAAGTGAGAGAGCATCAGCGGGATCGTAGAGAGTAGCTCTTTCTACGAGCTTTGCGCTCTCGTTATATTTTTTACCATGTTTCATGTTAATTATTCCTCCCAATCATGTGGTTAATCGGATTTGTTCCTCCCACAGTTTGCAATCAGTCTGCTACTACGACGCCCATGCTGCGTGCAGTGCCTGCTATCATGCTCATAGCAGTTTCAATTGTAGCAGCGTTGAGGTCTTTCATCTTTGTCTCAGCGATCTTGCGGATCTGCTCCTGAGAGATGGTTGCAACCTTGGTCTTGTTGGGAACGCCTGAACCGCTCTCAATACCGCAAGCCTTTTTAATAAGAACAGCGGCAGGAGGGGTCTTGGTGATAAAGCTGAATGTGCGGTCTGCATAAACAGTGATAACAACGGGAATGATGAGGCCCATATCGTTTTTGGTACGCTCATTGAATTCCTTTGTGAAAGCCATAATGTTAACACCGTGCTGGCCGAGTGCTGGGCCTACAGGGGGAGCAGGAGTTGCTTTGCCTGCAGGAATCTGTAACTTAATTAAGCCGACAACTTTCTGTGCCATAATAGTTAACCTCCAAATATAAAGTGGTAAATTGCGGAACCTTTTTCAGTTCCTCCCACGAAGCCGACATCTTATTGATGCGACTGCACCTAAAACGGTGCTGATTTGAAAGGGCTATGCCCTCAAATTACCGTGATTATTCGTCAGCAAGCTCAACCTGGTCAAGCTCAAGCTCAACAACGGTTTCTTTGCCGAACAGTGCGGAAACAACAACCTTAACAGTATTGTTTTCAAGGTCGATTTCCTGAACAGTTCCCGAAAAGCCATCAAACATATCATCTATAATGTTGACTGTGTCACCAACAGCATAGGATATTTCAACAACCTTCTTCTCGACTCCGAGCCTGATAACTTCTTCGTCGGTAAGGGGAATTGCTTTGTTTTCCGGACCAACAAATCCGGTAACGCCTCTTGTGTTTCTAATAAGAACCCAACACTCATCGCTCATTTTGGGGCGATTGTCTTGGTCCGGCGATACGGCTACTTTGACGAATACGTAACCGGGGAAAAGCTTGCGCTCTGTTTCCTTTTTTGTTTCTGCGTCTTCAACTGTTTCCACGGGAACCATAACTTCAAAGATTTGGTCCTGCATTTTGCGGTTTTCAACTAATGTTTCAATAGTTGATTTAACCTTGTTTTCATAACCGGAATAGGTATGTACCACATACCATCTTGTGTCAACAGACATCTTAAATCCCCCAGTTTTAAGCAATAAAGAAGCTGTTTAAAGCTATCATTGCTGCTTCTGTAGTGGTTTCAGCATCAGCTGAGTCACCAACGCTCTCTGCTGCTCTTTCAAGAAGTGAAAGACCAAGTGAAAGAAGCTGATCAATTGCAAAAATTGCCAATCCGCAGATTGCAACCATTGCAAGAACAACGAGTGTTGATTTAAGAACGGTTTTTCCATCGGGCCAAACAATCTTTTTGTTTTCACCCTTTAAATCTTTGCAGAACTTTTTGATTGCCTTGCCTGCTCTCTGGAACCAGTTTCCATTGGGGTTGGCAGGTTTTTTGTTCTTTTTCTTTTCGGCGGCGGCAACCTTTTCAGCAGCTGCAGAAGTTTCATTCTTAGCCATAAGGTTTTTACCTCCCGCTTACTTTGATTCTCTGTGAAGAGTGTGTTTCTTGCAGAAACGGCAGTACTTATTCATCTCAAGTCTGTCGGGTGAATTCTGCTTGTTTTTCATTGTGTTGTAGTTGCGCTGTTTGCATTCGGTGCAAGCAAGTGTAATCTTGACTCTCTTACCGTTAGCAGCCATGTGCGGCACCTCCATTATTCGGAATTTTTCAGCCTCAGCGCAGCTTATCAGGGAACTGCCTGAAGCTAAGCCTCCCTCTGCAATTTAATTTTTGGGTACAAAAAATAAGCCCTTGCGCAGAGGTGCAACTATAATATCACACAAATTTCTCTGCGTCAAGGATTTTTTCTTATTTACTATAATTTCTTGTAATTTTGCTTCATTACTTATTATAAAATGATTAAAAATGCCAACAATCCCATACCGAAAAGTGAACCTACTATAAGGAATATCGCAGCAAAGAATGCCATAATATTCATTGCCACAAGGGTTCCGCCGGCCACCTTAATTCCCATAGTGTTTTCAGCCTGTGAAATGTTTTGCCATGAGTAATAAACGGTGCTGCCGTCTTGATAATAAGTATCTATATCCGTATTTTCAGACTTTGACTCACCAAATCCGCACTCTTTAAGTCCGGCTGTAAATAGGTTTGCGATTTCTTCATTTTTAAATGTTATTTTTCCGCTTTGCCTAAGCTCGCTTGCAGGCTCTTGCCTTGTAAGCTTGCCGTATTTGAATCCGGTGCTCCACCAAGTTTTTTCATAAGGTGTTGTAAACTGATAATCATAAGATCCGTCAAGGTTGCCGTCACGATAAAGAGATGTTTGCATAGTAGGCCTGTCTTCGCCGTCAACTTTCATATATGTGGTATAGACTTTATCCTCTTCATCTGAATGGGATTTACTGTAAACACCGGTTTCACAGCCATAGAAAAGTAAACCGTACTGGCCTTTCCAAAGCTGTACCATCCAATCCTTGCCCTCATAAGTAAAATGAACTCTTACATAGTCATATTCCAAAAGAATGTATGGAGCAACCAGATCGTAAATTTTATTATATCCGTATTTACCCTGCCATGCACTTCCTTGATTTACATAGTAATAATCATCTACATAAGAATATCTGTAGCTTAGCACACTGTGATTTGCAAGATAATTAAAGGTACGAGTGGATTTTTTTATAACCTTAACTTCAAAAGTGCTCTTGTATTCTTTTCCGTTTACATTTTTATATGCGGTTATTGTGGCTCTGCCAACATCTTTTCCCTTAACAACTCCGTTGCTGTCCACTACCGCAACATTTGAATTTGACGTTTTCCATTTTACATCATTTTCACTTGCTTTTAATTGAAGCGTATCTCCTTTTTCAACCGTATCGGTATCGGCAGTGATTTTTATCTCTGTAACGGCAGTTTCGGGTGCTGTTTCTTCCTCGGCAAAAGCAACTATGGTGGGTATCCATACAAATGCCGCTATAAGGGCAAGTGCAAATGCTGCTATTCTTTTTTTCATGCAGTATATTTCCTTTCGTCGATATTGAAGAAATGATACTATAAATATAGAATTAAATCAAGTACATTAAAAGTTTATTTTTAAATTTTCGCAAATTGATATATTTTTCTTGACAACTCACATTTCATTTGGTATAATCACCCTTGCAATTGCGGATGTAGCTCATCTGGTAGAGCGCCACCTTGCCAAGGTGGAGGTAGCGAGTTCGAGCCTCGTCATCCGCTCCAGTTTCAGCATCGGTCAAGTCTTGACCGGTGCTTTTTTGATACATATTCATTTTCGGTGGTGCAATATGAAAACTTATGTTACTCAAAATATAATAAATTGCCGTGACTTAGGAGGATATTCCTGCAATGGCGGCGTAACTGCCTTTGGGAAAGCCGTAAGATGCGGTATTCCCAGAAATCCGACAGATGAAGATATTATTTTTTTGAAGAATTTGGGAATTAAAAATATTATTGATTTAAGAGGAATTGAAGAGGCAGACGAACGCCCGTCAATTTTTGCCTCTTTACCTGAATTTAATTATCATCATATTACCACTCTTGAAGCAAATCCGGCGCTCAACAAAACCGATTCTCCTATTTGGGAGCTTTATGCCATGTCCCTTGAAGAATACGGAGAAAATTATGCTAAAATTCTTCGTGCTATTATATCATTCAAAGAGCCTTTTCTTTTTCATTGCTTCCTCGGAAAAGACAGAACAGGCCTTATTGCCGCCATTCTTCTTGATGCTGCGGGAGTAAGTAAAGAAGATATTATTAAAGATTACTGCACCTCGTGGGATTATATCAAGCCCTTTGCCGCAGAAGAAATCAAAAATAATACGGGGCTTATTTGGGAGCAGGATGAATCACGACTTCGCTCCGACAGAGAAAATATGGAGAATATTCTTGACTATTTTAGCCGTGGTTACGGCGGAATCAAAGGCTATCTTTCAAATATCGGATTAACCGATGATGAAATAAATCTTTTAGGCAAAGTTCTTTTATAATATTTCATATTTACATATTCACTTTTTGATTTCATTATGTTATTATGGATTAAAAGAATTTTTAGGAGGTTGATTTTATGAAGTACACCGGTCCAATGCGTTTTGCTCACAGAGGTTTTGTTCAGGGCGGCCCCGAGAACACTCCCGATGCTTTTCAAGCTGCTGCAGATTTCGGAACCGAAGGCATCGAGATAGATGTTCATCGCACAAAAGACAATAAAGTTATTGTAAACCACGATGATGACCTTGCATCCATAACCTACGGCACCGATACGCAAACAGGTGCCCTTATAAACGACCTTAATGCAGATGAAATTCTCGCTTTGCCTGTGTTATATAAATATCATATTTGGCCCAAAGAGCCTACCCTTGAAGGCGAAGATGCAGATAACAATCGTGCCCGTAAAATTCTTCACGGCGAATTACCGGACTCCACTCCTTTGGATATGCAAGACAAAGTTACCCATCTTATGAGCTTTGTAGATTTTGAAAAATGGATGGGCTCAAAAGAATCCAACAACATTGTTGCAGAGGTTGAAATTAAAGATTTAGGCTGTGTTGATAAGATTCTTGATATTTTAAAGGACTCGCCCAACGTTTCAAGATATATTCTTTTCTCCGGTATTCCTGCGGTAGTAGATGAAATCCAAGCCGTTTGCAGAGAAAGAGGCAAGCCGGAAGGCTTACGCCTTGGTGCAAATATTCGTTTTCTTACCGATGAAACAAAAGCTCTTGTTGAAAAAAGTGACTTTTGGGAAGTGGGCCTCAATGCAGAATACACTGAAGAGGATGTAGCTTGGCTTAACAGCAGAGGTGTTGAAGTTTTCTCAAACTTAGGCGATTACCCCTCATGGTGGGAGAAAATGACATCTATGAACACAAGAGGATTCAAAACCAACTTCCCGGAAGCTTTCACCGAATGGTGGAATAAAAACAAATAAGAGGTAAAAATGAAAATCGTAAATGCAACTCCCTCAGATGCTGAGGAACTTCTTGAAATATACAGCTACTACGTGGGAAATTCTGCCGTAACCTTTGAATATATTTCTCCATCTGTTGAAGAATTCAAAAACAGGATTATAACTTACACGGCAAAATATCCGTATCTTAAAGCCGTTGACGAAAGCGGAAAAGCTCTCGGCTTTGCCTTTGCTCATTATTTCAGGGAACGCAAGGCTTATGATTGGGCAGTTGAAACAACAATTTATCTTGAAAAAAATTCGCGCCACAAAGGTGTGGGAAAAGCTCTTTATATAGAGCTTGAAAAAAGGCTTGAAGAAATGGGCATATTAAATATGTATGCCTGTGTTGCTCACCCGAAAAAGAATGTTGATGACCCTTATTTGACTGCCGACAGCCCTAATTTTCACTTAAAAATGGGCTTTGAGGCTGTTGGAATTTTTCATAATTGCGGCTGCAAATTCGGCCGCTGGTATGATATGGTATGGTATGAAAAAATAATAGGTGAACATTCCGAGAATCCCACACCGGTTAAATTTGATAATATATAGGAGAAATTTATGGAATACAGAAGATTTAATGATAAAATCGTTTTAAGGCTTGACCGTGATGATGAAATTGTTGAAAGCATAAAAGCCGTTGCCATAAAAGAAAATGTCCGCCTTGCTTATGTTAGCGGAATAGGCGGAACGGATAAAGTTTCCATTGGCGTTTTCAATATGGATAAAAAGGCTTATGATAATTATGAAATCACCGGCACTCACGAAATTACCTCTCTTGTAGGCAACATAAACACCCTTAATGGCGAAATTTACACTCATCTTCACATAAATCTTGCCGGTGAAGGCGGAAGAATCGTGGGCGGTCATCTTTTCAGCTGCGTAATTTGCCTTACTGCCGAGATCTTTATTACTGTTATTGACGGCACAGTTGACCGTAAAAAAGACGAACAGCTCCAAATCAATAAATTCGCCTTTTGAGGATTAGATATGCCTAATTACGAAAATCTGAGCGACAACATAACGAAAAAAATTGAATGTGACAGGGAGAAAAGCGCTTTTTCTCCCTTTGCTTTTAATGATAAAAATGCCATTAGAAGAAACGAAGAGCTTGATAATCCCTCTCTTTTGCGTTCCAATTTCATAAGAGATTGCGATAAGATAATTCACTGCCCTTATTATAATAGATATGCGGATAAAACTCAGGTTTTTTCATTCTACAAAAATGACGATATAAGCCGCAGGAGTCTTCATGTGCAGCTTGTTTCCCGTATTGCCCGCACCATTGGGAAAGCTCTGGGGCTTAACTTAGAGCTTATTGAGGCAATAGCACTTGGGCACGATATAGGTCATACTCCCTTCGGCCACGAAGGCGAAAAAACACTTGATTCTCTTCTTTATGAGCACGCAAAAAAGCATTTCAGCCACAATATTCACTCCGTAAGAGTACTTGACGGTATTTTTCCTTATAATATCACTTTACAGACTTTAAGCGGGATTGCAAGCCATGACGGTGAAATTGAGCTCTGCGAATACAAACCCCTTTCTCTCAATTCTTTTGAAGAATTTGATAAACAAATCGAAAGCTGTTATTCAGATAAAGAAAATGTTAAAAAGCTGATACCCTCCACTCTTGAGGGCTGTGTTGTACGCATTTCGGATATAATAGCCTACCTCGGCAAAGACCGTCAGGATGCACTCAGGGCAAAAATAATAACCCCCGAGGAATTTGACGAGGGCGGTATCGGCAAAATTAACGCCGAGCTTATTAATAATCTTATGGTTAACATCGTGGAAAACAGCTACGGAAAACCGTACATCAAAATGGATGAAGAACATTTTGAGGCGTTAAAAAAAGCAAAAGCCGATAATTACAGGCTCATTTATCTTAATGAAAAAGTTAAATCTTTAACAGATAATACAATTACGCCCATGATGGCAAGCCTATATGATAAGCTCCTCGATGACCTTGAGAAAAGCAATAAAACATCCCCAATTTTCACCCATCATATTGATTATGTAAATAAAGCCCACTATAAACGTCCTTTCCCCTATGAAGATACAGAAAAAAATCAAATAGTAGTGGACTACATAGCAAGCATGACAGATGACTATTTTGTGGATGTGTATAACTATCTGTTCCCGAAAAGCAATATAAAAATTGACTATGTGGGATATTTTGACACTAACACATAAACGTTATCTGAAATAATGAGTATACTTTTCTCTTAGCTCTTGAAAATCTAAACTTTTATGGTATAATAAATGCAGTTAGCGAAAGCTAACTGCGTATTTTTTTTGACTTTTTGAGAAAGGGTTGCTCCGCAACATTTATTACGACGCAAAGCGGAGTAACAATGTTCTCACATAGTGAGGTTCTTACAATCGGATTTTGCGATGCAAAATCCCCTTCATTCCACATTCCCCATTGAAAAAAGCTCCCCGAAGGGAGCTTTTATGTTACGTTGTTAAAGTTGTTTTTGCGGCTTTTGATTCGGCTGCTTTTTCTTTAAGAACTCTCAAAAGCTCTTTACTGAAGTTTGTAAGAGCTTCAAAATAAAGCTTAACTCTTGTGATAGATGATGTGGGGTGGTCTGTTTCTTCGTCTGCAGTCCATGGCTCGGTATGGCAATTTTCTTCTGTCATGGGAATCATTCTGCCTTTGTAGTTCGGGTCTTGCACCATAAACTGCGTTTCGGGTAAATCATCTACCGTAAGCTGGGTTTCGTTTGTGATAACTGTCATAAGAAGCATATTTTCCGCTTCAGTCCAGTTTGAGTGAGCAACACCTTTTACAAACCAAGTGTAATCAGGCAACAAGCATGTTGATGCGTCAATCTGTTTATCGGGGGAGATATATTTTCCGAGGCCTTTTTCGGTTTGTGCTGCAATATATTCATCGGAAAGAGTTTCATAGATTGTACCTGTTGTTGCACCGAAGGATGAGCTGTTTACCGAAACAAAGGAGTCGGCAATAGTTGTTGCGGACTTGCAGGTTGGAACAAGTTGTGAGCCGTATTTTGAAATTATGGCAACTTTAACGCCTTTTTCGGGAAGAGATTTGACAAGTGAAGGAATGTTTTTCTTAACCACTTCGTTGTATCTGGTGATTTTTTCTATAAGCCCTGCATATTTAACACGCTTTTCGCTTCCTTCTTCACCGAAAACATATTCAAGAGCAGTGTCAAAATCTTCATATTTTACACAAGCCCAGTAGCAAGGATAAGCTACGCTTGAAAGCACAAGAGCGGATGTTACACCTTTAACGAGCTTTTCGTAAAGGGTTGCTTTCTTTACTGCGACATATCCGTCAACAAGGCCGCTTCTGTCAACAAGCTCAATACATGCAAGAACAATGGGGTCAAGGTTAATCCTGTCAAAATTCTCTGCGTCAATATATAATCTTTTAATTGAACTCATATCAACTTTGAATTGTCCGCTCATTGATTCGCTGAGAGGCTCTGCGCCTGCGCATACAACGCCGTCAAAACCAACACCGTATATATCATCCGTGCCGTATCTTGTAAGGTAGGCACAAACAACATTTGAGCCAAGGCAACGAGCAATTATTGAAACTTTTTCAGCACCGGTTACTTTTTTAATATCCTGAACATATTGATTGAAATCTTCGGCAACTTCGTATGGGTCAAGTCTCCAGTCATACCAGAAGTCATAGTCTCTTGGGCCATAATAACCTTTATTGTTTTCTTCTTTTTTGTCAACCGTCACGGTGTTAGACTGACTGATATGTGTTCCGTTGGTGGCTTCGCCGTTTTCGTCAAGAAGAATTTCACCGAAATATTTTGAAACCTCGGTTTGTATTGCATCATAAAACGGCTCCCAATTATCTTTGAGGAGTCCTTCAAAAAGGTACTCTTTATACATAGTTCCTGCGGATTCTATAAGTGCCGCAATAGAGGCAGAGCCTGTTTGCTCGCCTCGGTTACCGATAAATGCTCCGAATTTTGAAAGAGCTTCGCCGTCTTTATTATAAATCGTGTTGCCGTCACCCGAAATATGAATTACGGGAATTTGACTTCTTGTTTCGTAAATGTTTATTGCACTGAAAGCCGGAATAGCTAAGGAAAATAACATTACAACTACGAGTAAAGCGGATATAATTCTTTTCATTGCATTACCTCACATTTTTTAATTTTTAATAATCTGTCCAATCCAACATATATACATACAGAAAATAAATCACAGATATTTTAGAATTTTTATTTTCAACACAGGCAAAATAATAATAAAAAAAATGCAATATGTCAACAGTTATTTTTGCGCAAGTGACTGTATAGTATATGCCGCCTATAAGTTTTTGACAAAAAAACCGCCACCCTTTTGAAGTGGCGATTTTATGCTTATTTTTTATGAATCCCAGGTAAGACTTACTTTAAGGCCGTCAACGGTGTAAGTTACATCTTTCCAGATGTTTCTGTCAACGGCAGTGGTAAATGCTTTAAGCATTTCTTCATCTGTCATGAGAATTGTGGTTTTAAGAGTAA
>CAVJRM010000035.1:0-12165 GCA_963652165.1 bacterium | reverse complement strand
GAATTGCGTTATTTACAAGGCCGTAAACGGACTGATCCGAAATGCTGGCGCCTTTGCCGTTTCCGCTTGTTGCCATATCGGGAAGAAAAGCCTTATAATTTGCGCCGAGTACTGAGTTGCCGCCGTTTTCGGCAGTTTCACCTGTGCCCTCTATGAGAAGCCAATTTATAAGCTTTTGTGCATAGGCATCATAACTAAAGTCTTCGGGAGCCGTGTCCGCTTCAGTATCCCAAAGTAAGCCGTAAAGAGTATCTTTAAGGAAGCCGGTAAAATCTGTAAGGATTTTTTTAACTGTATCGTTAATACCTTTAATAGTATCATCAAACTTACCGAAACTTAAAGAGCTGGTTGCAAATTTCTTAAAAGTTGTTCTGTTATCGGAAAGGAACTGAGTAAGCATTGCCAAAACTTCAATATCAGATGAGCCTACTACACCTGACTTTACAGGCCAGTTTCTGATTTTTCTTGAAGTGGAGTTTTGGTCACCGAGTGCATCAACATTAAGATTCTTAATATCACCGAAGTCAACATATTTAAGAACCGTATTAGCAGCACTTCTAAGGCTGGTTTCTGCACTTCCTGTCTTGAAGGTTAAAGTGGTAAGAACTCTTTTAAGGTTATCCTCATGGTTACCGTCAAGGCCGGTTACAAGGTTATACAGGGTCCATAACAAACCGTCAATGTTGGTAACATCGGCAGTAATACCGACATTAAGCGTACTTGCGGCAACTTTACCGCTGTAAAGAATAGTATTCTCAAACTTAATATTAGCTTTGCGAAGGAGCTCGTCAAGCTTATCGAGGATTTGGGTTGCGCCCTCTTCGGCAGTTAAAGTGATTTTACTAACGGTATTCATGTGGTTATAAGGGTCCGATTTGTAGAGATCAGCATCTTTAATCCTTGCAAATGCAGAGGTGCAAAAGCTCATGATCATAACAAAAGCAATAACCAATGAAAAAATCCGTTTAACTTTTGTTTTCATAACATAATCCCTCCTGAGAATTCAATAATGTTGCAAATTTCCATTACATAATCTTTTTTCATAGTCCGCACTTGTGAAAATGTTTTGGACATTTTTAACAAATTCTATTCACCCGATATGATATTATCATAAAAATAATTGTATGTCAATAAAACATAGCTGCAATTTATAGTAAAAATTAAAAATAATTTGCTTAGCATACTATAAAATCATGAAGCAAAAATAGCTATCGTTTAATTAAGAATCAGAAAAATCACCTTCATTACTCATAAAAAATCGGCCCCTCATTTGAGAAGCCGATTCAGTGCTATATTTAATTATTTTGTCATGCTTGCAACTTCTGCTGCGAAGTCGTCAACTTTCTTTTCAATGCCTTCGCCCTTTGCAAAACGGGTGAAGCCTGTTACCTTGATTTCTGCACCGATGTTCTTTGCAACATTAGCAACATAACCTGCAACATTACCATCAAAGAGATCTGAACGAACGAATGCCTGCTCAAGAAGGCAAGTTTCTTTAATTTGCTTTGCGATACGGCCTTCTACAACCTTACCGAAGATGGGGTTGGAAGTATATTCGTCTTTATCGCGAACAGCGATTTCAGCAAGCTTTGCAATGCCTTCTTTTGAAAGGAAGTTGAAGAGGAACTTGTTGTTCTTCTGCTCATTATAAGCTGCAATGTCTTCATCGCTCCATGCTTTTTCGTTAATAGCCTTTGTGATGATGTTTGTAAGGATGGGCTTGGGAAGTGAATCAGGCTTATTGAGTGCGCTTTCAACAATGATATTTTTAAGCTTTGCAAGCTCTTCGTCTGAAATGTCTTCCTTGCTCAAATATTCGGGGCTCATAGCTGCAACCTGCATTGCGATATTTTTGCCCATTTCAGCAAACTCAGCCTTGTCTGCAGCATTTGTATCAAAGGATACAAGAACGCCTACTGAGCCGCCGCCGTGAATATAAGAAACGGCTGTGCCTTCAACAAGAACGAATCTACGAAGTTTAAGATTTTCACGGATTCTGAGGAAGAGCTCCTGAATTGCATCTGCAACGGATACATTACCGTCTGCGATTGTTGCTGCGCTGAGAGCCTCAACATCTGCGGGCTTAACCTCAACAACGGTTTTTGCAATTTGATTTGCAAGAGCCTTGAAATCCGGGTTGTTGCCTACGAAGTCTGTTTCGCAGTTAAGCTCTACAAGAGCTGATGCGTTAGCATCGGTATAAACACCGATAACGCCTTCTGCTGCGATACGGCCTGCCTTTTTGGCAGCTGAAGCAAGACCTTTTTCACGAAGAATTTCAACAGCCTTATCGATATCGCCGTCAGCTTCGGTAAGAGCCTTTTTGCAATCCATCATACCAACATTTGTTTTCTCTCTGAGAGCTTGTACGTCTTTAGCTGTGATTGCCATGGATTATTCCTCCTCTGTCTTAACTTCTTCTGCTACTTCTTCTTCGGCAGCGGGAGCATCCTGCTCGCCCTGTCTGCCTTCTATAACTGCATCTGCCATTGCGCCTGCAATAAGTTTAACGGCACGAATAGCATCGTCATTACCGGGAATTACGTAGTCAACCTCATCGGGATCGCAGTTTGTATCTACAACAGCAACAATGGGGATACCGAGCTTCTTTGCTTCAAGAACTGCAATCTTTTCTTTGCGTGGGTCAACGATAAACATAGCAGCGGGCTGCTTCTTCATACCGGTGATACCACCGAGGAATTTTTCGAGCTTTTCGATTTCAAGAGTAAGCTGAGTAACTTCCTTCTTGGGAAGACGGTCAAATGTGCCGTCAGCTTCCATAGCCTTGAGCTGGCCGAGTCTTGCGATTCTCTTTTTAATTGTGGTGAAGTTTGTGAGCATACCACCGAGCCAACGTGCGTTAACATAGGGCATGCCGCAACGAATTGCTTCTTCTTTGATAGAATCCTGAGCCTGCTTCTTTGTGCCTACAAAAAGGATTTCGCCGCCGTCTGCTGCGATTTCACGAACGAAAAGGTAAGCTTCTTCAAGCTTTTTAACGGTCTTTTGAAGGTCGATAATGTAAATACCGTTACGCTCCGTGAAAATGTACTCTGCCATCTTAGGGTTCCATCTTCTGGTCTGGTGACCGAAGTGAACGCCTGCCTCAAGCAACTGCTTCATTGATACTACTGACATGATTTTTTCCTCCTTAGTTAATTTTGTATCTTGTCAGACACAACCGCCGCAACGCCTGATACTGCAACGGGGAAGCCCCCGCACCGGCAGTAAAAATAGCCCTGCGTGTGAATTGCTGAGCAATTATACCACATGCAGGGCTTAAATTCAAGTATTATTTTATTATATTCTCAAAATATTTTAGAAGAAAATGATAATTGATAAACCTTTTTCCATAAGCCATTTGATAGCCTTTGCTATAAGTTCCGGAAGCTGGTTTGTAATTACGCTGAAAATATCCTGAGCCTTAGTAGAAGCAGTAACTTTATATGTCTTGCTTTGAGTGGTGTTTGTGTCTTCCCAACCTTTTTCGGTATACTTTTGCTGTTTGTAAACGATTTCTACCTTCTTTGAACCTGATTTAGAGATTTTAACGGTAATCTGGTAATAAGTTGATGCTTCTTTAACTTCAGCCGATCCGTCGTCAACTTTTACAGACTCAACAATGTATCTTGTGTCACCCCACTGGGCAGTTTCGCTACTGGAGCGCATAACCGGATAAGCTTTAATGGAGATGCTTGAGTCGGTAGAAACCTTGCCGCCGTTTGAAATGCCCTCAACTTTTACATCTGAGAAGTTTGCGTTATAGGCATCTGCGGTGTTTGTTCTGATTGTAACGTTTTCAGCCTGAGCTGAAGGCTCATGAAGGCCATCCGAGTCTACATATCTTTGAGTTGCGGTGTAAACAGAGCCGGATTTAAGATTGCTGAAAACATTTGATTTTTGGAAGGTTTTGCCTCCGTCAAGCGAATACTCATAATTATCAATAGCATTAAAGGTGATTGAATTTTTGGTAACCTTGCTGAAACTTACGGCTTTGCTTGGTTCAGTGCTTGCTATCTTAGTTTTTATATCCTTTGAGTACTCTTCGCTTTCAAGGTAGGTGTCGCTTTCTGCAAATTTTACGGTTATCGTATAAAGTACGCCGCTTGTAAGATCCTTGAAAACAGGCGACTTGCTCCAGTCGGGATAATTTTCTTTAAGCTTTGCATCCTCTGAACCGTCTGCACGGGAAATCTTATACTTTGCATCGGTATTTGCAGCGGCTGAAACGTCAGCACTGTTAAGCTTTGTTACGGAAATTGAAGTTGTTGTAACCACATAATCTGTGATTTCCGGTTTAGATGTTCTCTTATATTTAATTGTCTTTTTCGCTGAGCCATCTGTATAGCCGTCAGCTGTAGCTTTTATGGTGTATTCTGCGCCGGCAGTCAAACCTTCAAAACGCAAACCGTCCGAATCGCTGAGAGCGCCTCTTGGTGTAACTTGTAATGCGGTAGTGCTGTTGCCTTGGAAAATTTCCACTTTGATATTATCGGTTAGTGTAGAAGCGTCAACTTTATCTTCGTCTTCTTCGGTTTCAACATATACCTTAACATAAATATTGCTTCCATCTACATTAGCCTCAACAATAAGCTTCTTGGAATCTGCTGCAAATGCAGTTGCGAAGCATGATAAGGCCATAATGATTGCAAAAACAACCGACAATGACTTTTTAACAACGTTTTTCATTAATAATTCCTCCTTAATAAAATGTTGCCCTAATAAACTGTTTGCCATGATTATATCATAATATTGTACAAAAAGGAATACAGTTTATTAATAAATTGTAAATTTTGCTTTAGATTGATATATTCATAAACTCAATAATTGAGCCTACAACCACGCCTATTACATACATAGAGCAAAGAATTGCAAGATTTGCTCTCATATTTTTCTTATTTGTTTTAAAAAGCACAAGAAGCCCTATTCCACAGCCTGTAAGAAGTCCGGAAATCATTGCACCGGCACTGATTATACCGCTGAGGTAAAGCTCCGTAATCACCACAGAGGCGGCACAGTTGGGTATTAAACCCACAAGAGAGCCTACGGCACAGCCTAAAACGGGAATGTTCAAAAATACCTTTCCCAAATTTTCTTCACCGACATAATGAATAATTGTGTTAAGCACAAAAGAAATCACAAGTATAAACGCAACTATTTTTGCGGAATGAAGAAAAGCGGATTTGAATATACTCCCCTCTTCACAATGACAATTGTCATTTTCGCAAATTGAATGTATTTCAACGCTCTTTTTATCTTTATGAACAAGATGCAAAATAATATCTATGCCTACACCCATAATCATTGCGGAAATAACTTTAATGGCAAGTATTTCGATTATTACCGAGGCCTTAACTTTCTCCGAAATAAGTATTGGAAGCATTTCATCGGAGGTTGAAAGAAATATTGCTATAAGAGAACCTGCGGAGATAATTCCCCCTGAGTATAAACTTGCGGCAGAGGCCGAAAAGCCACATTGAGGCACCACACCGAGCAGAGCACCGATAACGGGGCCGAATCTACCTGCACGGCGAATTTTTTCCTCCGATTTCTCGGAAGTTTTCTGCTCTATATATTCCATAAGCAGGTATGTAAGAAAGAGAAACGGCACAAGCTTTAAAGTGTCAACAACCGTTTCTTTTATGACGTCAAACAAAGGTACACCTTCCTAAATATTTATAAAATATGTGTTGTCAATATAACATTATTATTGAATTATGTCAAGACCGGCCGCCTTGTGGTGTTATTTCACACTTGCTCAAAGCCGGATTTTATATTATAATCTTATCAGTAACGAAAGCAGGTGAAAATATGGCAGAAAAAAAGATATATCCCCATGCAAATCACAGGCACAGGGTGAGAGAATCTTTCAGAAATATAGGCGCCGATAACATGCCGGACAGAAGTCTTTTGGAGCTGATTTTGTTTTATTCGATTCCCCGCCGTGACACTAACGCCCTTGCGGGAAAGCTTTTGGAAAGATATGGCAGCCTCAGCGAAGTATTAAACGCCCCATACGATGAACTTATCCAAATTGAGGGCATGGGCGAAAGCTCTGCACTGCTTTTAACAATGCTTCCCGGACTTTGCAGGCGTTACACGGGAAAAACGGAAAAAATTGTCACTCTTTCAGAACCTGCCGAGCTTATGAAATTCATTACCGAAAAATTTGAAGGCTTAGATAAAGAAATGCTCCTTATGGTTTGCCTTGACCCTCTCGGAAATGCAATTTCCTGCAAAGAACTTGCCAAAGGAGACGAAACCTCTGTTACGGCAGATAAGCGCACTATTCTTGAAACGGCTTTCAATTCCGATGCGGACAGTGTAATTCTTGCCCACAATCATCCTAAGGGAGATGCTGCTCCCTCAAAAGAGGATATCGAGCTCACAAAAGAGACGGCGAGGCTACTTAGAGAAACGGGCATAAAGCTATCGGATCACATAATTATCGGTAAAGAGGGTGCTTTATCCCTTGCATCCACGGCAAAATTTTCAAATCTTTTTGCTTGATCCCTTTACAAAAAAGCTTTTATATTTTATAATTATTTTCGAAATATTTTTATACGAGGAGAGTATATATGAAAAAGTATGATTACATTGTAGTCGGCTCAGGCTGTGCAGGCCTTGCTGCCTCTTGTGAGCTTGCCTTTAACGGTAAAAAAGTGCTTCTCATTGAGCAGCACAACATCCCCGGCGGCTGTGCAACAGGCTTTGTAAGGGGCAGATTTGAGTTTGAACCATCGCTGCACGAGCTTTGCTCACTTGGCCCCGCCGAAAACCCCGGCAGCGTAAGGCGTCTTTTTGATCGTTACGGCGTAAATGTTGAATGGAACAGAGTTGACGACTGCTTCCGTGTAATTTCAACTTACAGTGACGGCACTCCCATGGATGTTTCACTTCCCGCAGGCAATGAAGCATTTAAGAAAAAGCTTGAATACTACGTACCCGGCTGTAAAGAAGCAGTTGACACCATGTTTGAGCTTTTTGATCAGGTTACGGAGGGCGTTGACTATGTAAGCGAGCCCGGCTACAACATGGTTAAGCTCATGGTTAAATACACCAATCTTCTTAAGGTTGGCGCACACGACTGTATGTCCGTATTTAAAGCGATTCATCTTCCCCAAAAAGTTATTGACATTATGGCAACCTATTGGTCATATTTGGGTGTTGATATGGAATCCCTCTCCTTTCCTCACTATGTATGCATGGTTAAGCATTACATTGAAAGCGCCGCATATATTCCCTCATATACTTCCCACGAAATAAGCGTTGGATTTATTGAAAGATTCCGTGCAATGGGCGGCGAAGTTCTCTTTAATTGCAGAGCAGAGGAATTTATATTTAAAGGCGACAAGTGCTGCGGAGTTAAAACAAATCTCGGCACATTTGAGGCGGATTGCGTACTTGCCAACATTAACCCGGATATTATTTACGGCTCTATGATGGATAAAAAGCTCATTCCCGAAAGAGAGAAAAAGCTTTCTGCCGCAAGAGACAGAAAGATGGGCGCAAGAATGTTTACCACCTATCTCGGCCTTAACAAGACCGCCGAAGAGCTGGGAATTAAAGATTACAGTATTTTCCTCAGCGGCACGGCAGATTCCAAAAAAGAATATGAATCTCAGAAGAAGATTGACACTAACGATTATTCAATTTTCCTTTGCTACAATATAGCAAACCCACACGCTTCGCCTGAGGGCACAAGCATTTGCTCTTTCACCACAATGTTCACCTCCGCAGAGGATTGGAACAATGTGGAAGGTCAGAAATATTTTGACCTTAAAGAAAAAATCGCCCGTAAATTCCTTGCAAGCCTTAAAGAAAAAGCAGGCATTGATTTAGAACCTTACATTGAAGAAATTTCAATTGCTTCTCCCCTCACCTTTGCCCGTTATATCGGTGTTCCCGAGGGCAGCGTTTACGGCTATGAAACAAGAGATTGGGACGATATTTTCTCCCGCTCAATGAGCATAGCACAGGATTATCCCATTAACGGTCTTCTTCCCATAGGCACATCCGGTGCAAGAGGCGACGGATATTCATCAGCATTGCTTCAAGGTAAAATGATGGCCGCAATGGCTCTTAAAAAATACGGAAAGGGAGGTAACAAATAATGGCACACGGAATTAAATTTGACGGAATCACAATGAAAGATGCTCAAGACTTTGCAAACCTTCCCAAAAGAAGAAATGCGGTAATTGATGCCGCACCTGCAAAAGAAATAAGCGGTATGTTCCCCATTAACGAGCATGCAAAAGCTCTTCACCCCGAAAAACAGGCCCTTGTAATCAAAGAAATAATTGACCATACAGATGCAAAAACTTACATCCTCGGCAGTAAAGACGGCTCCCCTGTTGCCTATTTCAGAGCAGGCCAATATTTAAGCGTTCAAATGAATATTGAGGGCTCTCTCCTTACAAGGCCTTATTCAATAAGTTCCTCTCCCGCATGGGCAAATGGGGGCAAATACGCTATTACCATTCGCAGGAATCCCGCAGGCTTTGCCGCAGATAAATTCCTTGACAGCGCAAAGGTCGGCGATGATATTATCACATCCGGCCCGGAAGGCAACTTCTATTATGATGCAATTCGTGATGCATGCACTGTTATAGCCCTTGCAGGCGGCAGCGGTATTACTCCGTTTCTTTCAATGGCTTACGCTATAAGAGACGGCCTTGAAAAGTTTAATCTTACTATAATTTTCGGTTCCCGCACCGAGGATACTATTCTCTTTAAGAAAGAACTTGATGAAATTGCGGCAGCTTGCCCCAAAGTTAAAGTTGTTCACGTGCTTTCAAATGAAGAAAAAGAAGGCTATGAGCATGGCTTTATCACTGCCGAAATTATCAAAAAATATGCACCGGATAAGTATTCAATATTTATGTGCGGCCCTGAGGCTATGTATCGTTTTGCTGAAAAAGAAATTTCAACTCTCGGCCTTGAAAAGAAATTTGTAAGGCGTGAGCTTTTGGGTGTTACCAAAAAGGTAAGCGAACAGCCCGGCTACCCTGCAGATGCAGTGGGAAAGGTGTTTAACCTCACCGTTCTCAGAGGCGAAGAAAAATATGAAATAAAGGCAAAAGCCGAGGAATCCGTCCTTGTTGCAATTGAGAGAGCAGGCATTAACGCCCCATCCCGTTGCAGAAGCGGTGAATGCGGCTGGTGCAGGTCAAAGCTTGTAAGCGGCAGTGTTTATACTCCAGAAGAAACAGACGGCAGAAGACACATAGATAAAAAATATAACTATATTCATCCCTGTGCATCCTTCCCCACATCCGATTTGGTTGTTGAGGTGCCCGGAAGTTATCTTAAATAATCAACCGAAATGTTTATCGGCAGTGGTTTAACAGCTACTGCCGATATTGTTTATCTATACTCTAATTGAAATTTCATTCTTAATTACGGTTTTGATTGAAATCATTTTATGTGCATGATATACTTATGTGTGTATAGCAGCTTCGGCTTGTTGTATATGATATATTGTCTTTGTATTTATCTTTTAAGGAGTGAAATACTGCATGAAAACTCTAATTAAAAATGCAAAAATTTATGACGGAACATGTTCCGCTCCCTTTGTCGGCGATGTTCTTATTGAGGAAGATAAAATTGCCAAAATCGGCACTAATCTTAATGGCGATTACGATAAAGTGATTGATTTAGCAGGAAAATCGCTTGCTCCGGGGTTTATAGATGCGCATTCCCACAATGATTGGTTTGCTATTAAAAATAATCCTCAGCCCTATTTTGAACCCTTTATACGCCAAGGCATAACAACATTTATCACCGGAAACTGCGGTATTTCCGAAATCGGTTTTGAAAAAGATTGCAAATACATAGATAAAATGGGCGGCGGATTATTTTTCTTTAATGACACTACAGGTGAATACGGCTCTTTCAATGAGTTTTATGATACCGTTGATAATAACGTTCCTTGCAACGTTGCCGCATTAGTGGGACATTGCTCGGCAAGGGCTGCCGTTACAGGATTTGAAAACAGAAAATTAACAGCGGATGAAGAAGAAAAAATGCTTGGTATTTTAGAGAAAAATCTTCAGCAGGGCGCTGCGGGAATTTCTCTCGGACTTATGTATGAGCCGGGGCTTTATGCCGACAAGGAGGAACTTCGTAAAGTAGTTGAACTGTGTGTAAAATACAATAAGCCTTTAACTGTTCATCCCCGTGCAAATTCTGCGGTATCAATGGCTTACCCGGAGCTTCTCGGCAGGTCACACCTTCTTCGTGCCGTTGATGAACTTGTTGAGATTTCAAAAGGCACAAATCTTAAGCTTCAGTATTCACATGCCATTTTTGTAGGTAAAACCTCATTTAAGGATAAAGATGAGTTTGTTCAAATTATCAATAAACTTCGTGAAAGCGGTGTTGATGCAAAATTTGACATTTACAACGAATGCCTCGGTGTTTCCGTAATTACGGTTATTCTTCCTGTTTGGTATCAAGGTATGTCAAAAGAGGAAAGAAAAAAGCCTATAAATAAAATTAAACTCTCTGCTTTGATTAAGGCAACGAGCTTGCTTCTCGGCTTTGGATTTAAAGACATTCAGGTAGCTTACATAGGTGAAGGCTTTGAAAAATATGAGGGCAAAACCGTTCATGAAATTGCAAAAGCAGAAGGTATGAAAGACCTTGACGCTTATTTGATGCTTTGCGAAAAGAGCAATTTCAAAGGCAGAGTAAATATGGGCCCATATTCCACTCCCGAAATAATTAAAGAGTTTGAAAGAAACGAAAACTGCCTTTATATGACTGATGCATGGGTAGAAGATCACGGAATTCAAAATCCGGCCATTTATGATTGTTTCCCCAAATTCTTACGTGATTCACTTCTCGGTACAGGTGATACAATGCCTAATACAATTAACAGGATGACCGGTGCAACTGCCGAAAGATTTATGATACAAAACAGAGGGTACATCAAAGAAGGCTATTTTGCTGATATTACCGTTTTTGATGAAGATAAAATAAAGAATGCCACTCCGGATAAAACCGAGTCTTTCGGAATAGATAAAGTATTTATAAACGGTAATCTTATTCTTGATAATGACACTATCAACGCCGAATTATTAAAGACCTCCGGTAAAGCCTTGCGTATCTTATAAAATTTGCTTTATTGAACGTTTTTACTCAGTATATTGTATCATTGACAAATATATCTACTGTGATATAATTTCTACAGCAAGGCATATAAAAATAAAGCTCACAGGGGGAGATATCATGAAAAATGCCAAAAAAATCATTTTAGCAATGGTAATGGTTATTGCCGTTATTTGCTCACTTTCAATTCCCGCTTTTGCGGCAGTTCCCACAGCCGATGGCTCATATTCAGTGCCTATCAGCCTTTACAGTGCCGATAAAGATAAAGCTTCCATGGGCAACAAGTATGTAGTTCAAAAGGCTCTTATCACCGTTGAAAACGGCAAGAAATATATGACAATCGTTACCGAGGAAGAGGCAGATTTAACTTTCAGCTACTATCTTGACGGCTCCACCGAGGGTGACACAGCCGATGCCGAAACACTTACAAACGTAACCTTTGACGGCAAAACTTACCCAATGGGTTTCAAATTCCCTCTTGTAACAGATAACGAATATGTTGGCGTTACAATTAAAGCTTCATTTATTCCCGTAAGGCCCTCCGCAAGAGTAAAGATTGATTACAGCAACATTAAAACTCTTTCTGTTAAAGAAACAACCACAGTTAAAGAGAGCAAAACGGAAGAAAGCGAAAGCGGCACCGTGGCAGACGCCTCCGAAACTTCAGCAGCAGTAAGCGAAACAGAGGCTGTTGAAACTACCGAAGTAACAGAAACTGCGGAAGAAACGGAAGCTATTACGGAATCCACCGAAGAGCCCACCACCGTAAGCGAGCCTAAAGAAAGCGAAAGCTCAAGCAAAGCCCCGTATATAGCTGTTGCAGCGGTTTTAATAGTTATTATCGCCGTTTGCGTTATAGTTAAGAAAAAGAAGAAATAAGAGTAAATAAGGATAGAGCAAAACGACAATTTTCGGCAGAGAATTGTCGTTTATTTTTTGTAAATTTTGAAAAGAATTTCAAAAATGCAAGTTCTGTCCGTTTTTTGGGACAGGGGGTGTGGTAGAATATATACAAAGATTAAAAAATTTATTTCATACATACGCTAAAAGGTG
>CAVJRM010000034.1:0-13883 GCA_963652165.1 bacterium | reverse complement strand
CACTAACCACTGCCCACTAACCACTCGCGAAGCGATATACAATCGGATTTTGCACGGCAAAATCCCCTTCATTCCACATTCCTAATTCCACATTGAAATGGCCTCGCCATTTCTGCGGAGGTAATAAATATATGAAAAAATATCTTGCGCTGATTATGGCAATTATATTGCTTTTAACCCTCGGTGCTTGTGGTAAATCCGGCACGGAAGAAACTACATCCGAAACCGAGATAAACAGTGAAATCATAACTGTGACCGATGTATCGGAGAAGTCTGCATCCGCCGCTTCTGATACCGGAGAAGAAAACTTAACCTCAGAAGAAACCTCAACCGATGAAAAGGGCGAAACTCTTACTGAAAATGCTACAGAAAAATCATCTGTTCCCACAACAGATGCAGAAATTCTTGCAGCCTATACAAAGGTTATGAATAAAGCCAAAACCGATAAAGCCGGTTTTACACTTGCAGAGTGGCAGGAGTTACCCTCGGATTCCGAATCCAGAAAAGTTTCAAAAGGTACATCAATTGTGGGTGCCGCTTTGAATGTTGCTAATAACTTTATGACAAGCGAAGAAAAGGCAAAGAAAAACCCCACCACTTATGAAAAGGGTGGAGATATGGCATCTTTTCCTATTCGCAACACACCATACGGATGTACACTTACAGATACAAGTGCGTTAAAGAGCATTAAATGTGAAAAACTCAGCAACGGAAATATAAAAATTACCCTTGTATTGAAAGACGAGCTTAACCCGGCGCCTGCACCTGCCGGCAGCGGTAATTCACCCAGCAATACGGGTAAGGTTATAACTCCCGTCAGCAAGGCTGAAATTGACGAAAACCTTAACGGCGGCGTTGTTTCCGCTGTTTGCAAGGATATAAGTTACAGCCTTCTTTTCCACGATGTAACAAGCACTGTTGTTTATAACCCCAAAACAGATGAAATAGTTTCTCTTAAGCAGATTACGAAAGTTACCGTTTCAGGAAAAGGCAAAATTGCGGGAATGGAAATTGTTGTAGATAAGCAGGAGCTTATAAACACTAAAGAAATTACAGATTTGAAATACTGATAACGGCTTGATTCATCAAAATAAGTTAACAGAAATGTATAATCCCTGCGACACTGTGTCGCAGGGATTTGTTGCAAATATGATGAGCTTTACTTTTTAAGGCCGAGTATTTCGATGGATTCTTCTCTCATCTTATACTTAAGGATTTTGCCTGCGGCATTCATGGGGAGCTGCTTTACAAAGATGAAATATTTGGGAACTTTATGGCGGGCTATGTGGCTGTTACCGAATTCCTTCATTTCTTCCTCGGTAGACTCTGCACCGTCATGAAGAACAATCCAAGCGCAAGCCTCTTCGCCGAGCCTTTCATCGGGAACGCCTACAACCTGAACGTCCCTTACTTTTTCATGGCTCAAATAAAATTCTTCAATTTCTCTTGGGTAAATATTTTCACCGCCGCGGATGATCATATCTTTAAGACGGCCCGTAACTTTATAGTATCCGTCGGGAGTTCTGCAGCAAATATCGCCGCTGTGGAGCCAGCCGTCCTTGTCAATTGCCTCTGCGGTAGCTCTGGGCATTTTATAATAGCCTTTCATTATATTGAAACCGCGGGCCACAAATTCGCCGTTTTCGCCGTCGGGAAGGTCTTCACCTGTCTCCGGATCAATGATTTTACATTCAACGCCGGGGAATGCAGAGCCAACTGTTTCAACCCTGTGGTCTTCATCCTCGTTAACCTCACCCATTGTGCTGCCGGGTGCTGATTCGGTCATACCGTAAACGGAGAGGATTTCATACATATGCATTTCTCTTGCAGCCTGTCTCATAAGGTCGGGGGGGCAGTTGGAGCCGGCCATGATACCTGTTCTCATGTGTGAAAAATCTGTCTTTGAGAAATCCTCATGGTTAAACATGCCTATGAACATTGTGGGAACACCGTTAAAGCAAGTGATTTTTTCATCATTCACACAAGCAAGGGATGATTTCGGTGAATAATAAGGCATTGGGCAAAGAGTGCCGCCGTGAGTCATCATAGATGTCATGGAAAGAGTCATGCCGAAGCAGTGGAACATAGGCACCTGAATCATCATGCGGTCTGCGGTGGAAAGATCCATTCTGTCACCGATAATTTTACCGTCATTAACAACATTTCTGTGGGTAAGCATAACGCCCTTGGGGAAGCCTGTGGTGCCTGAGGTGTATTGCATGTTGCAAACGTCATCCGGCTTAACCATGGAAGCTCTGCGAAGAACCTCCTCGTGAGGCACCATAGATGCTCTCTTAAATGTTTCTTCCCAAGTAAGTGCGCCGTCCATCTTGAAGCCGACGGTAATAACATTGCGAAGGAAGGGAAGATGCTTTGAATAAAGGGGCTTGCCGGGGGTAAGGGTTTTTAATTCGGGGCAAAGCTCTTCAATAATCTCTTTGTAGTTTGCATCTTTATAGGATTCAATCATAACAAGAGTATGCGTGTCTGATTGACGAAGCAAATATTCGATTTCGTTAATTTTATATGCTGTGTTTACTGTAACAAGAACACCGCCGATTTTGCTTGTTGCCCAGAAAGTAAGGTACCAAGCGGGAACGTTTGTGGCCCAAATTGCCACGTGATGGCCGGGCTTTACGCCAAGAGAAATAAGGGCTGCGGCAAGGTCATCAACATCTTTGCGAAACTGGGTGTAAGTTCTTGTATAATCAAGAGTTGTATATTTAAATGCAAGCTGATCCGGGAAGCATTCGCACATGGTATCAAGCACCTGAGAGAAAGTTTTATCAACCATATCATACTTTTTCCAAGGGAATGCGCCGGTGTGTGATCTGTTGTAGTAAAGGCCGGTATTCTCTTTTACGGGGCCTTCCATCTCGGCAATATAATTTACGAAATGGGTAAGGACTATATCCGGATCTGTGATTTCATCGTTCCAATCAACGCAAACAAAGCCGTCAAAATTAAGGGAACGAATTGCATTAACGCAATCTTTAACGGGGAGTGAGCCTTCACCTATAAGGCAATTTGTGTCACCGTCTTTATCGCCCATACGAACATAGCAAATGTGTGCGCCGAGGGTTTCAATGGTCTTTTCCGGGCTTTCACCTGCGGTGAAATAGGTTTCTCTCACATTCCAAGCTGCGCCGATGGGAACGGCAGCAAATTCATTTATAAGCTCAAGAACTTTCTCCGAATGAGCAAGAGCGCCTTTTGTTTCAAACAAAATTTTAACATCTGTTTTGTCTGCTCTTTCAATGGCGGGGGTAAGTTTTTCTTTAAGCATTGCATAATCGGGCTCTGCCTCAAGGCTTACTATAACAGCACCAACGGATGCGTCAAATGCCCAATCCACATATTGCTTAATTACATTTGCGTCTGCCTCTTCACTCTCAACGGGGAAGGGGTAAACAAGAGCCGAAATTGAAAGACCTCTGTTAAAAAGTTTGCGTTTTGAATCTGCGGAACCGTCTCTGAGCACGGAATCACCGTGATCTTTCTTCTCTTTTTTGGCATCGAAAATTTCAAAGCCCGCATAACCGTAATCATAAGCGTATTTACATATATCTGCAAAGGAATTAAGATTTACATCCCTTGTTGAAAAGCTGAGTTTCATACTCTCTCTCCTTTCTCAAAAATCAATCTTCGTCATTAACAATCTTATTAAGAGCATTGATATAAGCCCTGATACAAGAGCCTACTATATCGGTTGAAATACCGTTGCCGGAGTAAACTTTACCGTTGTGGCGAAGCTTGATAAGAGCGGAGCCGAGGGAATCCTTGCCCTCTGTTACGGTGTTAATCTGGAAATCGTCAAGCTCATAATGATGGCCTACACCCTGCTCAATAGCACCGAAAGCCGCATCAATGGGACCGTCGCCTACGCCTGTGCCGGAAACTTTAATTTCTCCGTTTTTGGTAAGCACCACATTTGCCATGGCAGAGGTAAGGTTGCTGTTTGAGGTGGTGAAATAATCAAGATGATATGTGGAAGGAGCCTGCATTGCATAGGAAGCAATAAGGGCCTCAAACTCTCTTGTGCCAATGCTGTTTCTCTTTTCGCAAACTCTCTTAAGCCCTCTTAAAACGTTGCCTGCATCTTCTTCAGTAAGAGCATAGCCTAATTTTTCGGCAGCTTCGGAAATATTTTCAATGGTGGATGCGGCATCAAGATATACGTCGTCGTCATTTACGGATTTTGCGGGAGCAACCTCTTCGGTGCTGTCGATTTTACCGGCAAGAGATTTCATATCGGATGAAAGCCTTCTTGTGTCAAGGGAGGTGCAAACGCCGTAAGCTTCACCTTTGCTTGCGATAACTGTTGCGATTCTGTTGGCTTTAAGCTCTTTTGTGCCTTCAAAAACAACTTTGATACCGTCTGCACCGGCGATAATGCTTTCAAAAGCGGTGGCTGTTTCCATATAAAGCTCTGCGGAAACCTTTACATAAACGGGAATGGAAACAAAGCTCTTAACTTTCTTAACAAACTCGGCAAAATCAACGGGAAACATTGTGCTTGCATCGTCGCAAATTGTGATGGCGGTTGCTCCGCAGTCAATAGCCAGCTTAAGAGCTTCTTCAAGAACTTTTTCTTCTGCTCTTGTGGCGTCAACGGCAACAAACTCAACGTTTTCGCAAAGAGCTTTTGCGGCTTTGACTGTTTTTTCGATAAGGCCCATCATTTTGGGAGCTTTCATATGATAAGTATATTCCATTTGAACGGTGCTGAGAGGGAATACAACCTGAAGGATGGGAGTTTTTGCGGTGCGGATGCACTCATAAGCCTCTTTAACACTCTCTTCCGTTGCGCCTACGGGAATTGCAATGGCTGCATTCTTAACGGCAGCGGAAATGGTTTTATTGATAATTCTGTCCTCTTTGAAATTTGCAACGGGGCTGAGCTCTACCGTGTCAACGCCCATGCTGTCAATAGCGGTTGCAATGGCTACCTTCTCTCTGAAGAGAAGGGGATTTTTTCTTTCTTGTGCAAGTTTTTTAAGTGTGAAATCGGATACATAGATTTTTTTCATAAATTTATTCCTCCGTAAAAATGAAAATCCCGCAGAGCACATTAACTCTGCGGGATGATTATATACATAACCACGGTACCACCCGTATTGCCGCAAAAATATGCGACCTCTCTGTAAGACTCCAACAAGCCTTTGACCTATAACGGGACCACCCGTAACCCCCTATGAATTCAGGAGTTCTGCTCCGATACGAGGCAGCGAATAGGGATTCATACCATCTCACACCAACCGATGGCTCTCTGTAAAGCGTGCCCTGCCCGCTTAATATCATCATTGCATTTATGCTATGCGATTGTCGCTATTATATTTTAATTTGTAGGATTTGTCAAGAATTTTTTTAATTTTTTTGCAATTTACACAAAAAAATTACTGCTTTTTCTTCAATATAGCCGCAAAAGGATTGTTATTTAACTTTTACTTGTAAACAGTGAAAAAATATAATATAATAATGTATAATGGATATTATGCAAATTTTATAGGAGATGAACATATGGATCCGATTAAAGTAGATTTCGCAAATAAGGGAAAGCAAAAAGAAATTGTTATACCTCCCGAAAAAGCCGCACTTAAAACAATTATCAGCATTTTGCTCACAATTGTAACAGCCGGTGTTGCTTACTATTTCATGCTTCCCGCTTTAAACCCAAAATCTTACGACCTTTACATTTACATTGGCGTGGTTGCCGCATCTTATGTGGTGTGGCAGGGCCTTTTCTCAAGAGTTTTATCTAAGCCCGAATATACCCCTTATGTTAAAAAGCAGGCTGTTGTGCCGGGAATTGTTATTGCAATTCTTTTAGTTGTGGTTGCAATCGGCTGGCTTGTTTCCTGTGAATTTTTCAGAGCAAAGAGCTACAGCAACATCATAAGCGTTAGGACTGACAGCAATTTTTCCGAAGAAATAGAAGAGGAAGATGCGGAGTCTTTCAGCTCCATTCCCCGCCTCGATGCAGAATCCGCAACTCAGGTTGCCACAAGAGCCCTCGGTTCTCTTGATGAGATGGGCCTTGTTTCACAGTTTGTTGTTTCAAGCACCAACACTCAAATTAACTACAAAGAAACTCCCGTAAGAGTTGCTCCCCTTCAATATGCCAATATAGTAAAATGGTTTTTCAACACAAGTGACGGCTTCCCCGGCTATGTTATTATCGACATGGCTAACGAAAGTGCGGAATTTGTAGAGCTTGAAGAGGGCAATTATATCAGATATTCTCCCTACGAGCATTTCAACAAGCTTCTTAAGCGTCATCTTCGTTTTGATTACCCCACCTATATGTTTGATGATGCCACATTTGAAATAGATGATGAAGGCAATCCCTACTGGATTTGCGCTCGTCTTGATAAAACCATCGGCCTTTTCGGCGGCACCGATGTTGTAGGTGCTGTTATCATGAGAGCAGATAGCGACACAGGCGAAAGTGTTTATTACACTGTTGAAGAGCTTAAAAATAACCCCGATCTTCAGTGGATTGACAGAATTTATGATTCAGATCTTATTGTTGAGCAGTACGATTACTACGGCAAATATAAAGACGGCTTCTGGAACTCAATCCTCGGCCAGAAAAACGTGGTTAAGACCACAACCGGTTACAACTACATTGCAAAAGATGACGATGTTTGGATGTACACAGGCATCACTTCCGTAACCTCCGACCAATCCATTACCGGCTTTGCTCTTGTAAATCAGAGAACAAAAGAAGCTGTATTTTACAGCGTTACCGGCGGCACGGAAAGCTCGGCACAGCTTGCCGCAGAGGGCAGAGTTAAAGACCTTGGCTACACTGCCACATTCCCGCTGCTTCTTAATATCGGCGGTGAGCCCACATACTTCTTATCCCTTAAGGATGTTTCCAGCGGCAGCAACATAGTTCAGCAATACGCCCTCATAAACGTTAAACAATACAACAATAATAAGATGGGTGCAAACGGCACGGATATTGCCGCCTGCCTTGCAAGCTATATTTCAGCCCTTGAGGATAGTGGTATTGAGGTTGACCTTGATGCAGATGAAGTCGCGGCAGCCATTGAAGAAACCACTACGGCATCGGATAAAACAGAAGATTCAACTTCTTCCGAAAATGCAAAAACAGAATCCGCCGTTACGGGTGACACCGCAACAGGTAAGATTGCAGACATAAGAACTGCCGTTAAAGGCGGCGAAAGCTACTATTATATCAAGCTTGATTCCGGTGACAGCTATTATTCAATCTCTGCCTCAGATGATGAAAAAGTTGTAATTCTCAATAAGGGCGACTCCGTTACCATCACATTCAGCGGCAGCGGCTCAATCCGCAAAGCTACGGCGATAAAATAAATGTGAAATGTGGAATGAAGGGGATTTTGCCCCGCAAAATCCGATTGTATAGAAACGTAGGAATTGACAGAGAGCGGTGGCCCCTTTGTGTAAGGGGGGCTGTTGCCCTATAATGAGCGTAAGCGACAACCTTATTGTGCCCTCCCTTGTGTAAAGGGAGGAAACCGCCTTTCAAGGATATGAGGGCGGTGGTGGGATTGCAACAAGGATGTAAATGCAGACTGGGGAATTGCCGTTTGCAAAGCGAACAAATATAATTCGGAACGAAGTGACCCTTCATTGCTAATTGCTAATTTGGAATTTACTTCTCACTCCTAACTATTATCATTATGGAATTTTACGAAAATAAACAAGAACAAGAAAAAGCCGTACTTGTTGCGGTAGATACAGGTGAATATGATTGCTCCTCGTCTTTAGATGAGCTTGAAGAGCTGGCAGATACTGCCGGCGCGGAAGTTGTGGGCTGTATAACTCAAAAGAGGGATAAGCCGGATAACGCAACTTTTCTCGGCAGCGGAAGGCTTGAGGAATTAGCCGAATTTTGTGAAAACAACGAAGTTGATGTTGTTATTACGGATAGTGAGCTTTCTCCCGTTCAGCTTAGAAATATCGAAAATGCCGTAAACACCCGTGTGGTTGACAGAACAACTCTTATACTTGATATTTTTGCTCAAAGAGCCGTCAGCAATGAGGGTAAATTACAGGTAGAGCTTGCTCAGCTTAAATATTCTTTGCCAAGACTCATAGGTCAAGGCACCAAACTTTCAAGGCTCGGCGGCGGTATTGGCACAAGAGGCCCAGGTGAAACAAAGCTGGAAAGTGATAAAAGGCACATAAGGCGAAGAATCAAAAACCTTGAAGATAACCTTGCAGAGCTTGAAAAGAGAAGAAATCTTACAAGAGCAAGGCGAGAAAAAGACAGGGTTGAAACCGTTGTAATCGTAGGTTACACCAACGCGGGTAAATCCACTCTTATGAATACTCTTACTCAGGCGGGCGTGCTTGCTCAGGATAAACTTTTTGCAACCCTTGACCCCACATCAAGAGCTTCAACTCTCCCGGACGGGCGAAAGGTTATGCTTATTGACACTGTAGGATTTATTCGCCGTCTTCCCCATAATCTTGTGGAGGCTTTTAAATCCACCCTTGAAGAAGCGGTGTGCGCAAAAGTAATTCTCAATGTGTGCGACGCCTCGGATCCGGAATGCAACGAGCATCTTGAAGTAACAAACAATCTTCTTACAGAGCTTGGCTGCACGGATAAACCCATTATCCCCGTTTTTAATAAATGTGATTTGCCCCAGGCAGATGAAAGCCTTACCCATTTGCCGAATTCCGTTAAAATTTCCGCCTTAACCGGTGAAGGCCTTGATGATTTGCTCTCTGCGATTTCAAAAGCTTTACCCCCCACAAGAGCAAGAGTAAAAATGCTTATTCCCTACTCCGATGGCTTTGCGGCAGCCGTTCTTCGCAAGGACGGAGTTATCTTTTCGGAGGAATACAGAGGGGATGGCCTCTATTTTGACATTATGGCAGATGCGGAAATTATAGACAGATACGCAGACTATTGCATATAAATGTTAACATTTGATTACTTGACAAACAAAATACAATTTTATATAATGCAAATATACTAATAAAAAAGGAGGAATTACCAATGCAGGAGTTTTTTAACGGTGTAGATTTTACAGGCCTTCAAGACCTTATCCTTACCTTTGTTCAGTGGGTGTTTGATTTTGATGCAAAAACCATCAATACAGATACTTGGGCAGAGCTTCTTACAATTGTATCACCTATCTGGAATCCTATTTGGGAGTTAGTCAACCAATTCCTTAATGAGTGGTTCGGCTTCTGATATATTATTCCGGTTTTACGGAACAAAGACAAGACAAAAGACTATAGTTTAATCAAGCTATAGTCTTATTCTTTTAAAGAATAATTTTACGGGACTTGAAATGTATGTTTAGCCAGTTTATAGATTTTATAAATAATCATAAAGTACTTATTTTGGGGTTTGGCCGTGAAGGAAAATCCACCTATGATATTATTAGGCGTCACCTTCCGGAAAAAGAGATAGGAATAAGCGATATAAGAGAGTTCAAAATTGATGACCCTAATGTAAAAACTTACTGCGGTAAGGATTATCTTGATTGTATTAAAGATTATCAGGTTGTAATTAAAACTCCCGGTGTATCTTTTACGGATTTTATTGTGCCGAAAAATGTTATTATCACCTGCCAAACGGATTTGTTTTTGCACTTTTCGGACTGTATGTGTATAGGAGTTTCCGGCACGAAGGGAAAAACCATTGTTTCCACTCTTATTTATGATATTCTCAAAAAAGCTCAAAAGAGCGCTTGCCTTATAGGTAATATCGGTCTGCCTGTTCTTGATACTCTTGAAGATGGCGAGCCCGAAATTGCCGTTATAGAAATGTCATCCCATCAACTTGAGTTTACCACCGCTTCTCCTCATATTGCCGTGCTTACGAATATTTTTCCGGAGCATATTGAGCATCATAACGGATTCAGAGGATATGTAAGTGCAAAATTAAATATTGTTAAGCATCAGGCAAGAGAGGATTATTTTATCACTCCAGCCACGGAATATTTTGAGCCTTATTGCGATTTTGCAAATATTCCTTCCACAGTCATAAAAGTCACATCGGATGTTTCCGGGTATGAGAAAATTTACGAGGCTGTTCGCCAAAATAAATACCTTATCGGTAAGCATAATCTTATGAATGCTTTTCTTGCAGCAAGCGCCGCAAGATGCCTTGGGGTAAGTGATGAAGATATTTGCAGTGCCATTCTTGAATACAAGGGTGTTGAACATAGGCTTGAGCCTGTAGGTGCTTATGAGGGAATTAAATTTTACAACGATTCTCTTGCCACAATTCCTCAAGCTACTATGGCCGGAATTGAAGCTATAGGTGATGTGGATACTTTGATTTTCGGGGGGCTTTCCATCGGAATTGATTATGATTCTTTTGAAAACTTCCTTTTAAAAAGTCATATTAAAAATCTTATCGGTTTGCCGGATACGGGCAGGCAAATATGTTCAAACCTTGCGAACAGAGGCTGCACAAAAAATTTGATTTTGGCGGAAGATATGGAATCTGCCGTTGAAAAAGCCTTTTCCGTAACAGAAAAAGCAAAAAGCTGTCTAATGTCTCCGGCTGCTTCAAGTTATAATGTATATAAAGACTTTGAACATAAAGGCAAACATTTTAAAGATTTAGTTAAAGCACATGAGGGCTGAAAGCCTGACCATATTCAGTAGAATAAAGAATCCCCCGAGAGCTAAAGCCTCGGGGGTTACTTGTTATATGTCTAAAAATTCTTTTCTGTAATTAAGATTGAATCTCTTAACAAGGCCCATTAAATTCTCATCGCTGATAGTATTTACTATTGGCAAATGGGCTGTAAGCATATACATTTTTGCGGCTTTTTCAACGGTTTCAATAAGGCCGAAGGCTTCATCCATATCATTTCCGCAGCCGTAAATGCCGTGAAGAGTCCAAACAACAAGCCTGTATTCTTTCATTTTTTCGGCAGTTGCGGCGCCTATTTCGTTAGTGCCGCAAACCATCCAGGGAAGAACGCCTACACCCTCCGGGAACACAACGATGCTTTCCGTCATTTGCTTCCATAAAGTGCGGGTAAGAGCTCTTTCGTCCATTTCATGCACCTGAGTCATTGCGAGGGTGTAATCGGGATGGCAGTGCATAATAATTCTGTTATTTGGGTTTACGCTAAGGCGTGCCATGTGGCTCATAAGGTGAGCGGGAAGCTCGCTTGTAAATTGACCGCCGTCTTTATATCCCCAAAGGAGTTCGGCAGTTTCGCCGTCTTCACCAATGCGGATAATACCGAGGTTTGTTTCGGGGTCAAATTGAACATTCTTAAAATATTTACCCGTGCCGGTAACTATGAAAATTTTGCCCTTAAGAGCATCTGCTTTAAAGCCTGTGGGAATAGTGCGAATTACATTATTAAGGTCAAGATATTCTCCTACTACCTCGCTGTCAAGCATCCAGCTTATGTTGCCGCCGTTTCTTTCGTCATAGCCCAGGCGATACATATTTGCCGTTGTTTGCATCATTTCTTTAAGGAATGGAGCGTCAAAAATATTTTTCATTTTCTGTTCACCAGCACTTTCTGTTCATATTCTTTAATATCGTTAATGTAGCTGTTTTTAAGACCGCATCTGTCAAGATATTCTTGCCAAACATCACCGAAAGGCAAAGTTTTTTCTTCTTCGCCAAGGGCCATAAGGGCAGTAAAATCAGATTTATCCTGAAGCTCTTTTTTGGTCTTTGAGGGTTCAAGCAAAGCATAAAGCAAGGCTTTTTGTACATTTCTGGAGCCTGTAACCCAAGCGGAAATTCTGTTTATGGAAGCGTCAAAATAATCCGTGGCAATAAAAGCTCTGTCAAGGGCATCGTTTCTGACTAGTTCTCTCATGATTTCTTTTGTTTCGTCATCAAAAAGTACCACATGGTCGCTGTCCCATCTTACACCGCGGGTAATGTGAAGGCCGATTTTATCATTAAAGCAAAGCATGGATGAAATTTTATCGGATACCACTTCCGTTGGGTGATAATGGCCGTTATCCATAAGGGGAACAAGGCCGTTTTTGATGGTATATCCCATGGTGAATTCGGCGGAGCCGGCAGTGTAACTTTCAAGGCCGATGCCGAAAACTTTGGATTCGAGGGAGATGAAAACTTTTGATTTATCATAAGGTACGGAAAGAATTTCATCAAGGGATTTTGCATATCTCATTCTGGGAGAAAGACGATCTGCGGGCATATCTTTGAAACCGTCGGGAATCCAAATATTCATAAGGCAGGGGATACCTGTTTCCTTTGCGAAATACTCGGAGATTTCAACGCATCTCTTGCCGTGCTCCACCCAGAATTTACGCACGGTTTCATCCGGTGAGGTAAGAGTTAAATTATCTCTAACCATTGGATGAGAGAAAAATGTGGGGTTAAAATCAAGGCCGATTCCTCTCTCTTTTGCAAAATCAACCCATTTTTTGAAATGTTCGGGCTTGATTTTATCACGGTCAACTCTTTCACCCTCAAAAATTGCATAACATGCGTGTAAATTTAATTTTTTCTTGCCGGGGATAAGAGAAAAGACTTTGTCCAAATCTGCCATAAGCTCTTCGGGGGTTGAGGCTCTGCCCGGGTAATTTCCCGTAGTCTGAATACCGCCGCTGAGGGCTCTCGTGCTGTCAAAGCCGAGAACATCGTCGCCTTGCCAGCAATGGATCGAAATGGGAACATTCTTGGCTGTTTCAATGGCTTTTTCAGTATCAACACCGTAAGAAGCATAAATTTCTTTTGCACTTTCGTACCTGCTCATAAATTTTCTCCTTGATTTAATTATTTCCTGCCTATTATAATCCACATTTGTCGAATAATCAACAGCTTTAATTTTCAAAATGTATAAAAGCTTGCAAAATTTGCTTACATATAGTATAATACACCGGCGAGGTAATATCATATAGAATATAGAGGAGGCGACTTATGAAAAAAGCTTCACCGATTATTGCGATTTTGCTTACTTTCATATTAACTTTCGGCATTTTAACCCCTGCATTTGCCAATGACGATTCATCGGAAGGCACAGGCAGCACCACATCTGCATCTGACGAAGCAAAAGAAGATTCTAAAGACGAATCTAAAGATAATTCAGAAGTAAATAAAGACACTTCTTCATCGGAAGCAACTTCAACCACAACGGAAAAAGCACCGGAAACTACAACAGAAAAAGAAACAGAGCAAGCCACACAAATCACAGAGAAAAAGGGATTTTCCCTTAAAAGCGAAGTATACAGCAAGGGCGTTCCCACTCTTACAACTTCAACTTTCTTCAAGATTTATCAGGCATTAAGGCTTGCAAAATATGTTGTTACCGGCAAAATTTTATTTTCAAAGCCCAAAACTCTTAATGTTACCATGGACGATGCTCTTAAAGAGGTTTGCGACACTATCAGCTCAAACACAGCTCTTGATGTTTACAAGCTTCTCACAAATTTGCCGGACGAAAGCGACTCTATAGATAAAATCAACAAAATTCTCAATATTGACACCGCCGAGTACAGAAAAGAAATGTACGCTCTCGCAGAGCAGTACAAATCAGAGGGCAACTCCGCAATGTACAATATTACTTATGCTGTCGGCATTCTTATGAGCTCCATTAAATCCGCACAGCTTGAGCTTGTTCCTCAAGGAGATTCCGTTTACAAAGTTCATTTGATTTTAACATACAGTGACGGCGGCACAGAGCGTTTACAAACATATATTCTCATAAATACGGAAACAGGCGAATGTTACGGCTATAATGATAAGGGTATGTTAAAAACAGGCTTCAACTGCAATTATAAAGAAGCTCTTGTATATGCTCCCATTAACTGCTGGATGCGTAACTTCGGCTTCTGCTTTGAGTATGATTTGCTTTGCTATTCGGCACCTGTTTATTGCTACAACACCCGCAGATTCCACTTTGAATATAATAATAAAGACT
>CAVJRM010000033.1:0-15366 GCA_963652165.1 bacterium | reverse complement strand
ATTATATATATACTGTCAAGCATTTTTACAAAATAAGAATATAAAAATTTTGAATCATTTGACATCCGGCATAGCATTTGATATACTCATCAAGGTGATTTTTATGAATGAGATTTTTAATAATATTCCCCTGCCGAGTCTTGAAATTCAAAGTGAATACGACTGCGGTGACGGCGCATATTTGCTTATTTTTGATAAAGCAACGGCAGAAGATTTTGAAAACTATTGCAGCAGCATTTCTTGTAAAGACTTTGTACTTTACAGCGAGAACATAATTGACGGTAATATCTTCAGAACATATTATAATAGTATATGTTTGCACACCTATTTTTGCCCAAACGAAAGCAAAATAAGAGTTATTGCAGACCCGCAAAAGCCTTGCTATCTTACAAAGCCGAATTATACAGGCAAACATAAAAGCACCCTTTGGCAATTTGAGGTAGACCATTCTTTAATTGACTGCGGAATGTGCTATATTATCCGCTGTGATGACGGCTCATTTTTTGTTATAGACAGCGCTCATTATTATTCTGTAAATGACGATAAAAGAATTGTTGATTTTCTAAAAAAAATAAGCGGAGAAGAAAAGCCGAGGGTTTCGGGTTGGTTTATTTCTCACGGCCACGAAGACCATATCGGAAAATTTACGGATATACTTAAATACAGAAGTGATGAAATAAGCATTGAAAGCGTTTATTTGAACATTCAGCCCTTAACCCACAGAGATTCGGAATATTGGGATAAGCCCTGTAAAAACGGCATAAAAAGAATGTTTGAGGCTCTTAAAGAACATAAAGAAATAAAAGTAATTAAATTACACTCCGGTCAACATTTTTGCGTAAGAAATCTTGAATTTGATGTACTTTGCACCCACGAAGATATTTGGCCGAGTACAAACAAAGATTTTAATGATGCTTCAACGGTAATTATGATGAGTGCAGAGGACAGTAAAGTTCTTTTCCCCGGTGATGCGGCAATTGAGAGCGATAAAATTATGCTTACAAGATACAATAACGCCCTTAAATGCGATGTTATTCAGGTATCACACCACGGCCACACAGGCACATCCTCTGAATTTTATCGCCGTGCAGGTGCAGAATGTGCGCTTTTCCCCACCACTCAAATTAAATATGATGAAGAATGGGATAAAAAAGAGGCAAACCGTGTGGCAGTTCAAATTGCAAAAGAAAGTTATATTGCCTCAAACGGCACCGTGGAAATTCCGTTGCCTTATAATTTCGGGAATACAAAAATATATCCCGATGAAACCTTTGAAGATTTTAACGGGATTTTTAACCTTTGGACTTATGAATATACAGATGAAAGAAAAACTCAACTCTATAATGAATTTTTGAAAAGAAGTAAATCTGAATAATATGAGTAAATAAGCCTGTGACATTTGCCACAGGCTTTAATTAAATATCTTTACTTGTTAATGTTTCAGATGGGATTTCATATTCGTAGCTTTCAACAGCAGCTGTGGCATCGGGTGAGGAATTTTTCAATGTGGTGGATGACTCGCCGGTTAACGCCATTACAAAATATAACACCCAAGCTATAGCAATGATGGCATATTTTAAGCCCTTTGACATTGTTTGATTTCGCAGCAAAAGGATAGTAAGGGGAACGGGAAAAATACAAATCCACCCAAGCACCCACAGCCAAGTTCTTCTTTTTTTATATGACGGAGAAGCTACCTCAACAGTAGGTTTAATCACGACCTTAACAGGCTTTTCAACGGTTACGGTATTTTTTTGCTCTCCGTTATATCCGCAATTAGGGCAAGCATTACTGAAATATTTTGTGTTGCAATTTGGGCAGATTTTTGCTTCTTGCCCTGCTTTTACACCGCATTTCGGGCAGAAAAGTCCTTCACTATATACGGTGCCACAGTTATCACATTTATAGCTGAAATCGTTTGCTCCGCAGGAAGCACAAAATTTTGCATCATTTTCACTTTCACTATTACAATACTTACATACTTTCATACAAATCTTCTCCTTCTCACTTATCTTAACTTATCTGCCGAGAAGCCGTACGGTAGCATTTCGGCAAGAGTTGATTTTTTATAATCATTTTCGCTTTTTGCGGTTATTATTTCAAAATTTGGAGAGCAAAACTCAGCCATAACCTGCCTGCATACGCCACAAGGGTAAAAATAATCTGTGGGTACTCCGTTTTTACCTCCTACAATGGCGATTTTTGAAAATTTTGTTTCACCCTCGCTTACAGCTTTGAAAAAAGCAGTTCTTTCAGCACAGTTTGTAGGAGCGTAGGCAGCATTTTCTATATTACAGCCTAAGTAAACTTTACCGCTTTGCGAAAGTAGGGCAGTCCCAACTTTATGCAGAGAATAAGGGGCATAAGCCCTGCCCATTGCCTCAAAAGCAAGAGAAACAAGTTCTTTATCCGTCATATTATTTCACCTAAAAAGCTATCACCGGGAAGGTCATTTTGAGCTCCCAGATAATCACAAATTGTTTTTCCTATATTACAGAACCCTGCCATTGTGCCAAGGTTCTTTTCTTTTACATTTTTACCATAGCACAAAATGGGTATGTATTCTCTCGTATGGTCTGTTGTAAGTGTGTATGATGGGTCACAGCCGTGGTCGGCGGTAATCATAAGTATATCATCATCTCTAAGAGCTTTTTTTGCCTCTTTGAGCCACACGTCAAATTCCGTTAGTGCTGCTGCATAGCCGTCAACATCTCTGCGATGGCCGTAAAGCATATCAAAATCCACAAGATTAGTAAAGCATAAGCCCTCAAAATCTTTTTGCATATATTCAAGAGTTCTTTCCATGCCCTCTTTATTACCGGATGTAAAAACATGCTCGGTAATTCCTTTGCCGGCAAAAATATCATAAATTTTACCAACGGAAAGAGTTTCAAGCCCCGCCTCGCTTATATAATCAAGCATAGTCTTTTTCGGCGGATCTAACGAAAAATCATGCCGTTTTGCAGTGCGGGTAAATTCGCCTTTTTTGCTGCCGATAAAGGGCCTTGCAATAACTCTGCCCACGCCGTTTTCACCTGTAAGAATTTTACGGGCAATTCGGCAATATTCATATAATTCTTCCACGGGAACTATACTTTCGTTTGCGGCAATTTGAAATACGCTGTCCGCAGAGGTATAAACAATCAATTTCCCCGTTTTTAGATGTTCTTCGCCGTAATCGTTAATTACTTTTGTGCCGGAATAAGTTTTATTGCAAAGGACTCCCCTGCCCGTAAGAGAAGAAAATTTATTTATAATTTCATCGGGGAAGCCCTTAGGATAAGTGGGCAAAGGTTTTTCAGATATAATCCCGGCTATCTCCCAATGGCCGACGGTGGTATCCTTACCCTTTGAAAGCTCGGAAATTTTACCGTAAGCTCCCGTAGGATTTTTCACGCCTTCAAGATAATCCACACCATCAATATTGAAATAGCCCATTCCTTTCATATTTTCAATATGGAAATTTTTGCTTTTGGATATAGCTCTTAATGTGTTGGTGCCACTATCGCCAAAAGCTGCACTATCAGGTGCTTCACCGATACCGCAGCTATCCAGCACAATAAGAAAAACTCGCTTTGCCATTTTAATTACTCCTTTGGCTCAAGGTGAGGTAAAGAATCGATTTTTACAGCTGTTTCAAGGGCAAGCTCCATCATTTCGGTAAAGCTGTTTTGCCTTTGCTCAGCATCAAGAGCGGTAAAAGGCTCATAGCACAAATCTGAAATTGTGCAAACGGCAAGGGCTCTTTTGCCAAGCCTTAAAGCATTCATATAAAGACCTGCCGCTTCCATTTCAACGGCAAGGCAGCCCATTTTTGCCCAGTCAACAGATTTATATGTATCATCATAAAAAGTATCGGATGAATACAGAGAGCCGATTTTTAAGCTTATTTTCTTTTCGTTTGCAACCACTTTCAAATTTTCAAGAAGTTCAAAACTACAAACCGGTGCTATTGTGCCTTTAAGTCCGTACTGACTGCCGTAATTTGAATTTGTACAGGCACCGATACCGGCAACAATATCACGCACCTTGCAATCGGGAGAAATAGAGCCTGCGGAGCCGATACGAATTATATTTTGTACACCGAAAAACTTAAAAAGCTCATAGCTGTAAATTCCTATTGAAGGTATACCCATTCCGCTTGCCATTACGGAAACTTTTACACCTTTATAGTAACCTGTATAGCCATTTACTCCTCTTACCGTATTAACAGCAACGGGATTTTCAAAGAAATTTTCAGCTATAAATTTTGCTCTTAAAGGGTCACCGGGCATAAGAACGGTATTGCCAAAGCCTATATCATCTAAAAGATTGATGTGGGGAGTGTTATCAGCCATTTTTCTCCTGCTCCTTCACAATTTTTACAACTCTGCTTGTACCAAGGCGAGATGCACCAAGCTGAATAAATTTTTCTGCATCTTCAAGGGAAGATATACCGCCTGCCGCCTTAATTTTAACACGAGGTGACACATTCTCCGCAAAAAGTTTAATATCATCAAAGGTTGCGCCGGCTGTTGAAAAGCCTGTGGAGGTTTTAATATAATCTGCTCCGCTCTCTGATACAACCTTGCACATTTTGATTTTTTCCTCGGTAGTAAGAAGGCAGGTTTCAATTATTACTTTAAGTATTCTGCCCTTACAAGCGGCCTTTACGGCTTTTATTTCTTTAAGGACATAATCATAGTCTCCTTCTTTAACTTTACCTACATTTATAACCATATCCACTTCATCTGCACCGTTTTCAACGGCATTTGATGCTTCAAAGCATTTTGATGCAGGTGTAGAATAACCGTTCGGAAAACCGATAACAGTGCAAATTTTAAGTTTATCGCCCACATATTTCTTTGCCTCTTTAACATAGCAAGAGGGTATACAAACGCTGGCGGTACCGTATTTAATACCGTCATCACAAAGGGCTTTAATTTGAGCTTCTGTAGCTGTTTGAGAAAGAAGAGTATGGTCGCACTTTGATAATATTTCTTTAATATCCATAAATTTTACCTCGTATTATTCTAACTATAATACTATTGTATAACAAAAAACAGGGCAACGCAAGGTTACCCTGTAATTTTTTTGAATTATAAAATTTCGCCCATAAGTCCGGGTTTGCAGCAAGCTGCATTGGACTCATCAGTATCAATATGCATAGCAAGAGCATACTTGGGGCTTACTCTTACAACAACATCACCGAAAACAAGTGAACGGCCTTCGGATTCAATTTTAACAGAAACAAGCTGTTTATCTTTAAGTCCGTATTTTTCAGCATCCTCAGGAGTTGCGTGAATATGCCTTTGTGCAGCGATAACGCCCTCTTTAAGCTCAACTTCACCCTTAGGGCCTACGAGCTTGCAAGCACCACTGCCGGCAATGTCTCCGCTCTCTCTAACAGGAGCATCAACTCCGATTGAACGGGCATCTGTAAGTGAAACCTCAACCTGACATTCGGGACGAATGGGGCCAAGTATTGAAACTGCGGGGAACTGACCTTTTGTGCCTATAACTGCAACCTTTTCGTTACTTGCAAACTGGCCGGGCTGGGAAAGGTCTTTTTTCTTTGTTAATTCATAGCCTTCGCCAAAGAGAATGTCAAGGGCTTCTCTGGTCACATGAACATGTCTTGCGGAGGTCTCTACGAGAACTTCTTTCTTCATAGCAGTACTCCTATATAAAATTAATTTACCAAGCTATTGTATATGTTGAAATTGTTTCAAAGGGGATAACAACGGTGCTGTCACCGAGAGGAATATTCATTGTCCAGAAAAGGTCATATTTTGCATTTTCAACATTACCTGTTTTAGCATCAACAATAACAGTTACTGTGCTTTCCGGATAGTTAAGAGATGCGTTGCCAACTGAGAATACCGTTTTAACGCTTGAAGGAACATTCTCGTTGATAATTGCAGGCATAATTACATTGAAAGCCTTGGGAGCGTGACCTGTGCCATGGGTAACGGTTTCGCTCTTAGCATCTGCAACAGTTGTGATTGTGATTTTATATTTTCCACCGGACTCTTTAAGAGTAGCGCTCTTAACATCGGACTCGGTAAGTTTTGATGACCAAGATTCGTTTTCAACGGGGAAGCTTGCCTTCTTGTCGGCAGCTGATGAAAGAACTTTACCCTTTGCATCTTCATCTTCACCTGTATTGGAGCTGATTACGGAATCTGCAATGCTGCTGAGGGTCTTGGGGAGGCCTTCAACTGAGCCTGCGGGCTGGTTAACAACGCTTTCAATGGTGATTGACTTTGATTTGGGCTTAACATTGTTGATTGCTGTGTTGTAATATTCAATGATTTCAGCCTTTGATGAAGGAGCCTTAGCTGCCTTTGTGGTAGTTTCGGTTTTGGATGTTTCATCTTTCTTAGCTGTGGTGGATTCATCTGCTTTAGCTGATGTAGCTTCTGTAGAATCAGCTTCGGTTACTGTTGTTTCATCTGTTGAAGCGTCTGTAGCATCTGTAGCATCAGTAGCTTCGGTTGCGTCTGTTTCATCCTCACCAAAGGAATCAAAAGCATCTGTGGTGGATTCTGTTGTAGTGTCGTCATCCTTTGCGCCGCATGCTGCAAATGATAAAACAAGCATGAGAGCCATAAGGATAGCAAGAATTTTCTTTGTCATTATGATTTCCTCCCGATTTTCCGCTTTGCGGATTTCAAATTTCGGCTTTTAAGCCATGTGTAGTTAGTATATTATATTTTTTATATAATTGCAAGTACAAAAAACGCTTTTTATGGCTATTTATCCAAGATAATAAATGTCATCATCGGGGATTTTACCGCCGATTGTATCAGCACTCAGTGAGTTAAGAATTTCAAAATTACTCTTTACAAGAGTTTTCATTTCTTCACCCTCAACAAACACTATGTTTGCGTTTGCAATAGCAGATATTACATAATCTTCGCCGTCAACAAGGCCATAGCCTTTAACCAGTGGCGGTATGGTATTATTCTCCATATTTATAAAGTTTATTGAAACCTCGTAAAAAGTCATAAATTCGGTTATAATATCCGGATTTGCCTCCAAATAATCCTTACGAACTATTGTACATTCAAGTGCCGGCTCTGTATCACAAACCTGTTTCCAAGTATCTGTAAGACTGATTGCGGTGCCGTACTCCGAATTTTTAGCTGCACAGGCAGATGCATAAGGCTCCGGAGCAATAATTATGTCCGCCTCGCCTTCCTCAGCTTTAGTAACAAGGTCACTGAATTTTTCAACATACTCAATATTTTCGTTTGATATGCCTTTTTCTTCAAGAATATAATCAGTCATATATTCATAAGAAGTGCCTTTTCCCGCTGCATATATCTTTTTGTCCTTGAAAAAAGCGACGTTTGAAATAGTGCTATCCTTTGAAAGAGCGTACAAATTACCCTCGGTATTCACAGCAAGTATTTCAATGTTACCGTCTGTTTCGTTGTAGAGCTTTGCCGCAAGATTAAGAGGCAGGCAGGCAACATCCGCTTCACCACTCTTAATAAGATTGCAGATTTCATCGGTATTATCATAGAAATTGACCGTATAGCCGTAGCTTCTGTCATTATAAAGTTTTGCAATGCTGATACCCGAAGAACTTTTTAAAGCAGCAATATTCGTTTTTACCTCTCGCTCATCACTTGATGTATCCGTTTCAGATGCAGTATTTTCTTTATTGCAAGCGGCAAAAGAAAATACCATTACAAGAGAAAGAAAAAGTGATATTATCTTTAAATATTTTTTCATAAGATAATTACTCCTTCCATTTTTTATTTATTATAATTCATATCGGATTTTCAGTCAATAACAATAAGGTTGAAAAATTAAGATTTATATTGTAAAATAGTCGAAAAGGATGAGTGATAAATATGCATTATACTTACAAAACAAAAGGCGTATGCGCCAGAATGATATCTTTTGATATTGACAACGATATTGTAACAAACATCAAGTTTGAAGGCGGATGCAACGGCAACACCCAAGGAATTGCAATGCTTGCCGAAGGAATGAAAGCAGAGGATATTATTGCAAAAATAGAGGGTCTGAAATGCGGATTCAAATCCACATCATGCCCGGACCAGCTTTCAAAAGCCGTGAAAGAAGCGTTAGAGTCAATTAACAATTAACAATAAAATGATAAGCAATAAAAACTATAACCCTGCATGGCAAAGCTGTGCAGGGCATTTTTGCGAAGAGAACAAAAATCGTTATTTTTATATAAGAGCAAATTATTTTTCGTCATCGCCAAATAAAATTTGCATATAGTTACGGCGAGCATAAAGAATACGGTCTACATAAATTTCGTTATTATGAATACGGTAAAAACTTATATAATTGCCACTCACAAGAAAACGATAATCGCTTTCTATATTAACAACCGAGGATAATAATGCTCCGGCTTGTGCAAAATCTTGTAAAATGCGAAGACTTTTTATTATATTGTTTACCGTTTCTTTTGCAGAAGCAGGGTTTTGCAATTCTTCCTCTATATAGGTCTTTGTTTCTAAAAGATCATTTTTAGCTTTCTCAGACAAAAACAAATTATTCATCGGCTATTCCCAATGCCTTTTCTACTTCTTCCAAGGAAAACCATCCATTTTCTTCTCCGGATTTTTTACCTTTTACAAGTTCATTCATGAGCTGAATTTGTGCTTGCGTTTTTTCAAAATCACGCATATCAAGAATTGCATATTTTCCTCTTCCGTTTTTTGTTAAGAAAACCGGAGAACCGACAGTTACATCATGCAGAACATCGCTATAATTTCGTAAATCGGAAATCGGCTTAATATTTGGCATAATACTCATCTCCTTTTTTCTGTATTATATCCTATTTTGCTGTAAAATTCAACAGCAAGTTTTACAGCATATAAGAAATTATCTAGATATAAAAAACGCCCGACAGCAAGCTGCCGGGCTCTTTCTGGCTTTATGTCTTTGTGAGCAACGCCAAAACCAACGATACAGTAGAAAAAACTCCGCACCTAAATAGGGGGCACGGAGTCTGTTCAAGTTAAACTAAATTAGTCTTCCTTTTTCTTTGTGCAAACGTATGCAGCAGCAGCAGCAACTGAAACAGCAGCAAATGCTACGATACCAACGGAAGTTGAACCTGTTTCTGCGGGCTCAGCAGCTGTGGTCTCTTCAACAGTTGTTTCTTTGTTACCTGCATAGAGAGCCTTAATCTTTGCCTTAAGGTTGTTGATGAGGTTCTCAATGTACTCAAGGATGTCGCCTACGATACCAAGGTCACCGATCTTAGCTTCAAGGTTTGCAACAACGCCGAGAACTGAGCTCTGGCTGCTGATACCAAGAGAAGCAAGAATTTCGTTAACAAGGCTCTGAACAGAAGCGATGATGTTCTTTGCAAGGTCCTGAGTGTTGATAGCATTCATGATGGAATCAAGGATGCTTTTAACGCCTTCGATAGCAACATTAACTGTATCGCTTGCTGCAAGAAAACCCTGAGCGTCAACAGTTTTGTCATCAGCTGCGAAAGCGATAGCTGACATTGAGAAAATCATTACGATTGAAAGTACGATAGCAAGAATCTTTTTCATAAGTAATCAATTCCTTTCTGATTTGTTTTGTATCGTTGTGGCACTATATTAGCACCATAAAGAGCATTTGTCAATAGTTTTTATCAAAAAAATTACAAAAAGATTACAAATTGTAACTTTTTAGGATGTTTCCTGTAATTTTTTATTATTCAAGATAATCCTTAAGTTTCTTACTGCGGCTGGGATGACGGAGCTTGCGAAGGGCTTTTGCTTCAATCTGGCGGATACGCTCACGGGTAACATTAAACTCTGCACCAACCTCTTCAAGAGTGTGAGGATGGCCGCCCTCAAGGCCGAAACGAAGCTTTAACACCTGAGCTTCTCTCGGCTGCAAGGTTTCAAGCACCTCATTAAGCTGTTCTTTAAGAAGAACCATAGATGCGGCATCTGCCGGTGCGGGAGCATCGTCATCGGGAATAAAATCACCAAGGTGGCTGTCTTCCTCTTCACCGATAGGTGTTTCAAGAGAAACAGGTTCCTGTGCAACTCTTTGAATTTCTCTTACCTTTTCAACGGGCATTTTAAGCTCCTCTGCGATTTCCTCCGGAGTTGCCTCTCTGCCGTTTTTGTGAAGAAGCATACTGCTTGTCTTTTTAACTTTATTAATTGTTTCTACCATGTGAACGGGGATACGAATGGTTCTTGCCTGGTCAGCGATAGCTCTTGTTATAGCCTGTCTGATCCACCATGTAGCATAGGTTGAAAACTTAAAGCCCTTTGTGTAATCAAACTTATCAACGGCTTTAATAAGGCCTAAATTACCCTCTTGAATAAGGTCAAGGAACTGCATTCCTCTGCCCACATATCTTTTTGCAATGCTTACAACAAGGCGAAGGTTTGCCTCTGCAAGACGCTTTTTTGCTGCCTCGTCATTATCTGTAATACGAATTGCAAGCTCAATTTCTTCCTCGGGGGTAAGAAGGGGTACTCTGCCTATTTCTTTAAGGTAGACTTTTACGGGGTCATCAATATTGGCATTTTTATCCTCAACCACGGACATATCAGCCGTTTTGGGAATGTCAATATCAAAGTCTTTAAGCTCGCCGCTTGCCATATCATCAACAATTTCAATGTTTTCGGCTTCAAGGGTTTCATAAAGCTTATCAAGAGCCTCAACCTCAATGTTGGTTTCAAGAATAGCCATATCAATCTCTTGTGTGGTGAGCTTGCCGGTAGCCTTACCTTTTTCAATAAGGGCTTTAAAGGGGTTCTTCTTTTCTTTTTCGTCCATTATGTTAAACCTCCAAATTATTTTTTATTAAAAGCGCTTAAAAATTCTTCGTCGCTCATTTCAGCGGCGTTTTTTGATAATTTATTTTTTTCGTTTTTCAAAACTTGTATACATTCTTCGCACTCTTTTAAAGTGTTGCTTAAATTTTGGGAGCCCATTGCAATTTTGGTAACGGTATTCATTTCGTTTATATCAAAATCCGAGCTGAACATTGATAAATCCGTGGAATATCCCCCATCTATGAGCGATATTAAATGGGTTATTATTCTTTTATTGAAATCCGTTACAAAATCATCGGGGGTAAATTGTTCTTTGACTTTTTTATAAAAATCCGGGTTTCTCATAAGAGATGCAATAAGAGTTTCTTCTGCCTTTGCGGCCCTTAGATGCTTTTGACGCTCCGGATTATTTTTATCTTCAAAGCTGTTCAGCATCATTTTTGTGTCTGCTTTTGCTTTTTCCGTTCGTTGCTGCTTATAAATCTTTTTTGAAGATGATTGCACCTGAGTTGTAAGAGATTCTTTGTTTATTTTAAGTTCATCGGAAAGCCTTGAAGTATAAATATCTCTCTCAACCGGTGGGCAAGACGCCAAAATCATTGAAGCCTCATTCAAAAAACGGATTTTGCCGTCATCTGTAAATAAATTATATTTTTCTCTTGCCTTGGAAAGTTTATATTCCGTTTCGTTTGCAGAGCCTTTTATAATATCGTTAAATCGTTCTTTACCGTAGGTGCGCAGAAGTTCATCTGCATCTTTCCCGCCCTGCATATTTACAACTTTTATTTTTATGCCCGTCTTGTTAAAAATAGGTATTGCTCTTTCGGTGGCTTTTTTGCCTGCCTCGTCGTTATCATAGCAAATTAAAATTTCATCTGCATATCTTGCAATAAGATTTGCCTGCTCCTGTGTGAGAGCCGTGCCGAGAGTTGCAACGGCATTTGTAAAACCGAACTCATGCATGGCTATTGCATCCATTTGGCCCTCTGCAAGAATTAATTGCCTTGTGCCCGAATTTTTTGCAAAATTAAGGGCAAAAACTCCGTCGCCTTTTTTAAATACAGGCGTTTCTGCTGTGTTTACATACTTCGGTTTGCTATTATCAAGTACTCTGCCGCTGAAAGCTATAACATTCCCTCTAAGGTCAATAACGGGGAACATGACTCTATTACGGAAATTATCGTAAATTCTGCTCGTTTTTTGAGAACGCTTTGCAAGATTTGCAACCACAAGCTCCTGCTCTGTGTAACCTTTTGATTTTAGGTGATTGCTCAGTGCCTCCCATTCATCGGGAGCATAACCCAATCCGAAATGGGTTATTGTGCTTTTAGGCAAGCCTCTTTTCATGTAATATTCAAGCCCAGCTCTGCCTTTTTCTTCATATAATATGTTGTTATAAAATCTTGCTGCTTCACGGTTAGCACTGAGGAGCCTTAATCTCAGCTTTGCAAAGGAATCATCATAGCCGTTATCCGGCATATTCAGCCCTGCAAGATCCGCTGCAGCTTTAACGGCATCAATATAATCAAGATTTTCTATCCTCATTAAGAAAACAATTACATCCCCTGCCGCTCCGCAGCCGAAGCAATAAAAGGACTCTGTTTCCGGATAAACAGTAAAGGACGGTGTTTTTTCGTTATGAAAAGGGCAAAGACCTTTTAAATTTTTACCTGCTTTTTTAAGGCTGACATAAGAGGATATCACATCCTCAATGCTTAATCTATCGTGTATTTCCTGTATAAATTCCTTTGGGAGTGCCATCCTCTCACCTCTTTTCGCCTGTTTTATTATTATTTTTTGCCGAATCTGAAGAAAAGACTTCCTCTGTAATCCTTACGCTGTTTAAATAAAAGCACAACCGTAACAACTATGATAATCATAAGTATAATAAGAATACCTATAAATATACGATAATCAAAACGAAAACCGTCTTCATCTTCTTCAACGGCAGGGATAGATTCGCTGTTTAAGGTTTCACTTACGGTGCTTGCATACCATGTATATACTTCTATATTATTGGTGGTATCAGTGGCGATTTCGCCGAGAGTGGTATAAGAATCCGCATCCGTAACAACCATGGAAGCTGTTGTGTAGGTTGGTGATTGAGTTATAACAACGGTGTTTTGATTATTTTTATATGTGGTTTGGGGGTAACTCACTTGCACACCTGTGGCTGTAGTCGTTTTTTGCTTTTTTGTGGTGCCTGAAGCAGTGGTTCCTCTTATTGTGGTGGTTGTTTTACCGTTTGCGGTAGTGCCGGTATTTGTATCCGAAGATTTCGTTGTTGTAGTGGTAGTGGTGGTAGTGGTTGCAAAACGGTTTGAAAATTTAGTGTGGCTTGTGGTTGATGCAGTAGTGCTTTCCGTTGAGGATTCGGTTGCAGATGATGATGAACTGCTTGAGCTTGAACTTGAGCTCTCGGTATTGTCTGCATACACGGATAAAAAGCAAGCCGTTAAGAGTGTAAGCACTACACAAAAAATGATTATAATATTATTTTGTTTTTTCATAGTAGTTTGACCTCACGTATTTGTAAAATGCCATCCCTTCGGAACGAACAAATCATTAAAAATTTTCACAGCGTATCTGTCTGTCATGCCGGCAATATAGTCACAAGCCGCAATATCGGGGGATTCGGTTCTTGCAATTTTTATAAACTGCTCCGGCATTTTTTCGGGATACTTAACAAAATGCTTATAAAGCACTTTAAGCATGGCATCTGCCTTTGACTCCTCACTTTTGCAAACGGGATTTGTATATACCATATCAAACATAAAATTATGAAGCATATCAAAAACCATTTGGATATCCGGAGAAAGACAAATATCATCTTCGCTGTTTTCAATGCAGTTCATAACGAGGGTATTTATTCTTTCGCTTTTTGAATACCCCAGCACATCTCTGATTTCTACGGGAATATCATCTTCTTGCATTACTTTTGCTATACATGCATCGTCTATGTCGTGGTTTATATATGCAATTCTGTCTGCAAGGCGAACGATTCTGCCCTCAAGGGTGTCTGCCTGCTCGCCGGAAGTGTGCCTTTCAATGCCGTTTCTAACTTCATAAGTAAGATTTAAGCCTTCCCCGTCTTTTTCCAGCTTATCAACTACCCTGAGGCTTTGAGTGTAATGATGAAAGCCGGTGGGGCAAACGGCCGCAAGGGCTCTTTCACCTGCGTGGCCGAAGGGAGTATGGCCTAAATCATGGCCGAGGGCAATAGCCTCTGTTAAATCTTCATTTAATCTTAATGCCACGGCAATAGTGCGGGCAATTTGAGAAACCTCAAGAGTATGGGTGAGACGAGTACGATAATAATCCCCTTCCGGAGAAAGAAAAACCTGAGTTTTGTGCTTTAATCTTCTGAAAGAGCTGCAATGAATGATTCTGTCCCTATCCCTTTGGAACTCCGTTCTTATGGGGCTTTCTTCCTCAGGCTTTAACCTACCTTTTGATTTACAGGCAAGAGTGGCATTGGGGGATAAAGTGGCTCTTTCTATTTCATAAGTTTCTTCTCTTATACAACTCATTTTTTCACCTCTTCAATATATAATACGAATTAAAATGTGAAAACCCTCTTTTTTCTTTGGATTTTTTTATAATTTTTATTTAACATGAAAATAAATGATTATGCTCTCACTAATATATGATGTAATGTAAAAATAAAGAAAATAACATCATCTTAAATAAAATTCAAAAAAATTTAATATTTTACCGATTTGTAAACAAAAATTTATTGACAGGCACCATATATGGTGGTAATATATTAAAAAATGCATTAAAGTGCATAATAAATTAAAGGACGGTCAGAATATGAAAAAGGTTTTAGCAATTTTATTTGCAGTTCTCTTCGCATTCTCCTGCGTATCAATCATGGCATTTGCCGATGATGCCGAAGACGCAACAACAGAAGGTTTTTCCTTCATCTTACCCGAAGTATTCACACTTAAAAACGATTCTACTATTAAATGCCCATACTGTGATAAAGTTTGCGGTTCAAGCGAAGCTTATGCAAAACACCTTGAGTCATGCGCAGCTTACGCAGAGTTCAAAGTAGATTCCAAGGCTAACACTTGCTACTACTGCGGCAAAACTCTCAGCAACGAAAAAGCACTCAACGAGCATTATGCATACTATGTAAATGCTAAAGATCACGTTACAGGTTGCGACTACAGCGGTGAAGATTACGCTAACGGCGGTTGCCCTGCTCAGTTCACAATTAAAGAGGAATATGAGAAGCACGTTGCACAGTGCCCATATGCAGGTCAATACAGCACAAAGGGTTACATCAAGCTCATTTTAAGTGACCTTTGGGCTTTCATTAAGTCAGCAGTTACAGGCATTGACCTCAGCGGTGCTGTTGAAGGTGTAGATACTTCTTCTCTCTTAGAGGCAGGCAGTCTTCTTGTTGCTCTTGTAAAGGGCCTTGCTTCAGCTGAATAATTCAATAACTTTTCAGCCCGACGAATTACCGTCGGGCTTTTCTTTTGCCTTGAAATAGGAAAAGTTATATTATATAATCAAGAAAATTGATTAACTCAAATGTGGAATGTCCCGTAGGGACAATGAGTAATGAGTAATGAGTAATGAGTAATGTCGGGTC
>CAVJRM010000032.1:0-17572 GCA_963652165.1 bacterium | reverse complement strand
GAAAAGATCCGCTCAAAACCGACTTATCCTTATGTTGTACTGCCCTACTGAGGGCAGAGATTGTAACCGCCTACCGTTTAGGCTATGCCTTACTTGTAGAGTTATAACAACGAGCAGACATTTTGTCAATGATACAACAACATTTCACATTTGGCAAGAAAAATCTAATAATATTCATTTTTACTATTGATTATTTGAAAATAATATTGTAAAATAACGATGTATAAAACAAACACGCAGAAAGGAGAATTTTTTATGCTTACATTCAAAATATTAGAGCTTTTCGGTTTTGTCTATAATTTACTTGTCCTTTTTGATGTGATTAAATGATTTACGCTCTTGCGCCCCGACTTTTCAGTTGGGGCTTTATCTTTAGTAAGACAGTAGGTGGAAATTATGCCGAGATTTGAAATGAAAAATGCACCTGCCATATCCGAGCAAGTCTTTGTTTACGGAGATGTGCGTTTAAGTGTAATAAGCAACAGAATTCTCAGAATAGAAAAAGGTTATTTTACGGATAAGGCCTCTCAAATGGCTGTTTGCCGTGATTTTGAAAAGGTTAATGTTAAAACTCAAAAAAATCATAATTTAATAACACTTATTACCGATGAGGGCGGTTTTAGAGTTAATTTAACCACTCTTGAGGCAGAAGCTATGCAGGGCAAAAAATGGGTATTTCCCGGCAATGAAACTAACCTTGGCGGTACCGCCCGCACCCTTGACGGCACTTTCGGAGTAATAGGGGATTGGAAGGCAAAAACAGAGCAGAGTGACCACTTTTTCCTTTGCCATGTAAGAAAAGGTCTGTTTTCTTCAAACGGTGTTGCCGAAATTGATGATAGTGAGTCTTTTCTTTTTAACGAAGACGGTACCGTTTCTCTCAGAGAGGGCAAGGGTACAGATAAATATATTTTTGCTTTCGGCAATGATTATTTAGGCGGACTTAAAGAGTTTTACAAGCTCTCCGGCAAAACTCCTCTGTTACCCAAATATACTCTCGGCAACTGGTGGAGCCGCTATCATGCCTATACGGATAAAGAATATCTCAAACTTATGGATGATTTTGAGAGCAAAAATATTCCTTTTACCGTTGCCACCATTGATATGGATTGGCATATAGTAAAAAATGTTCCTCTTGATGTTAAGCCTACCATAATTCAAGGCCCGGGATGGACAGGATATACTTTTGAAAAATCCTTGTTCCCTGACCATAAAGCATTTTTTGATAATCTTAAAGGCAGAAATCTTGCCATTACAATGAATCTTCATCCTCACGACGGCGTAAGATATTTTGAAGAACAATATAAAGATATGTGCAAGGCTTGCAATCAAAACCCCGATGAGAAAAAGCCTGTTAAATTCAACCTTACAAATACGGCTTTTCGTGATGCGTATTTTGATATTCTTCATCATCCTTATGAAAATGAGGGCGTTGATTTTTGGTGGATAGACTGGCAGCAGGGAACATCAAGCAAAGAAATGATGGGCCTTGACCCTCTTTGGCTTCTTAATCATTATCATTATCTTGATATTTGCCGAAACGGAAATAACGGAGTAATTCTTTCAAGATATGCCGGCATAGGCTCTCATCGTTATCCCATAGGCTTTTCGGGGGATACAGTTGTTTGCTGGAAGAGCCTTGACCTTCAGCCTTGGTTTACTGCCAACGCTTCTAATGCCGGTTACACTTGGTGGAGCCACGATATTGGCGGCCATGTAGGCAATTTAGGTAAGAATGAAATATATTTAAGATGGATTCAATACGGCGTATTTTCACCCATTAACCGCTTACATTCAAATAATACCTCTCTTTCAAAAGAACCGTGGAAATATCCGAAGGCAGAGGCAACAGCCGAATATTTTTTGAGGCTTAGGCACAGATTGCTTCCTTATCTTTACACGGCAAATGTTAAAACAAGTGAGGAGGGCGTTCCTCTTGTTTGCCCAATGTACTATTATGATAAATCTCCCATTGCCTATGATAAAAAATACCGTAATCAGTATTATTTCGGCACTGAGCTTATCGTTGCTCCCGTAACAGAGCCCACAAAGAAAAATAAACCCAACGTGAAATTTTATTTGCCCGACGGCGAATGGACAGATATATTTACCGGTAAAAAATACACGGCAGGGGAATATGAAATGCAATGCGCTCTTAAAAATTACCCTGTGTTTGCAAAGAGCGGAGCAATTATACCTATGCTTCCCGAAAGAAACGGCAACAGTATGAGCTTTGAAGAAATTACCGTTGATGCATATTACGGTAAAGGCGAATATACTATGTATGATGATAACGGCAGCTCTGTTTATTTTGAGCTTGACGGGGATAATATTACAATTACTCCATCCGAAAACAGCACCGTTAAAAAAATTACCGTAAGATATATCGGCAGTAACAAGAGCAAAGAAGTTTTTGAATTTTAAGCGTGAGGTAAAATTTTATGACCAAGCAAGAATATGCAGTAGAATTAAAGCACAGCAATCATAATTGCTGCCAGGCTGTAATTTGTGCTTATGCAGATGAAATAGGAATAGATTATGATACCCTTAAAAAGCTGGGAGCCGGTTTCGGCTCCGGCATGGCAACAATGGAGGGCACCTGCGGTGCTTTGTGTGGTGCTCAAATGCTTTTGGGCATTGACAGATATAACGGAAAACCCATTCATAAAGATTCCGGCAGGCTTTATAATCTCTTTAAGGAAAAATGCGGCTCTACAATATGCGGAGAGCTAAAAGGAATTAAAACAGGCAAAATTTTATGTGATTGTGACAGCTGTGTAAGATTTGCCGTTGATTCTTATGAAGAGCTTAAAAAAGAAAGTGCGGAATAAACAGCTTTCTATATTTCAAGAAAAAATTATAATTTGTTCTTGAATTGTTAACTTTTTGGTGGTATTACTTATATGCAAATTAAAAAAGCATATAGAAAGGGGCAAAAATCATGAAAAAATTTATGGCAATCCTTGTTGCTGCTCTTATGCTCTGCTCTTTCGCAGCTTGCGGCAGCACAAGTACCGAAGAAACAACAGAAGCAACCGAATCTACAAGCGAATCTACTCAAGTTACAAATCCCGTAACAGAATATGCTTCTATTGATGAAGTTAATACCATGCTCGGTTCACACCTTACAACTCCCGGCGTAATGGGCGTTACAGATGCAACATACACAATTATTGATTCCGGAGATTACAAAATCGGTGAATACAAATTCACATTAAACGGTAATGAGTGTTCAGAGCGTTTCTCCGATAACTGCGCAAACGACATCAGCGGTTATTACACTGCCGAAGGCAAGAGTGCATTTGCAAGCACAGCACTCAGCGAAGAAACAGTTACAGACGGCGATGTAATGCTTGCTCGTTGGGGCACAACAGACGGTCAGTATGTTTTCCAAGCAAAAGGCATGACAGAGGAGCAGTTCAACAACCTTGTTGATACATTCAAGGATGCATCTCTCGGTGATAATTCCGATAGTGCAAAAGCTGAAACCTACGCTTCTATGGAAGGCTCATATCAGGATTCCACAAGCCAAAGAGCAACAATGGAAGTTGAGGCTGAGGAAGATAAGGCTGAAATCACAGTTCATTGGTCAAGCGGCGCAACTGAGTACACAACATGGACTATGACTGTTACTCAGGGCGAAGACGGACTCCTTAATTACACCGATTGCGTCAAGAAGACTGTTACCAACGAAGATGATAAAGAATCCGAAACTACCGAATACGAAAACGGCACGGGCTACTTTGAACTTAGCGAGGACGGCAGACTTTACTGGACAGGCGCTTCTGAAACAGATTGCGCAAGCTGCGTATTTGAAAGAGTTGGCACAGACTGATAATTTGATAATATTAAAAACGGGGCTGCTTATACAGCCCCGTTTTTTGTGCTTGGTTGATTTTGAAAATACAGTTTTGATTATTCTGCAATACCGTCTTTTACATCGGTAATTTTTTGGTTGATAAGGTCAACAACTTCATCGGCATCAACACCGTGAACTGCACAAGCGTCATTAAGGGATTCACCCTGTGATGCGGGGCAGCCGATGCAATGCATACCTATTGCAAATAAAACTTCAATTGCCTCAGGGTATTTAGCTACGATTTCGCCTATTAATGTTTCACCTGTTACGTATGTATCCATAAATTTTCCTCCGTTTTATATTTTTATCAGAAAACAACTACAAGAAGCATCTTGAATTGTTCTTTTCCGAATACTGCGTGGGGATGGCCGGCAGGCATTACTATTGATTCACCTTCATTTAAGATATATTCTTTGCCGTCAATAGTGATAAGACCTGTGCCGTCAAGGCAGGTTACAAAGGCATCACCGCCTGATGAATGAGTGCTGATTTCTTCGCCCTTGTCAAAAGAGAAAAGTGTTATGCTGAGAGCAGCGTTTTGTGCAAGGGTTTTGCTGACAACCTGTCCTTTTTGGTAAGCAACTTCATCCTTAAGAGTGAGAACTTTTGCTTTATCCATATTTTTTATTTTTTGCTTAATTAAAGATACCATAAAAATATTCCTTTTTTATAATCAGTTTGTAAACATAACGCACCAATAGGTATCGCCTTCGGGGCCTTCTGCTATGCCTACTCCGATTTTTTTATAATCACTGTTTGTTACGGTACTGCTGCTTTGCTTTTTCCAAGCTGATGCTGCGGAGCTGCCGTCAGTGCTGTTTTTGGCAGTTAATTCAATAGCGCTTGTGTATTCAATATCAAGATCGGAAAGCACGGTGCTGTATTTGCTGCCATCGGGCCTTGTGCTCTTAAGTTTAGCACTGTATGCCATTTCGGTGGCTCTTACAGATGCGGCTGTTGAAAGATTATCATCAAGGGTGAGCTCTGATTTGCCTGCATCTTTTCTGTAGCCGTTTATTGTGCTTACAACAGAGTTAATATCCGATGCATATTTTGTTTTGTTGGATTTTGACTCGCTGAGTAAGTCTTTTGTGGTAGCGCTGAATTTTGAATAATCGTATGTTGTATAAGATTTTTTATCTGTCTGAACCTTTGAGCCGTCACTGTAAATATCATAATAGGTGGCAACTACATCAACTTTTACCACGCCGTATTTATAGTCGGTTTTAGTTTTCTTTTCTTCTCTTTTTGTATCTGTAACACTCTTTTTTGTGGTGGTAGTAAATAATTTAGAAGCCTTTTTGGTGGTGGTAGTTTTTGCGGCAGTAGTTGAAATTACAGAAGAAATTTCCGTAATTTTTTCCGTAAGAGATGTAGTGCTTTCTTTTTCTGTGGTGGTTTCGGTTACGGATGTATCTTCCTCTGTGGTGGATTCTTCTGCTGTTTCCGTTGATTCTTCGGTTTCTTCCGCTACGGAAGTACGGTAATATTCCTCATCAAAAGCCTCTTGATTGAAAGCCTCTTTTGTGGTGGATTCTTCCGGCTTTAAAAAGCTAATTGAATCACAACCGGAAAGGCAAGTTGTTGCAATAGCAGCCGATAAAATAAGAGAAAATATTTTAAGGGACTTCATAAATGTCCTCCGAATTTTATTTTGAAAATCTAAAGCCGTATCTTGTTTTGACACGGCTTTATCAGTTGTTTACTTTTTGCTGATTCCGAGAAGCTCATTAACTGAAAGGCCAAGAACTTCTGAAAGAGCTTTAAGCTCATAATCGTTTACCGAACGGAGCTGACCTTCAATCTTTGAAAGGCCTGATGCGTTGATTTCGATACCTTTAATTTGGAGCTGGGTAAGAAGGTCACGCTGTTTCATGCCGATTTCTTTACGTCTTGCCTCAACCTTTTGGCCAACGATATTTCTGGTACCGATTTCATTTTTTCTGATTCTCATAAGATTTCCTCGTTTCTGTAATAAACTTACGCTGTGAGAAAGCCACTGAAGCTATATGGCAAAATCTCACATATACAATAATGGATTTTATCACGATATTTACCAAATTGCAATAAAAATTTATTTAAATTAACAAAATTTTTTGAAAAATTTAACAAAACATCTGTGGTATAAAAGGTTGAAAAAATGCGCAACATTATATATAATATATAATTGCATTATTATATAATGAGAGGTGTTTCCTTTTATGAGCAAATTTGATGCTGAGCGCAATTTAACAATGCTTACGGACTTTTATGAAATCACCATGGCAAACGGTTATTTTAAAAACGGCTTTAAGGATACCATTGCCTATTTTGATATGTTTTTCAGAAAAGTTCCCGATAATGGCGGCTTTGCCATTATGGCAGGGGTAGAGCAGCTTGTGGAATATCTTCGCAATCTTTCCTTTACAAAAGAGGATATAGATTATTTAAGAGGAAAGGGCTTCGGCGAGGAGTTTCTTGATTATCTTGCAAATTTCAAGTTTGCCTGTGATGTTTACGCAATTCCCGAGGGTACACCTATTTTCCCCGGTGAACCGATTATAAAAGTAAAGGGCCCTGTTATTCAGGCTCAGTTTATAGAAACAATGGTGCTTATCTGCATTAACCATCAAAGCCTTATTGCCACAAAAGCAAATAGAATTGTAAGGGCTGCAGACGGCAGAGCTGTTATGGAGTTCGGTTCTCGCCGTGCTCACGGCTGGGATGGTGCCATTTACGGTGCCCGCGCCGCATATATCGGCGGTTGTGTGGGCACAGCTTGTACAATAAGCGATGAGGCTTTCGGTACTCCCGCCCTGGGCACAATGGCTCATTCATGGATTCAGCTTTTTGATACTGAATATGATGCTTTTAAAGCTTATGCTTTGGAATATCCGGATGCTTGCACCCTGCTTGTAGATACCTATAATGTGCTTAAAAGCGGAGTTCCCAATGCCATAAAAGTATTTGATGAAGTTCTTAAGCCTCTCGGTAAAAGGCCTAAGGGCATAAGAATTGACAGCGGTGATATTACATATCTTTCACGCAAGGCAAGAAAAATGCTTGATGAGGCAGGATATGAGGACTGTGCAATTGTTGCCTCAAACTCCCTCGATGAAATTATTATAAGAGATATGCTTCTTCAGGGAGCACAGATTGATTCTTTCGGCGTAGGTGAGAGACTGGTTACATCATCTTCAAGCCCCGTTTTCGGCGGCGTATATAAAATCGTTGCCGTTGAAAAAGACGGTAAAGTTATCCCCAAAATCAAAATCAGTGAAAATGTTCAAAAAATCACCACTCCCGGCAACAAACGCCTTTACAGATTTTATGATAAAGACACAGGCAAGGCTATTGCAGACCTTATAGCTCTTTCAGATGAGGTTATAGACCCGGCAAAGCCATACGTTCTTTTTGACCCGGTTTATACTTGGAAGCAAAAGAAAGTTACAAATTTTGAGGTCAGAGAGCTTTTAGAGCCCATTTTCGTAAAGGGTGAATGTGTTTATAAGCCCAGAGAAACAAAAGAAATAAGAGATTTTTGCAAGCAGCAAATTGATACTCTTTGGGATGAAGTGCTCAGATTTGAATATCCTCATAATTATTATGTTGACCTTTCGGAAAAGCTTTGGAATATGAAACACACTCTTCTTGCAGAGAACAGAGGCTGATTTATTTGAATTTATACAAACCTTGGGCTTTTATAAGGCAAACGGCATTAAGAATCGGAGTTGATTGCGAAGAGCTTGTTTTTAAAATAAGCAAAGGCAAGCATCCAAAAGCTCTTTTCAGTAAACGAGCAGGAGCTTCATCGATTAAAACCAATGTAAAAATAATTTCCGAAAATGAATATTCAACGGATATTGCCAAAGTCGATAAAGACGGCAATATTACAGACGAAGATTTTGTTATTCTTTCTACCACGGATTTTCATTTTGATAAAGATTACGAGCTTAATGCTAAAACAGTTGAGCTGTTTGTAAGGCAAATTAAAGATGCAAAGCCTGATCTTATAGTGCTTACAGGCGATATTATCACATCAAAATATCAGCAGTCGGATGCCATTAAATTCGGCAGAATGATGGAAGAAATCGGAATATATTGGACTGCTGTTTTCGGCAATCACGAGGTTAGGGAAGAAAAAGGCTTTTACAAGTGGCTTCTTCTTAAAGATTTTGCGGATTTTGACCATTGCCTTTGCAAACACGGCCCCAAAGAATTATTCGGCTATGGAAATCACACAATAAATATACTCGGCAGCTGCGGAAAGCTCAAAGAAACAGTATTTCTTTTTGATACCGGCAGAAGTATTATTGACAGTTACAGGCCGCAGTATAATCTTTCCCCCGAGATAAAAGGCTATGATTTTCTCAAAAAAGAGCAAATTGATTTTTATAAGAATGAAACCAAACGCCTTTTAAGTAAATACGGCAGTGCTTCGTCTCTTATGTTTATGCATATTCCATTAAAAGAATATGAGCATGTTTTTAAAGAACAAGGGGAATTTGAATATGTTCCCACCGGCGAATGTAAAATTCTTTACGGCGAGCAATATGAGAGCGTGGGCAGTTCCCCTTTTAACAGCGGTATGTTTGACGCGGTTCTTGAAACAGGCACCACAAAAGCAATATATGCAGGCCACGATCATATAAATGATTGGTGCGCTGTCTATAAAGGCGTATATCTGGTTTACAGCTTGCCTGCCGGGTACAATCCTTACCACCTTGGCACAAATACAAATAAGCCGGAAAGCGAATGGATGCAGGGCGTAACTCTTACTACCGTCCATTCGGATGGTGCTGTTGAGATAAAGCCTTCTTATAACAGAAAATACCTCAATGGAGGATTAAATAATGGAAAATAACACACTCAAAAAGAAAGGGTTCTTTCAAAAGATTTTCAGCGATAACGCTTATTGCTGGATTTCTCTTATGTGCACGGCACTTATAATGCTGCTTGTATATTTTTGCTATGAACTTTTTCCTTTCGGCGAAGTAACAATACTCAGAATGGACCTCTACCATCAATACGGCCCTCTTTTTGCAGAGCTTTATGACAGGGTAACTCAGTTTAAAAGTTTGATTTACTCGTGGAATACAGGCCTTGGCGGTCCATTCCTCGGTAATTTCTTTAACTACCTTGCAAGCCCCTCAATGATATTTATGCTTCTTTTCGGCCATGAGAACATGCCGGAGGCTATCGCCGCAATGATTCTTGCAAAGGGTGCTTTTGCAGCAGGTTCATTTACTCTTTATCTTAAAAAATCTCAAAACCGTCACGATTTCACTACTGCAGCTTTCGGCGTCCTCTATGCAATGTGCGGCTGGTTTGTGGCATATTACTGGAATGTAATGTGGGTTGATGCCATGGTTTATTTCCCCATGGTTATGTATGGCATTGAGAAAATCATAAACCGCAGAAAGCCCTCCGTTTACATTGCTTTCTTAACTCTCACCTTACTTTCAAATTATTATATGGGATATATGACCTGTATTTTCTCGGTTATATATTTTCTTGTATATTATTTCTCAAATTACAGCACTTTTGATATTGCCGACAATGCTGTTTATTATTTTGACAGCGAAGGCAATAAGAAATACACAAAGCTTGAAAAAGCAAAGGGCAGTATCTTTTTAAGAAGCGGTTTTACCTTTGCTCTCGGCTCACTTTCAGCCGGATGCCTTTCCGCTTTTGCCCTTATTCCCACATATTTAATTCTTAAATCCTGCTCCGCAACCTCAGGCACATGGCCATCGGGTTATAAAATTTATTTTTCGATTTTTGATTTCCTTGCAAATCATCTTGCATCTGTTGACCCGACAATTCGTTCAAGCGGTGACGATGTGCTTCCCAATGTATTTTGCGGAATAGGCACAATTATCCTTGTACCTCTCTATATATTCTCAAAGAGAATAAATCTTAAAGAAAAAATTGCAAGTGTTTTCACTTTAGGCATAATTTATTTCAGCTTTAATCTGAACTATCTTAACTATATTATGCACGGCTTCCACTTCCCCAACGACTTGCCTTACAGATTCTCTTATATGTATTGCTTTGTTCTTCTTGTTATGGCATTTAAGGCATTTAAGAATCTTAATGAATACACAGGCAGGCAGATACTCGGCTCAGGTGTTGCGGTAGTCTTTATGATAATTCTGGTACAAGAATTGGGCTCTAAAAATGTGGAGGATATTACAATCCTTCTCAGCTTGATTTTTGCCGTAACATATACCCTTGTTTTCTATATGTTAAAAGATACTCAGAAGCAAAAAACAGCTATTGCCGTAATTCTTCTTTGCTGCGTTGTGGCAGAAATAGCCTGCTCCAATACAGATAGATACAGTATGTCCCAAACAAAGAGCAGCTATACCGCGGATTACGATGATTTCAGAGCCATTAAATCTCAGCTTGATGAGCTTGAGGGCGGCGATGACAGTTACCGCATGGAGCTTACATATAACAGAGCAAGAATGGACCCTGCTTGGTTTGGATATAACGGTATTTCCACCTTCTCATCTATGGCATACGAAAAAATGGCAAATATGCAAAGTGATTTGGGCCTTTATTCAAACTATATAAACAGCTACACTTATTACATGCAAACGCCTATCTACAATATGATGAATTCACTTAAATATATTGTGGATAATGATGATACGGTAACGGTAACAGACGATTATTACTCTCTTGTTGCATCAAACGAGAGTTTCAGCGCTTATAAAAATAATTACTATCTTACCATAGGCATGGCTGTAAGCAGTGACCTTAAAAATTGGTACTCCGCATATACAAATCCTTTCTTAACTCAAGGTGAATGGGCTCAGCTTTCAACCGGAGTTGAAGGCGTGTTTGAATCCATGGATATTTCCGATGTTCGCTATTACAATATTGAGGAAATTGAAACGGGATTTGAAACAGGAGATGTTTATTTCAGCAAGCAAGGCTCCGGCGAGGCGGAAATGACTGTTGTGCTTACTGTTCCCGAAACCAGACACAGTTACTTGTTTGTAGATTCGGATAATTTTGAGGAAATCACCGTTTCAAAGGGCGATGATATAAAAGTTCAAAGCATTGATGAGCCTTATATTCTTGACCTTGGCATAGTGACACCGGAGGATACCGTTGAGGTAACAATTTCTCTTGATGAAGATACAGATACCTATAATCAAATGGATTTCTTCGCTTACTATGTAAACGATGATAAGCTCAATGAATGCTATGATACTCTTAAAGCTCATGAGCTTAATATAGAAACCTTTGATGAAACTTATATTAAAGGCACGGTTACAGCAGATACAGATTGCATGATGTTCACATCCATTCCTTATGATAAAGGCTGGACCGTTAAGATTGACGGCGTAGAAATATCAGAGGATGATTATATCGCCCTTAATGATGCTTATCTTTGCTTTAATCTTCCGGAAGGTGAACATACTATAGAGCTTTCATTTAAGCAGCGTGGCCTTGCTCTCGGCGCGGGAATTGCCCTTGCAACCCTTGTAATACTTATAATAGTTGCAATAATTGTTAAAAAGAAACGCCCTGTTTGGAATGCAAAATATCAGCAAAAGTGTGAAAAAGCTCAAATGGATTATGAAAATCTTAAGGAGCAAATGAGGCTTGAGGCTGAGCGAATACGGCAAATGGAATTGCAAATCGAAGAAATTCCCCTTGATGATATAGCAAATAATCTTCCCCCCGACGAAAATGCGGAAACATCCGAGGATGATGAAACCGTTTCAAATGATGAGGGAAATGAAAGCTCCTGCGAACAGCCTGAAATTTCCGAAGATGATACCACACAGGAAGATGCAGACGGCATGGAAGAAACAGAGAATGAAATAGTATCCGAAACAGAAGAAGATGCAACTGAATCCGATATAAGTGCCGAAACAGAGGCTGCAGAAGATTCCGAAGAGAAAGCCGAAGAATAACACCATCATAAGCGAAAGCAGCGTAGAATCAAATCTACGCTGCTTTTTTAACACCAAAAAACTCACCTAAGGTAAATCCCTTAGGTGAGCTAAAATATTAAACTGTATTTTAACTGTTAACCTTGAAAAGAGCTTCAAAAGCTGCAGCAACTTTGGCAAAGAATTCTCTGATAAGAGCATCAATTGTAACTACTTTGCCTTTTACTTCTTCAACCTTTTGTGTGGCTTCGGTTTTAACAACACTGCCAACTGCTGTTGCAACAGATTTAGCTGTTACGGCATTGATTGAAGGATACTGGAACTCAGTGTTAAAATCAACAACGTTTTCATCGTCACCTGTTAAGTAGGTGTATGTTGCGTCGGCACTGTTAAATGTAACCTTTGCATTTTCGCCTATGGTAACGTCGGTGAAGGAGTAATTTGCAATTTCATCATTTTCAAGTTTCTTGAGTATAAGAGTTGCATTGTAATCTGTTGAAGATTTAAGCTCAACACTTGCATTTGCGGATGTTAAGAATGCTGCCTTTACATAGTTTGCAATAGCATCACTGTACTTGACGTAGTAGAAATTACCGTTATTGGTAATTGTTGCATCGCTGTTGTAAAGACGATAGCCGTCAAATCCTATATAAGCATTTGTAGCTGTGATAACGATTGAATTGATTGGCTGAAGTTCAGCAATAGCTGTTTTGAAAAGAGCTTCCTCTGCAAGAGTAAGGAATGCCATTTCGGAAACATTTTCAAAGCCTACATTAAGGTTAATTTGATTCTTAACCTTGCCTACAATACCGTCATTTTGTGCAACTTTAAGGTCATAGAGAGTTTGTGCACCAACCTGTCTGAGGCCGAGAACAGCGCCTGTACCGAAAACAAATTTCTCGGCATCGCCGGCAGCCTGAGCTTCTTTAGCCCAATTAACAACGGCTGTTTCAAGATAGTATGAAGTGTAAAGCTCGTCCATAAGAGCGTACTGGTCACTTGTGTTCCAAAGTTTATCTGCTACGCTTGTGCCAATGTTGTAAACCTTAAGAGCAACTGCTGTGTAAGAGTTGGTGTTAAGGGCAAGCTGAGCTAAAGAGGTGAAAAGTTCGTCGGATGTGTAACCTATACGGTTTTTAATTTCTGCTTTGATGAGCTCATCAACACTTGTTTCAATGTCAGTAATAAGGTTGTTGCAAGCGGTTACAACTACATCATATTCTGAGTTTGCCGCACAGTACCTAAGCATATCTTTATAGTACTGGTTAGATGCCTGAACTGAAAGGATACGAGCATAAGCTTCAATAACAGCATCTCTTTGTTTCTCATAGAGATGATAGAAATCTATAGCATGCTTGATGTACTTGAATGTTGTTGACCACTCATCTGATGTAAGAACATCGGAAATCTTAACATAGCTGTTAACCTTTTGGAGTAAGTCATTAAGGTCGGATGCTGTTTGGAGAACTGCGAAAATCTCTTTGAATTTGCTGTCACCGATATTGGCATCAACTTTTTCAATAAGAGAAACAAGAATCTTCTCTGCATCTTCTACCGAGATGCTCTTGTCAAAGCCGTTTTTCCAGGCGTTGTCATAAAGAGCGAATACGGTGTAGGCGGTCATTGTCTTTTGCAATTCGTCATTGTTTTCGGCAACGTACTTCAGGTGAGCAGATTCATCGTTGTCGTAGAGCTCTGCAAGAACAGGAGCGAGATTCTCGTTCCATGCCGCAACGGTATCTGCTGCAGAGGCGGTAGCGGTGTCTTCGTCCGCAAGTACAAAGAACGGAATGGCACCGAGAACCATAACGAGAGCCAGGATAATTGCGAGAACCTTTTTCATTGGCAATCCTTCTTTCATAGAATTTTGTATCATGATAACCTATTTCATGATTACTCACAGATATTATAATATGTAACAAGGATTTTTTCAATTCCGCATTTTAACCAATATTTTGTTAATAATTTGTTCAAAATAGACAATAAATCATATTATATTAATAGTAGCCACAATAATATTGAGGGATAAATATGTAAAATTGCAATGCAATAAATATTTTTTAGCATAAAATGTTGTTCTAACAGGTTTTTGAGTTCCATTTTTTTAACTCTTTACAATAAAGAATTATTCCCACGGTGCTTGTAATTGTTTCCGAAAGAGGAAAAGCAATCCATGTGTAGCCAAGGCCGATTTTTGAAAAGAGCCAAAAGAGAGGAATTAAACAAAACACTTGCCTTGTAAGTGATAAAATTGTGCTTGCCTTTGATTCTCCGATTGCCTGAAAGAATGTGGGAGAAATGAGAGCGGTTACAGCGGGTAAAAAGCTGATGCCTATAATTCTGAAAGCAGGTACACCTATTTTTAAAACTTCTTTACTTTGAGAAAAAATTTGTATCAATTTGTCCGGAATAGCTTCAAAGCAGAATACGCCTATAATCATTGTTACGCCGGAAATAATAAGCGTCTGTTTTATGATTTGTCGGCATCTTTTATAGCTTTCTTGAGCGTAATTGTAACTTAATACCGGAACAATGCAGGTTTGCAAAGCAAGCAGGGGAATAAAGAAAAATGATTGAAGCTTGTAGTAAAGCCCCAGCACCGTTACCCCCGCATCGGAAAAGCTTACCAAAATCATATTAAGTGCCGCAATATAGACCACATAAAGCAGCTGCATTAAAATTGAAGGGTATGCAAAATGATAAATGGGGCAAATGTATTTTTTAAGTGTGCTGAATTTAGGAATTTTTCGTGCTCCGGTTATGCCTGTAATTAAGGCTGCCAAAAATTGACCTATAACAGTTGCAATGGCAGCGCCGGCAACCCCCATTTTGGGGAATGGGCCAAGGCCGAATATCAATATAGGGTCAAGTATTATATTTGTTAATGCCCCTGCCACCTGTGCAAGCATGGGCAATTTCATATTTCCGGAGGCCTGATGAATTTTTGAAAAACAGCTTTCCGAAAACGTACCGAGGCTGCCCACACATACTATTGTGCCATAGGTTATAACATCTTGTACCGCTTGCTCCGATTCCGCAGAGCTGCGGGCGAATGTGGGCAGAAAAATTAAAGAACCGGCAGCTAAAAAAATCCAAGAAATAATCACAAGAAAAATTCCCGTGCCTCCTGTATAATTTGCTTCTTTTGTTTTGCCTATGGCATAGTTACGAGCCATAAGGGCGTTTACACCTACACCGGTGCCGACGGACAGTGCCGTGATAAGCAGCTGAACCGGGTAGATAATTGAAAGGGCGGTTAAAGCATCCTCCGAATATTTGCCCACAAAAAAGCTGTCAACAATGTTGTACATGGCCTGTATTAATTGTGCAATCATAACAGGAGGAGCTATTCTTATAATTATTTTGCTTATATTTTCTGTGCCGAAATTAGGCGTATCAAGAGATTTTTCCATAATATTCTCCGGTGGAATTAAAAGCGACGCAACTTGTGGTTACGCCGCATAGGTTTATATTTTTACAGTATTTCCGAAGCAACTTTTCTTAAAACAGAGTCAGTAACCGCAGTTGCCGCAAGCTTTGTGTCTTGAAGCACGGTAACTATTGCTCCCAGCAAAACTTTTGCAGTGCCTCTGAAATCGTTTTTGAATTCTTCTTTTGTTTCGGATGGAAGATTTTTATATGCTTTTGCTGCTCCGCCCACTGCCGAATAAGAGTGCTTTGCAACCTCTGTAAGAGTCTTTTTGCCTGTTCCTTCCGTTACGGCTGTTATAACTGTGTCAAGAGCTGCCGTGCCTGCCTCACCAAGCCTTTTAAGCATAGCTGCCATCCACTCATCCGTGATTTTTGCAAGTATATCTACGTCTTCAACAAGCTGAATTTCACCGTTTTTTATTTGCCAGGAGCCAAGGTCATGCTGCATAGGCCCGAGAAGCTGACTGCTTTTAACAGCCTTGTAATCATAATCATGATTCATAAGCATGCCGATAAACGATGACGAAGGCACATAGTGCCTGTAACCGGGTAAAATTTCATCATACGCAGAGGTGTAAAAAATAGAATAATCCGAATATCCCGGGCCGTCAAAATTATATACGTTTTTAATGCGTTTTCTTGTGCTTTCACTGCATTCGCAGGCTGTTTTAAGAGCAATATTTCCCCCTTTTGAATGGCCGGATACTATAATGTCACCGGGGAATATTTCCGCAACTTTTTCAAGGTGGTCAAGAGCCAAATCATAGGATGGCGTACCCTTTTTAGTGTAAATATCAAGGTCTTCCTTCCAGCCGGCAATAGTATCATCGGTGCCTCTGTAGATAACAACAACAGTGCCGTCGGGTAAAAGAAATGTGCCGGCACAATACTGAATTGCCGGGGCAGAGGAATATACCTCATGAACGTTGACTATTTTAAGCTCACTGTATCTTGCGGTTGCAGCCATTAGCATAAGCCTTTTACTGGGGGTAGATGTTATCATAAGGCCCAAAGGTTTGTGCTTATTACCTCTTAAATTAAAGAGCTCATTACAGGCATCTGAAAAGTTAACGGGCTCAGCATCAAAGGATTCTGAAACCACAAGCTCCAAAGGCATATAAAAAACCTCAGTCAATGCAAGAGCGTCCGCATCACAAAAAGGATGTTCTGAAAATGTCTTGTTGCCGAATTCCTGTATAAACTGTTTACTGTTTGGCATATAATATCCCCTCTCATAAGATTTTACTTATCTGCAAAAGCAAAAGCAGATCACAAATTTTATTGCTTGTATTATATCACAATAATTCGGAATATAAAACAGATTTTGCAAAAAATTCTTGACATAATCCTGCCGTTATGCTATTATACACTAGCAATTTGGAGAGATACCGAAGTGGTCATAACGGAACGGTCTTGAAAACCGTCGTACTCTTACGGGTACCGTGGGTTCGAATCCCACTCTCTCCGCCACATTTACAAACAACTAATTTAATATAAGCTTTAACGCTACCATGGAGAAGTACTCAAGTTGGTGACGAGGCGCCCCTGCTAAGGGCGTAGGTCGGGTAACCGGCGCGAGAGTTCGAGTCTCTCCTTCTCCGCCAAGAAAGAGGCCCTTTTGCTTAATGCAAAAGGGCTTTTTTCAGTGAAATAAAGCTCACTGCTAATTGCTAATTGACCTGAGCGTACATCAATTTATCAATAACATATTCATAATAATAAACATTATTTACAGCATACACAAACAGGGGGTGCAGGCTGTCATCTGATTCTTTTGGCTTATATTCCTCGATCCATCTTTTCAATTCTTTTTCAAGTTTGATAAAATACAAAACCGCATCGTTCCTTTTTTCTTTAGTGGAAACATTTGCTCTTTTTACAGGCTGATTTACCTTTTTTATTGTTATATCTTCCGCTATGCCGTATTCATTCATGATTTTTTCAGCTGCATTGACAGCGGTTAGGCCGTACAGCTCGGAAACAAAATTAATAATATCTCCCTTTGCACCGCAGCCGAAACAATAGTATCCCTCGGAAACTTTCATTGATGGGTTTTTGTCATTATGAAAGGGGCAGCAGGTCATTCCTTTGCTTGTAACATTCATTCCGATGCTTTCTGCGTATTCTTTAACTGTAACCGTTGATTTGATTTTTTCAAAATCTATCATTTATAACCTCCTTTATTTAATGAGTAATGAGTAATGAGTAATGAGTAATGTCGGGTCGCTTCGCTCCAATTTGTATTATTGACAAAGAGATAAATTTATAACTTTGAAATATACGGAGCGATAAATATAAGACCGATTGTAAAGTCTTTCCGGCACGCAGTGCCATATACAATCGGATTTTGCACGGCAAAATCCCCATCATTACTCATTACTCATTACTC
>CAVJRM010000031.1:0-18428 GCA_963652165.1 bacterium | reverse complement strand
CAAAACTCGCTCTTCAAATGTAAGATGTTGTCCCTTTTTATGCTCTGTTGTGGTATAATGTACTTGATCCATAGCGGATGCTCCTTTTGGATGTTGGTTTGGTCACTTACATTCTACTCGGAATTTTCCGCTATGGATTATTTTATTTCAATATGTTCAACTTGATTATACAATCAGCCATAATTTTAAAAAAATAAATGAGAGATAAATAATGGAAATTAGTGTTAGATTAAAAACAGTTGCAGAATTTGTAAGAGCAGGCTCAAGGGTTGCTGATATAGGAACAGACCATGCATATTTGCCTGCATATCTTGTTATACATAATATTTCACCTTTTGTTATCGGTTCGGATTTAAGAAAAGGGCCGCTAATAAACGCAGAAAATACAATCAATGAATATAACCTTGAAAGTAAAATTGAATTAAGACAATCAGACGGATTTGAAAATATTAATCCAGACGATGCAGATGATTTAATTATTTGCGGTATGGGCGGCACCCTAATCAGAGATATTTTATCAAAAACGGAATGGCTTAAAAATCCTGCATACAGGCTGATTTTACAGCCCCAATCGCACAGCGAAGATGTAAGAGAATATTTAATCAATAACGGATTTAAAATTATTGCAGAGAAAGCATGTAAGGATGCAGGTAGATATTACAATATAATATGTGCCGAATTTATCGGAGAAAAAATAAATAAGCCTGATTGGCATATTTACTTTGGAGATTTAATATTTAACAAAGATGAATGCAGTAAAAAAATCACCGAAAAAAATTTAAAGCTTCTCAAAGTAAGATGCGAGGCAGAAGGTAAATACAAATCAAAAGAGATTCATGATAAATTAAGCAAAATTATTGAAGATGCAGAGGTAATTATAAATGATAATCAAAGAAATATATGATTATATCGATTCGTTTGCTCCATTTGACAGCCAATGCGAATGGGATAATAGTGGGCTTTTAATCGGAAATCTAAATAATGAAATCAGTAAAATCGGATTTGCACTTGATGCAACTAAAGAAACCGTTTTAGATGCCGCAAGAAATAACTGTGATCTTATTATCACTCATCATCCTATCATTTTTAATCCGCTTAAATCTGTTGATACAAACAGTGCTGTTCATATGGCAATAAAAAACAATATAAACGTTTTGTGTGCTCATACTTGCCTTGATAAATCCGAGCCCGGAGTTAACACTGTTCTCGCGAAAACTTTAGGTCTTAACAATATAAAAGCTTTAGATACAGATACAGACGCCAAAATGTGCCATATCGGTGATATTAATACAGTTACAGCAAAAGAGCTTTCAAAAATAATATCAAATAAATTATCCGTCCCTGTTATTTATGCGGATGCAAATAAGCCCATCAGCAAAGTGGCAGTCTGCGGTGGTGCAGCCGGCGAATATTTATATGAAGCGATCGCTAACGGAGCCGATGCTTTTGTTACAGGAGAAGTTAAGCACCATGAGTTTATAAAAGCAAAGGAATTAGGGCTCTCTATCTTCTGTGCAGGACATTTTGAAACAGAGAATCCTGTTATACCATTCTTAAAGGGAAAAATAGAAAATAAATTTAAAATTGAGTGCTTAATTCTAAAGCAAACACCACCTACAGAATTTACGGGAGATAATATATAATGCCTCTTGACGGTTTAACTTTACATCTTTTGACTGAAGAGCTTAAAAATCAAATTATCGGCTGCAGAATTGAAAAAATTTACCAGCCCGCAAAAGATGAAATAATATTTAACATAAGAAAAAGAGATGGAGCAAAAAGGCTTTTTATCTCTGCTTCATCAAGCATACCGAGAATTAATCTGACAAACATTCAACCTGAAAATCCTTCAGCTCCTCCAATGCTATGTATGTTTTTAAGAAAACACCTTACAAGCTGTTTAATTACCGATATCACTCAGGTTGGATTAGATAGAATAGTCTTTATAGATTTGAAAGGTACAAACGAAATAGGCGATTCTGTAACATTTAGGCTTGCTCTTGAAATAATGGCAAAACGCAGTAATTTTATTATTATAAATTCAGAGGGCATAATTTTAGAGGCCATAAAAAAAGCAGATATGACTACATCTTCCATAAGGCAAATTCAACCCGGCTTTAAATATCAGCTTCCGCCAACACAAAATAAGATAAATATTTTAAATACAGAAATTGAAATTATAGTTAAACAAATACAACTTCAAACCGGCAAAATGCTTTCAGCTGCAATTTTAAGTACAATTGAAGGAGTTTCTCCTCTAATAAGCAGAGAAATTGCGTGCAGAGTAACAGGAAATGATATTTCTGTGGGTGAAATGTCGGAAATTCACTTCAATAAATTAACGGAAGAAATAAGCAAACTTAAAAACTGCTTGTTAAATGGTGGAACCCCTACTTTACTTGTTAAAGAGCATAATTTACCTTATGATTTTTCATTTACTGATATAACCCAATACGGTTTCAAGATAAAATCAAAAATTTTTGATAATTACTCTGATTTAATAGACTCTTTTTATGCTGAAAAATCAACAACAGAAAGAACAAATCAGCAAAGTAAAGAATTACAAAAAACATTAAGCAATTTGATCGCCCGCTCTCAAAGAAAACTCGAAACAAGAACAAAAGAACTTGAAGATTGTAAAGATAAGGACACTTTCAGAATAAATGCAGAGTTAATTTTGGCAAATCAATATACTTTACAAAAGGGTTCATTATACTTTGATGTTCAAAATTTTTATGATAACTACAATTTGATTCGTATAAAAGCCGATCCTGCTTTATCCCCTGCTCAAAATGCACAAAAATATTTTAAAGAATACAATAAAAAGAAAAATGCGGAAAAATTGCTGGATAATTTAATTGAAGAAAGTAAAATCGAAATTAAATATTTAGAGAGTGTTTTGGATGCGGTAAAAAGATCATCCGGTTTTTCTGAAATTTCCGAAATAAAATCCGAGCTATATGATGAAGGATATCTTAAACGTACATCAAAGAGCACCAAAAGGCAAAAAGCATTGCCACCAATAAAATATATATCTGATGACGGATATATAATTTTAGCAGGCAGAAACAATATTCAAAACGAAATGCTTAGTTTAAAATCTTCAGATAAAACCGATTCTTGGTTTCATACTCAATCCTATCCCGGTTCTCACGTTGTTGTAATCGGGAACGGTGATATAATTCCCGAACGGACATGCAGGCAAGCGGCAGTTATCGCTGCATATAACAGCGCCGCAAAGGATTCAAGCCAAGTTGCCGTTGATTATACAGAAATACGAGAGCTTAAAAAGCCAAAGAACGGTAAAAAAGGAATGGTAATATACCATACCTATAATACTATGTGGGTAAAACCCGATAAAGAGTTATGTGAAAGATTAAGAGTGAAATAAGATTAAACTTAAAAGCTATATTCCTGATAATTCTCCGAAGAATATAGCTTTTTCATCTTTTGAAAATGTTAAATTGTAATCACTTTATTGAAATTTATAATTTGCTTAATTTTATCAATTAAAGTTTCATTTTTATCACTTAATGTATCAGTCTTTATTTCGTTTGTATCCTCATCATAATACATAAATCTTGGATATTTTTCAAATGTATCAACTGTTGCTTGAACGTTGCAGTACAAAAGTATTTTTTTGAAGGTTTCAAAATTATCACTACTGACAGCATGTGTAAAATGTCTTATAAACCATGTTTGCTCAGGGAATAAGCAAGATGAAGCATCTACGCTTTTATCGGGAGAAATATATTTTGAATCAACATTCTTAATATAATCATCACTTAGTGAGCTATTATAACTTGCGGAAGTTGCGCCAAAAGAAGAATATTTAACATCAATAATCATATCGGTTGCAGTTTGCCAAGAAGGAGTTAAAAACATACCGCTGTAACCGTATCTTGAAACAACATAAAGATTACTTGTATTATCTATTTGTTTTAATGTGTCTGTTTTGTAGGGCCTTACTTTAGTATTGTATTCTGTAATTTTTTCTTTGAGGCCTGACCAATCGGTTGAAGTGTATTTATAAACATTATCAAAAACATAACTATATGCTTCATTTATTTTTTCATCGGGAATCATTGCCCATATGCTTAGCCATCCTCCAAACATCGGTGCAATACATTCTCTGACTACCTGATCACCGATTTTTTCAACCATTAAATTTGTCAAATTAATTAAACTATCAGTAACACCTGTTTTATTGAGGACAGAAAAAAGAGCATTTAAAAGCTCTTCATATTGATTGTAATCAAATGCTCCTTTAAGATAAGCTGTTAAAGCATCTGCATCAAAATGCATATTTCCGGTCATTAGATCTCCGGTATACGTCTCACCGTAAATTGCCGTTGAATTAAAAAGCCAGCTTCTTACTTTTGAAGTACCATATAACTTAGCGTAGGTATTTGCAACAACGCCACCGTAGCTATGACATTCTAGAACAATTTGATCTGCGCCGGAGCATTCAAGCACATAGTCAATAAAATCATCTAAGCTTGCTGCGGTTTCAATTGGGCTGAGGCGCCAATCATAAACAAATTCAAGCTGTGAAGTCTTAGATATAGTCTCTGCTGCAGGATAACTCCATCTTACCCCGGATTTATCTTTAACATTGCCATCTGAGCCTAACATTATAGGCTCAAATAATTCTTTTACAATAGGAACAACCTTGTTGCCGAACTCATTCCAATTATGATTTGTGAGCAGTTTACCTATGTAAGGCAGCGTCGATTTAACCGCAGCAAGAATTTTATCCGATGAAGGAGGCCATGCCGCCTCGGAATTCGGATCATCAGGGTTCACGTATATTGTTGATGCCATGAAGCCGTGAGCAAAAATATACGGGCAATCCACAGTATAATTAGTAGCTTGTGCAGAGACTGACAGCCCCGGGATTATCATTAGAATAAATGCAAATAAAACAATCAAAAAATTTTTTATATATTTCATACCGTCACCTCTTCTCAAACATAATAGCAAATAAAAAATAATAATTCAATATTTTTTATCTTTATAATTGACATTAAATATTCTAATGTTATAATTGAATTCAAAATATTTCAAGGAGACCCAAAATGGTATTTTCAAGCTTAATATTTTTGTTTGTATTTTTACCTTTTGTACTCGCCGTTTACTATATATTACCCCATAAATATCGTAACTTATTTCTTTTAATTGCAGATTTATTTTTTTACGGTTGGGGCGAGCCGGTTTTAGTATTTTTAATGGTATTTACTATTGTCATAAATTATTTTGCAGGCTTAATTATAGAAAAAACCGGCGACATAAAGAAAAAGATTATTCTTATTATTTCGGTTATTATTGACCTCGGATTGCTTGCATTTTTCAAATATGCCGGATTTATAACAGAAAATTTAAATATCATAATTCCGTTTGCAAATATTCCGGTAATAGATATTCCTCTTCCGGTAGGAATTTCATTTTATATTTTTCAGACAATGTCTTATACAATTGATGTTTATAGAGAAGATACTAAAGCGCAGCACAGTCTTGTTGCATTCGGAACTTATGTGTCTTTGTTTCCTCAGCTTATAGCAGGACCGATTGTACGGTATAAAGACGTTGACGAACAGCTTTCTGCCAGAAAAGAAAATATAGACTTATTTGCTAAAGGAATAAAATTATTCACACTTGGTCTTGCAAAAAAAGTTTTACTCGCAAATCCAATGGGGCTTTTATGGGATTCTCTCAGAGAATCAGAAGGCCGTGGCGCTATTGCCTCATGGGTAGGAGTCATTGCTTTTTCACTTCAAATTTATTATGATTTCAGTGGTTACAGTGATATGGCAAGAGGCCTCGGAAACATGTTCGGCTTTGAATTTCTTAAAAACTTTGACTACCCGTATATTTCAAAAAGCATTACCGAATTTTGGCGCAGGTGGCACATTTCCCTCGGAACATGGTTTAAAGAATATGTATATATTCCTCTCGGAGGGAACAGAAAAGGAAAAATACGTACACTTATAAATCTTTTAATAGTGTGGTTCCTTACGGGATTATGGCACGGAGCAAGCTGGAATTTTATTATTTGGGGTTTATACTTCGGAGTAATTATAATTATCGAGAAGTTATTCCTACTTAAAGCAATTAACAAACTACCATCTTTTATTTCTCATATTTACTCAATATTTTTAATTCTGGTTGGATGGATAATTTTCTATTATTCAGATGATGTGGGTGGCTTAAGCGCTCTTACAGAATATATCCCCACTTTGTTCACCGGCGGTTTAATTTCAAGCGATGCATTAAATACAGTTGTAAGTTATTCATCGCTTCTTATCTTCGGAATAATAGCATCGACACCGATAATTCGAAAAATATATGACTATTTACAATTTAAGAAAGGTTTTAAAGTAGCCGAAACAATAGCAGTGATTGTAATATTGATAATTTGTACTGCCAGCCTTGTTAATAACACATACAATCCTTTCCTCTACTTTAAATTTTAATATGACAAAGAAAACTCATCAAAAAATTTTAATAATTGTTTTCTGTGCTTTCATTGTAGTAATCGGCATTCTTTATGTATTTTTGCCCAAAAACGATTATTCTGCAACCGAGAAAAGATATTTGTCACAGTTTCCATCTGTATCATTAAAAAATATTGCAGATGGTAGTTTTTCCACAGATTTTGAAAAGTTTCTTGCTGATCAAACGCCATTTAGAACATTTTTTGTATCTGTAAATGCTTATTTTGAGCTAATAAAAGGAAACAACGGTTCAAACGGTGTTTATCTTGGGAAAGATGGTTGGCTTATCGAAAAGCCCTTTGCAAGAAAAAATAATCTTGAAAAAAATTTAAAAAGAATAAAAAATTTTGCAAGTGAAACTGATTTGCCTGTCTATACGATGGCGATTCCATCAAAAGGATATATCTATTCGGATAAGTTACCGGACAATTCCATGAAATATTATGATTCGGAATATCTTGAAACAGTTAATTCCATTCTCGGAGATTCGGTAACAAATATTGATATTTCAAAAGCACTTATAAGTAACAGAAACAGCGCAAATTTGTTCTATAAAACCGATCATCACTGGACAAGTGACGCAGCATATATAGCATATGAAGAATTTTGTAAAGTAAAAGGATTTTCTGCTCCGTCATTAAATAATTATGAAGTCGAAGAGAGCACCGCATTTTATGGTACTTCTTATTCAACATCCTGTTATACTCTCACAAAACCGGATGTTGTTAAAATTTTGAAAAACAAACAAACTAAGGGAAATGCAGATGTAACAATTATTGAAGGAAACCAAAAAGCAAATTATGATAATATGTTCTTTCAAAACAGATTAAACGAAGAAGACAAATACACAGTGTTTCTTGATGGCAACCATTCAAGAGTTGATATTAAGACCGGCAACAACGGAGGAAAACTTCTTTTGATAAAAGATTCGTTTGCTCACTGTTTGGCTCCGTTTTTGGCAGAACAATACAGTGAAATAATTATGGTTGATTTGAGGTATTACAAAAAAGATCTAAAAGACATAATTAAAGATGAAAAAATAACTGAGATATTATTTTTATATAGTGTTGAAAATTTAGCAACAAGTAAAGACATTATTTTTGATTAATAATAAAACGCTGCAAATGACTGTATTATAATTTTTTCTTTACTTTGTATTTCAACTTTATAAAGCTAATTTTTTTATCAAAAACTTAATTTTAAATTACAATTATTACACCGAGATAATCGAGAAAATAATATTTAAAATGGAGGCTTAAAGTGATAATTCCTGATTGTGTTACAGCAAGAACAGAAAAATATGCAAACAAAATAAGTAAACACAGCCAAAAGCTTGCCAATATGTATAAAAAATGCTATGTGAATACAATTGAAACAGCTCTATGCCCTATGGATGACGGCACAATGTTTGTGCTTACCGGTGATATTCCGGCAATGTGGCTCAGAGATTCAACTGCAGAGGTTTCTCATTATATTCCCCTTGCAAAAGAAAACAAAGAAATCAGAGACATTATTAAAGGTGTCATAAAAAGGCAAAGATATTATATCTCTATTGATGCTTATACAAACGCCTTCAAAAAAGAGCCAAACAGCCACAGAGAATTTGATGATTATCCAATTCCAAGCCCGATTGTATGGGAAAGAAAATATGAAATAGACTCTCTTTGCTACCCTATAAGGCTTACATATTTATTTTGGAAGGCTACAGGTGATGACAGTGTTCTTGACGGAAATTTTACATGCAGTGCCGAAACAATTGTAAACTTATGGATAAAAGAACAACATCACGAAGAAAATTCAGATTACCGTTTCATCAGAAACGGAGATGAAAAAGATACGCTTAAGAGAGATGGTCTTGGCACTCCTCTCGGCTACACGGGAATGACATGGTCGGGATTCAGGCCCAGTGATGATGCTTGTAGATACGGCTATCTTGTTGCTTCAAATATGTTTGCGGCAACAGAATTATTGCATCTTGAAGAAATGCTTAAGCACATAAGTTATGATAGCAGTTTTATAAATAAGTGCATAACTCTCAAAAATGAAATAAATGAAGGAATAAATAAATTTGCAATAATAGATGGTATATACGCCTGCGAAGTTGACGGGCTTGGCAATTATTTCAAGTTTGATGATGCAAATGTTCCTTCACTTTTATCAGCTCCGTATTTAGGTTATTGCAGTTCCGATGATGAAACATACCAAAAAACAAGAGCATTTATATTAAGCAAAGAAAATCCATATTATTATGAAGGAAAATTTGCAAAAGGTGTAGGAAGCCCTCACACTCCCGAGGGATATATCTGGCACATTGCGCTCTCAATGCAGGGACTTACAAGCACGGACAAAAACGAAATAAAAGAAATTCTCTCAATGCTCGAAAATACCGATGCAAATACATATTTGATGCACGAAGGCTTTGATGCAAATGATCCGAATAAATACACCCGCAGCTGGTTTAGTTGGAGCTGTGCATTATTTTCAGAATTATGCGAAAAAGCAGTAGACGAAGGAATAATATAAAATGGAAAAAGTACAATTAAAATATATTATGAAACCCGACACAAAAGAGAAATTCATTGAAGAAATATATTCTCTTGAAATTCCTCAAAAAACAAGAAAAGAAAATGGGTGTATATCTTATGAATTTTATACATCCTGTGATAAAGACGAAATATTACTCATAGAAAAATGGGAAAATAAAGAAGCTTTATCAAGCCATATTGAAACGCCTCACTTAAAGAAGTTAAGGGAGCTAAAAGAAATTTACAAAATAGAAACAATACCGGCAGAAATATAAATAAAATTCAAAAAATAAAAAAATATTGCAAAAACACTTGCAAAATTGTAAACAATATGGTAATATAGCTGCTGTTCGGTAATGAACATTTTGCTGCTATGGCTCAGGTGGTAGAGCGCATCCTTGGTAAGGATGAGGTCGGCAGTTCGAGTCTGCCTAGCAGCTCCATTTCGGGGAACAACAGTTCCCCGATTTTTTTATGTACGGAGAAATTTATGAATATAATTGCTCATATTCAAAATGATTATACCTCAAAATTCGGTGTCCCGCGTCAATCCGGGCTTGTTAACGAAGAAGAGAGTCTTATAATATTTGAACCTGAATATCGTGTTGCCGAAGCTATTAGAGGACTTGATAATTTTAATTATATATGGCTGATTTGGGAATTTTCGGAGGTAAAAGACAAAGAATGGTCCCCGACAGTCAGGCCCCCAAGGCTGGGCGGAAATAAAAGAGTCGGCGTATTTGCCACACGCTCCCCTTTTAGACCAAATTCAATAGGATTATCAAGCGTAAAAATTAAGTGTATAGAAAAAACAGAAAAATACGGATATGTAATAAAAGTACAAGGTGCTGACCTTATGAACGGAACACCTATTTATGATATTAAGCCTTATTTGCCCTATGCCGATTGTCATACGGATGCATCAAACGGATTTGCCGATACGGAATTTAAAAAGATTTCCGTAATAAATCCGGAAAGTATAGAAGATATTTTTCCAAAAGAAAAATTAAATGCTTTAATAGCAACACTTGAGCAAGACCCGAGGCCTCAATACATAGACGATCCAAGCAGAGAATTCGGGTTAACTTTTGCAGAGTACAACATAAAATTCACAGTAACAGATAATATCTTGACTGTAAAGGGAATAGCAAAAATATAACGGAGAGTATTTGATGGAAAAAGAGCCTAAAAGAAAAATACTATTAAAATTATTTTTATCTACACTGTACATCAGTGCGTTCACTTTCGGCGGCGGATTTGTAATTGTAACCTTAATGAAAAAGAAATTTGTTGACGGTTATCATTGGATTGACGAAAAAGAAATGCTTGATATTACAGCGCTTGCGGAATCCACTCCCGGTGCTATTGCCGTTAATGCAGCTGTGCTTGTAGGCTGGAAAGTAGCGGGTTTTTTAGGCATGATCGTTGCTGTTATAGGCACCATTTTACCTCCGATGATAATATTATCCATTATATCTTTTTTCTATTCGGCTTATGCATCAAATAAATATATATCTTTATTACTTAAAGGAATGCAAGCCGGAGTTGCAGCGGTAATACTTGATGTGGTTTGCGGCCTTGGTTCCGGAGTTGTAAAGAATAAATCTGTAATTGATATGATTATAATGATTGCCGCTTTTGCGGTTTCAATATTTCTTGATATAAACATCGTTTATGTGATTATTGGTGCAGCTGTTATAGGTATAATAAGAGAAGTTATCAAGCACAGGAGGGATAAGAATGCTTTATCTTAAGCTTTTCTGGGCTTTCCTTCAGATAGGATTATTTTCAATAGGCGGCGGATATGCAGCCATGCCTTTGATAGAGCATCACGCAGTTGATGTAAACGGCTGGCTGACGCTCAGTGAATTTACAGATTTAATTACTATAGCAGAAATGACTCCCGGCCCGATCGCTGTAAACTCCGCTACTTTCGTCGGCATAAGAATTGCCGGAATTCCCGGAGCAATTATTGCAACATTCGGATGCATTTTACCGGGAATTATAATAGGCTCAATTTTATCTTACATTTATTTCAGATACAAAGACATAAGCGTGTTGCAAAGTGTTTTAAAAAGTTTAAGACCGGCTGTTGTAGCTCTCATAGCTGCTGCAGGACTATCAATCCTTAAAATGGTGGCATTCGGAGATACAGTTTCTTTAAGTTCAATAAATTATATTGGAATAATTATATTTATTGCCGCTTTTTTTGTGCTGAGAAAATTCAAAGCTAGCCCGATTCTTGTGATGGTTTTGTGTGGAGTTGCCGGATTGAGTGCAAATTTGATTATGGAAGCAATACAATAATGCTTCTTGACGATAACCTTATGAAATGATATATTATCTAATGCAAATTGAAAAATAAGGATGTATGTGCATGCAAGATTTTCATGTAATTCTTAACGATGTTGAAATTACACTTGATAAGCTTAAAATTGATGTTGCGGTTGTATGCGGCAATGACGGTATATCGCCAAAAATGAGAATAAATTTTCGCAAAAATGATGAAATAAGAAGGCTTCCTCTTCTTATGAGAAATTCATTCAAAAGGTCAAGGACAAATGACACTGTAACTATTTTTTCCTATGTTTATAATATAAGTAATATTTTTACCGAAACCAACGATGATAAAATCACTGCCGAATTTGAGATAGATTTTGGTGATAACTGTTACGAAAATATTCCATTTTTTATTTCTGAGAATGTATCGCTTAAATCAATCGATAAAAATATCGATAATAAATTTATAGGCGGAGAAATTTTTGACGGAATAACGGCATACGGAAATGCCGAGGAAGAAAATGCCACAGATGAAGAAAATAATATTTTAGATTATAATTATAAATTTTCAGCAAATCCGGAAAACAAGCAATTTATAATTTATGCCGAAAAAAATACAACTAAAAACAGAAAACTTTTTAAATTTTTCTCAACAATCGCTGAATTTCTTACCACTCTTTTGGCACTGATAGGTGCAATTTTATTATTGCCGTTTTTCATGATTGACGCATTATTTGCAGCATTAAATATAAATAAGCAAAGAAAATGCGTGGAAACCAATGGATTTTTGAAATTATTTATAGTTCAAATTAAAACAAATATAGCTTCATTCATTAAATACGCCTTAAAAAATAATCAAATATCAAAAAGAATAATTACTTTCCGTGAATCTTTGCTTATTAACTATTACAATAAATTATGTAAAAAACCGGTGATAGAAAATAGGATTGCTTTTATTTCCGGAAGAAGAGATGAATTAAGCGGAAACGAAAAATTTGTTTATGACATTATAAAAAATAACAAAGATATAGATTTTCAATTTTTGCTTAGCAGTTCATTGGACAGGAGTTCAAGAAATAAGGACAAAAAAAGATTTTATGAACTATATGCAACAAGCAAAGTTGTGATTGTGGATGATTATTATAATCTTTTAAATACTGTTACAAAAAGAGATAATGTTACTCTCTTTCAATTATGGCACGCCTGCGGTGCATTTAAAACTTTCGGTTTTTCAAGATTAGGCAAGCCGGGTGGGCCTAAGCAGACGGCACCTGATCACAGAATGTATGACTATGCCACAGTAAGCTCTGAAAATATTATTAAATTCTACGCTGAGGGCTTTGGCATCAGTGACAAAAACGTACTTGCAACAGGTGTGCCCAGAACGGATATATTCTCAGATGAAGATTATGCTCAAAAAGTAAAAGCGGATTTTTATTCAAGACACCCGAAATTAAAAGATAAAAAAATTATTTTGTTTGCCCCTACTTTCAGAGGAAACGGTCAAAACAGTGCCTACTACCCTATCGATGTTTTTAATCCGAATAAATTTTTTGAAGACACAAACGGCGAATACGCAATACTCATAAAACTTCATCCATTTTGTAAAGAAAAATATGTAATCAACAAAAAATATAAAGATTATATAATCGATTTATCTAACGAGGATGAACTTAATGATTTATTGTTTGTTACAGATCTTTTAATTACAGATTATTCAAGCTCAGTGTTTGAGGCGTCTTTATTAAATATTCCGATGCTGTTTTTTGCCTATGATTTATATCAGTATATTTCAGAAAGAGATTTTTATTGTGATTTTGAAACATTTGTTCCGGGTAAAATAGTTTTCACGCAAGAGGAAATGACAAAGGCAATAAAAAGTGAAGATTATGAAAGTGAAAAAATTGATTCATTTAAACATAAATTTTTTAAAGATCTTGACGGTAAGTCAAGTCAAAGAGTAGCAGATGCAATAATTAAAGCATTGAAATCATAGAAAAGAGCCTGCCCCTAAGGGTAGGCTTTAACTTTTTATTTTTTTATAGGAAGCCACCATGTAAAACCGAAGCAAAGACAATTTACAAAAGAAGTAAAAAATCCTAAATTATTGCTTTTGCCTACTTTATAACCTATAACAATAAATTCACAAAAATGCATGAGTGCAAGAGCAGCAAATGGAATCCATATTTCTTTCACAAGCAAAGCCGAAAAAGCAGCATATAATACAACACAAATAGGCTTGCCGAAAGCAACAGTTATTTTTTTAAACATAAATACCTCCAAAAGAATTTGTATAAAAAATTATATCATAAATAATTATTGCGTCAAGATTGAATAAATGTAAAATGGATGATATAATAGCAAAAACGGAGGAGATCACAAATGAATAAAGTTATAAAAAAAGCAAATAAAATAATCGGTAAAATTGTAAACACAGTTGTTTCCGCCACCTCGCAAACAACCGGTGATGAATCGGAAAAATTTGAAATCAGCAGCGAAATCAGTGAGCTTTGCCGCAAAGCAGGTGCAGAGGGCATCGTTATGCTCAAAAACGACAGAAACGTTTTGCCTATAAAAGAAAATGAAGTTGTATCCGTTTTTGGAAGAGTTCAAAACGATTTTTTCTATGTTGGATACGGCTCCGGTGGAGATGTAAACGCACCGTATAAAATAGGATTTATGGATGGCCTCAAAAATTCGGGAATAAAACTGAACGAAAAACTTGCAGACGAATATAAAAAACTTTGCTCCAAAAATCCAGTTGACGACGGGTATTGGGGCCATTGGCCAATGAGCTATGACGAAATTGAAATCAGCAATGAAATGTGCATTGAGGCTGCTAAAAGTTCCGATAAAGCTATAATTATACTCGGCAGATCCTCCGGTGAAGACAGAGAATTAAAGTTGGAAAAAGGCAGTTATTTATTAAGTGATGAAGAAAAGAAACTTGTAAGCAGAGTAACGTCAAATTTCAAGGATGTAATTCTTTTGCTTAATTGCGGCAGTATAATGGATTTCAGTGAAATAAGCGCTTATGATAACATCTCATCAATTCTATATGTTTGGCAAGCAGGCATGGAAAGCGGAAACGCAATTGCCGACGTTTTAAGCGGTAAAGTCAGCCCATGCGGCAAGCTTACTGATACCATAGCAAAATCTTATGCTGATTATCCGGGCTCTGATAATTTCGGAGATAGAAAAGAAAATTATTATACAGAGGACATTTATGTAGGTTACAGATACTTTGAAACTTTCGCAAAAGATAAAGTAATCTATCCTTTTGGCTATGGCTTAAGTTATACAGAATTCAAAATTGATAACATAAATTTTGCTTTTGATGAAAAAGTAAATATATCTGCTGACATAAATAATGTAGGTGAATATTCGGGAAAAGAAGTAATACAAGTTTATTTTGAGGCACCCCAAGGAAAGCTTGGTAAGCCTTCAAGAGTATTGGTTACATTCAAGAAAACAAATGAAATCAAGCCCGGTGAAAAAGAAAATATTTCTTTAAGTTTTCCCATAAAAGAAATGGCCTCATATAGCGAGGAGCTTAGTGCATTTATACTTGAAAAAGGTGCATATAACATATATCTCGGCACAGATGTTAGAAGTGCATCTAAATGCGGTGAGATTGAAATTAAAGAAGATATTATAACAGAGCAGCTTGAGCAGTTTGGCGCACCCTATAAATCTTTTATGAGGCTGGAAAATATTGGCGGAAAGCCGAAATATAAGGAAGTTGCTCTTTCAAAAAGAGATTTAAGAGAAACCATTCTCGGCAATATTCCGAAAGGCATAAAGCCTACAGGCAATAAAGGGCATAAACTGATAGATGTAAAGAACGGAAAAATATCTTTAGATGATTTTGTTGCTCAGCTTAGTTACGATGACCTTGAGGCTCTCTCAAGAGGCGACTTTATTATGAGCAGTCCTCTTGGTCCAACAGGTAACGCAGGTGTATTCGGAGGCATAACAAAATCTCTTGAAGAAAAAGGAGTGCCGCCTATTACCACAACCGACGGTCCCAGCGGAATAAGGCTTAAAGCAACATCTTCATTACTCCCCATAGGAGTAAGCCTTGCATCAACTTGGAACACAGAGCTTATTGAGTGCTTATATGAAGAAATAGGAAAAGAAATGAAAGCGAGAGGCTCTGATGTTCTGCTTGCCCCGGGAATGAACATTCATCGCAATCCCCTTTGCGGACGAAATTTTGAATATTTTTCTGAAGATCCCGTTGTTACCGGAAAATGTGGTGCGGCGGTAGTAAAGGGCGTGCAAAAATACGGTTTATCAGCTTGTCCTAAACATTTTGCTTGTAATAATCAAGAAACAAACAGGACCTTTGCCGATTCAATAGTATCCGAAAGAGCTTTACGAGAAATTTATCTTTTAGGCTTTGAAATTTGCGTTAAGACCGCTAATCCCCTTAATTTAATGACCTCATACAATAGAATAAACGGAGTTTGGGGCCATTATCAATATGAACTTGTTACGGGTATTTTGAAGAAAGAATGGGGATATAAAGGCAACGTAATGACAGACTGGTGGATGAGAAATAAGACATCACCCGAATTCCCCGGTGCAAAAAATCAAGCATACAGAGTAAGAGCCGGTGTAAATGTTCTTATGCCGGGTGGCACAAGAGTAGGTAGGCACAGAACAAAATCAGATGGTACCCTTCTTTCTGCAATAGGAATGAAAGAAGGTATAAGTTTGGCAGAGGTTCAAAACAATGCAAAAACAGTTTTATCTATGACAATTAACAAATTACAATAAAACAGCAGAAAAGCAGTCCATAAAGGGCTGCTTTTCCACTCATATAGAATATTAGGGGGAGAAAAAGAATTTGTCAAAATTATCTTTCTTGTTTATGATTATATGCAAAATTCTTAAAACTTTCTGAAAAAACATAAAAAAATTTTAAGTATTTTTTAAGATGACAGTTTATAATATCAAATATAGATGATATAATAATATGCAATGGAGGCAAATATAATGAATATACTTATTGTTGAAGATGAAGTTTCTCTTGCCAATGCCATAAAGAAAATACTTGAGGGAAAAGGCTGGTTTGCAGATGCTGTTTATGACGGCGAAGATGCAGTAGCTTATGCTACAGGCGCAAATTATGATGTTATCATTCTTGATGTAATGCTTCCTAAAATGGATGGTTTTCAGGTTGTGCAAACAATTAGAAAAATGGGTGTCAACTCCCCTGTTTTAATGCTCACTGCAAGAACATACATTTCAGACAAGGTTACCGGGCTTACAGCAGGTGCAGATGATTATATGACAAAACCATTTGACACAGACGAGCTTGTTGCGAGAATTATAGCTTTATCAAGAAGAAAAGGTGAAATAACACTTGATGAGCTTAGGCATGGTGATTTAGTGCTTGAGCTTGATTGTGCAAAGCTTTCCTGCGGAACAGATTCTGTTCAACTCAGTAAAAAAGAATTTGATCTTTGTAAAATGTTTTTATCAAATCCATCAAATACTTTTACAAAAGATAATATAATAAATACGGTTTGGGGATATGACTCCGATGCCACAGATAATAATGTGGAAGCTTATATTTCTTTTTTAAGAAAGAAATTTAAGTATTTAGGCACAAAATACACAATCAAAAATATTCAAAAAATCGGTTACAAGCTGGAGGCCGACTGATGCAAAATTATCGTAAAAGGTTTATATGGTTAAATCTTATTCTAATCGGAACAGTATTGATAATTATTCTTACAGCGGTTGGAATATATATGGGCACAGGTATATACAGTGATATTGAATCAACGATGAGGCAGGTGATTTCGCCATTCTCATCCTCTTCAATTGAAATTACCGTTGATAAGCCTGCACTTTTCCCATCGCAAGATTCAAATGATAATATAACACCACCATCTAAGCCTGACGACGATAATCAAACTCCACCATCAAAACCTAATGATAATTCCAAGAAATCAAGGAGAAGATTAAGATCTTTATTTGACCTTGATTACAGTAAAAATATAACAGCTGTTTTGTATTCGGAAGAAAAAGGAATAACAATTCTTTCAGACTCATCGGATTTAAGTGATACAACAATTCAATCTGCCGTATCAAAAGTTATTAATTTCGATGAAAATTTCGGAAAAATAACAGATTTATCACTATACTATTATGTAAATAATGATAACGGATATTACAGAATTGCATTAGCCAGCACACTATTTGTTACAACACCGATTATTGAGCTTATACTTATACTGATAGCAATTTTTGCTATGGCAATGGTTATATTTTACATAATTTCGTTTTACATCTCAAAAATTGCGGTTAAGCCTCTTGAACAGTCAATGGAAATGGAGAAGCAATTTGTTGCAGACGTTTCCCATGACCTTAAAACGCCTATAACGGTTATTTTGGCAAACAACAGCATTTTGAAATCCAATGAAAGTTCAACAGTGGCTGAGCAAAAACAATGGATTGATTCCACCGATAACGCTGCACACAATATGCTAAATATGATAAGCGAAATGCTCACACTTTCTCAGATGGAATCTAAAGAAATAAACGTAGAAATAAGTAAAATTGATGTTTCTCACACAGTAAATAAAATTTCTCTGCAAATGGAATCTCTTGCATTTGATAAGGGAATAAACTATATAACCGATATAGAAGACAGTATTTATATTGACTCAAATAAAGATTACGTTGAAAGAATTTGCTCAGGGCTTATCAGCAACGCAATGAAATATGAAGCACGAAACGGAAATATTATTATTTCACTTCATAAAGATAAAAAGAAAGCATTACTGAAGGTCAGAAACACATCAACTGTGATTGATAAAAAAGACATTGATCACATTTTTGAAAGATTTTACAGAGGCGATAAAGCAAGAGACACCAAAAGCGGTCACGGCCTTGGCCTTTCGATTACAAAAAGAATGACTGAACTTATAAATGCGAATATATTTGTTGAAAGCAACCCGGAGCTGGGAACTGAATTTACTGTTGAATTCAACATATGTGATTAAATCTTAAAACTTATAAATTCTGTAATTTTTAAGTTGAATTAATTATTTAAAAAACTTTGTAAATTGCAATAACAAGTTGCACATTGATAACTGAATAATCCATAGAGCAT
>CAVJRM010000030.1:0-19242 GCA_963652165.1 bacterium | reverse complement strand
GTCGCTTTGCGACGATTGTATTAGACAACCTCTCCACCACCTACGGTGGTCCCCCCTCTCCTTACACAGGAGAGGCGAAACCGCTCTCTGTCAATTCCTTCGTTTCTATACTATCGGATTTTTCTTTGAAAAATCCCTTCATTCCACATTCCACATTCCTAATTCCACATTAAATAAAGCTCCCCGAAGGGAGCTTTTGATTTTGCTTTATACTATTGGAGTACCTGTGAGCTTGTGGATAATCAATCTAAGCCAGTACATAGGCCATGCGCCGAGGTAGTGAATGGCATTGGGCAAGAACTCAATCTTAGAGTGACAGTTATCACAAACGAGGTTAAAATCAAGGTCAACATGGTTCTTTGAATCTCTTGTTACAACTCCGCAAACTTCACATTGCTGATAGCATCCTTTGCCTGCAGTGCTGCCTGAAAGAGTATGTCCCTTTGCAGGGTCATTTTCATTTACTACGGAAACTGTACTGCCGCACTTTTCACAAACGCCAATCAATCTGCCTGCCTCTGTGCAGGTAGCGGGTATAGAAGATGTATATACTTTAACATCATGGCCGGTTGATTTAATTGTTACAGTGGTTGATGATTCAACATATCCGCAAACGGAGCATCTTGTGCCGGTTGTTTTAGTTCCGTCTTTGAAGCAAGTAGCTTCAACTATATCTTCAAATTGTACCATTGTATGATCTTTAGGCTGAACAGTTTTGTTTTCTTCATTTAATGTCTTTCCACATACTGTACAGGTTGTAACACTAACATAAGTACCACCCTCTTGGCAATTGAAGGTCTCACTTGAGCTGGTGGGTGTTCCGGGGGTGTGATCTACCTTTTCTTTTGAACCAACAAGAGTTTGATTTGGCATCGGTTCACCGCATTTTGCACAAATACCCGTGAAAACCTCATCTTCCTTACAGGTTGCCTCTTTTGTGACTTCTACTTCTATAATATCGCCATTAGCATCGGTTTTAAGCTTATGGCCTGTTGAAGCAATATCAACAGTTGTTGTAGTTGTAAATACATCCTTAGAACAATGCCAACCGGAAATTGATGAAATATCATCAATAGTGAAGGTTGCCTGATAAATTGTATATCCGCTTTTTGTGCAAGTAGGATCCAACTTTTGTTTTGTAGTAACTACATTATCTTGGTCACCCGATCTGGTTGCATTGTAAACTAAAGTTGTTCCACAACCGTTCATACAAGTAAATGTAAGTGTGCAGCTTTCTTTGTCATCAGACCATTCATACTTGCAATATTTTTCATCGTCAGTCCAATAATGACCGGTTGAATAAAGAGTATCTTTATATTCATCCAAGCAATTGGTGCATATATATTTTTGATAACCATTTGAGGTACAAGTTGCTTCTTGAGTTTCCGCTAATTTATATCTATGCTGAAGTTCTGCATCACAAACATCACAGCGGCCATTTGACTCGGTTTCACCATACGGATTTATAAATTGTATATGATTTTCTATGTCGCTTTCAAGGGAGTCACTATGATAACCATATTCAATTTTTACATCACAATCATCACATGCTCTCCAGTGGTATGCGCCGGTATCATCGGTCTTCCAGCCGGGAGTGAAGTGGTGTTCAAAATCTGTCTGCTCTCCGCAAACTTTACAAACGCAGTAATGAACTAAATCCTTCTTTAATGTGCCATCTTCAGCGGCTGCTGAGGAATCATAGGATTTGGGGCTACCATACTGATGTCCCTTATCAGTACAGCTGTAAACATAACCACATACGGTACAAGTGCCGGTGCCATCATTATTATTTTGCCATGTGTGAGATTCTTTTGTTGTATCTCCGCACGATGCGCACTTCTTATAGTGAACAGCTGCAGTAGGTTCATTTTCTGTGCTGCCTACTTTAATTACTTCCCAAGTGTGAGTATGAGTTGATGAAGAATCTGTGCTGTCTTCTGCAAATACAGTAAAGCTTACCACGGTAACTGCCGCAATAAGTAATACTAAAACAAGGAGGATTGCTATAAGCTTCTTCTTTGATTTCATGGTATCAACTTCCTTTTCTGTTAATTTGTGAGCATTTTTTTGACATTTATATCATCTGCCCGCATCCCTACGGACAGTTGTTTCTTTGGCTAATGAGTAATGAGTAATGAGTAATGAGTAATGTCGGGTCGCTTCGCTCCGATTGTATACAGTTCTCTGTCAGTTCCTGCCATTCTATCCACTAACCACTGCCCACTAACCACTCGCGAAGCGATATACAATCGGATTTTTCTTTGCAAAATTCCCTTCATTCCACATTTCACATTGGGCGTAGCCCGTTTTATTTCAGGTCTCCTCCTACGGAGCCGTCCCATGTGTCAACATGGGTTGCTTTCTTTTCTTCCTCGTCAAACCACTTTGTGGTAACAGCCTTTGTTTCTGTGTAGAATCTGAAGCCGTCTTTACCTAAGCAGTGAAGGTCACCGAAAAAGCTCTGCTTGTGGCCGGTGAAGGGGAATACGCCAACAGGTACGGGAATACCAACGTTAACGCCAACCATACCGCCGTCTGTTCTCTTGGTGAATTCTCTTGCATAGTAACCGCTCTGAGTGAAAATAACTGAGCCGTTTGCAAACGGGTTACGGTTCATAACTGCAAGGCCTTCTTCAAAATCCTTAACTCTCTTAATGCAGAGAACGGGCCCGAAGATTTCTCTTGTACCTACTGTCATTTCCTCGGTAACATTATCAAGGATTGTTGGGCCGATATAGAAGCCGTTTTCATAACCGGGAACTACTGTGTCACGGCCGTCAAGCACGAGGGTTGCGCCCTCTTCAATGCCCTTGTTAATCCAATCAATAACACTCTTTTTGTGCTGAGCGGAAACGACGGGGCCAAGCTGAGATTCTTTATCATAAGCAGGGCCGATTTTAAGCTCTTTTGCGAATTTAACAATATATTCAACAAGTTTGTCTGCAATGCTTTCCTCTGCAACGATTACAGGGAGAGCCATACATCTTTCACCTGCGCAGCCGAAGGATGAATTGATAATACCTCTTGCGCTTCTCTCAAGAGCGGCATCTGAAAGCACAAGGCCGTGGTTCTTAGCTTCGCAAAGGCACTGAACTCTCTTGCCGTTTGCTGCTGCGGTTGCGTAAATGTGCTTGCCTACTGATGTGGAGCCAACGAAGGTAATACCCTTAACATCGGGATGCTCAAGGAAAATTTCCGCCTCATGTCTGGAGCAGGTAACAATATTTATAACGCCATCGGGGATTCCGGCTTCTTTCCAAAGCTCTGCAATTCTCATACAGGTCATCGGAGTCATGGATGCGGCTTTAATAACGATTGTGTTGCCGCAGCTGATGCACATAGGTGTCATCCAGCCCATGGGAATCATACCGGGGAAGTTAAAGGGAGCTATGCCTGCAAAAACGCCGACAGGCTCTCTGTAAAGGGTGGTATCATAGCCACTGGAGGTATCACGAATGCTCTCACCCATAAGGAGTGAAGGAGCTGAAAGAGCAAGCTCAACAGGCTCTTTAACCTTGAGAATATCGCCCTTTGCCTCTGCCCAAACTTTGCCTTCTTCTCTTGCACAAAGCTCGGTAAGCTCATCCATGTGCTCAATAAGGAGCTCACGAAGTTTATATATAATCTGTACTCTCTTCATAACGGGAGTGTTGCTCCAGCCGGGGAATGCTTTTTTAGCACACTCTACAGCGTACTCAACCTCGTCTTTTGTGCAGCAAGGGGTTTGAGCTATAACCTCGCCGGTGCTGGGATTGTAAACATCCATATATTTTTCTGTTTTGGATTCAATCCACTGACCGCCTGCAAGAAATTTAAGTTTTTGAATTGCCATAAGAAATCACCCTTTGATATATTATTCTGATATTTTATCCTTATAATTATTGAATTTACCGCCTGTTACGATGCTTTCGGCAACTTCGGGGAGCTGTGAAAGAGCCTTATTCTTTTTAACATAGAATTTCGGAACAGACACAACGGATTTAATTAGTTTGCAATAGGAGCTGTCTGCACTATGGGGATTAGGTGTGCCGCCGATGGTGGACTGAACCACATCATGCACAATATCCATAACCGGAGTTTCCCAATAGTCTTTTGCGTCTTTCTTATCTATAACTCTGCCGAAGGTTACTGTATTTAAGAGGCGATAAGCATTTTTAACCTTTGCTTTTGTTAAGAATCTTGCCCAAGGCCTGATTACGGGGTGCAGCTTTTTAATTGCTTTGCCCTTAACGCCGAGAGCGCCCATTCTGTCAACAAATTCCTGCTTATCCTTACCGGCAGCGGAGTAAACGATATTATCTATAAGTTTATTAAGGTGGGCTTTAAGATACTCTTCTGTATCTTGTGTGCCGTTATATTCAAATGTGGGGGCATGAACTGTATCAATAAATACTTCGCCGTTTTCAACGGTTACATTGACTATTGATGAGGGATAACCTACAAGAGCACCCACATTAACTTGTGTGATTGTGTTTCCTTTTTCGGAAGTAAAGCGTGAAACCCTGTGAATGTGAGAATGGCCCACAAACATATATTTTAAGCCTGCATCCGCAAGGCGAGATGAAACATAATCACGGTCACCTACGGTCATACCGAAGCCGGAAATAAGGGGATGAACATGGGGCATAATAAGGTGATGCTCCATACCGAGCAAAACTTTACCCTCTGCATTGGCTTTTTTGATTTGCTCCTCTATCCACTGAAAATGCTCCTCAGTGTAGCCGGAGGCACCTTTGCCGTTTTGGTCATCATTTATTGCAATAAGGCGAACTTCGTCGCTTAAATCCACAACGAAACTCGAAAGACCTAAATGAGTAATATATTCATCTATGGCCTGCTTAGGCCCGAAATCGTAATAAAATTCACGAAGCTCCTCATGGGGAATTGTGGGAATATCCGTTACAATCTCATTGCCGAAATATCCACGGGGATTTTCATCACAGCACCAGTCATGAGTGGCGGTTACAAGGTAAACGGGCTTTGATTTTTGGAGCTTATATAACTTTTCACGAAGCTCCTCGTGAGAAACTCTTTCACCGTCATCGGAAACATCGCCCACAAGCATAATAGCCTCGGTATCGCTTTTTGCAATAAAATCAAAAGCAGAATCAATTATCGCACCTGTTTCAAGCAAACACTTTTGGTCGGAGCCGCTCCTTAAATCATAAGCTCTGCCGCCATCTGATAAAGTTTGTGAAAAGTGGTGAGTATCCGCAATAAAAGTTACTTTTGTTTTCATCTGTTATTCTCCAATGACGCAATGACCCAGTAAACCATCATATAATTATTTTTTATTATAGTATAGAAATTTATTGATGTCAACTAAAATTTATAAAAATGGAGTTAATCTGTAAAATTAACATATTGTTAACCGATTGACCGTAAATATGTATTACAATAAAATAGATTTATTATTCAGTTGAGAAGGTGGATTTGTGCTTGGATATGTTAAGGCTGCAAAAGCCGAAATGAAAGTTCGAGATTATGAAATCTACCGTGGAATATATTGTTCTCTGTGTAACGCTCTCGGGAAAAACTATACGGTTTTTGCACGACTGTTACTAAGTTACGATTTTGCGTTTGCCGCAATTTTAAAACTTGCTCTAAGTGAAAAGTCTTGCACATTCACAAGAAAGCATTGCCCGTTAAATCCTACAAAAAAATGCTTTTTCTGTGAGCAAAAGGATGAAATAAATCTATGCTCCCATGCAATAATCATAATTGCATATTACAAAATTCTTGATAATATTCACGATAAAGAAATAGGCAAAAGAATTTTAAGTTTATTTTTGTATCCTATGATTGCCCTAATGCACAAAAAGGCGAAAAGGCTTGCGCCTCATATTGAAAGTGTTGTTTTCGAAAGCATAAAAAAGCAAGCAGAGGCAGAGAAAAGCAATGCATCCATTGATGAGGCGGCAGATCCGTCGGCCGAGGCGCTGGGCACAATTTTTTCTTACGGCTATTACGGTGATGAAGAACGGCTTGTATATAAAGTGGGTTACCTAACCGGCAGGCTTGTGTATATTCTTGATGCTGTTGATGATCTTGAAAAGGATATAAAAACCGGAAATTTCAATCCTTTAAAGAAAGAATTTTCTTCCCTTAAATCACAAAAAGAAAGAAATGAATTTGCCGACAGGGCAGATAAAATCATAAATCTTACCCACGCTTCTTTGCTTGAAGCAAAAGACGAGCTTGACATAAAAAGATTTGGAGAGATAACCGAAAATATACTTTTTTCGGGCATAGATTTTTCAAGAAAGAAAATAATCGATAAGTACAGAGATATAGATATAAATCAAAAATCATTTACTATAGAATGAGGTTAAAGTATGAGAAATCCTTATGAAGTACTCGGAGTTCCGAACGGAGCATCCATGGAGATAGTCAATGCCGCATACCGTGAGCTTTCAAGGCAATACACCGAAAGCCATCAGCAATCAAAACTTGATGAACTTAATGCAGCTTATGACAGCATTGTTATGAGCAACTCAAGCACTCAAAGCAGATCATACTACTACTCCGGCAATGATTATTCCGATATTAGGGCAAAAATAAACTCCCATAGGCTTGAGGATGCCCAAATGCTTCTTGATGGTATCCCTCAGCAAAACAGAGACGCTGAGTGGTATTATCTTAAAGGCACAATTTATCAGAAAAAAGGCTGGCTTGAGGAAGCAATGAAAAACCTTGGCACGGCCTCAAATATGGATCCTACAAATGACACTTACAGAAAAGCCTACGAAAATGTGTCTCAGGCGGCAAACGGTGGATATAAAGCCGGCAGAAGCAGCAGCAGTGATGACGGCTGTGATTTTTGTTCAATTTGTACAGGCCTTATATGTGCTGATTCATGCTGTGAATGCATGGGCGGAGATTTAATTCCTTGCTGCTGAGGTGAAATATGAAGCAAAGCTCTAAATGCGCAGTTGGCGGCATTGTGGCCGCTCTTTCACTTGTGCTGATGATATCGGTTGCCATTATACCTTTTATGACTTATGCGCTTCCCGCTCTTGCCGGGGCGTTCATAGTGTTTGTGGTAATTGAAATTGATAAAAAATGGGCAGTCGGCGTGTATGCGGCTGTTGCTATATTGGGTATATTCCTTGTGCCCGAAAAAGAGGTTGCTGTTTTATACCTCGCTTTTTTCGGCTATTATCCTATTCTTAAAGCGGTAATCGAATCCGAAACAGGCACGGTAGTCGGATGGATTCTGAAAATTCTGACTTTTGAAATAACAATGATTGTTTCATATTGGCTTATGATAAAATTTATGGGCGTTACAATTGATGAAATGGACGAATTCGGTGTTTGGGCAATTCCCATGCTTTTAGGCCTTGGAACTTTTGCGTTTATAATGTATGATATTGCAATTTCAAAGCTGATTATTCTCTATTTGAAAAGATGGAGAAAATATTTTAAAAGATATTTTAAATAAGGTTGAGTTTTTTATTTTCAATGATATAATGATTGAATAAAATATTATGATAGGCGGGGAAATATATGAAAGATTCAGTAAATATCGGTGTTATAGGCATAAGCGGCAGAGGCAGCAGTATGCTCAAAGAGCTTCTCTCTTGTGAGGGCGTTAAAGTGCCTGCTGTTTGCGATAAGTATGAGGACAGAGCCTTAAACGGTAAAAAAATAGTTGAAGAAAATACAGATTACACTGCAGACGTTTATCTTGATTATAAAGAGCTTCTTGCAAGAAATGACCTTGATGCAGTTATGTGCTGCACCACATGGATTACTCACTCCCGTATTGCTATTGACGCCATGAGAGCCGGCAAGCACGTTGCCATTGAGGTTGGCGGTGCTGCAAGCATTGAAGAGTGCTGGCAAATGGTTAGGGCAAGTGAAGAAACAGGTAAATTCTGTATGCTTCTTGAAAATTGCTGCTATGACCGCTCTGAGATGGCTATTTTCAATATGGTTAAGCAAGGACTTTTCGGTGAGATTGTTCACATGGCAGGCGGCTATGAGCATGACCTCCGTGATGAAATTTCCCTCGGCAGGGAAAACAGACATGGCAGACTTGTTAATTTTGAGCACCGTAACGGTGAACTTTACCCCACTCATCAGCTTGGCCCAATCAGTAAAGTTCTCGGCATAAACAGAGGCAACAGATACATTTCTCTTGTTTCCATGGCTTCAAAATCAAGAGGACTTCACGAGTGGATCGTTAAAAATAAAGGCGCAGATTATGATCTTGCGGATTATAAATTCAACCAAGGTGATATTGTTACCACTATGATTAAATGTGCAAACGGTGAAACCGTTGTGCTTACCCATGATTGTTCCCTTCCTCGCCCCTATTCAAGAGCCTACAGAGTTCAAGGCACCAAGGGCATATATATGGAAGACGGTGAAACAATCTACCTTGAGGGAATCACCCATGAAAACAAAGAACATTGGACTCATACATGGGAAGAATTTTATGATGATGGATACATTGACAAATATGACCATCCTCTTTGGAAAAAATACAGAGAAAACGGCATACACGCCGGCGGACACGGTGGTATGGACTTCCTTGTGCTTTCAGCTTTTGCGGAGAGTGTAAAAGTAGGTTCAAAGCCCCCGATTGATGTTTATGATGCAGCCACATGGATGGCTATAACCTGCCTTTCAGAGCAAAGTATAGCTATGGGCTCAATGCCTGTTCCCGTGCCTGATTTCACAAACGGTATGTGGATTGAAAGAGAACCTTACAGAAGAGGCCAATTCTGTCTTGAGGAAGTGTGCTGGGATTGCTTTAAGGATGAAGAATTAAACTGAGAGGTACAATATGAAGTATTATATCGGTGTTGACGGCGGCGGCACAAAAACAGCTTTCGCCCTCTTTGACGAAAACAAAAAAATGCTCCTTAACCATGAAGGCCCGGGCAGCAATCACGAAAACTACGATGACGGTTTTGATTCTGCCGTAAAGGTAATATGGGATGGTCTTAATACGCTTTGCGATAAAGCAGGCATTGCTCTCAGTGATGTTTCGTTCACTCTTATGGGACTTGCAGGTATTGACCATCAGTGGCAGCACGATAAAATGTGCGATATGCTTAAAAAGAAAGGCCTTAATAATTTTGAGGTATATAACGACGGCTTTATAGTCATTAAGGCGGGATCTGTGAGCGGTGCAGCCGTTGGCTATAACTGCGGCACAGGTGTGTGCTGCAACGGTATTGATTCCGATGGAAAAATGATGCAGCTTATGGGCCTCGGAGATTTCAGCGGAGATATTTCCGGAGGAACAAATATAGCCACAAAAGCTTTTCAGCTTATTTATGATGACCTTTATCTTGGCATTTCCAAAACATCAATGACTGATATGATGATGGAAAGATACGGCTTTACAAAGAGAGAAGAATTTCTTGATATAGTAGGCAAACTCGAAAATTGTGAAAAAGAGCATATCCGCAATTTCATTGATTTCTTCTTTGATGCAATAAATACCGGAGATAAAGCAGCTCTTGAATATTCGGAGCAAATGGCAGAGAGAGGCGCAAGAGCAATTTCTTCAATTATTTCTCAGCTTAATTTTGAAGGGGATGAAGTTGAAGTTGTTCTTTCCGGCTCCATAAATGTTAAATTGCCAAACAAGCCCTATATTGACAGCCTTATGAAAAAGGCAGAGGAATACAGCGGCAGAAAAATTAAATTTATAAAACTTACAGATCTTCCTGTAATCGGCTGTATAAACTGGATTATGCAGAAGTATGTATGAATATAAGGAGGAATAGAAATGAAAGAAATAACAGTTGCTATTATCGGCTCAGGCAGCACCTATTGCCCGGAGCTTATTGACGGCTTCCTTAAGGCACAGGATTCCCTGAAGCTCAAGAAAATATCCTTTATGGATATAGATGAAAGGAAAAGAACTATAGTAGGCAACCTTTGCGTTCGTATGCTTAAACATGCAGGTGTTGAGTGTGAAACATTGCTTACAGATGATCTTGATCTTGCTCTTCAAGGTGCGGATTTTGTTGTTACACAAATCAGAGTAGGCAAACTTCCTTGCAGACATCTTGATGAAACAATTCCCCTTAAATATAATCTTATCGGCCAGGAAACAACAGGTATCGGCGGATTTTTTAAGGCTCAAAGAACAATTCCCGTTATTAAAAATATCTGTGACAGAATTGAAGCAATTTGCCCAAATGCTTGGCTTATTAACTTTACAAATCCATCCGGAATTATTACGGAGTTTGTTCTTAATAATACAAATGTTAAGTGCATCGGCCTTTGCAATGTGCCTATTGATATGATTGATGACACCAAAGAAGATGTTGGTGAAGATATGGAATACACCTATGTGGGCCTTAACCACCTCAGCTGGTTCACAAGTGTAAGGCTTCACGGTGAAGAACTTATTGATAAGCTTATTAACGAGGGCTGGACTCCGAAAGTTATGTCCAACATTAAAGATGACGGCTTTTCCATTGAAACCCTTAAAGCAATTCACGCCATCCCTTCATCCTATCTTCAATATTATTATTGCAGAAATGCAAAACTTGAGCATTTACTTCATGCAAAGCAGAGCAGAGCCCAAGTATGTATGGATATTGAGGAGCAACTTCTTGAAATGTATTCAGACGAAGGCCTCTATGTAAAGCCTGCTTTACTTGATAAGAGAGGCGGCCATAAATATTCATTAGTTGCCGTAAATCTTATTAATGCCATTGCAAACGATATAAACGACATTCAGGTTGTTAACATTAAAAACGGCAACACATTGCCCTTCCTCAAACCCGATGATGTTGTTGAGGTTGCCGCAAGAATAGGTAAAGACGGTGCAAAGCCCGTGCCCGTAGGTGAGGTTACAAACCATCATATTATAGGGCTTATGCGTGTGGTCAAAGAGTATGAAAATTACACGGTAATTGCCGGCAGAGACGGTGACGAAGAAGCGGCTCTCAATGCCTTGCTTATCCATCCTCTTGTTGGTGATTGGGAGGCAGCCTCCAAGTGCTTCAAAGAAATGAAAGAGGCTCACAAGCAATATCTTCCCCAATATTATAAATAATGGTAAAATTAACTTAATCTAAAACAGGCGTAGGAAAAATTTAATAGCCATAAAGCAAAATAAAAAGCTATACTCCGAGAAAATTTCTAAGTGGAGTATAGCTTTTGTCAGTATAAAGCAAATGAAAACCAATAGTGAAAATTGTGCTTGTAGTTGTTTGCTGTGTAAATAGCACTTTACCTGCGGCTATTTACATAAGTATGAAGTAAAGTCCCCAGCAAACAGTATTTACTATATTAGTAAGTCCGTACTTAAGAGCGGAAAGAATATACGGGGATTCAAAATTCCAATCGGACGGTGAAACAATCCATGTGCTGAGTTTTGTTGCATCCGGGAATTCTCTTGGGTTAAGAAATGCCTGAGTGTGCATCTTCATTTTACAGGTGTTCTTTGTGGCTTCTCTTAAAGCTGTGCCAAAACCTATTGGGTCTCTGTTATATGCTGCTCTCAACGTGATAAGATTTGAAGGAGCATCCAAAGCCCAAATACCCGTAAGCATAACATCATTGCCGTTGTAAATACCTACAGCGGGGCTCATATAGCTTGAAAAATAGAAGTTTGTGGAGTAGTCGGAAACAACGAAGCCGTCAAATCCCCATTCATTTCTCAAAAGGTCTTTAAGCAGTGCCGAACATCCGCCTGCCCAGTAAGCGCCGATTCTTGAATAGGAAGACATAACGCCCATAGGATGAGTTTCTTTAATGGCAATTTCAAAGGGCTTTAAGTAAATTTCTCTCATTGTTTGCTCATCAACCCAAGTCATAACCCCACGGCGATTTGTTTCCTGCTCATTGAGAGCAAAGTGTTTAATGGTAGTTACAACGCCTTTATCATTACAACCTGAGATAACAGCAGATGCCATTTTTCCCGAAACAACAGGATCTTCAGAATAATATTCATAGTTCCTGCCGCCAAGAGGGCTTCTGTGAATATTTACACCCGGTGCGTACCAAACATCAACACCCATATCAATTGCTTCTGTTGCCGCACTTTCGCCCATTTCTTTTGCAAGATCTGTATTCCACGTGCAAGCAATAGCTGTTTCACAGGGGTAGGCCGTGCCGCTGTCTGAGAAGAGAGTGCCGTTTCTGCCTTTAACGCTTGCCGGGCCGTCATCGTCCATCGTGTGAGGTACGCCTAATCTGTCTACACCGTAGGTTTCATATCCGCCATCGGCAACCATCATAAACATTTCATCAAGGGTAAATTGATCAAGGAATTTATCCCAAAGGCTTTCATCCTCATAAACATCACGAAGAGTGATTGTTTTATCATAGGTAACGCCTGTTTTAGGCACTTCACCTTCTGTGGTCGGCTCGGGTAAATCATCTGCGCTCTTGATTTCAGAGGTGATTTTAAGTTTTCTTGATTTAGGATATGTGCCTTCCGAATCACTTCTTGAAAGAACGGTAAATCCGTTATAAGCAAAATCAAAAAGATTTTTTATTTCCGTTCCCGTGGAACTGTCGTTTTTGATTATTTTATCTTCATCAAGAGTGTATGTGAAGGAATCATAATGCTCCCTTACATTTTTGCCGAGAATGATATTATAATCGCCATTTTCAAGCACATAGGCCTGCTTATCTTTATAATCATAAGATGCCATATCATCCGTGTTAAAACTGATGGTAACTGTTTCGCTTTCGCCGGGCTTTATAATATCGGTTTTATCAAAGGCGGCAAGATTTATTGCGCTCTTTTCAATTCCGCCCTTTGTGTATGGGGCACTGTAATAAACCTGAACCGTATCCTTGCCGGCAACAGAACCTGTGTTTGTTACCTTAACGGTAAGACTGATTTTATCTTTGCCGGCAGTGTGATTTATGATTTTTTGATCAAAGGTTGTGTAAGAAAGCCCGTAACCGAATGGGAACTGAACTTTATCTTTTGCAAAGGTTTCAAAATATCTGTAACCTACATAAATACCCTCTTGGTATTCAACATATTTATCATTAAGAGAACCGCTGTAAGTATAATCGCCGAAATTTTCCGTTGATGGATAATCCTCAATGCTGTAAGCTATTGTATCGTTGAGTCTGCCGGAGGGGTTTGCCTTGCCCGTAAGCACATTTACAACACCTTCAAAGCCGAATTCACCGGGAATCCAAACCTCGAGGGCAGCTTTAATGCTGCCATAGTCTTCAAGCCAGCCCATTTCCATAACGTTACCGGTGTTAAACATAACAATAACTTTATCAAAAGCCGAGCAAACCTTTTCAACCAAGGCTTTTTCATTATCGCTAAGGCGGAGAGTGTCTTTATCCAAATCTCCGTCTTCTGTGCCTGTTCTGCCGATAACAATCATAGCTGTGTCTGAATAAGCCTTTGCGTTATTCATAATTTTATCTGTAAGCTTGCGAGGATTCATCTCATCAATGGTGTTTTGAAGAAGTGTAAGATTTACAAGATTATTTATTATTGTGTGGTCAACATATGGCAAATCGCTTTTGCCGCCGTTTGCTTCATAAAGCTTACGAAGCTCTTTATTGTACTCTACACCTGCCGCGTCAAGGGCATCATAAAGATAAACAGGGTCATCGGATGTGGTACAGCCGGAGCCTGTTCCTCCAATATAGGGGAAGGCAGAGCCAACGCCGAAAATGTTAAGTTTAGATTTAAGAGGAAGTAAATTATCCTCATTTTTAAGCAAAACAACAGCTTCATTTTCAATGTTTACAGCCACTTTGCTTGTTTCGGCAATAATATCGGGGTCAATATTGCCGCTGGTTGCATAGGATGATAAACACATTGCACTGCAAAGCAGGCAAAGAGCGAGTATAACCGCCAATGTTTTGGTAATAGCCTTTTTCATTTAATAACTCCCTTCGGTTTGAGTAAACCCAACCATCTTTTTCTTTTCCGCTTTTAATACCACTAAATAACATATTACCTGCATAATACAGGTCGCAATCCACGAAACCGGATAACTCATAAACAAAAATCTAAGATTGCGGTCATGGGGAAATACCACATAAATCCAGAAAATACGTATACCTACCGTACCTATAATTGACAGTATCATGGGCACGGACGAATGGCCCATACCTCTTAAAGCACCGGGGATGCAGTCCATATATCCGCAAATAAAATATGTGGTGGTAGTCAGGGCGAGTACCTGCATACCATATTCTTTTACAACATCGGATTTTGAGTAAATTCCCAAAATCTGCGGGCCGAAGAAATAAGCGCAGCAGCCCATTGCAAGAATTAAAACTGTTTCAAGAATCAAACAGTCAACCAAAACTTTTTTCATTCTGTTATATTTGCCTGCACCCATATTTTGACTTGTGAAGCTCATACAGGCCTGAGTAATGGCATTTGCACCGGCATATAAAAATCCGAAAACATTGTTTGCGGCTGTGTAACCTGCCATGGCATCTTGACCGAAAGAATTTACCGAGGATTGAAGCAATACATTTGAGAAGTTAATAACGGCAGATTGTATTCCCGCGGGTAAACCTATTGAAACAATCTTTTTCAGCTCAAAGAAGTTAATTTTTAATTTGGAAATATGGAGCCTGTATTCTTCGGGGCTTCTCAGCAATACAATTATAATAAGAATACAGGAAATTGCCTGAGAAATAACCGTTGCAATGGCAACACCGTCAACATCCATCTTAAAAGAAATTACGAATATCAAATTGAGACAGGCGTTTGTAATTCCGGCAATAACAAGAAAAATCATGGGGCGCTTGGTATCTCCCACGGCTCTGAGAATTGCGGCGCCGAAGTTATAGAGCATAAAGAGGGGAGCACCTAAAAAGTAAATTTCCATGTATTCAACAGCGTAATCTATAACATTTTCAGGCGTGTCCATAAGTTCAAGGGCGGGGCGAGTGAAAAATCTGCCTGCAAAGAGCATGATCACACCGATTATAAGGGCAAAGAGCATAGAGGTATGCACCACGGCACTTGTGCGTTTTTGATTGCCTTCTGCGTATGACCTTGCAACGCAAACATTTGTTCCGAGAGAAATGCCGATAAATACGTTTGTAAATAAGTTAATAAGTGAGGTGGTTGCGCCCACTGCCGCAAGGTAAGTGTCCCCGGCAAAACGGCCCACTACGATAAGGTCCACTGCATTAAACAAAAGCTGAAGCACCGTTGAAAACATCAGTGGCACAAAAAATGAAATCAGCTTTGGCATAAGTGAGCCGTTAATCATATCAATTTCAAATTTATTCTTACTCATTTTCATTGCCTTTTTTTATTATTTTGTAAATTATATCATATCTTTTGAAAATAGTTAACCGTAAAATTGCATAATCTTTTTATTTTATAACGGGTAACATACAGCAATTTTATTGCACTTTTGACTCATTTGTGGTTTAATCATTAAGTAAATAATTCAAAGGCGTGATTATATGAAATATAAACTTATTGCCTCCGATATGGACGGCACTTTATTAAACAGCAAAAGCGAGCTTTCGGCAGGCAATCTTGAAGCCATAAGAAAAGCCATGAAAGCCGGAATAAAATTTGCGGTGGTATCCGGTCGTTCCGTTCCCGCGCTTAAAAAATTTGATTTTATGGAAGAACTCAATACCCCTTTAATCACTTATAACGGTGCAAAAATCTATGATGATAAAGCCGAAAAGGCTCTTTATTACGAAGGTCTTGAAGTGAGTGATGCAATAAAGCTTTTGAAGCTTGCCGAGGAAAAGCACACAACGGTTTGCGCATGGTCAGATGAAAAATATTACACAAATGTGTTAAATGAGGCAAGTGAAAAATATGGCAGAGCTTCCGGAGTTGAGGTGAATGTTTATAAAGACATAGAAGCTTTTGCACAGCAGGGAGTTACAAAAATTATTTGGAACGACTCCCCGGAAACCGTAGAAAGATTCATGAAAGAAATTGAAAACGAAAAATTCAACAGCATAACTTATTGCAGGTCAAATCCCCGTTACCTTGAATTTATGAACAAAAAAGTTTCCAAAGCAGAGGCTCTGAAAAAACTGGGTGAAATATATAATATTTCCCGTGAAGAAATTGTTGCCGTCGGCGATGCTGAGAATGATTTAAGCATGATTTCTTGGGCAGGTCTCGGTGTGGCAATGAAAAACGCAGATGAATGCGTAAAAGCTCAAAGTGGTTATATTACAGACACAAACGATAATGACGGCGTAGCAAAGCTCATAGAATATATTTTAGCTCTTGATTAAAATTCTAATCTCATTAGAATTTACAATTATTGACGACATTTTTATTTTAATGTATAATTCAATTATCAAATAAGTTGGGGTGTTACTATGAATAATATAAAGCAAATGATCACCGAGGGCAAAACCTCCATAGGCATTGAATTCGGATCCACAAGAATTAAAGCTGTGCTTATTGATGAAAAGGCAAATCCCCTTGCATCCGGAGCTTTTGACTGGGAAAATACCTATAAAAACGGCATTTGGACTTATTCTCTTGATGAAGTGTGGGAGGGCTTAAAAACCGCTTTTGCAAACCTTAAAGCAGATACTGAAAAGAAATACGGTGTAAAGCTCACAACCGCAGGTTCTCTCGGCATAAGCGGTATGATGCACGGTTACCTTGCTTTTGACAAGAACGGTAATCAGCTTGCGGAGTTCAGAACATGGAGAAATACCATCACCGCAAAGGCTGCAGAGGAACTTTCGGCTCTTTTTGATTTCAACATTCCACAGCGTTGGAGTATTGCTCATCTTTATCAGGCTATGCTTAACGGTGAAAGCCATGTAAAAGATGTGGCTGCAATTTATACACTTGCCGCTTATGTTCATTACCGCTTGACAGGTGAAAGAGTTATAGGCATCGGCGAAGCCAGCGGAATGTTCCCCATTGACAGCACGATAAATGATTATGATAAAGCAATGCTTTCAAAATTTAATGAAAAAGCAAAGAGCTATAATTGGAAAATAGAAGATATTTTACCTAAAGTCCTTGTAGCAGGGGATAAGGCAGGCACTCTCACGGCAGAGGGCGCATTACTCCTTGACTCGACAGGTGAGTTTAAGCCGGGCGTTCCCCTTTGCCCACCGGAAGGCGATGCAGGCACCGGTATGGTTGCCACAAATTCCGTTGCGGAAAGAACGGGTAATGTTTCTGCCGGTACTTCAATTTTCCTTATGGTTGTGCTTGAAAAAGCCCTTTCCAAACTTTACCCTGAAATTGATATGGTTACTACTCCCTCAGGCAGACCTGTTGCTATGGTGCATTGCAATAACTGTACAGGTGAAATTGATGCTTGGGCAGGTGTATTTACATCAATGTGCAAAGCTATGGGGGCAGATGTGAGTATCTATAAAGTTCTTGATAAAATTTTTGAGCTTGCTCTTAACGGCGATAAAGACTGTGGTGGACTTGTAGGCTATAACTATCTTTCAGGCGAGGTCATAACAGGCCTTGACAGCGGAAAACCCCTTTATTTCAGAGGCCCCGAAAGTAAATTTAATATTGAGAATTTTGCAAGAACACTTCTTTGCTCTGCCGCCGCAACACTGAGCATAGGTAAAGAAATACTTGATAACGAAAATGTAAAAGTTGACAGATTACTCGGTCACGGCGGATATTTCAAAGCTCCCGTTGCGGGTCAAACCATTATGGCGGCAGCTTTAGGGGCACCTATATCGGTAATGAAAACCGCAGGCGAGGGCGGCCCGTGGGGTCAGGCAATTCTTGCAAGCTATATGATAAATAAAGAAGAAAATCAAAGCCTTGAAGATTACCTTGAAAATGTTATTTTCGGCAGCCAAGAATCCTTTGAGGTTAAGCCCAACGATGAAGATATAAAAGGCTTTAAGAAATTTATTGAGAATTACAAAAAAGGACTTGCAGCCGAAAAAACAGCCGTTGAAAGCTGAAAAATAGGCTAAAATTAAGTATCAATATCAAAACCTCCCGTGCCGAAAATTTAAGCACGGGAGGAAATTTTATTTTTTAATTGGTATTTCTATAATAGAATTTTGAATATCTTTATCAACCCATTCGCCTTTGCCGAAAATTCTTGCTCTGCATATAATTTTATCTTCATAAACAGAGATTATATATCCTTGTGCATCGTAATCAAACTCACCGTGATTCATAACTCCCACAGTGGGAACGGAAAGAGATTTGAAATTGCCGCAATCCTCATAGTTGTATTTGCTTACGCCGTAATGAAGGTGGCCGGTGATATAAATTGTGTTTGGATATTTTGACATTATGTTTGCGAGTTTTTCGCTTTGCCAGCCGACTGAACCTCTCCAATTTCCCTTGCCTAACCAAGTGCGAGGCAAGCCGTTTGTGTTTGCAATGGTTTGATGGTTAAGCACAAAAACAGGCTTTCCTTTTTCTGCTGTTGCAAGCTCTTTATCTAACTGACTAAGTTGTTTTCTGCTTAAATATTCGCCTTCAAAAGTGGATGTATCTGTGCCCAGCATTATAAATTTATATCCTTTTACAGTCACAGAGAAATAATAATGACTTGTTCCGGAAAATCTGCCGTTTGGCACGCTTTTAACGAAATTTTCAAATTTTTGAACTTGATGTTTGTAAGCTCTCAGCCTTACATCGTGGTTACCGGAAACGCACAGAAGATTGTCAAATTTATCTTTTGATTCACTCAAAATGTTTCTTGCCATGTTGTACTCACATTCTCTGCCGTATTCCGTTATATCTCCGAGGAGAAGTAAGGCGTCAAATTTGCCCTCTGCATTGTTCAAATCCTTGCAGGCAGAGGTAAGGCGAGCCGCTCTTAAGGGCGAGAGAGATGAAATTTGAGGGTCGCCCCAAGCAATAAAATTCAGCAGAGCGGAATCATCAACCTTTATTTTGTCTTTTTCGGAGGGAACGGGTATGTTTGTCATCTTTAATGCTCGTTCCATCCCTTTGTATGTTAAGCGAGTGTAAAAATTGTTCATAATGACCTCCTGTAGTAATGTGGAATGGGGAATGGGGAATGAAATGTCCCGTAGGGACAATGAGTAATGAGTAATGAGCTTTATTTAATGAGTAATGAGTAATGAGTAATGAGTAATGTCGGGGATTTTGCCGTGCAAAATCCGATAGTATAGTTTTGCGGGAACTGACAGAGAGCAATCGCCTCTCCTGTGTAAGGAGAGGGGGACCGCCTTTACAGGATATGAGGGCGGTGGTGGGATTGCAACAAGGATGTAAAAGCTGACTGGGGGATTGCGTGTCGCTTCGCTCAAATGAGTAATGAGCTTTATTTAATGAGTAATGAGCTTTATTTAATGAGTAATGAG
>CAVJRM010000029.1:0-19591 GCA_963652165.1 bacterium | reverse complement strand
AATCCCCTTCATTACTCATTACTCATTACTCATTAAATAAAGCTCATTACTCATTTGAGCGCATCGATATTATTTGAGCGAAGCGACACGCAATCCCCCAGTCTGCTTCGCAGACAGCCCCCTTTACACAAAGGGGCCACTTATCGTGCTTTGCACGATTGTCCCTGCGGGACTTTTATTGCTAATTGAGTGCCAATATGAATCAATTTTTCGGCAGAATCAACAGTGGAATGCTGTTTTTGCCGAGGTTTGGAGAAAATTTTTCTGCGCCACTCCGAGGAGTGACGCAGAAATTAGACTTATTTTATGATGTTCTGCCGGTTTTTTGATCTGTAGTACATGCACCACTATCAACTTTCTTAAGAGCAACGATATCGTTTGCATCCACGTTCGTATCACCGTTTATGTTTGCTGCTCTTTTAAGATACGCCGTATAGGAACTGCTATTACTATCCGACCATGTTGTGGAACCAGCGTCCTCCAGCTTAAGTGTGATAACATCATTATTGTTAGCCGAGCCGTCATTATTGAGGTCGCCAAATATTACAATATAGAACTTTTCTTTAAGATTATTTTCGGCATCATAAACATTTATTACAGAACCGGTACCTACTACAAGTGAATCTTCTGTACCACGACGCGCAACTATTTCAATTTTTCCTCCGCCTGTAACCTTTAACATAGATTTAACCTTTGCAACGGTAAGTCCTGTTCCAAGGCCATATACAAACCATGTTGAATAGTCGTTGTTAGTTACGGTATACTTGCCGTCTCTGTCATATACATCACTGTAGGCTGTTTCAACTGATTTGACACCATGAGGTGCATACATCCTCTGCTGTCGTGCATTCTTCGCATTGTTAAACCCTTCAATCGTGGTTTGGCAATAAGTTTCAACTGCACCATCTCCACGCTCGATCATGACGGTTTCATTACCATCTGCGGGCATGAGTTTTACAACAGCTGTGGTCTCTTCGGTGTACTGAGCGACAGCTTTGAGGTTATAAGCGGGCATTGTGGTGCCTGTGTATTCCTCGGTGGTAACTTCGCCATTCTCGTCGATCTTATAATACTTCCAGCCATCAAACTTGCTGCCGGACTTAGTCGGGCTTGCGGGTGCTGTGATGGTGTCGTTCTCGCTGAGAGATGAAAGGATATAAGTGCCGTCGGTTTCGGTTGTTACGGTTTCGGGGAATGCGCCGCCGTTTGCATCAAATGTTACGCTGTAAGTCCAAACAGCTACTGCTTTAACTTCGGACTCTGTTGCGGGCATCGTTTCGCTGCCGTCGCCGTTTACTACAAGAGTTTGCTCTGTGCCTTCTGCATCGGTATAAGTGAATACCCAATGGTCAAATTCTGCATTCTCTCTTACGCCGGGTGAAGCGATGATGTAGTCGTCAACTGTAACATAATCTTCATACGGATTGGTATCATCGTCAGATACATAATATTTAACGGTAACTGTCTTAGCACCCCAAACAGCTGTGTAAGTTACTTCTTTATCACCCATAATGCCTGAGAATGAAGGATCCCAACTCTTGAATTCATAACCGAACTTTGTGGGATTAGCGGGAGCTGTAATAGTATCCCCTGCTTTAAGGCCGGAAATTACATAGCTTTCGCCTGCGGCTTTGCCTTCAATTGTACCGCCATTAGGATCGAATGTTGCGGTGAAGTTACCGCTCTGCTCTGTGTTAGGATCACCAACAAGGGTGATAATATCTGTGTATTTAAATATGAATGAGTTTGCTGTGGAAGCTGCGTCATAAGTAATTTCTGTGTCCTTAATGGTCCACTTGGTAATTACATACTCACCCTCTGTGATGGACTTAACTGTGTAAGTCTTGTCATAGGTTGCGGTATCAGACCAAATTGTATTACCTTTGAACTCATAGAGAACGCCGTAATCACAAGGATTCCACTTAGCTGTGAAGTTGATTGGGTATGAAGGCATTGTAAGGCTGTTTACTTCTTCTGCAGTGTATGTATTTCCGTTATAAGTCCAACCTGCGAAGCTGTAGCCTACTCTGTCAACGGTGGGTGCGGTGAATGTGGCACCATAAATTGTATTTTTAACAACATCTGCTGTGGCAGTGGTGTCATCACCGAAGTAACCGCCATTAGCGTTAAATGTTACTTCATTAACAACGCGCTTAAAGCAAACTTTAAGAACGAGGGTTTCTGTGCTGGAAACTACGCCTTTGAGAACTGATTTATCTGTATCAAGCACATAGCCTTCAGGAGCAGCTTTGATACTTGCAGAAATATCTATCTCTTTATCGGATTCGCCCTTGCTTGTAACAATGTCTTTATCTTCTGCCTTGCTGAGATAGTTGTTATTTACATCGGCATAGTAGTATTCAATCTTATACTCTGTTTCACCGGCACTCCAAAGGGCTTTAATTGTAATGCCGCCTGCGGGAACAGTGCTGTTAGTAACATTGTCAGCAATTCCGTTTCCGTCAATATCCCAACCTGCAAAGCTATAACCCGCTCTGGTGGGCTCTTTATCGGGAAGGGTGATGTAAGCATCGGTATTAATCAAAAGAGTCTTTACTTTTGCATCTGTGAATGTACCATCGCCGGCATCGAATACTACTTCTTGTGCCTCCGCAGTGTAAATTGCCTTAAGTGTAAGGTTATAAGCGGGCATTGTGGTAGGAACATTCTTATCTGCTGTGTTATCTCCGGTGATATCCCAGCCATCAAAACGATAGCCTGCTTTTACTGTGGTTACATTGTTAATCTTTGTGCTGATGTCATCGCCATAAGGAATAGCGTTTTTGTTTGCTGCTGTGTATTCAACCTTGTCTTTGCCGTTATTGGGGTCGATAACAAGTTCATAGGAATTCTTGCTCCAAACTGCATAAACATCAATGCCGTTTACAAGATTAACAGTGCCGAGGGTGGTATCTGCTGCTGTTGCAGTCTTATCACGTGACCAGCCGAGGAAACTGTAACCGGTTTTGGTAGGCTTCTCCATAACTGCTGCTATTTCATCAAGTGCAGTTGTGCTGTCATACTCTGCATAAGAAGTCTTTGTATCCGGGTTTGCAGTGTCTTTAAAAGCACCGCCGTTTGCATAGAATGTAACTTTAATGCTATCACTTGCAACCCAAATAGCATAGTAGGTTATGCCGTTTGCAGGCATCTTTTCTTCTCCGCTTTCAAAATCTACAGCTTGGCTTGCTGTTGCACCTTCTACTTTAGCCCAGCCCTTGAATTCATAACCGGTTCTGGTGGGATTGATTGTGGGAGGTGTGATTTGAGCATCTGTTAAAGCAACAACTGTCTTTTGCTTAACGTTGGTATCTGTGAATGTACCTTCGCCGGCATCAAAGATTGCATTATATGGCAAAGCTGTGAACTTTGCATAAACTGTGATTGCTGCGCCGTTTTCACCAAGGTCTTTAACCTTACCGTCTTTTTGGAAGGTTACCTTTGAGCCGCCATCTTTTTCTGTATACCAGCCGGCAAACTCATAACCGTCTTTTGATGCGGTAGGATCAGCAGTAAGGTCTTCGCCATAAGTGTAAGTTACATCATTTGTTTTGCCTTCTACGTTGAATGTTACTTTGTAGGACTCTACCTGCCATACGGCAAAGTAGGTTTTATTCTTACCCATTGTGGTGGGGATTGTAACAATCTCATCAGCAGTTGCTGTTTCGGACTCTGCCCAGCCTTTGAACTCGTGGCCTTCCCATGTGGGAGCGGTAATTCCGGCTAACTTAGTTGTAATGTCGGTTTCATAGCCGGCAGTAATTGAAGCCTTGTCGCTTGAGAATGCGCCGCCGTTTGCGTCAAAGGTGATGGTGTAATTAATAGGTGTAAGCTGTGCACTTGCGTAAAGAGGAGCATTAGGCATTGTTGTACCTGTGTACTCAGCTGTCATGTTTTTGTCGGTGTAGTATTTCCAGCCATTGAAATTATAACCATCCTTATTATATGTGGTGGTTACTCCTTCGGCTAATTCGGTATTGTAAGAAAGATTCTGTTGACCGACCGATTCACTGCCATAATAGAAATACACTGTATGAGCCTTAACCTTATAATCACATCTGATAGTGATAGTATCTGAGCTTGAGAAATATTTGGTGATTACGTCACTTGTAAATGTTGATCCAAGAGACACCGGAGTGCTCGTATCGTCATCTAAATACCAATAAGTGGCATTATATCCCTCATAAGTAGTGTCAACTTTGCTTACTGCGTCTCCGATTTTATAAGTCGCTGTTATGTCCTTATTTGTAAGCGGAGTCCTGACACCGGCCTTAACAATATAGAACTTATAATTTACGGTGTAAGTAATCGGGCTGTATGAGCCTGTGAAGGTTATATCCTTACCGGGCATTGTGAAGGTACCATTTGGCTCAACCGTTGTTTTTGAGCTGTCTGTTGTTAAGTCTGTAGTATACCATCCATTAAAGGAATAGCCTGTTTGAGCTGTGGGCTCAATAGCGGTTCCCGAAGCACCATAGGTTAATTTTTGGGTTTTGGTAGTTACTGTGCCATCAGGATTGGTGAAGTTATAAGTAACTACATATTTAGTATCTTCCCATACTGCATAGTAAGTCTTATTTTCCTTAATTATTTTGTCAAGGTAGTTAATCGTTGTATATTTTGCAGAAGTTCCGTTTTCGTCATTTGTCCAGCCCTTAAAGTTATGGTACTGCCATGTGGGTGGGTTATCAATGACAGCTTTGACTTGTTCTGTAACATCATCTAAATAGTAGCCTGATATTTCAAGCTTTTCTTTTGTGCCGAAAGCGCCGCCTCTAGCATCAAAGGTGATGGTGTAGGTGTTAGCTTCCCAATAGCCTTTGATTGTTACATTGTTTGCAGGCATGTTGAATTTATCGCCCGCCTTTAATGTGGTAACACCGCTTAAGCCTTCTACAGTCCAACCTTTGAAGGTGAAGCCTGTTTCGGAAGGTTCAGCATCAACTTCTACTTCCTGGTTGTAATTTTTACTAACCGGTTCTGAGGTGGTTGATTCAATCTTACCGTCAATACCTGTAATTTCATAGGTGACAGTGTAGGTGTTAATCTTCCACTGAGCTACTGCACAAAGGTCATAGCCGGGCATTGTAATTGTATCAACAGTTGCGCTGTCTTTTACAAAGTGACCTGTTGCCACTGAGCCGTTGGTGTTATAAGTATCCACAACATACTCAGCATACTTGGTGTTATCTTCCTTGCTGTAATAAATCCAGCCGGTGAAGGTGTAGCCTGTGTTAGTAGCGGTAACATCGGATGTACCGATTGCACCGTCAGTTAAATATTTACGTAAGCCAATGGTTTCGGTATCTGTTGTAGCTAACTTGTAGTAATAAATGTAATAGTCACCTGCGGAGAATGTAGCTTCAAATGTTACGTCCTTGCCGGGCATTGTGAATGTAGCATTAGGATTATATTTAGTCCTATCGCCGGTAATGTCAGCTGTGTACCAGCCGTCAAAATCATAGCCGTCAAAAGTCTTTTCCCAAACAGTGGGTGTGGACTCGAACTCAACATTTTCAAACACTTCTGTCTTGATATTATTACTGTCAGTTGGGTCATTGTACTTATAAGTTACGGTAAACTTACCTTTTTCCCATACTGCATAGTAAGTAACATTCTCAGTAAGTGCCATTGTTGTAATTGTTGAAAGTTCAACATCGGCTACTGTTGCGTCTTTTGTGGTTGCCCAACCTTTAAATTCATAACCGTACCTTGTGGGAGGATTTTTGGTGATGCCTTCAATTGCAGAAGTAATGTTAGCATCATATACATCTGTTACATCTTTTGTGGTGTCTGTGCCAAATGTGCCGTTGTTGGCATCAAAGGTGTAAGTGTATTTATTAGCTTCCCAAACTGCTGTTGCAGTGAGGGCATAAGCAGGCATAAGGAGCACGCTGCTTGATACTTTACCGTCTTTATCAATAACAATCTTGCCGTAGGTTACGGATGTGCCGTCCTTATCATAGGAATAAGTCCAGCCTTTGAAGGTATAACCTGTGCGTGTGGGGTTAGCAGGCATATTTGCACTGATATCGGTGTTATAAACTACTTTCTTTGGTGTTGTGCCTTCGGTAACACCATCACTATATGAAATAGTGTACTCGTTTATATTCCACATAGCATAAATAGTTATAACTCTGTCTGCATCGGCATTAGCTGTTATAAATTCTGCTGTAAGTGTTGCGGGAACAGTCTTGCTCCATGATGCAAAGGTGTAGCCTACCTTTTCGGGATCTGTAACAGCATCAATTGTATCATCGACCTTAAGGCCGGTAATAGTCTTATACTCAGCACCTTTTTCTTCATAAAGGAACTTAATTGTATAATCTAATGTGTTCCAAATAGCCGTGCAGGTAAGATCATAAGCGGGCATCGTGATGTCGTTTGCAATTTGATTCTTTGCATTTGTGAAGTTTCCGCTGCCCGCATTATAGGTAGCGTAAAGGTTGCCTTCGGCATCGGTATATTTCCAGCCCTTGAACTCATAACCTGTCTTTGATTTAGGAGTTTTGGGAAGGTTTGTGCCGCCGAGTGTATCATTGTATTCAACCTGATTTGTATACTCTTCTTCACTGTTTTCGGGTTTTACGGTTACAGTGTAGTTATTAATAGTAAACTTACCGTTGATAGTTACATCATTAGCGGGCATTGAGAACTTTTCACCGGGCTTAACTTTTTCTACGCCCTCTACGTCTGCAGTCTCCCAGCCGGAGAAGGTATATCCCTCTTTTACAGGGTACTCTTTGGGGCCTACATCTGCTTTGTATTTATAAGCTGTAGTTGTTTCATACTGTGTACCGTCAACATAGTATGTAACTTTATATTCATTTGCTTCAAATGAACCTGTGAAGGTTACGTCATTTGCAGGCATTTTGAAGGTGTAATTTGCCTGAACGGTTGCTTTATCGCTGAGGCCGCTTTCAACCTTCCAACCATCTGTTGTGCCGTATTCGTTTACATTGAATGTGTAGCCTTTTTCTGTGGGAATAGCAGCAACTTTAACTTCAGTGCCGTATTCAACCTCTGTAGTTTCAGTTTTGGCCTGAATGTCGCCTGTGATTTTATAAGTAAGTTTATACTTATTAACAGTCCACTGAGCTGTTGCTATAAGGTCATAAGCGGGCATGGTGATAGTATCAACAGTTGCACCGTCTTTATCCTCAAAGTGGCCTGTTGCCGTGCCGTCTTCCGCATAGCTTACAACATACTTAGCATATACAACGCCATCTGCATCTGCATAGGTCCAGCCGGTAAAGGTGTAGCCTTCCCATGTGGGATTCTCAGCAGGCTGATATGCAGCCTTAATATCTGCTTTATAAGGTACGGCGTTTCCGTTCTTTTCACTGTAAGTTTTTGTGGGCTCACCGTTACCATTGTAATTATAGGCGAGTGAATAGCTTTCAATTTCCCACTGAGCAGTTGCTGTGAGGTTATATGCAGGCATGTGAAGCTGACCGTTTGCGTCAGTTGTGCCGGAAGTAACCTTGCCATCAGCATTCATTACAGCGAAAACGTCTTTGTCTGCATTTGTGAATATCCAGCCCTTGAAAATATAACCTTCTTTTTCGGGGTCGGGTTCGTTTTCAATTTCTGCATCGTATTCAATGGTATTTGTGCTATCTTCATCAACATCGTTGTTAAATACTGTGGTAAGAACGTAACTGTTGCGTTCAAAAGTAGGAACGGCAACAAGGTTATAAGCAGGCATTACAAGGGCGTCATCATCATTACGAGCGCCGCCGTTGTAGCCGATAGTGCCATCGGAATTGAAGATAATCTCTGCATATTCCTTGCTGTCAGCATTGTAGTAAACCCAGCCTGTTTGTGTGTAACCGGTCTTTTCACCTGTGCCTTTAGCCATAGGAGTAATTACTCCAAGGTATTCTACTTTATCTGTGCCGGCATCAATTGTTTTTGCTTCATTCTTATAATAGGTAATTGTGTATTCAACGGTTTTCCAAATGGCAGTAAATACCATATCTTCTGTACCCATTGTGAGGTCATAGATGGTATCTGCTGTGTAATCTGCTTCGCCGTCATCATTTAAATCCCAACCGGCGAATGTGTAGCCGTCTCTTTCGGGATCTACGGGAGCAACGATATTATCGCCATAGGAATAAGAAATAATTTGTGTGCCCGTGCCGTTATTAAACATAAATACGGCATTATGCTCTTGCTTTGACCAAATTGCAGTGAATACCAAATTGGTTTCACCCATGGTGTTTTGATCAGGCTCCCAACCAAGGAAGGTATAACCCTCTTTTGTAACGGCTGTGGGCTTCTCGATTTTATCACCGAATTTAAGGTTTGCAATTACATAATTTTCCCCTGCGTCCAAATTGTTGATTGTGCCGCCGTCAGGGTTAAATGTAGCTGTAAGATTTCCGCTTGTGCTAAGCTCTGTTGCGGATGCTGCAAGCTTTATAAGGTCTGTTTTTGAGAAGGTATATGTTTGGCCTGCAGTGTAAACATTGCCATCTTCATCTACCCAGCTTGTAATTACATATTCACCCTCTGTAATTTGAGGAATAGTAACAACTGAGCCGTAAGAATGAGATTCATCGGCTAAAAGCTTACTGCTGTCTGAAACAATTGCACTTACTGCAGCTTTATCTATTTGATTGTCTTTTTGGATGGATGCTGTGTTATCAAAATAATATTCAAATGCTACAGCGTCTGCTTTCCAAATTGCTTTATAGGATGTATTTGTTGATGGATATACACCGGGAAGAGTATCTGCCTTGCCGTCTGTTGTGCCATCTGTTTCAACTAAATCCCAACCTACAAAGGAGTAACCCACACGTGTAAGTTTACCAACTGCGCTTATTGCTCCCTGTGTGTTGGTATCCAAAACATACTTAGGCGTGGCTGTACCGTCAACCCATGATGTGCCTTCGTTACCCTTATAGGATGCAACTTGATTGCCTTCTGAATAGAAAGAAACATTAACGATCTTTTCCCATTTTGCTGTGTAGGTATATACACTGCCGGCTTCGTCTACCGGGGGATAAGTGTCGGGAAGAGCATCAAGAAGGTTTTTATTTGCATCAAGCCAGCCCATGAATTCATAGTCATAGCCGTCAACGGTCTTAGTGGGATCTTTGGGCTTTTGAGCCTCGGCCCAAGTTTCGCCGCTGTAGTGGCCTTCAATATCTGCTATTTCGCTGCCGCCGTCTGTATCAAAACGAACGGTAAGGTCTGTGGACCAAACTGCTGTGTAAACAACGCCGTCAATATTGGGCATTGTGAATGTAGTTGCGTCTGCTGCAAGCTCTGCGCCTGTTTCGCTCTGCCAAGCGGTAAGGGTGTAGTTATCCTTTTTGAAGGTAGGAACTGTGCAGCTTTCACCTACAACGCCTTCAACTTCTTGGGTTTCGGCATTTTCCTCGGTGCCGGCCTTAAAGGTAACGGTGTTTTTAACTGTTACGCTGTTAAAGGTGTAATCTGTATCAAGTGTGAACTGATAAGAGTTTTTAATAAATGATGGGTTAAAATCATCTGTTTGGCTCCATGAATAAACATCTAAGCCGTTCTGATTTGCGGGAGTAACTAAGTTAGAATCCTTAAGATAGAGAGATCCTGTAGCATCTGAATCTGCTGTAGCGGCATTGGCAGCTACAGTTAAATCAATCTCAAAGAACCAATCATCTGCTGCGAGGCTTCTTAAAGATGTGCCGTCACATTCTGTAGTAACTCTGATTGTACCTTCGGATTCCTCTGCAGAAGATAAAGTGCTTTCCAAATTTGAAATTGCCATTACTGTATACCCGGTTCCGATATTTCCGGTAAGCTGGGTTTGATCAGAATAGTCAATATCAAAGAAATTCTTGTCATAGTAGAAAAGAAGTTCACTACCGGCGGTATTAAAGGTTGTGCCCATATATATACGGGCTTTAATTTTTTCACCGGGGGCTACTTTTCCGCCATCTGATATTTCATCCTCACCGTTTTCCCTATAGAATTTGGTGTAAACAGATACTGTACCCGCATGTGGAATACTTGACTCTTCGGAAGAATCGTCTGTACCATCTGCAGATGCCAATACTGTCATGGAGCTGAATATCATTAAGATTGCGAGTAACATTGCAACGACTTTTTTAATATTAGCCATTGGCATTCTTTCCCTCCTTGGTTACATTACGGTATGGGGGCCCTGCGGGGGAAACCCGCCCGCAGGGTAATTTAACTGCCGTTAATTAAATTAGGTGGAAGTCTTTTTTATGGGTGTTGCTAAGTAATATCCTTTTTCTGTGTCTGTGGCAGGAACATATTTTAACTCGTAAGTGCCGAAAAGAACTCCTCTGGCTGCATACGCATCATCGCCGTCAATATTGCCGTCGTGGTCTGCATCAGCTGCTCTTTCATAGCATTCTGCAACAGCTTTTTCAGCAGTTGTTAATTCGGTACCGGGTGCTTTACCGCTGATATACCAAGTTCTTGAGGACTCTTCTATACCATTCATGAATTTAATTGCCGAAATATCTGTTGCCGTAAGTCTTGCTGTACCTGTTACATCGCCAAATACTACAATATAGTATGTTTCAACTATATCAGATTTGCCTTGACGGTTATCAACAAGCTCTACTTTTGCACCTGAACCGTAAAGATCATCTTTACTCGGTGTTAATTTAAGAGAACCGTCGCCTAAAACTTCAAGCTGTGCCTCAATGTCGGCTTGCTTCTGCATTTGGCCTACATTGTAAATGAAGCCTGTGATGCCTAACTCTTCGTTTTCATCCTTGTCAATTACTGCACTTGATGTGCTTTCAACTGTGAGTTCAACATCATCTCTGTAGTATACAGCCCAGAAGTAAAGGGTGCTGTTATTATCTATTGCGGGCATTACGAAGTCTGAAAGCTTATTAGCTACTTGAGTTTCGCCTGCTTTGTCAACGTAAGTGCCGCTTACTGTGTATCTTGCTCCGCTTACATCATTATAAACATAATCATCTGTATCTTCATCATATGAATATGTGGGAGCTGTATCACTGACTACCCAATACATGAAGGTCCAGTCGCCAACTTCGGGTACACTCTCGGGATATTCTGAAAGTGCTTTGCCGGTGGTTGCCGTAACGGCCCAATCGTCACCATTTGCCATCTTGTATGTATTGAATTCAGTGTAGGAAAGAATGCCTGTGTAGTCGTCTGCAAAGTTGGATGTGTCGGGCTGGATGAATTTAACACCTTTGGTGTATTCATGCTCTGCCCATGATGCTGTGAATGTATGGTCGCTGCGTGTCATCTTGCTGACTTGTTCGGGGGTGCTTGGTGTGCTGTCATACCAACCCTTGAAATCATAACCGTCCTTGGTTGGCTCAGCAGGTACTTCTGAGGTAATATCGTGATTATAGATAACCTGTGTTGCATAGTTGCCGTCTGCTGTGATCTTTGAAGAATCAACAGTGCTGTTAAATGTACCGCCGTTCGGGTTAAAGGTAAGAGTAAAGTAATCATACTCCCAACCTGCATAAACGTTAATTTCGGCATTATCTGTGCTCTGTGCTTCAACAACGTAAGCATTATCGGTTATATCAAGTTTGTTTGTGCCTTTTTCAGCATCTTCTGCTGTTGCATACCAGCCTGTGAATCTGTAATCTGATTTAGCAAAATCATCCTCTGCTACGGGAAGAGTTACTGTAACGCCGGGAGCGTATTCAACAGATACTGTCTGCTTAACATCTGCTCCAACACTTGTAGCGCCGTTTAAGTTAATTTTAACGGTATAGTTGTGAGCAGTCCACTGAGCTGTTGCTGTAATGTCATAAGCGGGCATTGTTGCGCCACTGTATGCAACAGCGGAATCCTCGGTCTTGGTGTAAACCCAAGTGCCGGCGAAGTTGTAACCGTCCTTAGTGGGAGCTGTGGGAAGAGCATCTGCAATTGTGTCATCGTAAGGAACATCCTTTACAGTGCTGTCTGCTCCTGCATCTGCAATAGTAAGCTTATAGCTAAGCTTTGACCAAATTGCATAGTATGTTTTGCCGTTATATGGCATGGTGTTATCATCATTAACCTTGATTTCGGCAGCGGTCTTATAGTCTGCTGTTGCGGCATCGGCTTTAAGTGCCCAACCGTCAAACTCATAGCCTTCCTTAGCGGGGTCAGTTACTGCTGCAAGTTCAGCTGCAACAGACTCTCCGAATGCCTTCTTGATAGTGCTATACTCATTTTCATCGGTTTCTGATGGATCTGCTTTGAAGTGAATGTAATAATCGTTTGCTGCCCAAACTGCGTAAAGAGTAACTGTGTCACCGTTTACTGTGGTAAGGTTTGCATTTTCAAGTGTGCCTGCTTCATAATCGGCAACTGTTGCAGTGCTGCTCTTTGCCCAGCCCTTGAAGGAGTAACCTGTCTTGCTTTCGCTTGCAGGTGTAAGAGTGGGTAATGTTAATGCCTCATCATATTTAACTTCGGCTGTTGTTGCTGCACCTGTGCCGCCGTTATGGTCAAACTTAACATTATAAGTTATCTTATCATATGCGGGATAAAGAGTAGTTGAGGCGCCGGTCTTATCACCAACTAAAGGCATTAAGTATTCATTACCGGTCTTTTCAAGGTTTGTGGGAGTCCAACCGGTTAATACATATCCGTCTTTTGCTGCCGCTGCATTAGCTTTTTCAACAGCATCTGTGATGCTTGTGTTGTAATCTGCAGTAGCTGTGCCGTATACACCATTATCACCAAAGTAGATTGTGTAATTATTTACTTTCCACTTAGCTGTGTAAACAAGGTTATTTGCGGGCATTGTGGTTGCTACCGTGCTATCCCAGCCATCGAAGGTATAACCTGTCATTGTGGGATCTGCAGGTACTTTAATCTCTTGACCAAGTAAATATTCTGTCTTAATTGACTCTACGGTGTTGCCCTCTGCGTCAACCAATTTACCGCCGTTTGCGTTGAATGTAACGCTGTAGCCCCATACTGCGTAGTATGTTACGGGCTCTGTGGTGGTAAGTTTATCAAAAGAACTGATAAGAGTTGTATCTGTTGCACTTGCTGCCCAGCCCTTGAACTCGTGATCTGCCCATGTGGGATTCTCGGCAGGAGTGGTAATCTGAGCATTGAATTTAACATTTACGGTGCTTGTGTTACCTGTGCTGAATGCACCGCCGTTTGCGTCAAATGTTACTGCATATTCATTAGGATCATAAACTGCATAGTAGGCTGCACCGTCTGTGCTGGTCAAGGTAGCCTCTGTGCCGTTTGCAATAGCTGTGTCTGAAAGATCTGAGCTTGTGTACCATGCGGTAGCATCACCGGTCTTTCTGATTGAATAGCCCGGAACTGCGGGAATTTCAACTCCGTCGCCTACTTTATAGGTTTCGTTGAGAACCGCATTCTTAGTAGTAATAGTAGTTTGCTTTGAGCCTGCTGTGTCATCTGAATATACTGCTATATATTTAATATCATATTTTATAGCAGTGTAGTGAGGCATTAAGATAAGCTCATAAGTGGTTGTTATGTCGGTTACGATACCGTCTTCATCTTTGGTTTCGGTTGTTGTAACAGTAAATTCGTCTTCCGTAACGTCACCAAAGTAAAGTGCTGATGTGATATCGTATACTTTATCGTTTACTTTTTCGTAAAGGCCTGTGCTTTCATTAAGCTTAACAGCATAGAAGCCGTCAATTTCAAAGCCGGTCTCTGCAGTGCATGCATTTTTAGCTGCTTTAAGTTTAGTAGCGGAAATACTACCATAGTAGTTAACTGCGGCTGTTGCACTACTTCCCGGAGAAAGGATTGTTTTGGCATCCTTATCCACATACTTAGGATTAATTTTTACTACTGAATAGGAAGGATTCCAGCTCTTACCCTTAAATGTGCCAAAATCTGAGTCTGCTGTCGCCCCGGTTAGCCAATCTGAAATTGTGTAACCGAAGGGAGCGGTAACAGCTGCTTTAATTGCATCTGTATCGTAGGCTTCACCGTAATTACCTGTAATGGTCCAAGTATAAGCGGTTGCTCCATTATCAGTTGTTGATGAGGTTACATTATAAAGCTTGCTAAAATCTTCGCTAACAGTTGCGCCAAAGTATACCTTTGTATTGCCGGTTGTTGTCTTATAAGGCTGATAGTCAGCTTTGCTATTTTCTGTGTATATAGTGGTAAAGGTTTCCGTTACATCTTTACCTACAACAAAAACATTAATGACATTGTTACTCGAACTTGCCGAAACTTTTAATTGAATAGGCGACTGACCTGTATAGTACTCATAATTTGCAAGATCCGAGCTCTTATAACCCATAAGGTCGCTGTATGTTATGTATTTAGTGCCTTCTTCCGCTGTTTCGGGTACTTCTTCTACAACCTTAATAAGATCTCCTACTCTGTACTGAACTTTCTTTATGGTTTGATTTAATTTATTAAACGTGTAATAAGTAAGCTTTGTGGAGTCATAGGTATTAGTGTTCTCAATATATCTATAGTAGTTAATGGTTATCGCTTTCTGTGCGGGGACTGTGTATGCATAGAACTTCATGTCGCCCTTAACTGTGCAGCTTGTAAAGTCGTAATTATTATCTTCACTTGCTTCTAACCATTCTCCGGTTGCCTCATCGTAAGCAATCCAGCCCTTGTACTCCACAGCTTGGGTTGATGAATCAACTCGAGGATAGCTAACGGGTGTAACACCTACCTGGTCATAAACAACGGGTACATCGCCGAGATGTGTAGTCTTATCCGAATCATAGAAAGTATATGTATAAGAGTTAGCTTTCCATACTGCCTGATATGTCTTGCCGTCTTGCTCTGCGGTTGCATAGTAGCCCTCTGTCCAAGTGTTGCTCTCATCAAGAGTGCCGTTATCAACAAGAACCCATTTTTCAAGTGTATAGCCTTCTCTTACAGGTGTGGGGAAGCCTTGAACTACTGTGCCGTTATCATTATAAGTAAGGATTTCAGCACCTTCACGGCCCGTAAAGGTCATTGTGGTGGAGTTTTGACTGTCTGTGAATGCACCGAGGTAGCTGCCATTTTCATCCTGTGGAAGAGTAAGAGTGATGGTAGTATCCGGCTTTGTAAGCTCTTTGTTAACGGTAACTGTTGAAACGATAGGTGTGGTATCGAGGGTTACCGCATCGGTAGCAACATATCTGTAGCTCTTTGAGGCATTGGTGTAGGAGATAAATGTATCACCCATTATGTTGCTTGAAGTTCTGAAGGTTTCGGTTGCAAGCCATACAGAGCCTCTGTCTGCTCCGATGGAAGATTTATCTTTAATCTTGAGTCTGATTTCAATGAGGTAATTTTGATCAGCTAAGGACTGAGTTACCTTTGAAGTTCCAACACTGGGCTCAACATAAACCTGAATATATTTTACATTGGCATCTCCTGTTTCGGGATCCTGGTTTGTAAACATACTCTGAACGGATGTGCTGAATGCTTCAACAACGGTTAATTCAGAACCTGTTGCTTTAACGAATGTATTATCTTCATTTATACTGAAAACATTTACATTTTCAACCTTTTCATAGAAATCGGTATCATAACCGAAGATGTAGCCCTGTGCACCTGAATAGAAGTTACCGCTTACTGTGAACTTAACGGAAATTACATCGCCGCAAGCTGCCTCAATTTCGGTATCTTTGGTGTGCTGGTCATCAACGACTTTATCTGCGCCTGCATATTTTACATAAGATACTAAATCTGTGTGAGCCACTGTTTTGGACTCTGTCCAAACAGCTTCAATTATGAAATAATTTTTGCCGCTTGCATTGCTTGTAGGATATTTTGTTTCGCCAAACTTAAACTGTCTGCCGTTTACCTTCCAATAAGCAAAGGTGTAGCCGTATCTTCTTGGAATTGAAGGCTCATCTTCCTTGCTTGAAAGCTGGTCTGCCTTAACATTTATATCCTTATATGTATCTGCTTTGTAATTAATAAAGGAACTTTCGTTGCCTTCATAGCCAACGTCAAATCTACCTGTAATGTCATTTGCGGTCCATTTTGCGTAAGCAACAAAACCGACTGTGGAAGTCATGGTGATTGTGCCGCTTTCGGTGGGCTTAACTCCTGCCTCTGATGAGGTGTCATATTCAGACCAAGAACCTGTTGCGCCCGAAATGGTGGTTGAGTTAATGGGAGCGCCTGTTTCAGTTACCCAGCCGTTAAAGGTATAACCTGCTTTGGTGGGGGTTGGGTAAGAAATGGCTTTGCCTGTTTCAAAGGCGATTTGGTTGGTCTCGTAGCCTGAAGGCATAGTGCCGCCATTGGCTTCGAAAGAAATCTTATTATTAATGTTAGCAAATTTAGCGTAAATCTCTATGGTGTTATAATCGCCGGTGCCCTCAACGATTGTATACACTTTTTCTTCTTCTTCATTATAATTAGCTTCAAGAGGCCATGTTACAACATTTGTGCAATCCTTATCTGAATAAAAGGATATAAAGGTATAGCCTTCAATTGCTGCAGTCGGGTTCGCAATCTGGTTAAAGGAAACGCCGCTGAGGGTGCCGTCCTCTGCCTCGGTGGGTGCAACGCCTTCGCTGTACTCCCCTGCTGAGAGGGTTAAGGCAGTGCCGCTGTCATCAACTGCATTTACATGAAGCTTAACGGGCTTTGGAGTCCACTTAACATAAATGTCTGTATCTGTGGGAGGCATTGTCCATGCGCTTTCATCAATCTTTGCGGTTGAGAAATCACTTGAAGCATAGTAGCCTTCAAAATTATAATGATCTTTTGAGCCGAAGGTTGTTTTATATTTTGCAAAATCGGGAACAGAACCTGTTTTAACGGCACCAACAATAATACCGCCTGAGTAATTGTTGTTGGGGTGAATCATAAGGTTTTGCTCTGCAGGCTCATAATAGAATGTATATGCACCGTCATCGCCGGAAATTTCTTTTGTGCCGGTGTAAAGGGTTGTAGTGCCGTAAGTTGTTCCGTCATAAGCGAAAGCAGCATAGCCTTCAACCTGGTTTTTGCTTGTGGCCTCATAGCCGGTAAGGGTTGAAAGAGGATTGATTTTGAATGTTACACCGCTCTGGAAGTAGGTTACAACATCATCTTCAACCTTAGTGGGGTTGCCGTTTTCATCAAAGCCGTAGTAAACCTCATCGGGAGCAACCTGTGTGGTTGTGTTCTTAAGATAATGGTGAATTGTGATTGTACCCTTCTTCTGATAATCAAGGTCATTATAAGCATTGATAAGGTTTAAAATGGCAGTGTCGATATTTGTCTGCTCTAAGCCGGCTGTGTTGGTACCTTCCTTATCAATACCCTGGAAGCTGTGGAAGGTGGTGTCAACGTCAAAGGCTGCTATATATTGCCTTGCTGTGTCATAAGCTGTCTTGAAATCTTTCCACTTATCTGCACTGTACATTTTCTCCTGGGGGTTAACGCCCTTGGAAGCCGGAATGCTTAAGGTGGTAGCGCCTATCGTGCTGCCGTATGTGTTGCCGAAGGTAAGGTTTGTTAAGCTTACGCCGGCAGTACCGTTGTCAATGGCAGTAAGAAGCTGACGAAGTATGGTTGTATCGTAAACACGGAAGCGAACGCTCATGTTACCGGAAATGACGCCGTTATTATATTTGCTGTTCCAATCGCTGGTCGAAAGGCTGTTTGACTCGCCAAACCTCGCAAAATATCCGAAGGAAAAAGACCAGGAATTGGTATCTGAACCGGATGAATTGTAGCTTATACCGGTTTGAGATGAAGTGGGGCCTACACCGCCAAGGTAAATCACAGTGTAGCCTTTGCTGCCGGTGGCGCTAACGTCGCTGTTTTGAAGCCAGCTGCTGTCTCCATCGGTTGTTCTGGCGCCAGTGACAAGATTGGAAATATTGTTACCTTCGTTAGCACTCTTCTTGCTTGTATCAGCAGTCCACTGGCCACTGCTTACAGAGGTAATATCTCCTTTTGTACCACTCCAATTGGAGTCAGAAGTTGTCGAATATACTACAGAGCTACTGTTACTTGTGTGCCCTGCATTGTAACCGCTATCTGCACGTAGCTGGAACCTATATACAAAGCCAAGTTGGAAATTTCGTGTTGTACCGACTTTAAATGCAACTCTCATATTAAGGTTATTGGTCTTGCCGGTAGTGTCGGTACCGTATGAGCCCAAATAGTCCGTAGCCTTATCAATCCAAACAGTGGACATAGTCCGGTTTGAGTCCACAGCCGTTGAATATGTTTGGAAATAGCAAGTGTAGTATTTACCAACTTTAAAGTTAGATGTCTCGTTAAGCTGAGTGTAAAGAAGAGAGTTGTTTACGTTGGAGTCGGCATCACCGTCAGTGTACTTCCTGATAAAAGAAGTGTCGCTAGCTGCCGGGCCGTCCTTTGTCATACCGGAAACGGCGGTATCTCCGTCATCGGTAGTATCTGTAGTGTACCTGCCGTTGATCTGAGCTCTTGTGGTGGAGCTACTGTAGGCTTTAGCATAGCCCGGTTTCATGTTGGCACCTAAAAGAGTAGTAAGAACAGACACATCACCATTATTGCTCGTCAAATTTTTTGTCGGGCCGTAAATTTGCAAGCCATTCGGGTGCAAGATGTACTCCGTGTGGGAGTAGGCATACTCTACGTAGTCTTTGTCTTGATACTTGAAAGTAACTTTAAAGTTAACGTCTTTATTGGGGCCTGTGGCCTGGGAATTAGAGCTATAGCTAAGGTCACAGGAAAGCTCAACGTAACCGTCCTTGCTTTCTTTTTTTAAGTTGATAAAGTTAACGTTTGAAAGCACCTGGGTGTAGTTACCATCCGCGTCTCTTTCGTCAAAGCCGTAATCCTGAATCTTGCTGGCATCGTTATTTTCAATTCCGTAAACTTTGCACACAATCCTTGGGGTAACTACGGATTCACCTGCATAAAGATAATTTTTGAATGCAGAGTCAGTTTCGGGAATACCCGACGGTGTGGCTTTAACAAGAACGTTGCCGTAACGGAAAAGGGACGCACTATCGGTGTTACCCTCTGCCAACCTTAAAATTTCGATGGTGTCCGTTGTGTCGCACCAAACGTCGGTGGGGTTTGTGAATTCTGCTGTGCCGTAGGTATAACCTTTCCCTTCTGAATAAGGTGTGCCGTCTGCATGGTTAAGCGCAAAGGCAGACGATGGGAACACAGAAATTACCATAAGTAAGGCAAGCAGCAAACTGAATGTCTTTTTTACTGTGCTCAAAAAAATCCCTCCTAAAAATAAGATTTTTGAACGCGTATAGTTTTAGGGCACTATTACACGGTTATATTATACTTGTAAAATTTTTTGCAGTCAATAACTTTTTAATATATAAGGGCCAAAACCGCCTTTTTTGCGATTTTTTGTGAATCCTAAACAAAAAACGGTACACCCGGTTTGTGCAACATTACTTTTGATTTCATTGCTTCAAAATATGAATTTTTCACACATTTTCACAATTTTTTTCACATTTTTTCAAAAATTTACTTTTGCTCTCCCCGGAAGGTGAAAAAGGTGAATACAATTAGCAATAAAAGTCCCGCAGGGACAATGAGTAATGAGTAATGTCGGGGATTTTGCCGTGCAAAATCCGATTGTATAATTTTGTGGGAACTGACAGAGAGCGGTTTCGCCCTCTCCTGTGTAAGGAGAGGGGGACCACCGTAGGTGGTGGAGAGGTTGTCTAAT
>CAVJRM010000028.1:0-19776 GCA_963652165.1 bacterium | reverse complement strand
TCCTCTTTATTCTAAAGAAGATGGGGTTACAATTCTTTTAGGCGATGCAAAAGAAAGCCTTATGAAACTTTTGGGGATTTTCGGATAAATAAACACATAAAATTATCCCGACAGGTTAAACTGTCGGGATTTTTTATTATTATAGAAACTTATTCATTTTAGCTATACGATATTGTTACAACATCTCAAAAGCTCTTGTATACATCATATGCTTTAAGTATCTGTTTAATGCCGTTTTTGTCTTCCTTAGTCATAACAAAATCATAATAGTACTGATCGCCTTCAAATCTAACAACTGTCTTATCAGACTTTGCTATTTCTCTCAGCATTTCAATATCTGCATCTGTAGCTGAATAATCATAATATTCCCAAACATCTCCATGATCATTATCTCTTTCAACATCAAAATAGGAGAGAAATTCATAATAATTTTTTCCATCTACATTTATAGTCAGTTTTTTCCAAAAGACCCAATCATCGCCTACATAATCGGCCATAATTCTTAGACATTTAAAATTTCCCGTATCTTTATAAGTACATATATATGGCAAAAAGTAACTTCTTGTATCGATATATTTAGGATTAGATTTCGGTTTATACCACTTGTATCCTTCGATATCGTCACTATATGTATAAAGGCCCTTAACTGCCTCGGAAAATTTTTTCTTCTTCTCTGCAGCAAGCAGCTTGTCATATTTCTTCTTTGCAGTGGTATATTTATCGTAGTTTGTTACAAGCTTTTGATTGTCTGATGACAACTCATTATATTTAGTGTCTATTTCATCAAGTGTTTCTTTACTATCAAGGCTTACATCCCCGATACCATCAATCAATTTCACAACTTTCTCTACGCAAGCCGTATTATAATCGTCATGCGCTTTTTCAAGAGTGTCATAGGATTTAATTTTTTCTTTTAATTCATCAGGTAATGCATCATACTTTTCCTGTGCTTTATCAATATCATCTCCGGAATCAGCGGTAACTGTTCCGATTTTTGATATTGCTTCTTCAACAGCATTTATTTTTGCTGATTCAAGTTTTTCCTGCGCTTTTTCAAATTTCCTGTGATTCTTTACTTTCCTTTGTTGCTTTTCATTAAGTGCATTATACTTTTCTTTTACAGAACTGATTTTTTTACTATCGCTTTCAGAAATTTCATCCGGCAGTCCATCGATCTCGCTCACCACCTCGCTGACAGCGGTTTTTTCCTCATCTGTTAATGAATTTGCTTTTATTATTTTAATGGCACCTGTAATAGCAATTACAACAACTACAGCAATTATTATCGCTTTAATTATCTTTGAAGTGTTAAAATGTTGTTTTTTTGAAGATGTGTAATTTTCCTCATTCTCAAGTGGTTGCGATTGTGGAGCCAAATCTTCATTGTCATAAGATGAATTAGCGATATTTTCTTCTTCGGATTTAGGGCTTTCCTCTTGGGGTGTGCTTTCGAAAGCAGTTGATTCATTCGCTGTTTCTTCTGCATTTTTTACAGCCTCATCTAAACTTGTACCACAATTCGGGCAAAATTTAAAGTTACCGGCATCGGTTCCGCAGTTTGGGCAAATCATTTTGAAATCTCTCCTTTAATTCAACAAAATTGTTGTTAATAGTTCCTCATTACTTGTACTTGCTTGTCAAGTACAAGTATGCTATGCGTAGTATAGCATCTATTTCTAAAATAGAATTATATTAAACACTTTCTTTTCTCATTTTCGTTTGCTACGCAAACAACAATCCCCAGTCAAAGATGCGCTTTGCCGGCCATCGTTTACACAAGGGGGCAACAGTTCACAACATCAGCAACATTTATATTTCTATTTTTGCTGTTTTTTCTCAAAAAGATATTGAGATTTATTTATTTATATGATATTATTTGCATAATTGTGGTGAGAAAATCACAAAATAAAAAACAGGGGTGAATAAAAATGATTTATTCAAATGTTGTAGTTGCCGGCGGCGGTGTTTTGGGCAGTCAAATTGCCTTTCAATCCGCTTACTGTGGTGCAAATGTTACCATTTGGCTCAGAAGTGAAGGCTCCATTGGCCGCACACAGCCGAAAATTGACAACTTAAAAAAGACCTACATTGAAGCTATTGAAGCTATGGCAGACGGTACAGGCCCATGGTGTGCAGGCATTGCCGACAGTGATAATTTCAACAAAGAAGAATGCCTTGCCAAAGTTGAAAAGGCTTATGCAAACATTAAACTTGAGCTTGACATGGCAAAGGCTGTTAAAGATGCCGATATAGTTATTGAATCCATGGCTGAAAATCAAAACGATAAAATTGATTTTTATAAGAAATTAGCTCCTCTTATGCCTGCAAAAACAGTTCTTGTTACAAACTCCTCAACCTTGCTCCCCTCAATGTTTGCTAAGTATACAGGCAGAGCAGATAAATATCTTTCATTGCACTTTGCAAACTCAATTTGGAAAAACAATACCGCAGAGGTTATGTGCCAAAGCGAAACAAAAGAAGAATATTTCAAGGGCGTTTTACAGTTTGCTAACGATATAAGAATGATAGGTTTACCCGTTAACAAAGAAAAGAGCGGATACCTTCTTAACTCTATGCTTGTTCCCTTCCTTCTTAGTGGTCTTGACCTTTATGCTGCAGGTGTATCAGACCCGGAAAGTATTGATATTGCTTGGACAAGAGGTACAGGCGCACCTAAAGGCCCATTCCAGATTTTTGACACCGTAGGTTTGAACACAGCTTACAATATTGTTCATCAGTATCAGAGCGTACCCGGCATTTTCTCCCCACTTCTTAAAAAGATGATGATGCCCTATAATTTCAAGGCAATGGAGAAAATCCTTAAAAAGTATATTGATGAGGGTAAGCTCGGTATGTCAACGGGAGAAGGATTTTATAAATATAATAAGTAAAAATTTATTTTTGCATTGGGATAATTGAATTTGTTTGCTTCGCAAACAGCAATCCCACCTCCGTCCTATATCCTTGAAAGGCGGTTTCATCCCTTTACACAAGGGAGGCACAAAAAGGTTATCGCTAACGCTCGTTTATATGGCATCAGTTTTCTTTATACAAACCAAGAAAAGAAAAAACTCGGCTCTGTCGTAAGATAGAGCCGAGTTTAATTTATATTCACTTTTCTGCAATAAAAAACAATCTTGGCATTATTAAAAACACTTTGCCGTCATTTTGAACCGAATAAGATTTATTGATTTCGTTTTGAAGGTCATTTATAAATTCCTGCTTTTTATTATCATCAATGGCTGATAAGTATGGTCTTAATCCGCTGCCTTTATACCATTCAATAACCTCTTTTTTGCTGTCTACGGTGTGATAGTAATCGGTTTTCCAGATTGTAACTTTTGAAAAATACTCACTGAGAAGATTATAATAACCGTTTGCATCAAGATTATGAAAATTTTGAATATTTTTAAGTTCACACCATTTTTCATTAACAAGTCTATATAATATTTTATAAAATGCAGATTCGTTTGTAAGAGGAATTTGAACGGCAAAAGTACCCTTTGATGATAATATACTCTCTACGCCTTCAACAAGCCCTTGCTGATTTTTTATCCAATGAATACAGGCGTTTGAAAACACGAGATCATAGTTATCATCTAATTTATCCAAATCATCCGGTGCAAAGCCTTTTATAAATTTTATATTCGGATAATCTTTTTCTGCTTTTGAAAGCATATTTTCATCACCGTCAAAGCCTGTTATTTCAGCATTTGGAAAATAATTTTTTAAGTTGTTTGTGCTGTTGCCGGGGCCACAGCCGAGGTCAAGAATTTTATTATAATTCCCCGTAAGTCTGCTTATTAAATCAAGGGAAGGCTGATTTCTTTCATTTGCGAATTTAAGATATTGCTCGCTGCTCCACTCTGCCATAAAATCACCTGTTTTCATTTGTTTTGCAGATATTTTCAACAGTTTTTTCTATGTCCGTATTATTGCAATCTATTATAACATCTGCATATTTTTCGTAAAGTCCTTCTCTTTTTTCAAACATTTCTTCTATGGTTTCTCCGTTTTTAAGAAGGATTCCACGGGTTTTTATATTTTTAATTCGTGAAAGCATTTCATCAAGGCTGATTTTTAGGTAAATGATTTTTCCGTTTTCCTTAAAGTGATTCATAGCACTTTCGTAATATACGGCACTGCCGCCGGTGGCAATAATACTATTTTGAAAATCGGATTTTACAAGGATTTTTTCTTCAATCTCTTTGAAATAATCGTTTCCTTTTTTCTCTATAATTTCTTGAAGCGGACGCCCTTCGGCAGACTGTATCAGCAAATCTGTATCAACAAAAGATTTGCAAAGAGCCTTTGCCACAAGCACCCCGCAAGTGCTTTTACCGCAGCCGGGCATACCTATCAAAATAATATTGTCTTTCATAAAATCACGCCTTTATATTATTTTGTGACATTATAAAACAGTAAATTTGTAAGGTCAATATAAAACTATGTTTTCATTGACAAAACCGATTTTATAAATAATAATAGTATAAAGCAAATTTCGGAGGTTATGCAATGAAAGAAACAATGAAAATGCCTTCATGGGGCCCATATTCAAAAAAATATATGGGTTTATCTCATATTGTAAATTCACTTAAAGATATAGGCGGCAGGTTTGATTTTGCGGTGCATCCGACTCTTTGGAACTCCGCAACCCCCGTACCGAATGTTACGGTGCCGTCAAATTATCATTTATGGGAATGTTGCCCCGATTATACATATTATGCATACAGATATGAGCTTATGTGGAAAGATATGGTTTATGCGGATATATCTTTTTCAAAAATCAAAACAGATGCATATCTCATGCGCTGCGAAATCATAAATAACACTCCCCTTTCACAGAACTGTGTGATGAATGTTTTCGGCTCTATTGAGTTGCCATTTTATGACAAAATAGAAATAATTGCGCCCGATAATGCAATCATAAAAAAAGCAAACGATTATGAAAATTATGAATATGCCGTTTCGCGCCCTTGGGATATGGAAAACCCCGACGGAATGTATAAAGGTATGTTCAGGGATAGTGAGTTTTATCTTGGCTGCGGACTTGGTGACAGGTGTGATAACAGCCATGTTCTTCACCTTGGATTAAAGCCTTTCGGCTGTGAAAAGGGAGATAAAGTAAGCTATAAACTTTCCGCCGAAAACATAAAGAATCCCATAATGGCAATTAGATACAAAACCGTTACCGAGGGGGATGCAAAATTCTCAATTAACGGCAAAGAAACGTTTTTTCCCCATAGTGATGATTTAAATATTGTCTATGTACCGTTCTGTGAAAATTCCGAATTTATAAGCCTTGGAAGCGCAGGAATAGAATTTGATTTTATTGCAGTAATTGAAAACGGTGACAAAATAGAAATTAAAAAATCAAAATATCAATATATCCCGTCTGTCACAAGCGATAAAGGAGAAAACGGCACGACTTTTGTCCTTGATTATAACGAATATGATGACTGCAAATATACCATTATCACTCACAATAAAAACACTCGTTTAAGATATCTTGACAGTGGCAGTCTTGAAGATGCTTTAATTAACAGGCTTTCAAACGGCGACCACACATACGATGAATTAAGAGAAACTTTCTCACGCTCATTTAAGAATAAGCACAGTGACGAGGGATATTTTGTAAATCCTCTTGTTAAATCTATTTTCATAGAGTCAAGCAAATCTCACATTGAATATGTGGTTGTAGCAAAGGGAGAATTTTCTCCTCTTTCCGATGAAGAATACGAGAAAATATATCTTAACGCAAAGTTAAAAGCACAGCCTGTTAAATACAATAGTGATGGTGAAAAATATGCTCTTTCAACAAATATTATGAAAAGCACTCTGCTCACTAATGTGGTATATCCCGTTTACCGCAGAGGCGAGAATGTTATTCATCACACGCCGGGCAAACGCTGGGATAGTTTTTACACTTGGGACAGCGGTTTTATAGGTATGGGCCTGCTTGAATATTCAAAAGATTTATGCCAATATGTGCTTGATACATATCTTTGCGATGAAAGCAACAAAGATTTTTGCTTTTTGCTTCACGGTTCCCTTGTGCCTACACAATTTCCGGAATATTTAGAACTTCTTAAAAGAACAGAAGACAAGCACAGCCTTGATTTCCTTTATGAGAAGATGAAAAGATACTATGAATTTTTAAGGGGAAGAAGTCACGGCTCAACCTTTGCAAAATTCGGCAACGGTCTTTTAACAGCTTATGATTACTGGTATTCCTGCTCCGGTATGGATGATTATCCGGCACAGGTGGAAATGATTAAAAACAAAGCCGAGGGATACTCCTGCCCCTGTCTTACCACCTCTCAGGTAATAAGAGCAGGCAAAATTATGAAAATGGTGGCAGAATATCTCGGCAAAAATGAGGATGTTGACGTTTATGATAAGGATATTGATTCATCCGTAAAAGCTCTGAATGAATATGCTTGGGATGAAGAAAGCGGATATTACGGCTACACTATGTATGATAAGGGTAAAAAGCCATATATTATGAAAACCGCAAACGGTGAAAACTGGGATAAAGGCTTTGACGGTATATACCCTCTTGTGGCAGGTGCTGCAACTGGTAATAGAAAAGAAAAGCTCATCTCTCACCTTAAAAATCCAAACGAAATTTGGTCTGATGCAGGCCTCAGTGCCATTGATATGTCGGCATCTTACTATTTTGATGACGGATATTGGAACGGCAATGTTTGGATGAGCCATCAATGGTTTATGTGGAAAACTATGCTTGATAACGGCGAGGGTGAATTTGCATTTGATATTGCAAAAAAAGCCCTTGATATGTGGAAAGATGAAACAGATTTTTCATATTTCACTTATGAATGTTTCGGCATTAAAACGCGCCGCGGTGGTTGGTTCCATAATTTCGGAGGTCTTTCTGCTCCCATTTGCATATGGGCAAATGCTTATTTTAAGCCCGGCACCGTAACAACAGGCTTTGATATGTGGACTGACAAGCAATTTAACGACGGCAATAAAGCTGAAATTGATTTCAAATATTACGGATGCAGTGATAAATTCACAATTATTTCCGTTATGAATGAAGGCAAAGAATATAGAGTTTTTATTGACGGAAAAGAAATTCCTTTCACAAATCGTACAAACGGTGCTATTGAAATAGAGCTTGACGGTAACATAAAAAAAGGAAAAATCACCATAGAATAATTATTTGAGGTGCTCTTTGAGCGCCTCTTTTTTCAGTTATTTCGGCAAGATTGCACATTTTTTCTCATATTATATTGAATTATTTATTTATTTGTCTTAAAATATATATTAACTATACACAGAAATGGAGGCAGCAATAATGATCAGCTTACAGCTGGATAATCAAGTTCTTCACATTATGAAGGGCAACAACTGTATATGCTCCCTTGCCAAAGGCGATAACCGTATTCGTGTGGGCTATGGTGAAAACAATTTCAAAATGGAGCGCGGCAGCTTCAAAATTTCGGAAAAGATTTTTACAGACAAGCCTCTTGAAATCAAGAGTATAAATTTAGATAACGATACCGCCTCAATTTCCTTAACGGAAGGCAGACTGATTCTCAAAGTTAAAGGCAACCGCCTTAGAGCAGAATTCATCGGTCTTCAAAATTACAACAGAATTAAATTTTATTTGCCTGCAACAGACAGCGAACATATTTTCGGCACCGGTGAAACATTCACAGAGTTTGACCTTAGAGGCCAAAAGGTTAATGTTTGGGTTGCAGAGCATCAAAATTCAAGGGTAATTTCAAAAAAGATTGCAAAAGTAACTCTCGGCTTTAAGCACAGCACTCATAAAGATAAATTTTCCTGCTATGAAACTTATTATGCTCAGCCCACATTCATCAGCAGCAGAAAATATTATTTTCATTCTGATTGCAATGCAAGGTGCGAATTTGATTTTACAGCAAATAACAGGCATGTTCTTAAATTTGACAGCATTGCTCCGTTCACTATGGGCTTTGGCGATACCTTTGAGGAGGTTATGGAAGATCTTTCAGACGTTATCGGCAGGCAGCCTGAACTTCCCGATTGGGTTTATGACGGTGCGATTCTCGGCATTCAAGGTGGCACAAAAACCATGTTCGACAAGCTGGAAAAATGCACAAATCACGGCATGGATGTTTCCGGTATTTGGATTCAAGACTGGGAGGGCAGAAGAATTACAGCTTTCGGCAAACAGCTCATGTGGAACTGGGAATGGGATGAAGAACTTTACCCCGGCCTTGATGCAGCCATAAAAACTCTTTCTGAAGGCGGCATACATGTACTTGGTTATTGCAATCCGTTCCTTGCCATTGAAAAGCCGCTATATAAAGAGGCAACCGAAAAGGGATATTGTGTAAAAAATAAAAAAGGCGAAGATTACTATGTTACAATCACCACTTTCCCTGCAGCTATGGTTGACCTTACAAATCCCGATGCTTATGAGTGGATTAAAAATGTAATTAAGAAAAATATGATTGATTTCGGATTTTCCGGCTGGATGGCAGACTTTGGCGAATATCTGCCCACAGATGCTGTTTTATACAGCGATGAAGATGCAGAGCAAATCCATAACACATGGCCTGCGCTTTGGGCTAAGCTCAACAGAGAGGCAGTTGAAGAAAGCGGAAAACTTGGTCAAATAATGTTCTTCACAAGAGCAGGTCACACCGGCACGCCTAAATATTCCACTATGATGTGGAACGGCGACAACCATGTGGATTTTTCAATTGACAATGGTTTACCCTCTGTAATTCCAGCTATGCTTTCCCTCACTTGCAGTGGATTTGGTCTTTCCCACTCGGATATAGGCGGATATACCACATTCGGTAAGCTTGCAAGAGACCCTGAGCTTTATATGCGCTGGTGTGAGCTTGCAACATTCTCCCCTCTTATGAGAAGCCATGAGGGCAACAATCCGGACTTAAACGCGCAGTTTGATGCAACAGAAGAAGTATTAAATCATCAAACAAAGATGTCTCATATACATACTGCATTAAAGCCTTATATAAAAGATGCCGTTAAATATAACGCAGAAAAAGGTGTGGGCGTAGTAAGACCTCTTTTCTTCTACTATGACGAAGAAAAAGCATACACGGAATGTTATGAATATCTTTTGGGCAGAGATATACTTGTGGCACCTGTTATCAAGCACAGTGCCACCACAAGAGATGTATATTTGCCTAATGATGAATGGGTACATTTCGGCACGGGTAATGTTTATACAGGCGGAAATGTAACGGTAGATGCTCCGATAGGTCAACCTGCCGTATTTTACAGAAAAAATGCATCCAATGAGGTGCTTAAAATAATCAATAAAGCTTTGGAGGCTAAATAATATGAAGTATTTTCTTGACAGCGCAAAAATTGATGAAATCAGAGAGGCCTATGACACATTTGGCATTGATGGTATCACCACAAACCCAAACCACATTATGAACAGTGGCAAACCCTTCTACACAGTTATTGCAGAGCTTGCAGACTTTGTTAAGGAAAAAGGAATTGAAGGCTGGGATGTATTCCCTATTTCAGTTGAAATCAATCCTCACCTTGACGATGCCGATGAAATGGTTGAAATGGCACGCAAAATCTCAGGTATGTGCAAAAACTTTGTTATAAAAATTCCCTGCACAATGGCTGGTATTACCGCTGCACGCCGCCTTGAACAAGAAGGTATCAGAACTAATCTTACTCTTGTTTTCTCACCTTCTCAGGCTCTTATTGCCGCTAAAAACGGTTCTCTCTTTGTTTCCCCCTTTATCGGCTGGAAAGAGAACAGCGGTGAGGATTGCGTTCAATACATAAACGACATCGTTGATATTTATGCAAACTACGGTTACCTTGGAGAAACACAAATTATTTGTGCAGCCGTAAGAAACGGTAAGCAGATTGTTGACTGTGCTACAGCAGGTGCAGATATTGTTACAGCAGGTCTTCAGGTATTCAAAGACAGCTTCTATCATCCATTTACTGATTACGGCCTTGCAAAATTCCAAGGCGCATGGGATAAAACTATTACGGAGTGATTAAAATTATGAAAATCGGATTTATCGGTCTTGGCATTATGGGTGAATCCATGAGTGCCAACATTGTAAAAAAGCATGACGACAAAGTATTCGTTTCAGACCTTAATAAAGCACAGGTTGAAAAGCTTGCAGCCATCGGTGCCGTTCCCTGCGAAAACAACATTGAGGTTGCCAAAAACGCAGATGTAATTATTACCATGGTGCCAAAATCAGAGCATGTAAAGAGCGTTTATACAGAACTTTTGCCTTATATTGATGAAACAAAAATTTGCATCGATATGAGCACTATTGACCCCTCTGTTTCTCTTGAATGTGCTGCTATGATAAAGGCAAAGGGTGCACAGTGGGCAGACGCTCCTGTCGTTAAATCAAAACCCGCTGCCATTGACGGCACATTAGGTGTTCTTGTAGGCTGTGACGAAGAGCTTTATCCGGTTATTAAGCCTATTCTTACATATATGGGCTGCAACGTTATTCGTATGGGTAATAACGGTATGGGCATCACAATGAAAATTTGCCACAACACCCTTGTTGCGGAAATTCAAAACGGTGTAAATGAAACTCTTGGTCTTGCTCGTAAACTTGGTATTTCAATTGATGATTTTGCAACTGCTGTTTCTTATGGCGGAGCAGGCAATTTTTACCTTGAATCTCAAAAAGAAAATCTTAAAAATAACAACTGGACTACAGCATTTTCCCTTGAAAATGAGCATAAAGACCTTGGCATAGCTCAAAGACTTGCCGCAGAGGAAAATCTTCCAATGCCCGGCCTTCAAAACTGCAAGGCAGTATTTGATAAAGGTATGGAAATGGGTATGGGCAAAGGTGACTTCAGAGCCACATATAAAATTGTTAACGGTATAGAGGACTGATATTTATGAACTTTACTGCTGCATATATTCCCATAGGTGTAGGTACATTTCACCTTGAAAGTGCGCAGAACGAATTTGATAAGAGCATTAAGCTTCTTAAAGGTGTTGATGAAAACACATCCGTACCCGGTGAAATGCTCCTTACAATAGATAAGCTTACAGCTTACCTTGATACACTCGCCCCGGATTTAGTTATAATGCAAAATCTCACTTTTGCAAATGCCGCCTATATGAACGAGGTGCTTAAAAGGTTTGATTGCCCAATTCTTCTTTGGACTCTTCGTGAGCCTGTTATTGACGGCACAAGGCTTAGATTAAACTCTCTAACCGGTGCATTTTCCGCCGCAAACTCAATTAAGGGTTTCGGGAGAAATTTTGAATACATTTTCGGCTCACCGGATGAAGAAAATGTACAATCTAAAATTAAAGCTGTTTATGCTGCCGCTAAACTCAAAAAGAGCATGAAATCCTTAAAGCTTCTTCAGATTGGGCACACTCCTCAGGGATTTGGCTTTGGAAGAGCCCTTGACCTTGATGTATTAAAAACTTTTGGCGTTACTGTTGACTCCATTGAGGCAAGAGAGCTTATTGACAGAGCAAAGGCATATACTGATAAAGAAATTGCTCCATACATTGAAGATGCAAAAAAGAGAATTACAGGGCTTGATAAAATAAACAGCAAAAATGTTGAAGATTTTGCAAGGCTCTATAAATCCTATAAAGAATATACAGAGCAAAACAACATCGGTGCCCTTGCAAGCCGCTGCTGGCCGGATTTCTTTACGGCATTTGGCACTCCCGTATGCGCTGTATTGGGCATAATAAACGACTTAGGTATTCCCTGTGCATGTGAAGCAGATTCATACGGTGCTCTCACAATGTACGCCGCAAACCAATTGACAGGCAGAAGCGTATTTTTCGGTGACCCTGTTTCTCTTGACGAAAAAGAAAACACTGTTACATTCTGGCATTGCGGTATGGCGCCCTGCTCCCTTGCAAGAGAGGATACAGGTGCAAAAGCAGGCTTGCATTGCAACAGAAAAATCGGCCCCACCCTTGAATTTGGATGCAAGGCTGAACCGAATGTAACGATATTCAGAATAGGCAGAAAGCAAGACGGTACATTCCGTTTCTTCCTTGCAAAAGGCAGCGCTCTTGATAAGCCTCAGCAATTCTACGGTACAAGCATAGTTGTTAAAACGGAGAACAGCTCTGCGGATATTATCAACAAAGCGGTAAAAGAAGGCTGGGAGCCTCATTATGTCGTTGCTATGGGCGATATTTCCGCCGAAATCGAAGCATTTGGAAACATGCTCGGAATTGAAGTGTGCAAATTCTGATGATCAAAAATATTTTATTTTTTGTTGTTGTATTTCTGACCAACATAGTTCAGTGCATTACGGGATTTGCCGGCACAGTGCTTGCAATGCCATTTTCGATAATGCTTGTAGGCTATGACGTAGCTAAACCTATTCTAAACGTTTTAGGCCTTCTTGCATCAATTTGGGTTGTTGCTTTCACATGGCGAAAAATCAATCGTAAAGAGCTTGTTAAAATAGTCCTCACTATGACAATCGGTATGATTGTGGGCTTTTTCATAAAGGATTATTTTGTAAACAACACTTCCCTGCTCTATAAGACACTCGGTGTAATAGTTATAGCTTTTGCAATTATGAACGCAGTTAAGTTTTATCTTAAAAAAGAAGATAAAGAATTACCGAAAATTGTAGCTGCGATTTTACTTATAATCAGTGGCATAGTGCACGGAATGTTTGTTTGCGGCGGGCCTCTTTTAGTGACTTATGCAAATGCCAAAATGAAAGATAAAGACGAATTTCGCTCAACCCTTTCAGCCTCTTGGATTTTGCTTAATGCTATCATTGCATTTACAGACTACAGCAGCGGATATTTTACCTTACCTACAATTAAGTTGATGCTAATAAGTGTTGCCGTGCTTGTGGCAGCACTTGCAATAGGCAATTTAATTGCCAAAAAAATGAGCCGCAATGTATTTTTGCAGCTTACATACCTTCTTATGCTAATAAGTGGTATTTCGCTTTTCATTAAATAAAAAGGAGAGAATTGAATGGAAAACACTCAAACCCACGGCATAACATTTAAAGATAAAATAGGTTATGCTCTCGGCGACACCGCAGGTTTACTTACCTTCGGCCTTGTTACCCCATTTCAGCTTATGTTTTACACCGATGTACTCGGTATAAGCGGTTCAAAAGCAGCAGTGCTTTTACTTATTGCCAGAATTTGGGATGCAATTAATGACCCTATGTGGGGTGCCTTTGTAGACTCTCGCAAGCCTTCCAAATACGGAAGATTCCGCCCTTATATTTTCGGAATGTCCTTTCCCCTTGCTATTGCGGCATTCCTTATGTTTCTTAAAATTCCCGGCCTTACAAGCGGCCAATATCTTGTATACGCCTATGTAACATATATCTTTTACGGCATGATGTATACCGGCACAAATATTCCTTACGGTTCCCTTGCCTCTGTTATTACAGATGACGAAATTGAGCGTTCTTCCCTTTCAATGTGGCGTTCAATCGGTGCCGGCGTAGGCGGCTTACCTGCACAGATCTTACTTCCGTTAATTGTTTATTCTGTTGACAATTCAACTGGTGCAAAGGTCCTTGACCCCACAAAGCTTGCAATTTGCGTTGCCGTGCTTTCATTGCTTACAGTAGTAGTTTATTACTTACACTTTAAGATGACAAAAGAAAGAGTTGTGCCTACCCAGTCACAGGAAAAGAAGAAATATAATCTTTTCAAAACTCTCCGTGATCTCATAAAGAATAAAGAATTTGTTGTAGTAGCCATAGCTTCAATGCTCCTTATTGCATACCAGCAATACACTCAAACAAACTACAACTATATTTTCAAAGACATTTATCAAAAGCCCGGTCTTTTCTCAATGATTACCGTTTGTACATATTTGCCGATGGCTATTTTCATTCCATTTATGGGCAAACTGATAAGAAAATTCGGCAAAAAAGAACTTTGCGCAGCAGGCCTTATATTCTCCGCTGTAATCAATGTACTTCTTTACCTTGTTAAATTCACATCATTCTACTCAAATCCCTATGTGTTCCTCGTGCTGACATTCTTCAGCGGTGCCGGAATGACCTTCCTTGTGCTTGAGGTTTGGGCACTTGTTATGGATACCATAGATTATCACGAGCTTCGCACAGGACGTAAAGAAGAAGGCTCTTGCTATTCGATTTTCTCATTTGCAAGAAAACTCGGTCAAACTCTCGCAGGCTCCGGTGCAGCAATTCTTATTGAAAAAATCGGCTATGATACCGCAAAAATCGGTAATCAAAGCGCAGAGACCCTTGATAAGCTTTATGATATAAGCACATTAATTCCTGCCGCTGCACTTTTAATTATGTTCATTCTTCTTGCTTTCTGTTATAAATTTAACAAGAAAAATCTTGAAGAAATGCACAATGCTCTCACCGCTCAAAGAGAGGCCGAGGCAAACTAAAAGCTTTCAAAAACAAAGCATTTTACATGGATAAAAATCCTCCTGAGGTTTTACCAATGGAGGATTTTGTGATTAATATTTGTATCTGTGTGCTGAGTAAAATAAAGCCTGACTTTATTTTACTCGGAATAATGGGTTATATCATATATCAAAAAGTTTATGTTTAACATAAAACAGCAGAGACATTGCTGCCTCTGCTGTGAAATAGATATATTCTTATTAAAGCGTGGAATCAGATACAAGTTCAAGATACGCAGAACTACCTGAGCCTCTTTGCCTGTATACTTGGTTGCGATCTGCTTTGTATAACTTTAAGGATGAACTACAACCTTTAAGCAGCATTTGAATTCTTGTAAAAGACGGAATACAAACAACGGGAAACACATAAGAACCGCCGGCTGTATTCCAAACAGTTGAAGCAAAATAGCAACAATTAAGTAAAAGCATATCCCAATGATTTAAGTTGCAAATTTTGTTGCTGACATTTTCAAGCTGTGATTTTGTGAGTTTTTTACTGAGATTTAATATAGTAATGCCATCATTTGAACGGTTACGGTAACATTCAAGATTATAGTAAAGACCCGCGCCGTCATCAACAGTCATACCGAATGTTCCCAGTGAAACGCCCTGCCCTACCGGGCATACATATTTACCGACAGTTATTTCTTCATCGGAAATATTTTCAAAATATATAAACACATGAGGAAAGACCGAATTCCAAAGAGAGCAAAGATACACAACCGCAACATAGTCATCATCTTTGTTTTCTGCGTAAGAAATAATGCTGCAAGCACTTAAAATTATAAGCACAGAAAGAATAATTGAAATTGCTTTTTTCAAAGCAATCGCCTCCATTTTAATTATACGAGTAATGCTTTCAGAATTTTAATCCAATCTTCATAATCATCTTTTGAAATTTTGCTGTAATTGAAGGGATAGAGAACCTTTGCGTTTTGATTTATTCCTCTTATGTCTTTAAGGGTAGCGGTTATAGAGGTTGTGGCAGAGGATGAAAACGGAATAATCAATTTACCTTCTGTATTGATGTTTTTCATAAATTCAACAACAAACTCCGGTGGCCTTGACCCCCAAATGGGATAGCCGAGAATTATAATATCATATTCCGAAAAATCAGGCAAAATATTAGCATAATGGGATTTTTTGCGTGTAATTTTTTCAAAAGTGAGCCTTGCAAGAGCTTCAACATAGCTACCATAAGAAACCACAGGCTCTATTTTGTAGGTTTCGCAATTTAAATCCTTTGCTATTTCCTGAGAAATTTGCTCTGTTGTGCCTGAGTTTGAAAAATAAACAACAATAGGTTTCAATATAACACCTCCTTATTTTGTAATGGATTTAATCCCGGATTTTATGGTATCTTCAAACATACAAGCAAGAGCTTTAATCATTCTGCCTGCCATATCAAACACAGTTGATGTATTTTCTCCAACAAGATTTGTTGGCTTTACATCGCTGCCGTCATAATCCGATGTGTATGAGCAAAGCCAAGATATAAGCCCGTTGGGGTAAGTGAGCTTAACCTCTTTACCCGTTGCATCTGTTGTGACCATATTGGGATAGTCGCCTTTTTCGTATGTGAACATATCATTTGATGCAGCAAACCATACATGGTGGTTGCTGTCGGTCTTAGTGCCATCTGGGAAACAAACTTTACCGAAAACACTGATTCTGCAATCCGAAGGAACTTCTGTTGAGGAACAAATTTGGCTCCAAATATCCTTGCTGTAAGTATAGTAACCGGCAAGCACATCAAACCTTGAACACATAAGCCAAAGAGGCATATTTGAAACTGCTTCTAATTGCTCATTGCTTGGGATATATGCGGGGCACATAGGGAAAGCCGCTGCAAACATTTCAGGGTAAGTGGAAATCATTTTTATGGTCATCTTACCGCCCATTGAATATCCGCCGATATAAATTCGGGTTGTATCAATATAGTCTTTATTAAGAGCTATATAGCTTTGAATTGCCTCATAAAGAGGCTCAACCTCATCATTAGTCCATGTGCTGAAAAGGTTTTCGGATTCATCTGAACGGGGAACAAAAATAAATGCTCCACCATTTGTGAATTTAGATTGCATTTCATCACTTGTGAATGCGGGGAAATAATTTTCAACTATTTCATCACGGGCTGTTGTGCCTTGCCCCATACCGTGAAGAAGAATTACAAGAGGATATTTTGTGCCTTCTTTAAGATTTTTCGGTGCATAGCTTACATAATCTATGGCAATCCCGTTAACTTCGGGGCCTTTACCGTCAACAAGGTTATCTCTGAGTTTAACTATCCATTCCGGGTCATCCTTTGCAAATGCCGTAACGCTGCAACAAGCAAAGATTAAAATGATTGACATTAAAATACTGATTACACGCTTCATTTTTATTTTCCCTTCTGTAAAATTTCATTATGAGATTATTATATCACAACAAAATATCTATTTCAATTATGAATGATTATAACCTTGAATTATTTATGATTTTGTGATTTAATAAAACGGAAGGTGAGAAAAATGAAATTATCAAGCGATATAACTCTTGAAAACAAGAAGAGAAAAGTGGTTACATTTCAAATTGAAGAAAATGACAGTTTAACTTCCCTTGCATATAATTTGGTATTGTCTTTTAATGAGCCTAATATTGTTTTTACCTCGCCTTCAGGTGAACATAGATTACCTGCATCAAAATGCAAAGACAAAGAGATAATCAACGAGATTTTCACCGAAGTAAAAGTAACAAGTTTTGAAATAGGCGAAGGCAAAGGAGCTTGTAATTTCAGTTTTGTAATAAAACCACAAGCAAAAGATTTAATTTGCTACGGCCCTATGGATTTTGATTTTTACGGTTACATAAAAAATTCAGGGATTGAATTTAATATATAAAATTTGGAGTATACGCTATGAAAAAAATTATTTCAATTCTGCTGTTAATTTCCATCGTTTTTGCATTCGGGGCTTGCTCAAAAGTTAAGACAGATGAGTCCGCATCCGAAAGTGAAAGCAGTACCGCTGCTACCTACACTCCCGTAAATTCTTATAAAGATGCATTTTCAGACACCACTCTTGTGGAAACGGATGAAACAAACACCATAACCTTTGACAGCAAAGAAGATAGATTTACAGAGGTTTACAAAGGCAACACTCTTGAAGGCACTTGGAAATACGATGAGCAAACAGACACAATGGTACTCACTTATGACGGAGCTGATTACAGCTACTATTTTCAAGTTACAAGAGATGATAGCGACAACATAACAGGTTTCGGTCAATATGAGGGCAGAACATTTACAATAGTTTCATAAAAAGTCAAAAAAATAATTTTATCCCCGAACTAATGTCATTTAGGCAAAGTTCGGGGATTTTCGTATTTAGTTAGTTAAGTATCAGTCTTCGTCAGGTGAATTAACTGCTCTGTCAAAGAGTTCCTCAACCTCTTTTGAAGGTGCCTTATCAATAAGGGAAACTATAACGGCAAGAGCGAAGCCTACAATAAATCCGGGGATAATCTCATAAACGCCTGTGCTTTCTTTAAAGAAAATAAGCCAGCAAACATCTACGATTGCACCGCCGGCAACACCTGCAACAGCGCCTTTATATGTAAATCTCTTCCAGAAAAGTGAAAGAATAATAACAGGACCGAAGGAAGCGCCGAAACCGCCCCATGCGTTTTCAACCAAGTCCATAATACCTGTTGCCGCATCGGATTTACTGCTTGCAATAAAGTAAGCGATAACGGAAACAACAAGAACAACGATTCTGCCCATCCAAAGAATTTCTTTGTCGGAAGCATTCTTTCTGAAAATTGGTTTGTAAATATCGCTTGTAAAGGATGAAGATGCAACAAGGAGCTGTGAATCTGCCGTACTCATTGCAGCGGAAATAATAGCAGAAAGGAGAATACCACCTATAAAGGGTGGGAACATATTTGTACATTCAATGAAAATTCTTTCCTGCATACCGGTAGAAAGGAGCTTTTCACCGTAAAGTGCTCTGCCGAGAATAGCAAATGCAATAGCGGCACTAAGGGTAAGAATAACCCAAACTATACCGATAGCTGCTGATTTTTTTACGGCTTTATTGCTCTTAATGGACATAAATCTAACAAGGATGTGAGGCATACCGAAATAGCCGAGTCCCCAGCCGAGTCCTGAAATAATATCCTGCCAGCTTGCTGAGAATGGGTTTGCATTAAATGAACTGATAGTGCCATCCTGCATTACATAATCTGCAACAACTTTTGACCATTCATATTCATCATTTGCAACAATCATAATGGGAACTGCAAGAATTGCAACAAGCATCATAGAGCCTTGGAAAAAGTCAGTCCAGCAAACAGCGTTAAATCCACCGAGGAAGGTGTAAACTATAAGAACTACAGCAAAAATTATAAGAGCAGTGGGCTCGCTGATTTGAGGAAGAACCTTTACAAATACTTTTGCACCTGCCGAAAAGCCGGATGCAACATAAACAGTAAAACAAACAAGGAAAATAACAGCACAAATTACTTGAAGTACTTTTCCCTTTGCAAGAAAACGGTTTGAAAGGTACTGTGGAACGGTAATTGAATCATTTGCGGCTACCGAGAATTTACGAAGCCTTTTGGCAACAAAAATCCAGTTTGCAGCTGTGCCGAGAGCAAGTCCAAGACCAATCCAAACTTTGCCCATACCGAAAGCAAAAATACTGCCGGGGAAACCCATAAGAAGCCATCCGCTCATATCAGAGGCTTGGGCACTCATTGCGGCAACCCAGGGGCCCATTTCACGACCACCGAGGAAATAATCTTTTTCTCCGTCTTTTCCCTTTGACTTAAAGAAGAAAAAGACACCGATACCCAGCATAAGTATAAAATAAAGTACAAATGCTGCTATTTTTGAAATTATCATCATTTCATCTCCCAAAAAAATATGCAAGCAGTATATCATAAATTTAAGTAGAACGCAATACAGAATTTAATTCATATATTTTTATATATTTTTAATATTTTTGCTTTATTTTTCGAGAATTTTTACAAGAATGATAAAAAGAACAAATATTAAACATGAAAATAATTGCAACAAATTATATCGCTATCGCTCAAATGGGGAATGTGGGGATTTTGCCGAGCAAAATCCGAACATAAACAAGCTTGCGTAGCGAGCTTTTCCTTAATTGGCGCCCCTGTGTAAGGGGAGCTGTCGCTTCATAAGGATTAAAAAGCGACTGAGGGGTTGCAATAAATAGATGAAACTTAAAGTGAGCAATCGTCTCTCCTGTGTTGGCAGGGATTCGTAAAACAGTAAAATGTAAATTACAATAAAACGCAAAATTACAGTAAAACGCAAAATTACAGTAAAGTGCAAATCACAATAAAGCATAAAAAACAAAGCCTATAACAA
>CAVJRM010000027.1:0-19788 GCA_963652165.1 bacterium | reverse complement strand
CACTCATACGAACGGGTGAAGAACCATCATTTCTGAGAGAAACAATTTCATCCGTATCAGAAAAGCCCGATACAGTATCAAGCGATGAGATTTTATCTCCGGCAGAGGCATCTTTTGTGGAGTAAAGGTAAATAGCTGTTCCGTCTGTACCGTTATTTAGGCTAACGGAAGAAACCAATGCATAAGTTGATTTATTGTAAGTAAGTGAGCTGCTTTTTTGAGTTGAAACAATAAAATCGGTAATTGCACTTGTACCCATTTTATAACCTAAAAATACCATCGAATCTTCATTTGAAATTAAATTAAGACTTTGGAATAAAACGGTATAGCCCTTATTCTCTAAAGTTGTTCTTCCGTTTGTACCTGTTGCAATAGCCACCTCGGAAACATAGGTTTCATTTGCATAAGCACACACTGATAAACTGACAAAAGCAATCAACAGAGAAAATAAAACACAAAGGATTTTAATTGAGAAATTTCTTACTTTTTTCATTTCTTTCATCAATAACTCACCGCCTAATCTATGGTTATAAATAAAAATACTATTACAGTTTATTTATAAGACTTTTTAAATTTCATGTCAATAATTTTCGCCTTTATTTTTCTCCGATTTTTGCATTTCCATAAAATAAACAAAAGTTTTATTACAGGTGCATAAATTATTGTTAAAAATTAAACTCCCCTCCCGTTATGTACGATATGCACAATAATCCGAGAGAGGAATTGTATATTATTACCCAATAAGTTTGTTTAATCTATCAGGTCTTTTTGTGGTTATATTATCAGGGCCAACAGAAAGCATTTTTTTCATGTGTCTCTTTTTGTTACAAGTCCAAACAGACACGGTAAGATTTTCATCATGCATAATATCAACCGTTAATTTATTGACATGAGAAAAATCTGTATTAAGGCCACAAGCACCTAAAGCTTGAATTTTATTTGCAAGATCTTTTAGCTTTTCTTCAGAAGTGGCAATTTCTTCTTTAACATAAAAGTTGAGGAAATACGGGAGAGTTGAATTTGATTTAACACATTCAACCCAATCTTCACCAATGCCGGTATAAAAGGCTCTGTTTTCAAGGCCATGTGATTTTACAGCTTTATCAATTGCGGGAATATTGGCAATTGATTTTATATCAAGATTTATCTTACAAGTAGGATGTTTTGCAACCACAGAAAGGGCCTCGTCAAATGATGCGCCTTTATCTTTTCCCGCAGATGAAGCATGGATAATAACAGGGGTACCGTCATCTCTGAAAGTAACATCCATTTCAACTATTTGAGCATTCATTTTTATGGCTTTTTCTATGGATTCAATTGAGTTTGGATCGGTTCTCATAAATCCTGCATGATATGTTACTGTGAAATCTTTTGGTAAATTGTATTTTTTCTTCACAAAATCATCCCCTTTATGACTGAATTATACACCGTAAATTTGCTGTTGTCTATATAAAAAAGCTATGCTATAATATAAAAAACAAATTAGCTCCAGCATTTATAACATTCGAGGAGAAAGCAGCTATGAATGAATTTGCAAAGAAATTCGGATTCGGATTTATGAGACTTCCGGAAACAAGTAAAGGTGTTTACGACATTGAAGAAACCAAAAAGATGGTTGATACCTTTATGAAGGCAGGATTCACATATTTTGACACTGCTCACGGCTATTGTGATGGCAAAAGTGAAGGCATACTTAAAAAAGCACTTGTTGACAGATATCAGAGAAATTCTTATACAATTACGGATAAGCTTTCAGATGGACATTTCAATAATAACGAAGATATTGGGCCTCTTTTTGAAAGCCAATTAAAAGCCGTAGGTGTTGAGTATTTTGATTTCTATCTTATGCATGCACAAGATAGAAACAATTTTGAAAAATACAAAAAATGCAAGGCTTATGAAACTGCGTTAGAGCTGAAAAAGGAGGGTAAAATAAAACATTTTGGTATTTCTTTCCATGATACACCCGAAATGCTCGATAAAATTCTTAATGAATATCCTCAAATAGAAGTGGTGCAAATTCAGCTTAATTACATAGACTTTGAAAGTCCCTCTGTAAAGAGCCGTGAATGTTATGAAATTTGCTGCAAACACAATAAACCTGTTATTGTTATGGAACCTGTAAAAGGCGGTAAATTAGTGAATCTTCCAGAAAATGCACAAAAGATTTTTGATGAATTAAACGGCGAAGGCAGTAATGCCAGCTACGCAATCAGATTTGCCGCAGGCCTCGAAAATGTTGCCATGGTTCTTTCCGGTATGAGCAATAACGATATGGTTATTGATAACGTTTCATATATGAAAGACTTTAAGCCTCTTAACAACGGTGAAAAGGATGCAATAAATAAAGTTGTTGAAATATTCAAACAAATGGATGATATACCTTGCACGGCTTGCAGCTATTGCACTGAGCATTGCCCGAAAGATATTCCCATTCCGGAAATTTTCTCCTGTATAAACACTAACAAACATTTTACAGACTGGAATCAAATTTATTACTACAATGTTAAAACAAGCGGCCGCGGAAAAGCATCGGATTGTATTAAATGCGGAAGATGTGAACACGCTTGCCCACAGCATTTGGAAATAAGAAAATTGCTTGAAGAAGCAGTTGAAAAATTTGAAAAATCCTCCTGAGGTTCAAACCAAGGGAGGATTTTTTAGCTTAGAATATTTCAATATCAGAAAGATTTTGCTACGCAAAGCTATCAAGGGTTTGCTTTCACAAATTTTAAATATTCTGTTTGATTTTATTCATCAATGTATTTAACTGCCGCAAGAGCTGCAACGGCACCATCAGCCACTGCTGTGGTAATTTGCCGAACGGATTTATTTCTGCAATCTCCTGCTGCAAATATACCTTTAGTTTTTGTTGAACAGGTTTCGTCAGAATCAAAATATCCCTGATTATTAAGATTGGCAATATTTGAAAAAGAATCATTATCAGGAACAAGACCGATTGCTATAAATAAGCCATCAACATCAAGATTAGCTACTGAACCGTCTTTTTCATTTTTTAAAACTATGGATTTTAGTTCATCTTCACCGATAAGTTCGGTAATAATCGTTCCGTAAATAATTTCAACATTGCTTTTATTTTCAAGGATTTTGCAGAGTTTATCTTCACCTGTAAGAAAATCAAGATTTTGGATAACATAAACCTTTGAACACAAATCAGACAGAAGAATTGCTTCTTGTAACGCCGAATTGCCACCGCCAAGTACAGCTACTGTTTTGTTCTTGAAAAAAGCACCGTCACAAGTTGCGCAAAAAGAAATGCCATTACCTATGAGAGCATTTTCATTAGGCAAACCTATTTGCCTATGCTTACATCCTGTAGCAATTATAACAGCTTTTGCTGTGTGCTCACTGAGATTTGTTTTTACAACTTTTGTATCTCCGTTATCAACAATTTCTTTTACTGTTTCCATCTCAATATCCGCACCGAGAGTGACAGCTTGATCAATGAGCTTATCGGCAAATTCATTACCGCTCATTTTAATATAACCGGGATAATTCTCTATACAAGGAGAAAAAGTAACCTGACCACCAAATATACCCTTTTCAAGAATAAGAACAGATTTATTTGCTCTGCGTGCGTAAATTGAAGCGGTCAGGCCCGCAGGGCCTGAACCGACAACTATAATATCGTGCATAAATTATGCCTTCTTTGCGTCTTCAATAAAATTAAGTACTTCAGCAAGATCAGAATATTTATCTACCTTGCCGTCTGCAACAACCACTAAGGTTGGTGCGGTTTTTATCTTAAGAGCAATTGCTAAGTCTTCATTCTCATAGGCGTTGATTTCCGTAAAATCTATGCCTGCAGCTTTAAGCTTAGGAATTGCAATTTTACACTTTCCGCAAGTGGGAGTTTTGAAAAGATAAACACCATCTGCAAGCGGAGCGGAAGTTTCAGCCTTATCCTCCTCACAGCAGGAACAATTTGCTTCATGAGCATGGAAATGAGACGCATTAACATTATAAACTTTACGATCTTTATACTCCTGAGCCTTACCGTCGTTCCAGTTTTGTACAGGACGATAATATCCGGTTATGCGGCTGTAAACCTCTGTTGGATTACCGCATTTGGGGCAAGTAAACTCTTCGCCTTGAATGTACCCATGATTTTTGCAAACCGAATATGTAGGTGAAAGAGTGTAATACGGAAGCTTATAATTTTCGGCAATTTTACGAACAAGCTCTGCGGCTGCTTTCCAATCAGGGAGTTTTTCACCGAGGAAAGCATGGAAAACGGTACCTGAGGTGTAAAGAGTTTGAAGCTCATCTTGAACATCAAGAGCAGCAAAAACATCTTCAGTATAACCAACGGGAAGGTGTGAGCTGTTTGTGTAATAAGGAGTTTCTTTAGATGCTGTAATAATTCCGGGGTATCTCTTTACATCATGCTTTGCAAGACGATAAGAGGTTGATTCGGCAGGAGTGGCCTCAAGGTTATAGAGATCACCGTATTGCTCTTGATAATCGCTGAGCTTTTCACGCATATGATTAAGAACATCTTTAGTGAATTTTTGACATTTCTCAGTTGTCATATCAGCTTTAACCCAGTTAGCGTTTAAGCCTGCTTCATTCATACCGACAAGGCCGATAGTTGAAAAGTGATTTTCAAAAGTGCCAAGATAACGCTTTGTATAAGGATATAAGCCTTCATCAAGAAGTTTTGTAATGATTTTTCTTTTGATTGAAAGAGACCTTGCGGAAATATCCATCATTTTATCAAGTCTCTTATAAAAATCTTCTTCGTTCTCGGCAAGGTAAGCAATTCTGGGAATATTAATTGTAACAACGCCAACAGAACCTGTGCTTTCACCACTGCCGAAAAATCCGCCGCTCTTTTTACGAAGCTCGCGAAGATCAAGGCGAAGGCGGCAGCACATTGAGCGAATATCACTAGGCTCCATATCGCTGTTTACATAGTTTGAAAAATAAGGCGTACCATATTTAGAAGTAAGTTCAAAGAGAAGTTTATTATTTTCTGTTTCAGACCAATCAAAATCTCTTGTAATTGAATATGTGGGAATAGGATACTGGAAGCCTCTGCCGTTTGCATCGCCCTCAATCATTACCTCGATGAAAGCTTTGTTTACCATATCCATTTCTTTTTTACAATCTTTGTACTTGAAGGGCATTTCTTTGCCACCGACAATACAATTTTGCTCTGCAAGGTCGGCAGGAACAGTCCAGTCAAGAGTAATATTTGAGAACGGAGACTGAGTGCCCCAACGGGAAGGTGTATTCACGCCGTAAATAAAGGATTCAATGCACTTTTTAACTGAATCATAATTAAGATTATCGGCTTTTACGAAGGGAGCAAGATATGTATCAAAGGAAGAAAAAGCCTGTGCACCTGCCCACTCATTTTGCATAATGCCAAGGAAGTTTACCATTTGATTGCAGAGAGTTGCAAGATGCTTTGCGGGTGCGGAAGTGATTTTGCCAGTAACACCACCAAGGCCTTCTTGAATAAGCTGTTTAAGTGACCAGCCGGCGCAATAACCTGTAAGCATAGAAAGGTCGTGAATATGAATATCCGCATTTTTATGTGCGTTAGCTATTTCATCGTCATAAATTTCGGAAAGCCAGTAATTAGCTGTAATGGCACCGGAGTTTGAAAGGATAAGACCACCTACAGAATAAGTGACGGTGGAATTTTCTTTAACGCGCCAATCTGTAACATTAACATAACTGTTTACAAGTTCTTTATAGTCGAGAATTGTAGATTTAAGGTTACGAAGTTTCTCTCTTTGTCTTCTGTAAAGGATATAACATTTTGCAACATCACTGTATCCTGCTTGAATAAGCACAGCTTCAACACTGTCTTGGATATCCTCAACAGCAATAAGATTATTTTGAATTTTGGGCTCAAAATCTGCGGTAACCTTTAAAGCGAGAAAATCGATTGTAGATGGATGATACTGTTTTTCCTGTGCTTCAAAAGCTTTTTTGATAGCTTCTGAAATTTTAGAAATATTAAACTCGGCAACCTTTCCATCTCTTTTAACAACCTGATACATCATAATCCTCCTCAAGTTAAAAATCAAACATAGAAATGATAACAAAATCTTGATACAAAGTCAACAATTAAGCACTATATATTGTATTAATAAACGCATTTTTGTAAAAATTGTACTAAATCAGCTGTGAAATTTCATTAAATATTACAAGCCCCTAATTTCGCACTGCAATACATAATCGGACAAAATGCTCTTAAACTTTATGAGCTCTTCTTCAGAAAAGGGCGAAAGACCGAAGCCGATAATATCTCCTGTATCCTTAAATTGCTGAATATAATGCCTTTTTGCACCTTTAATCCATTCGCCTAAATTTTTAATATCATCTTCTGTATGCAAGCCCTTGGCAACGGTTGTGCGAAATTCGTAATCAATATTGCCGTTTTTCAAAAATTCAATGCTCTCGTTGATTTTATCTATGTTGTAATTTTTTATTCCAACGCATTGAGAATAATTTGCTTTTGAAGATTTTACATCCATAGCAACATAATCAATTAAACCTTCATTGCAAAGATAAATCAGCTTTTCGGGAAAAGTGCCGTTAGTATCGAGCTTAATTAAAAAGCCTAAATTTCTTATTTTTCTTATATATTCTTCAATATCGGGCTGGATGAGTGGCTCTCCACCTGAAATTACAACACCATCCAATACTTTTTTTCGCTTGTTTAGAAAGGCGAATAATTCTTCATCTGAATAAGCAGGCTCAGTATTTGGATTTATTACAAGTGAAGAATTATGACAAAAAGGACACCTGAAATTACAGCCTCCTGTAAAAATAATGCACGCCATTTTGCCGGGGTAATCAAGTAAGGTTAATTTTTGAATACCTTGTATGTTCACGAATTTATCCTCAATTCTATAAATTGTAGTTCGTTTAATAGAATAGCACAAGATATTGTGTTTTGTCAATCGAAAAAAATAAAAATCAAAATAATTATTTGAATAATCATTTTATGTATGTTATACTTGCTGTATTAAGGAGTGATAAGATGGAAAATGAAAGTGTTTCTCGTACCTTACCCCAAGATTCTCATCCGAATAAAATAGGAATCAAAGAAGGCATAGGCTATATGCTGGGTGATGCCGGCAACCTTTTTGTTCTTACTTACGTATCTTCATTTTTAAAGGTATTTTACACGGATGTATTAAAAATTAAAACAGAAAGTGTTGCAAACCTTTTCTTATTCACAAGATTATGGGATGCTATTAACGACCCTATGTGGGGCGCAATTGTAGCAAAAAGAAAGCCCTCAAAGCATGGTAAATTTAGGGGATATATCAAGGCTTGTGCCATTCCCCTTGCAATTTCCGAGCTTTTATGCTTTTTTAATATTTCAACATTCACATCAAAGCAATGGATTCTTCTCTTATTTGCTTATATAACATACACCTCTTTCGGTATGCTTTATACAGGCATGAATGTTCCATTCGGATCTCTTGCTTCGGTAATTACCGATGACCCCGACGGAAGAACACTTCTTTCAACGTTTAGAACAATAGGCGGAGGAATCGGCGGTGCAGCTCCCCTTCTCCTTGCTCCGTATCTTATCTATACCAAAGTTAAAAATCCTGATGGCACAACCTACAATGTAGCAAATGCTAATGGTATGTTTATATTTGCCGTTGCAATGGCTGTTCTTGCAATTATTTTCTATTTTGCATGCTTTGCAAACACAAAAGAAAGAGTGCCATCTGAGGCAGAGCCAAAGGTTGATATAAAGAAAACCTACGGTGCAATGCTTAAAAGTAAGCCTTTTGTGATTCTTGCATTAAGCGGAATTTTAATTAGCGGTCAGCTTCAATTTGCGTCGCTTAATCAATATCTTTACAAAAATTATTTCTGCAATACGAATTTATCCGTTCTCGGCACAATAGCACAATATCTTCCAATGGCAATTATGATTCCTTTTGTTCCGAAACTCGTAAAGAAATACGGGAAAAAAGAACTTAGTGCATTTGGCTCGTTTTTCTCTGCCCTTGCTGCAATTTTAACATATGTTATTAAGCCTGCGGCAGATAAACCTTATATATTCATCGCGCTCTTATTTATGATTGGCTTCGGCTATTCATTTGTTTCGATTACAAACTGGGCTGTTGTGGCGGATGTTATTGATTACCAAGAGTATATTACAGGCGAAAAGAACGAAAGTGCAATTTATGCAGTTTATACCTTCTGCAGAAAACTCGGTCAAACAGCAGCCGACTACGGCGGACTTAAACTCCTTGCAAAAATCGGTTATGACACATCAATGGCTAATGCAGGATTTGTTGAAGGCGTAAGCCAAGGTATTCTTAAGGTTTGCACAGGAATTTCAGCTATTACTTACACGCTTATATTTGTGCTTTATGTAATATTCCCGCTCACTAAGAAAAAGCTTGAGCCTATCTACAAGTATGTAAGAGAAACTAACTCCGAACAAATAAATAATGATAAAGAAAATGTTGAATAGTATTATATGATATGTTAAAATGCACATACTAAGGAGGCTGAGCTATGAGCGAAGAAAATTTCGTTACCAAAACTGAAGAGCCGGTTAAAAGATATGTTCCCGTTTCTAATTTATTAGGCTTATCGGTAGGTCTTGCCGGTCAAAATATGTGCTATGGCTACATTTCAAGCTGGCTGTTTTACTATCTTACCTCCGTGCTTAAAATGGACTCTGTTGTAGTTGGTATTATAACAAGTGTTTCAAGAGCATGGGATTCAATCAATGACCCGATTGTTGGCGCAATGGTTGATAAGCACAAGTTTAAGAATGGTGAAAAATTAAGACCTTTCCTTATTTTCACCCCACCTATTATAGGTATACTTTCCGCTTTAATGTTTATGCCGTACAAATCCGGCACAACTGCAACAATAGTTATAATTTGTGCTTTATATCTACTTTGGGATTTATTTTATTCATTCCAGGATGTTGCACTTTGGGGAATGATTGCCGTTTCTTCTCCTCTTTCAAGTGAAAGAGCAAGAGTAGCACAGTGGACTACTATCGGCGCAGGCGCAGGCGGCACCATCGCAGGATTGTTCCAAATTCTCCGTTCGTTTGTATCCGGTTCATTTGGAATGAGTGACACCTCCATTTTTGCCATGTTCGGCTTGATTTTTGGCCTTGGCGGTATGCTTCTTTCAATGACTGCATACAAAATGAAAGAAAATGTTGAAACGCCAAAGAGCGAAGAAAGTATTTTTGAGGCAATTTTCGTTTTAAGGCACAACAGAACTTTGCTTTTAATCTCTTTAGCAAGATTTTTCAAAGATATAACACAAACGCTTCTCCCCTGGGCTTATTTCTTTGAAAGCCGTGAGAATTATAATTTCGGATTTGCATCCTTTGACGGAGGTACAACTCAGGTTATTTACACATTCTTAACAGGTGCTATCGGTGCTTTATCAATGTTCTTCGTTACCAAGGTTTCAAAGAAAATCGGCGGTATGAAGAGAATACTTGTTATTGCCGAAATATCAAATATTTTGCTTAGGAGTATCGCCTACTTCATCGGATTTAATTCCATTGGTCAAATTGCCGCTGTAATGGTGCTTATAGCTATAGTTTCCATCCCCACAAATATGATGGATATTGCTCATAGGTCGTTAACAAGTGACTCTATCGATGAGGTAGAATATAAAACAGGCAAGCGAACTGAAGGAATTTCCTACTCTGTTCAAAACTTCATTTCAAAGATTGCAGCTGCCGTAACATTATTCTTTAACGGCGTTATACTTAAAGCTCTTAAATATGATAATTCTAAGCCGAATTACCTTCAGGGTGCTTTGTATAATAAGTGGATGTGGCCTATATTTATGGTTGGCCCCGTTATCGGTCAAATTATTTATTTGATTGTTATTTCATTTGTAAAAGATGATAAAGAAACAAAACAAATGATTGAGGCAGAGCTTCACAGAAGAAGACTTGCAATGGAAGAAAAAGAAAAAGAATTAGAAAGTTAACTAAAAGCCTCCGTTCATCGGAGGCTTAATTTTTAATGATATGAAATATAATAACATTATCGAAGGAATATTTTTGGAGAGGTCAAACAGATTTATAGCAAAGGTTTTAATTGACAACAAAGAAGAAATTGTCCACGTAAAAAACACAGGCAGGTGCAAAGAAATTTTAATCACCGGTTCAAAAGTATTCCTTTATAAATCCGACAATCCCGAAAGAAAAACAAAATATGACCTTGTTTGCGTTGAAAAAGCCGTAAAAGACAAAAGTTTTTTAATTAACATAGATTCCCAAGTTCCAAATACTGTTGCTGAAGAATGGCTTAAAAAGGGAAATTTATTTCCTAAAGACGCAATAATCAAGCGTGAAGTTACTTTTGAAAATTCAAGGTTTGATTTTTATATTGAAGATAAAGGTATAAAAACATATCTTGAAGTTAAGGGTGTTACTCTTGAAAACGACGGGGTAGTATCCTTTCCTGATGCTCCAACTGAAAGAGGTATTAAACACCTTAACGAGCTTTGTAAATGTGTTGATGAGGGTTATAATGCTTACATTTTGTTTGTGGTGCAAATGAAAAGCCCAAAATATTTTACCGTAAGCGATGCAAATCATAAAGAATTCGGAGACGCACTAAGGAACGCTCAAAAACACGGAGTTAAAATTATTGCGGTTGACTGTTTGGTTAAGCCGGATGAATTAAGCATTGAAGATTATGTTGATATAAAGCTATAATTTCATTTAAGAGGTAATATTTTTTCTTTGTTCTTCCTTTCCATTAGATACCTTTGGTAATAGAGACACAAGTAAATCATTTTTAAAAATTCTCCGGAGAAATATCAATAATATCATTTATACAAATCGAGCATCCGTCTGATAAAATAATATTTTGATTTTCCGAATCAACCTTTTTTACGTTTACGGTAGCGGTTATCAATCGTCCGCCATCTTTAAAATTATCTTTTTCAAAATGAGTAATTTTGCATAAATTATACTTGTAACAGCTATCAACAACTATATTAAGAATATTGCTTATTTCATTCATTTTTTCTTCTGTAATATTCGGCTTAGCTAATGTCAATCTTGATGTCTCTTTTATTTGTTCTCCGTAACCTGTTAAGGCTGCAAACGGAGAAAACTGCGCGGCTCTGTCATGTGCAGACATTCTCGCCCTATTCTTAGGCTCAGGGCATGGCAAATTTATAATATCATCGTATTTATCTGTTTCTTGCATAATTTCACCTTTACGCCTTATGGCCGCCGACCTGGGAATTTCGCTCAATGGCGGTGGCATCCTCTTCAAAATTCATTCCTTTAAGAATTGCATTTTTCCCGTATTTCTTTTTTATATCCAGCAAAGCGTGCTGGATATTTTTTTCTTTTGTCTTTTCAATTTCTTCTGATTTTTCTTTTTCCTCAATGAATTTATAATCCGTAAAGAGAGTTAATTGCTCAAAAGGCTGAAAATCATTTACATTATTTTCGTTTATAACATGATTTGCAACAACATAAATTCTTCTAACATATAATTCTTTATCAACAATTCTATCATATAAGCTCAAAGCAGCGCTAACAATTTCTTTTGTTGAAGAGGTGTATTTATCAAGATTTACAGAGCCGTGGGCCTGCTTAGGAGCATTTCTGCCGTATCTATCTATTTCAATCTCTCCGTTATAATTTTTCAGAGAAGAAATATCATAACAAACCGTAAGCACTAACTGATTACATACTAAATGTTTATCAACAAGTTCAAGCACAAGGGAATCTGTCATTTCTTTTACAATTAATCTTGCCTTTTCAAATTCGTATGGTTTTTTTAACACTTGGCCGGAACTAATGCTGTTATTTTCCGGCTTATAAGCTTGAATATCGGCAATGGTTGTTGTTTCCCTACCCCAAGCATGGTCAATTAAAAGCTCCGCGTTTACTCCAAAAAGTTTATAGAGCAATTCTTCATTGTTAAGGGAGCATCTTGCTACATCGCCCATGGTGTATATTCCCCTGCTCTCAAGTTTATTTGCATATCCTTTGCCAACTCGCCAAAAATCTGTTAGAGGTCTGTGATTCCAAAGCTTACGCCTGTATGACATCTCATCAAGCTCGGCAATACGCACTCCCTGCTCATCTGCGGGAATATGCTTTGCTACAATATCCATGGCAATTTTACAAAGATACATATTGGTGCCTATGCCTGCCGTTGCGGTTACTCCTGTATTTGCAAGCACCTCGGAAATAAGTTTGATTGTAAACTCACGAGCAGATAGATTATATAAGCTTAAGTAATCCGTGGCATCTATAAAAACTTCATCTATAGAATAAACGTGTATATCCTCGGGAGCAATATATTTTAGATAAATATCATATATGCTCGTGCTAACCATCATGTACTTGGACATTTGAGGGGGTGCAGCTATATAATCCACCTCAAGAGACGGATTTTTATTAAGCTCGGATAAGAAAATTGATTTACCTGTAAGCTTATGATTTTTTGTATTCCATTTACGAGAATTATTTATATCTTTTAATTTTTCGTTTACTTCAAATAATCTCGGTCTACCCGGAATGCCAAAACTTTTAAGAGAAGGAGAAACGGCAAGACATATTGTTTTTTCTGTTCTTGAAACATCAGCAACAACAAGGTTTGTGTTAAGTGGATCAAGCCCTCTTTGAACACACTCCACAGATGCGTAAAAAGATTTTAAATCAATAGCTATATATGTTCGATCCTTTTTCATAAACGCACCTGCCTTTCTTATCCATCTGTATAATAGCAGAAAAATAAAAAATCTGCAATAAAAAAGCAAAGAAAGCGACTGTCAAAGCAATCGCTTTCCTTGCCAAGGGGGGTATGAATGAAAAAGATTTTTTGCCGATGATATACTCGCTTTACCATCGGCAATCGGGAGTATATGAAATCAGCCGTAATAATACTGGCTGTTTCTGTCTGCAAATGCGCCGTAGCCGTTATTTGGCATAGCATAAGAATAATTTTGCTGATTTTGGGATGAACTATAACTGCTTGATGTATAACCTGTTTCAATAATATTTTGTATAACATCAATAACAGAGCTAATGGGAATTGCAAAGCCTATATTATCAATTGACGCTTCGGATGATGAAGAGCTTGAATACTTGGCGTTTGTAATACCAATAAGCTCACCATACATATTAAATAGTGCGCCGCCTGAATTGCCGGAGTTTATGGCACAGTCGGTTTGAATAAGCTCCATTGTAGTGCCGTTTGACATTGTTACCTCTCTATCCTTTGCACTGATAACGCCTTTAGTTAATGTGAAGGTAAGTTCGCCTAAGGGATTACCGATTGCAACAACATCATCACCAACCGAAACGGCACTTGAATTGCCGATAGTTACAGCTGTTAAATCTGTTGCATCAATCTTTAAAACTGCTATATCATTGCTTTCATCATAACCTACAAGCTCAGCTGTATATGATGAATCATCATACATTGTAACTTTTATTGTGCTTGCGGATTCAATTACATGGTAGTTTGTTACGATATATCCATCAGTTGAAATGATCACTCCTGAACCTGAGGCAGCTGATGTCGTTTGAAACCCAAAATAATTTGTAGTTACTTCCGTTGTGATACCTACTGTTGAATTAACATTTGCAGCGTACACTTCAGAAGCAGTCATTTCTTTTCCACTTTCAATCGATGTGTAAGAAACGGAAGATGTAGTTCTGCTACTTGTTTTAATTTCGGTGTTTTTACTTGATGAACTATTAGAACCGGATATTGCAAAAACAGTTCCGCCGACTATTGCACAGCAAAGAACAGCTGCAATAATTTTTTTCGTTTTTCTCTTTTTAGCCTTGCGTTTATTATCATTTACGACCTCGCTGTAAGACGGGTTTTGATTTGAATAACCTATGTATTCAAAATTATCCATATCATTGTAATTGTTATAGTTATTGTTATTATACATTTTCGTCAGCTCCTTTTGTTTGACTGTAATATAACCCTGTCACCTTAAAATTCACTTAAAAATGTTGAACAATTTTGTAAAGAAGTTTTGAACAGATTATAAACGCAAAAATCGGCAGTGATTGTATCACTGCCGATAATGTAAAAAGTTATATTGCAGCTTTAGAGCTGAAATTGAAAAGGTTTCTGAAAAAATCAATAATTTTTTGAAATAAGGATTTAAAGAAGTTTAATATTTTTTGTAGTAAAGATTGTGTCCTCGTAAGCTTATCAATTGTTTTGCTTTCTTCTGTGCCGCATACTGTACAAACTCGTTCCTCAAGTCCATCGGATTCTGTTGTGGCAGCGGTAACCGTTTTCCAATCGCTCCAATTATGAGTAACACAACCTGCCCAATCATAATGAACGTTTGCGTTCAGGAATGAAGTATTGTCTTCCTCGCTATTATCAACACTTATATTCTTAAATTGTTCTTCTGTTCCTCTGTAATAAACATCCTTAAAAGCCGTGCAGCCGTAGAATGTACCGGTATATATATTTGTAACACCCGTAGGAATTATTATGCTTTTAAGATTTGTACAATCACAAAAAGCAGAACAACCTATACTTGTAACGCTATCTGGTATAGTAACACCTATAAGTCCGCTGCAACCTAAAAACGCACCATCACCTATGCTTGTAACACTATCGGGAATTGTTATGCTTGTAATACTTGTGCAATTACTGAACACACCACTACTTATTTCTGTTAATTTGTTGGAAATTGTCACATTTTTAAGATTTGTGCAGCTGCCGAAGGCGTGCCAGCCTAAACTCGTAACGCTATTTGGAATTACAACACTTGTAAGACTTGTGCATTCAAGGAAGGCATAGCTTCCGATACTTTTAACGGTATTTGGTATTGATACGCTTTTAAGAGATGTACATTCATGGAACGAATAATTGCCGATTTTAGTTATATTACCGGGAATTTCAACATTTGTAAGGCCGGTACACCTTGCAAAAGTATAGTTACCGATTTTTGTTATTCCCTTAGGGATTGTGATGCTTGTAAGTCCTTGACAATTATCAAAAGCGTAGTTACCGATTTTTGTAACAGTATCTGGAATATTTATGTTTGATATTTTTTTACTGTTAAGAAAAGCGTAATTACCTATTTGAGTAACATCATCAGAAATTGAAACAGAAGTCAGCTCTGAATATCCAAAAAATGCAGAATTACCTATTTTAGTAACGCCCGTGCCGATAATAACAGACTTTAAGGCTTCTTTATCATCTTTTACAGCGGATAAAACTTCTGCTTGTGTAATTTCATCATCATTTGTTATGGTAAGAGCACCTGCTTCTGCATCAAAACTATAATCAGCATCAGCAGATACGGCAATTACAAACATTGAAAGTGCCATAATAATTGAAAGAAATAAAGATAATATTTTTTTCGTTTTGCAACTTCCTTTCCATAATAAAGAATAATATCACGATCATATATAAAATCAATAGGCAAAAATAAAGCAGTGAGCAAAAGCCCACTGCTAAAATTTATGTATTCTGTTATCCGTTAAATGTTACGCTTAACGGCTCGGAAAGTTTACCATAAGCACTTGCGGCAATTATTTTGACGGTGAATTTATCGCCGTTATCTATATTCAAATCTCCGAGATTTATTGTCATAGTATTAGGCATACCTTGAAGGTAATAATCAGAAAGGTAAGTTTTGCTGTGAACTAAAAGCCCCAATTTGTTATAAACCATAATTTTATAGTTTTGAACAACAAAGTTTGTGGTAGCCTTATCAAAGGTTATTTCATATTCACCATTGTCATTAACGGCATAAGTAACCTTTGCATCACTTGAAAATTCGGGCTTTGTATCGTTCTTTTCCATATTCTTATAGGTATATGCAAAAGAGCTTGAATCATTAACATTATCTATATAGTAAGTTCTAAAGAAAGTATCTGTATTAAGATCATAAGCGCTCATTCTTACGCTGCCGTCTTTATCTGCCTCAACAATCCAAAATTCAGCGGCATCGGTATAATTTGCGGGATGCTGGCCCCAAATAAGGTCTTTTTCAAGCTCATATCTTGCCATGGCACCTGTGCCTACTGCGGTGTAAGAGCCTTGCCAGATTGAACGAGGGTCGCTGATTGGGAAATGTGAATGGCCGGAGAAATTAACAACTCTGCTATGGCCTTCCCAAACTCTGTTTAAGCTGCTGCAGCCCCAAATTGTGCTGCCGTAAACAGTACCTGTATTATGAGGATGTTGGAATGTGAAAACAGGTAAATTATCGCTGTCTGCTTCTGCTTTTTTAAGCTCGCTTGCAGCCCAATTTACAGTTGTTTCAGGGATAATTTGAATTGCGGATTTTGTATAAGAAGGAACGCCGATAAAATGGAAGCCTTTAATTGTAATGGACTGCTCCCCTGTTTCAATCCCGAATGTTTCACGGAAATGCTCCTGTGCTTCATAAGTCTGTTTTAAATCATGATTGCCAAGAATAACCATTGTTTCGGCTCTATCACCGATTGTATCATAAAACGCTTTAATATACTGCTCTGCCTGAGGATCTTTGCCATACTCGGTAAAATCGCCGCAGTTAACAAAAAGGTCTATTCCTTCATCGCCGTACATATCAAAGCAGGTATTTATCATATCAATAACACGGTGACCATCTGAATAATTCTCGCCTACCTCGGTATGATTGTCGCTGAAAACGACAAAACGAATTGCAGGCTCAAAATCAGCCGGCGAAGTCGGCAAGCCCTCCGTGGTTGATGTGCCGATAGTGCCGACTACCGATGAAACGGTATAAAGCAAAGTAAATAATCTGCTGAAAAATGCTCTGAAATATGCTAAAAACATAAAAATACTCCCTTCTCTTTTGTATTCTTAAATTATATGCGCTTATCAAGTTTATCCACATACTCATCGTGGAATGATTTATAATTTCCTTCATCAAGTGCATTCCTAATTTCCGACATAAGATTATTATAGAAATACAAATTATGAATAACGCAAAGCCTCATTGCAAGCATTTCTTTGCACTTAAACAAATGGCGAATATATGCTCTTGAAAACTTTTGACATGTAGGGCAATGACATTCTGGGTCAATAGGCTTTGAATCTCGCTCATACTTATTATTATTGAGATTGATAATTCCGGCTTTAGTGAAAAGATGACCGTGGCGTGCATTTCTTGAAGGCATAACGCAATCAAAAAGATCAACACCTCTGTAAACAGCTTCAATAATATTGCCGGGAGTACCAACGCCCATTAAATATCTTATTTTATCTTTCGGCATATATGGTTCAACCGCAGAGATAATGCGGTACATCTCTTCTTTAGGCTCACCAACAGCAAGACCACCTATTGCGTAGCCGTCAAGATCAAGAGCTGCAATTTGCTTCATGTTTTCAACACGCAAATCATCAAAGGTGCAGCCTTGATTTATACCGAAAAGAAGCTGATTTTTATTAATTGTATCCGGCAAAGAATTCAATCTTTGCATTTCTTTTTTGCATCTTTCAAGCCAGCGAACTGTTCTTTCACATGATTTTTTTGCATACTCGTATTTTGCCGGATTTTCAACGCACTCATCAAAAGCCATTGCTATTGTGGAGCCTAAATTGGACTGTATTTGCATGCTTTCCTCGGGGCCCATAAAGATATGACGACCGTCAACATGGCTTTGAAAACATACGCCCTCCTCTTTTATCTTTCTTAGAGATGCAAGGGAAAAGACTTGAAATCCGCCGCTGTCAGTAAGAATAGGGCCTGACCAACCTGTAAATTTGTGAAGTCCACCCATTTCTTTAACAAGTTCATCTCCCGGCCTTACATGGAGATGGTAAGTATTCGAAAGCATTACCTGACAATTTATATTTTCAAGATCAGTGGAAGAAAGAGCACCTTTAATTGCTCCGCAGGTTGCAACATTCATAAAAGCCGGGGTTTGAACTGTGCCGTGAACTGTTACAAATTCGCCACGTCTTGCAGTGCCTTCGTTTTTAATAAGTTTATACATTAAATATCACCGTGATAATTTTACATTAAACATAAAATAAAGTCAACATTTGCTTTATACAAAATGTTAAATCTTTGAGCTATTGACCTATTGACAATAAAATGGTAAAATCTATACATTATCGGGAGAAATAAAATGAAAAAATTTCTTAAAATAATTTGTAAATTTGTTATAGCTCTTGCAATTGCCGTTACAGTTATAACAACGGTTATTAACATAGGAATAATAGCTTATGGCAGTTTAAACATTAAAAGCGGTGAGCAAGCAAACGGAGAGTATGACTGCATAATAATTCTCGGCACATCCGTTTATGGAGACACGCCAAGCGTTCAGCTACAAGACAGGCTGGATTGCGGAATTGAGCTTTACGAAACCGGCAAATGCAAATACATAGTTGTTAGCGGTGACGGTATGAGCGATTATTACGATGAAACAACGGTAATGTATAATTATCTAACCGAAAAAGGCGTAGATAAAAATGCAATTTATATTGACAAAGCCGGTCTTTCAACTTATGATTCACTTTACAGGGCAAAAGAATTACTTGATGTAAAATGTCCTCTTATAGTGACTCAAAAATATCATCTTTACAGAGCTGTATTTATTGCAAGATGCCTTGGAATGGATGCTGTAGGGGTTGCTGCTAATAAGGATGGAAACAACCCGATAAGTATAATATACAGAAATTTCAGAGAGATTTTTTCAAGAGTAAAAAGTATTTACTCTGTAATTATAAAACCAGAATCTGAATATTTAACAGAAATACCCATTGAATGACGGAAGTGACACAGATGATAAAAAAAGCTGATATTCAGCTGAGCGCAATAAAATCCGCAATATTGTTTGTTATATTTTTGATATACACAGACCTCGTTTGTTTGATTGATGTTGAGCCTATCGGCCCAATGAGAACAAAAGTCGGATTTGCAGCAATTAACAGATTTTTTATAAACACAATAGGCGTACATGCAATATTTTACACAATTACAGATTTCCTTGCGGCAATGAGCATTCTTGTTATGCTTTTCTTTGCAGGTATGGGAATGTATCAACTGATAGTGAGGAAAAGCCTTAAAAAGATTGATATTCAACTTTATGCAATGGCTATTTTTTATGTGGCAATGATAGCTTTTTATTGCATTTTTGAGATCGTAATAATAAATTACAGACCTATACTTGTAAATGACGTGCTTGAAGCCTCTTACCCATCATCTCACACAATGCTTGTGGTTTGCGTTATTTCAACGGCGTTGATTGAAACTAAAAGACTGATTAAAAATAAAGCAGTAAGAAATGTCATAATAATACTCGGAATATTGATAATTTTGCTTGCTGTTGTAGGCAGACTTTTTGCAGGAGTTCACTGGTTTACGGATATTTTGGGAAGCCTGTTTTTATCGGCATTTTTAATTTATTTTTATCACATGGTAAGCCTTGTGCTCACTTATTTTAAAGAGAAAAAAGAGAGCAAAATTTTAAAGTAAGTTCTTATATTTATAACTTAAATCGGCAGTGAAAAATTCACTGCCGATTTACTATTGTACTTTGCCTTTTTATGTATGAGAACTGAATTTTTCAGTAAATTAGAATATATTGTTTGGATTACATATTGTTTTATACTGAGAATCAATCATTTTTTAGCTTTCTTAAATAGGCTGATTGTATAATCAAGTTGAACATATTGAAATAAAATAATCCATAGCGGAAAATTCCGAGTAGAATGTAAGTGACCAAACCAACATCCAAAAGGAGCATCCGCTATGGATCAAGTACATTATACCACAACAGAGCATAAAAAGGGACAACATCTTACATTTGAAGAGCGAGTTTTG
>CAVJRM010000026.1:0-21336 GCA_963652165.1 bacterium | reverse complement strand
TATCACTCCGTATATTTCAAAGTTATAAATTTATCTCTTTGTCAATAATACAAATCGGAGCGAAGCGACCCACCATTGCTAATTGCTAATTGCTAATTGCTAATTGAATTCTCCCCTTTCTCTTGCATAAAATGGGATTTTATGATAAAGTTATTTTATATTTGAAAACAAGGAGAAAGAGCCATGCTTAAAATTTCAACCGAAGGCAAATATTTTGTGGATTCCGAGGGCAGACAGCGTATTTTCAGCGGAATTAACCTTTGCGATAAGGGCAACAATGACGACGGCAGAGTTAAAAAAAGTTACGCAGTGGATTTTGATGAGGCACTTATAAAAGAGCTTGCTGAAAACGGTTTTAATATAGTCAGACTCGGCATGGTTTGGGATGCAGTAGAGCCTGAGCCTTATAAGTATGACGAAGAATACCTTGACCGCGTGGAAAAGGTTGCGAATCTTTGCGAAAAATACGGCATTTACTTTTATCTTGATATGCACCAGGATTTGTTTTACGGTGAAAAAGGTCTTGCCGGTGACGGCGCTCCCAAATGGGCATGCATAACCGATGGAGCAGAATTTAAGCCTGTTAAAATCGTATGGGCAGAGGGCTATTTTTGGGGTAAGGCAACTCAAAGAGCCTTTGATGCCTTTTGGAAGAATGAAAGCGTAAACGGAGTTCCCCTTCAAACATATTTTTGCGATATGTGGAAGCATGTGGCAGAGAGATTTAAAGACCATCCCGCACTTTTCGGCTTTGATGTTTTCAATGAGCCTTACCCGGGCACAGAGGGCGGAAAAGTTTTCAGAAAGCTCATAGGCGGAGTGGCAAAAACCGTTATAGGTGACAAGAGAGTTAAGCTCTCTTTTATGGCAAAACAGCTTTTCGGCAAAAATGTTATCGGATGCCTTGAGCCTTTTGCAGATTACAGCCTTTTCCGTAAGGCTACAAGCGGAGCGGATGATATTATCAAAAAGTTTGACGAGGGATTTTATTCCGAATTCCTTAATCGCACCGCTACAGCTATCAGAGAAGTAACGGATAAGGGCATTATCATGATGGAAAACAGCTATTATTCAAATCTCGGTATACCTTATTCAACCCCGGCCGTTACCGTAAACGGAAAGAGAGAAAAAAATCTTTGCTTTGCTCCCCACGCTTATGACATTATGGTTGACACTCCCGAATATAAATACGCAAGCGACACCAGAGTAGGTGGAATTTTTGACGAGCACAGAAGATCGCAAGAGCGTCTTGATGTTCCTCTTCTTGTAGGTGAATGGGGCGGCACCAGCGATGGCACGGAATGGCTCCATCATATTGATTATTTGCTTAATAAATTCAACGGTTACCAGTGGAGCAATACCTATTGGGCATATTATAACGGAATTTTAGGGGATCCTATTATGACCCGTTTAAGAAGGACCGTTCCCATTGCCGTTACAGGCAGAATTGACAATATGAATTGGGATAAAGATAATAAAATGTATACCCTCGAATATACTCAGGAGAAAGAATATAACGCACCAACGGAAATTTATCTTCACGCAGAGCCGAAAAATATTGAATGTGACGGAGAATACTCTGTTGAAAATAATAAACTTACACTTACAACAAAGCCCGGAAAGAATAAGATTGTGGTGAAATACTGAGGGCAGAAGTTCAATTAGCAATTAGCAATTAGCAATGAAGGGGATTTTGCCGTGCAAAATCCGATTGTATAATTTTGCAGGAACTAACAGTGAGCAATCGCCTCTCCTGTGTAAGGAGAGGGGGACCACCGTAGGTGGTGGAGAGGTTGTCAGCTTGCGTAGCAAGCCAATACAAACGGCACGCAGTGCCCCACCATTCCACATTCCACATTCCACATTCCACATTCCCGAAGGGCTGTTCCACATTTGAGCGTAAGCGAATCAAGGAGTTTTTATGACAAAAACAAATGTTATGCGCCTGTTGGATCAGGCAAAAATCGAATATGAAATTCTTACTTATGATGTGGATGAAAGCGACCTTTCCGGCGCAACTGTCGCCAAAAAGACGGGCAAAGATAAAGATACCGTTTTCAAAACTCTTGTTTTTACGGGAGAAAAAAACGGCTGTGGAGTATGCTGCATTCCCGTTTGCGAAGAATTGGATTTGAAAAAAGTCGCAAAGGCTTTCGGAGAAAAGAAAATTGAAATGCTCCACGTAAAAGATTTGCTTAAAACCACAGGCTACATCAGAGGGGGATGCTCTCCCGTAGGTATGAAAAAGCAGTTTCCTACGGCCATTGATGAAACCGCTCTTTTGTTTGATAAAATTTTTGTAAGCGGTGGTCAAAGAGGCTTAATGTTAGGAGTAAATCCAAAGGAGCTTGCAGAGTACATAAACGGAAAATTTGAAGATATAATATCCATGTGAAACAAAAACAGACTGTTGCAAATTTTGCAGCAGTCTGAAATTATATGTGGGAAAATTAAGTTTCTTCTATCTTTTTTGCGTATTTTTCGGTAAGTTTTGCGGCAATGGCAACCGTGTCATCCTCTGTGGGCTTTTCGGGGTTTGCGGTGGAAAGCCATTTCTTTTCAAATTCCGCATAGGATTTATAGAATTGATTGCCCCTGTAAATATTTCTTTCACAGTGTTGTTTTTTGGTGGTGGTGGAGAATTTGCCTTTATGCACAAATTCAAATGCAAGCTTTTCAAAGAAGCTTTGCCAGCGCTTTGAGTAGTAAGTTTTAATCAGTCCGCCCCACTCTTTCCATGCGTAATCATAGTTTACGGAGTTATAAACAGGCCCCCAAATTGTGAGCTGAGTTAAAAGGTTAAGCTCAAAATTTTCTTTATCTTTTTCACTTAAAGCAAGGGCTCCCGCCTCGTCAAGATGGTAAGAAAGAGTAAGCTCCGGCCTGGTTTGAAGAAGTTCGTCAAGCTCCTCGCAGATTTTAAGAAATGTATTGCTTGAGCGCTCAAACAGATTAACATCTCTCTTTTTAAAGCCTTCCATAACTCTGTCATAAAGAACGGTGCAATAGTTGCTGAGCACCTGACGGGTTAAATCGCAAACATCATATTTGTAGCCGTCTTTACAGGCGTTTTCGGATTTTAACAAAAGTTCCAAGGCTTTGAGTAAATCTTTGTTATCATATCTTAATTCTCTATGGTCATTTGGTGCGGTATGAGGAAGCTCCGTGCCCGGCCTTGCGGCAATTATGGAGCCTGTTTCACGGCCTACGCAGTTTTCGCTATAGCAGGATTTTTTCATCATATTTACAGCGTCAATAAGGCACTGTTCATTGCTGCCGTAACGGCGGAAAGCGTAATCTTTAAGCCACTCATCGAGATTTATCGGTTCTGCCTCGGTAAGCATTTTGAAGGATAAATCGTAATAAAGGGGATTTTGAAAAATTCCCTCGGGGAATAATCCCGTGCCAACGCAATTTTCGGCTTTAACAAGATAATATTGATTATCCGCAAGAGCTTTAATACTGCCGTGAAGTGTGTTTCTGTCACCGAAATTATGAATGTTGCCGAGAACGAAATCATGGCCCCAAAATTCTTCGTTTTTGCTGTGTTTTGAGCCGTCAATATCAAGAATTAAAAGCCTGCCCTTTGGCACGGATTTAACGATCTGCTCCCTTAAAGACCAGCTTTGCATAACCCAAACGGAATCCGGGTCAAATTCCTGATACATAGTGTCAATTACTCTGCCAACCTTCCAAAGATAGTCTTTTGTTTTTATGGTAGGTTCGTTTTCGTGGAAGGGGTCGCAGGCGTAAAAATGATAAGAGCCGAAAAGCTGCTGCTGCTTTTTGAGAAGAGCGGTGCCGAATTTTTTAAATGCCGGATCCATTGGGTCAAGTTGAAAAGTAACGGGAAAATTGCACCAGCCCTTAACCATGCTCATTTTAATTTTTTTGAAAAGCTTTGAAAAACTTCTGGGCACCATACCGGAAAAGCCTTGCTGTATGGGAGTCATACCGAGCTCAACTTCTCTGTCTATAATTTTTTTACCCAGTTCAACTCTGCTTTCAATGTATTTAACATCCGTAAGGCTGAAATAAGAATCTATATTTGTCATAAGCTGCCAAGGCCAAAAAGAGGGGCCGCTTATGTAACGCAATGCACCAACCTCGCTGTAAGTGAAATCACGCATGGTATAGTACCAAACGGCCTCACTGCCTACAACGGAAAGGGGCATATTTATGCCGTTCATTGCCATAAAGTCAATTTCTTTTTCCCATTTATCCCACTTCCAGTAAGCCATGGAATAGCCGAAAGTGCAATAGTTAAGATAAACTCTTCTCTTTTGAGGTATGATTTTTTTGAGATGTCCTTCAAAAAGGGGTGCTTCGGCAACATTTAATTCCGTGTTTCCGCAGTGAGATAAATTAACTCCGCAATAAGTTTTTAAGTATTCATAATAGCCCATTGCCTGACTTATTTTACAGTCGCCGCATATAATTATTTTGTCATCTTCGCAAAATACATCATAAGTGTTTTTGCCCTCAACACTGTCAATATTGCGAAGTTCAAATGTATCGGCTATTTGGGGAGTATTTCTTAAAATAAGATTTTTCAATTCTCTTACTCCTTTACGGGAAAAATTACAAACTTCATTATACAGTTTTTAATGCACTCTTTCAAGACTTGATGCGAAAATCCGTAATTATTTGCGGGCTCTATTAGCCAAAATTGAAAAAATCCCGATTTTGGCACCTATATGTTAATTTTTTGTGTGAATTCAAAAAAATTTCTTTACAGTTGTCTTAAAATAATATAATATATAATGTGATTAATTATCGGATATATTCCAAACAGAGCGGAGTGATATGAAATGCAGTATAAAAGAATACTTCTTAAGATAAGCGGAGAGGTTCTTGCCGGTGAGGCAGGCCACGGCTTTGATTTTGAGGTTATAAACGCAGTATGTGAAAAAATCAAAACACTTGTTGACAGTGGTGTGCAGGTTGGCCTTGTTATAGGCGGCGGCAACTTTTGGAGAGGCCGCTCCAGCGGAAAAATGGACCGTGTGAGAGCTGACCATATAGGCATGCTGGCAACGGTTATGAATGGCCTTGCCGTTGCGGATTCCCTTGAACAAATCGGAGTGCCCGCAAGAGTTATGACCGCTGTGCCCATGGTTCAGTTTACGGAAACCTATATAAGAAACAAAGCCGTTCATCACCTTGAAAACGGAAAGGTTTGCATTTTCAGCGCAGGCACAGGCAGCCCATTCTTTTCAACAGATACCTGTGCGGCCTTGAGAGCGGCGGAAATCGGCGCAGAGGTTATACTTAAAGCCACTAATGTGGACGGCGTTTATGATAAAGACCCGGGCAAAAATCCGGATGCCGTTAAGTATGAAAAAGTCAGCTACACCGAGGTGCTTGAAAAAGATATCAGAGTTATGGATGCGGCGGCTTTCTCAATTTGCCGTGATAACAATATTAACATTATCGTTTTCAAATTCGGCTATAAAAAGAATGCAGACGGCACCGTAACAGACGAAACGGGCAATATAATTAAGGCTGCATCCGGCGAAAAAATCGGCACTCTTGTAACAAATCAATAATCAATAACATATAAGATAACGGAGGAAAATTATGGATACTTTATTTGCAAACACAAAAGAAAAAATGGAAAAAACCATCAGCTCCCTTAAGAGTGAGTATTCACAGCTTAAGGCAGGCAGAGCCAACGCAAATGTTCTTGATAAAATCAGAGTTGATTACTACGGCACACCCACACCCATTAACCAAATGGCAGCTATTTCCGTGGCAGAGGCAAGAATTCTCAACATTCAGCCTTGGGATAAATCAACCCTTCACGCCATTGAAAAGGCAATTCAAGCATCTGATATAGGTATCAATCCTCAGAATGACGGCGTTACAATTCGCCTTATTTTCCCCCAGCTTACAGAGGAACGCCGTAAAGAGCTGAGCAAGGATGTTCGCTCTATGGCAGAGTCTGCAAGAGTTTCAATCCGCAGCACCAGAAGAGACGCCATTGAAAAGGCAAAGAAAATGGAAAAGGCTTCCGAGATTACTGAGGATGACCTTAAAGATGCCGAGGAAGAAATTCAAAAGTACACAGACAAGTATGTAAAAGAGATTGATAAAATTTCCGAAGAAAAAGAAAAGGAAATTATGTCCATTTAACATGTTGATTATCGGGCGGGAGAAATTCCGCCCGAGGAGTACTTATTATGACAGAGGAAATTCTCAAAAATATAACACTTCCGAAACATATCGGAATTATAATGGACGGTAACGGACGTTGGGCAAAACAAAGAGGCCTTGAACGCACGCAGGGCCATAAAGCCGGAGCAAATGCTTTCAGAACAATTTGCGATTACGGTGCGGATCTCGGCATAGAGGTTATGACATTCTATGCTTTTTCAACGGAGAATTGGAAAAGACCTCCCAAAGAAGTTGCCGCCATAATGAAAATTTTCAGAGATTACCTTGATGAGGCAAACTCAAGAGAAAAAGAAAATGAAAAAAGAGGCCTTAAATTTCACCTTATCGGCGAAAAAAACGGGCTTCCCGCAGATATCGTAAAAAATCTTGACACCCTTGAAAGCCATTCCGCAGATAAAAATGTTATGACGGTGAACCTTGCCATAAATTACGGAGGCAGGGATGAAATTTTACATTCCGTTAAGCAAATTGCGGAAAAGGTTAAAAGAGGGGAGCTTAAACCCTCGGATATAACAGAAGACGACATTTCCGCAAATATCTTTACCGCCGGCCAGCCGGATCCGGATTTGATTATCAGGCCCAGCGGTGAATACAGGCTTTCAAATTTTATGATTTGGCAGGCGGCATACTCGGAATTTTGGTTTTCCGATATTATGTGGCCGGATTTCACGCCCGATGATTTAGACAGGGCGATTTTAGATTATTGTAAAAGGAACAGACGCTTCGGCGGTGTATAATAGCTTCCATACATATTGTTCAGTAAAAGAAAAGGTGATTCCCATGAGTAGTAAATCAAAGCAGAAACCCGCTGAGAAAAAATCCGGCGGAGCACACAAAATGTTGACAAGAATTATTGTCGGTATAGGATGTTCACTTTTTGCCATATTCTTCCTTTGCCTTTTAGGCCACGGAGAGGGCAGATGGATAGGCCTTGTAATTTCCGCAGTTGGATTTCTCGGCATGCATGAAGTGCTGGGCGTATCCGGCTTCAAAAACAAAGTTTTGACTGCCGTTATGATGATTTTCGCAATTTGTATGCCCATTTATTACAGCTTCGGCATTAAAGATATTCTTGAAGAGAAAATTTCCGGCATTTCAGGTATGATTGCCGCTGTTTATATTTTCACCGTGCTTATTCTTATGCTTAAAATGTACGATACAACAAGGTTTGAGCATGTGGCAATAGGTTTGTTTATGTCCTTTGCTATTCCTCTTTCAATGCTTACCTTGCTTTTCACTTATGATTTTATGCAGAGCCGCAGCGATATTTTCAGTACCGCTCAAGGTGTTTATGTGGTACTTATGGCTATGTACTGCGCTTGGCTTTGCGATACCTTTGCTCTTTTCATCGGCAGTGCTTTCGGCAAGCATAAAATGGCTCCGAAAATCAGCCCCAAAAAATCCGTTGAAGGTGCAATAGGCGGCGTTGTGGGCACAACTGTTTTTGCCCTTATCACTTACTTTATCTGCCGTAAATTCTATTTCCATGCAGATGTTATAGATACTATTAAATGGTGGATGGTGCTTATTATCGTTCCCTGCGTATGCGTTATGGGTATGTGCGGAGACCTTGCGGCATCCGTTATTAAGAGAAACTACGGCGTTAAGGATTTCGGCACTCTTCTTCCCGAGCACGGCGGCGCATTGGACAGAGTTGATTCTTTCTTGTTCACCATGCCCGCAACTTATGTAATCGTCAGATTTTTAACAGAAGTTTTTGCTTGAGCGAGGCTCAGCCTCGCTCAAATGAGTAATGAGTAATGAGTAATGAGTAATGTCGGGTTGCTTCGCAACGATTGTATAGGACAACCTCTCCACCACCTACGGTGGTCCCCCTCTCCTTACACAGGAGAGGCGATTGCTCACTGTTAGTTCCTGCAAAATTATACAATCGGATTTTGCACGGCAAAATCCCCTTCATTGCTAATTGCTCATTGCTAATTGCTAATTATTTCGGAGGTCATCACATGACAAAAACCCTTTCAATTCTCGGTTCAACAGGTTCAATAGGGGTTCAGGCTCTTGAAGTGGCAAGAATGCATAATTACGATGTTGTTGCCCTGAGCACAAATGTGAGGACGGATATTCTTGAAGGGCAAATTCGTGAGTTTGCTCCTAAAATTGCGGCAGTTGCCGACGAAAAAGCGGCGGCAGACCTCAAAGTTAAGGTTGCTGACACAAGCACTAAAATCCTTGCCGGTGTTGAAGGCGTAAAAGAATGCGCCGCAATAAATGCCGATGCCGTGCTTAACGGTATAGTCGGCATAGCGGGCCTCGAGCCCACAATTTCCGCAATTATGGCCGGAAATAAACTTGCCCTTGCAAATAAAGAAACTCTTGTGGCAGGCGGCCATCTTGTAACAAACCTCGCCAAAGAAAAGGGCGTTTCCATTCTTCCGGTGGATAGCGAACATTCCGCAATTTTCCAGTCCTTACAGGGCTGTGCAGATAAAAAGCAAGTTAAAAAACTTATTCTTACGGCATCCGGCGGCCCATTTTTCGGTAAAACGGCAGAAGAGCTTAAAAATGTTACTTTGGAGCAGGCTCTTAACCATCCGAATTGGTCAATGGGTGCAAAAATAACCATTGATTCTGCTACAATGATGAATAAAGGCCTTGAGCTTATAGAGGCGGCATGGCTTTTTGATATGCAGCCGAAGGATATAGACATAGTTGTGCATAGACAAAGTGTGGTTCATTCTCTTGTTATGTACAATGATAATTCTGTTATAGCACAATTAGGCGTGCCGGATATGAGAATTCCAATTCAGTACGCCCTTACATATCCGGACAGATTTGAAAGCCCCGTTAAAGAGCTGGATCTGGCATCTTACGGCACTCTCACCTTTGATAAACCGGATTATGAAACATTCAGATGTATAAATTATTGCCGTAAAGCCCTTGAAAAAGGCGGACTTTACCCTGCCATCGTAAACGGTGCAAACGAAAAGGCAAATGAACTTTTCCGCAAGGGTAAAATTAAGTTTTGGGATATTCCGGATTCCGTTGAAAGAGCATTGAATTCTAACATTTCAACAGGGGCATATACTCTTGAAGAGGTTCTTGAGGCAGATAGAGAAATCAGAAAAGAAACGGAGGCAATGTGGTTATGAAAATAATGCAGCTTATTGCCATTTCAACTATATGGAGTAAGGTTTGGCCCATCCTTGTGGCTATAATCTTTTTCGGATTTCTTATATTTTTTCATGAGCTCGGTCATTTTACTTTTGCAAAGCTTTTCAAGGTTAAAGTAAATGAATTTGCAATGGGTATGGGCCCTGCTCTTTTTAAATTCAAAAAAGGCGAAACCCTTTATGCTTTAAGATTATTCCCCATAGGCGGTTACTGTGCCATGGAGGGCGAAGATGTTAAAGACGGGGAAGAATACGACGAAAGGGCTTTTTGCAATCAAAAGGCTTGGAAAAGATTTATAATCGTTGCCGCCGGCGGTGTTATAAATTTAATAATGGGCATAATTATTGTAGGCATTATGCTCGGCACAAGCGACAATCTTATAGGCACAACTACCATTCATTCATTTTCCGAGGATGCGGTAAGCACTCAATACGGCTTGCAGGCAGGGGACGAATTTGTAAAAATCAACGGCCACAGAGTTTTTTCGGATTATGATATATCTTATTTTATGTCTACAGATGATGACGGCATTTTTGATTTTGTTGTTAAGCGTGACGGCAAAAAGGTTGAGCTTAAAGATGTTCATTTTAAAACCGAAAAAACCGAATATGAGGGCGAAGAAAGGATAACAATAGTTTATGATTTTATAATCGTAGGCAAAGATAAAAGCTTTGCAACGGTTATTCCCGCCACCTTCAAAGAGTCTTTATCTTATGCAAGGCTTGTTTATATTTCACTCTTTGACCTTATAAAAGGCACATACAACATCAGCGATTTGTCCGGCCCTATTGGCACAATAGATTACATTGCCGATGCAGCGGAATCCTCTGCAGAAAGCAAAGATTACACGTATCTTTACACTCTTCTTGCTCTTATAGCAATAAATATAGGCCTGTTTAATCTTTTACCCCTTCCCGCACTGGACGGCGGCAGGCTTCTGTTTATTCTTATTGAAATGATAGCAAGGCGCCCTGTGCCCCGCAAATATGAGGGCTGGGTTCACGCAGTGGGTATGGTATTGCTCCTTGCCTTAATGGCATTTATATGTTTCAGTGATGTTTGGAAACTCATTAAAGGATAATTATAATGGAAAGACGAATTTCTAAAAAAGTTAAAGTCGGAAATATTTATATTGGCGGTGACAGCCCCATAACAGTGCAGTCCATGCTCAATGTGCCTTCAACAGATATAGAAGGCTCTGTCAAACAGGCTGTGGAGCTTGAAAAAGCAGGCTGCCAAATTATCAGAGCTGCCGTGCCGGATATGGCGGCAGTATCTCTTATTGCAAAACTGAAAGAAAATTTAACCGTTCCCGTTGTTGCGGATATACATTTTGATTACCGCCTTGCCCTTGAAAGCATTAGTGCGGGAGTGGATAAAATCCGCATAAACCCCGGCAATATCGGCTCTGATGACAGAGTTAAAGCCGTTGCCGATGCTTGCAAGCAAAAAAATATTCCCATTCGCATAGGCGTAAACAGCGGAAGCGTTGAAAAACACATTCTTGCAAAATACGGTGCCCCCACGGCTGAGGCTCTTGTGGAAAGTGCCCTTTATCACGCCTCCCTTTTGGAAAAATTTGATTTTGACGATATTGTAATTTCAATTAAATCATCTAATGTTCAAACCATGATTGAGGCCTACACGCTTGCGGCGGAAAAGTGCGATTATCCTTTGCATTTGGGAGTAACCGAGGCAGGCACTTATAACATGGCCCTCGTAAAATCCAGCATAGGTATAGGCTCTTTGCTTGCAAAGGGAATCGGCGATACAATCCGTGTTTCAATGACCGACAGCCCCGTAAAAGAGGTTGAGGCAGGGTATTCGATTTTAAAAGCCCTCGGCCTTAATAACGGCGGAGTTGATATAGTGGCTTGCCCTACCTGCGGGCGCACAAGAATAGATCTTATAGGCCTTGCAAACAAAGTTGAAGAAAAGCTCAAACAGTGCAACAAAAATATTAAGGTTGCCGTTATGGGCTGTGCCGTTAACGGACCGGGAGAGGCAAGAGAGGCAGATATAGGAATTGCCGGAGGAGACGGCTGTGCCCTTATATTTAAAAAAGGGGAAATTCTTTGCAAAGTTCCCGAAGATGAAGCTTTAGACAGATTGATGAAAGAAATAGAAAAGTTAGGTTGAAGATGAAGAGAGAAGACTTACTTTATTTTATAGGCGAATATTTGAATCCCGTGCTGTGTGATTTATTATCGGACGGCAAGGTTAAGCGCGTTGATTATAATGCGGAAGATAAAAGAATAGAAATTACGGCAGAGTTTGAAAAATTTATATCGGATGATGCTATGGTTGAAGCACAGGATTCCGTTAAAGAAAAACTTTCGGTAAATCGTGTGCATATTGAGGGCATTTATCCGCCCTCAGAGTTCAGCGAAAAATGTTATAAAACTATTGTTAGAGAGGTTAAAAGTGAAAATGCCTCAGTAGGTTCATTTCTTGATGAGGCTATTTTTGACTACTCCGAGGAAGTGCTTAATATCACCGCTCCGAGAGGATGGGACATACTTAATAATATCGGCGCTCCCGCATTTATCGAAAAATATGTTAAAGAGCATTTTTCCCTTAATTTAAGCGTAAATATATCCGGTGAGGATAAAGAGAATGATACCGATATCCCCGAAAGCTTTGAAATTGAGCCGGTAAGGATTTCCGAAGAGCCAAAGAAAAAGAAGCAGCAGCCTGCTGCTCCGAAGGCAACTTTTGAGGATTTGCCCATTTCCCTTGAAAATTCCGAGGTGCTTTACGGCAAAAGGATAACCACACCTCCAATTCCCCTAAAAAACGTTTTGCCAGATATGCAAAATGTTACCGTTTGCGGAAAAATTTTCGGCCTTGACCTTCATCCCACCCGTGACGGAAACACCACTATTATCAGCTTCAAAATAGCGGATGACACTTATGCTTATACCGTGAAAATCATCAATAAAAACGAGTTTGTGGCAAACCTTACCGCAAACCTTAAAGACGGCAAAACTTATATGATTAACGGTAAAACCGAGTATGATGATTACAGCAAATGTAATTGTATAAGGCCAAGAGCCGTTATGACTGCCGAAATGATACAAAAAACAGATGATGCAGACGAAAAAAGAGTAGAGCTTCATTTGCATACTAAAATGTCCCAGATGGACGGCCTTACAAGTGCCGCAACGCTTGTTAAAAGGGCAATAGCTTGGGGCCACAAGGCAATAGCCATTACAGACCACGGTGTTGTGCAGGCATTCCCGGAAGCCGCAGCTGCCGCAGGCTCGGATATAAAAGTCCTCTACGGTATGGAAGGCTACTATGTTGACGATTCCATCAGAGCTGTAACCGGTGACACAAAAATGGACTTTGAGGGCACATTTATCATTTTTGATGTGGAAACCACCGGCCTTCGCACAGGCTATGACAGGCTTACCGAAATAGGTGCCGTAAAATATGTGGATGGTGTGGAAGTGTCATCATTCCAAACTTTCGTTAATCCGGAAAGAAAAATTCCCAAAAAAATCTCCGATCTTACTCATATTACGGATTCAATGGTTGCGGGAGCGCCCAAAGAGGGAGAAGCAACCCGTAAATTCTTTGAGTGGATAGGCAGCGATGATGCTGTGCTTGTTGCTCACAATGCCACCTTTGATACGGATATGATGAAAGCAACTTGCGAAAGAAATAATATTCCTTATAATTTTACTCATATTGATACTCTTTTGCTTTCTCAAGACCTTGTGGAAAACATTAAAAACTTCAGGCTTGATACTGTTGCAAAGGAGCTTAAATTACCTAACTTTGACCATCACAGAGCCGATGAAGATGCAAGAATCCTTGCCCTTATCTTTGAAAAGCTTGTTGAACGCATGAAGAAAAAGGGTATTAATTCCGTTGAAGAAATAAACGACGTTATAAAGCCCGATCCACGCAAATTAAAGAGCTGGCATATAATATTCATCGCTCAAAACAAAGCGGGGCTTAAAAATCTTTATCAGATGATTACCGCCTCAAACCTTGAATATTTCCACCGTAATCCCCGTGTGCCACTCAGCGTGCTTAATCAGCACAGGGAGGGTGTGCTTGTAGGCTCCGCATGCGAGGCAGGTCAGCTTTATCAGGCCGTGCTTGCGGGTAAATCCCATGAAACACAAATTAAATACGCAAAAATTTATGATTACCTTGAAATTCAGCCTAACGGCAACAACTCTTTCATGCTCCGTGACGGCACTCTCGAGAGCGAAGAAGATCTTAACGGCATAAACAGGCAGATTATATCCCTTGCAGACGAAATAGGTGTTCCCGTAGTTGCAACGGGAGATGTGCATTTTATTGACCCAAAAGATGCGATTTTCAGAGAAATCATAATGAATGCACAGGGCTTTTCCGATGCGGATAAGCAGGCTCCCCTTTATTTCAGAACTACCGAGGATATGCTCAAAGAGTTTGAATATCTTGGGGAGGAAAAGGCAAGAGAGGTTGTTATTGAAAATCCGAATAAAATTGCCGATATGTGTGAGGTTATTCAGCCTATCCCGAGCGGCACATATCCGCCTCATATTGACGGAGCGGATGAAGACCTTAAACGAATTTGTAACGAAAGAATGGAAGCTCTTTACGGCTCTCCTCTTCCCGAATATATCAGAGCAAGGCTTGATAAAGAACTGGATTCCATCATAGAGCACGGTTTTGCCGTTCTTTACATGATCGCCCAAAAGCTAGTTAAAGACTCTATGGACCACGGCTATTATGTTGGCTCAAGAGGCTCCGTAGGTTCATCCTTTGTTGCTTTTGCGGCAGGTATATCCGAGGTTAACCCCCTTGCACCTCACTACCTTTGCACAGAGTGCAAGCACAGCGAATTTTTCCTTAACGGTGAATACGGCTCCGGCTTTGATATGCCACCGAAAGAATGTCCCCATTGCCATAAACCCATGGTAAGAGACGGCCACGATATCCCCTTTGAAACATTCCTCGGATTTAAGGGTGATAAATCACCGGATATTGACCTTAACTTCTCCAGTGAATATCAATTTTATGCTCACAGATACACAGAGGAGCTTTTCGGCAAAGAGCACGTTTTTAAGGCAGGCACTATCGGTACCGTTGCAGAGAAAACCGCTTTCGGATATGTAAGCAAATGGGTTGAGGAAGGCACTCAAAAATTACTTGAGCTTAGGGAAGCACGCCGATATGAAGGCAGTGATCTTACACAAGAAGAAAATGACAAGCTCAATTATTTTATGAATATTTCCGTTGCGGAAAAAGAAAGGCTTGCGGAAGGCTGTACGGGCGTAAAGAGAACCACAGGCCAGCACCCCGGCGGAATGGTTGTTGTGCCCGGTGATAAAGATGCAGAGGATTTCACTCCCATTCAGCACCCGGCAGATGACCCGACCTCAATTCACAGAACAACTCACTTTGATTTCCATTCACTTCATGATACTATCTTGAAGCTTGATAATCTGGGCCACGAAGTTCCCACAATGTATAAGCACCTTGAGGACTTAACCGGCACCTCCGTTATGGATGCGGATGTATGTGACCCGAAACTCTATGAAATGCTTACCTCCCCGGCGCCCCTCGGCGTTACGGCAGAGGATATAGAATGCCCCACAGGCACTCTGTCACTTCCGGAGCTCGGCACACCGTTCGTAATCGGAATGTTAACAGAGGCACAACCCAAAAATTTCTCCGATATGCTCCAAATTTCAGGCCTTTCCCACGGCACGGATGTTTGGACAGGCAACGCTCAAGAGCTTATTAAAGCCGGAACCTGCACAATTTCCGAGGTTATCGGTACCCGTGACTCCATAATGGTTTATTTAATCCATAAAGGCGTCGAAAATGAAATGGCATTTAAGATAATGGAAATTGTCAGAAAGGGTAAAGCACCGAAACTTCTTACAGAGGAACATAAGCAGGCAATGAGAGATAATAATGTGCCGGAATGGTACCTTGAATCCTGCCTCAAAATCAAATATATGTTCCCCAAAGCTCACGCAGCGGCTTATGTTATTGCAGCAATGCGCCTTGCTTGGTATAAGCTTTACTATCCCGTTGAGTATTATGCCACCTACCTCACTGTCAGGGGCGGAGACCTTGAAACAAAAACCGTTCTTGCAGGCAGGCAGGCAGTAAAAGAAAGAATGGATGAGCTTAATGCTAAAATTAAGAGCCATACCGCCAGTGATAAAGAGGGAGATGTTTACACCTCACTTCAAGTTATGAATGAGATGATGGCAAGAGGTGTTGAACTGTTGCCCATTGATATTTATCATTCCATGGGCACCCGATATATTGTTGAGGACGGTAAAATTCGCCTTCCTTTTGCCTCAATTCCCGGCTGCGGTGAAAATGCAGCTCTTTCCCTTGAAAATGCAAGATACAAGAAAATCAAGGTTAAAAATGATGACGGCACAAGCGAGGAAAAAATTACCGATGAAATAGATGAATTTTTATCTATTGAGGATGTTCAGCAGCGTTCCCGTGCCCCTCAAACAATTATAGATGTGCTTGAAGAAAACGGAGCATTCGCATCATTACCCAAAACCACACAGCTCTCTTTCTTTTAATATGTAAAATACCACCCTGTGATTGTACTGTCATAGGGTGGATTAATTTAATTTTATTTGTCCGAAATTAAGCAAAAATACTTCTTTTTTATAAAAGTCCCTTGAAAAAGTTGTTACTTCTCACAAAAAGTCCCTTGAAAAAGTTGCCACTTCCCACAAAAAGTCCCTTGAAAAAGTTGCTTTCCTGTGTTATACTGTGGCTGAAAGTAAGAAAAATAAGGGGTGACAGATAATGCTGAAGCGTAGGGTAGAAGAGCAATTTGCCGAGTGGAAAAACACGATAAATCACAAGCCACTTATAGTAAAAGGGTGTAGGCAGTGCGGTAAGACCTTTTCTGTGTTGAATTTCGCTCAAAAAAATTATAAGCATGTTGTTTACCTTAATTTTTTTGAAAATCCCGATTATGCATCAGTTTTCAAGGGAGCGTTAGATGTTGACACCATTGTTATGCTTCTTTCGGCTTTGCTTGGTAATGAAGCTGTTTTTGAAGCCGGAGAAACGGTTTTGATTTTAGATGAAATACAAGACTGCCCTGAGGCACGAACCGCACTTAAATTTTTCCATATAGACGGGCGTTATGATGTTATAGGAACAGGCTCTTTACTCGGTGTAAAAGGCTATGGCAAAGAGCCGAAATCAGTACCGGTAGGGTCTGAAACCGTAATAGAGATGTATCCCTTAAATTTTGAGGAATTTTTGTGGGCAAACGGTATTTCAGATTCTGTTATAGATATGCTGAAAAATGCCTTAAAAACCGAAACTCCTGTGCCGGAAGCACTCCATAATCGAATGAAACAACTTTTATTGCAATACGCTGTTGTGGGTGGAATGCCGGAAGCCGTGCAGACCTTTGTGGACAGCAAGCAAATGGATAAGGTGCTTCAAATCCAGCGAGATATTGTTCGTTCTTATGAGGATGATATGATAAAATATGCCGAAAGAGAAGATAAATCCCGAATTAAAGAGTGCTTCCAATCTATCCCACGGCAATTAGCCAAAGAAAATAAGAAATTTCAATATTCTGTTGTCCGTAGAGGCTCTACCGCCTCTAAATATGCGGGTAGCCTTCAATGGATTGAGAATGCGGGAATAATAAAGCGATGCTATAATCTTTCAATTACGGAGCTTCCACTTGACGGTAACGCAGAAGAAGATACTTTTAAAGTTTATATGTGTGATATGGGATTGTTTGTCGCTATGCTGGAGGATGGCACACAGTATGACATTTTACAGGGCAACCTCTTTGGCTATAAAGGAGCTATTTTTGAAAACCTAATTGCCGATATTTTTTCCAAGATGGGCAGAAAACTTTACTATTTTCACAAGGAATCCGGTTTGGAAGTCGATTATGTAATCCGTTATAAAGGAGCTTGCACTCTTGTAGAGGTAAAGGCTGCAAATGGAAACGTTAAAAGCACAAAAACTATTTTGAGTCATCCGGAAAAATATCATGTAAACTCTGCAATTAAGCTGGGAGATTACAATGTAGGGCGTATGGGGCAGGTGCTGACGCTTCCGTTGTATATGGCGTTTTTGCTTACAGAAAACTAAACATAAAAATCATCACCCTATGGCGTACCATAGGGTGATTTGCTGTATCAAAATTCTAATGATATTAGATTTTTGCTTTTACTTATTTATAAAGAGGGCCGTAAGCTGCACAAGCTCTGTAATCTGCACCTTCAAGATCCTTTGTGCCGAAAGCACCCCAGCAAGCCGGGCGGAAAATCTTTTCATCGGGAACATTATGAAGGGCAACGGGGATTCTGAGCATTGAAGCCATTGTAATAAGGTCTGCGCCAACGTGACCGTAAGAGATAGCACCGTGGTTTGCGCCCCAGTTATTCATAAGGTCGTAAGCGGATTTGAAAGCGCCCTTGCCGTCACATCTCGGTGTAAACCATGTGCAAGGCCAAGTGTAGTCTGTTCTCTTCCAAAGAATATCGGAAACTTCATCGGGAAGTTTAACGGTCCAGCCTTCACAAATTTGAAGAACGGGGCCAAGGCCTTTAACTATGTTAAGGCGAATCATTGTTGCGGGCATTTCAGCTCTTGTAAGGAAGCGAGAAGAGAATCCGCCGCCTCTGAAATAGCCGTTATCGGCAGGTGCCCATGTGGTAGCTTTGAGCATAGCCTTTTGGTCTTCCTCGGTAACATTGTACCATTCTTTCATAACGGGGTTGCCGTTTTCGTCTTTAACTTCACCGCAAGCATCAAGGCAGCAAGCACCGGAGTTAATAAGGTGAATAAATCCGCCTGCATCTTTTGCATGGCCTTCTATATCATAGCCGGTAACTCTCTTAACACTGTCAGAGCTCCAGCAGGTTCTAACATCCGCAAAAATCTGAGGACGGTTTGTGAGGAGCTTAAGGAAGAGCATACCTGTTGCGTTAAGTGTATCATTTTCTGTGCCGAATGCGTAAGGCTCTCTTGCACCGTTCCAGTCAAATGTTGTGTTAAGCATAGCCTCTGCAAAGTCTGCATTGGGCCAATGGTCTGTCCACTGTCTTTGGCCTTGGAAACCGCCTACAATAGCATTGTGGCCAACCATTTCTTCTTCACGGCCTTCGGGAAGATTTTTATTGCCGTTCATAAGGTCTTTAATGATGCACATCATCTTAACGGTAAATTCCCAATCTTTTTCTTTCTGCTCAGGGGATTTACGAACAAACTCGGGGTTTTTATCAAAAGCTTCAGGGCAGTTGGCTTTAGTCCAAGCAAGAGCCTTTTGGAACTCTTTTTCATCATAAATGCCTTCTTCCATACGGCGAAGAATTTCAACCTCATCAACACTTTCAACTCTCATGCCGAGGTATTCCTCAAAGAAATCCGGGTTGATTGTGGAGCCGGCAATACCCATGCAAATGGAGCCGATTTGAAGATATGATTTACCTCTCATTGTGGCAACCGCAACAGCAGCTCTGCCGAAACGAAGGAGTTTTTCTTTAACATCTTCGGGCATATTTGTGTCATCTGCATCAAGCACATCTTTGCCGTAGATACCGAAAGCGGGGAGCCCTTTTTGTGCGTGTGCCGCAAGGACTGCTGCAAGGTAAACAGCACCGGGTCTTTCAGTTGCATTGAAGCCCCAAACGCCCTTAATTGTATTGGGGTCCATATCCATTGTTTCGGAGCCGTAGCACCAGCAGGGAGTAACGGAGAGAGTAATGTCAACGCCCTCTTTTTTGAACTGAGCTGCACACTCGGCTGCCTCAGCAACACGGCCGATGGATGTGTTTGAAATAACAACCTTTACAGGCTCGCCGTTTGAATATTTAAGATTCTCTGTGAAAAGTTTAGCTGCTGCCTTAGCCATATTCATGGTTTGCTCTTCAAGAGATTCTCTTACTTTAAGTGGGCCTCTTCTGCCATCAATAATAGGTCTGATGCCGATTACGGGATAATCGCCGATAAGTCTGCTTTTTGCCATGTTTATCTCTTCCTTTCAAAATTATCATTTATAAAATTCCTCATGGGAATTAAGTTTAAGCTATTTTATTACTTTGAAAAAACGGCTGTATGCCTCATTCCAAAGATTTGTGTTTTCAGGTAAATATTCTTTTGTTTCTTCGCTTGCGGCAATAATCTTTCTTGCCTCACTAACGGATTTTATATCACCGGAGGAAAGAAGCTGAACGGCAATGTTACCGTAAACCGTTGCCTCAATGGGCCCTGCCACAACTTTTCTTCCTGTGGAGCAGGCGGTCATCTTGCAAAGTAATGTATCTTTTGTGCCGCCGCCGATAACATGAATAACCGGGTAGGTCTTTTCCGTGCACTCCTCAAGATTATCAAGCGTGAGCCTGTATTTTAAGGCAAGGCTTTCGTAAATGCACCTCATAACCTCTCCCACGGTTTCGGGAACGGGCTGATTAGTCTTTTTGCAATATTCTTTAACTCTGCCGGGAATATTTCCGTGAGGCACAAACTCCGGAGCGTCCGGATCTATAAAGCATTTAAAGGGTTCAGCCTCAAGAGCAAGCTTTTCAAGGTCACCGTAAGAGTAATTGTTTCCGTGCCTGTTCCAGTGACGGCGGCTTTCCTGAATGAGCCAAAGGCCGATTATATTTTTGAGGAATCCCGTGCTTTGGCCGTAACCGCCCTCGTTTGTAACATTCATTGCAATGGATTTTTCGTTTACGATGGGATTTTCAAGCTCTGTGCCGAAAAGAGACCAAGTGCCGCTTGATAAAAAGGCAAAATCTCCGCTTTCACAGGGAACGGCCGTTATTGCGCTTTGGGTATCGTGGCCGCAAACGCTTATAACATTTATGGGCTCTATTCCGCATTCTTCGCAAACGTCATCTTTGATTTTGCCGAGTATACTTCCGGATGGGCGAATTGAGCAAAGAATTGATGAAGGAATGCCTAATTTTTCAATTAAATCCGTTGCCCAGTTTTTTGTTTTAAGGTCAACCATTTGTGAGGTGGTGGCAATGGAATATTCCGTTGTCATTTTACCTGTAAGAAAATATCCGAAAAGGTCCGGCATAAAGAGCATTTTATCTGCTCTTTCAAACATATAAGGTCTGTATTTTTTAAGAGAAGCCAGCTGATAAACAGTATTAAGCTCCATAAACTGAATACCCGTTCTGCCGTAAAATTCCTCATTGGGAATTGTTTTTGCACATTCCTCAATAAGCCCTGCTGTGCGGGTGTCACGGTAATGAATGGGATTTTCAATCAAATCGCCGTATTTATATATAAGGCCGAAATCAACGCCCCAAGTGTCAATACCAACGGAATCGATTTTACCTGTAAGGGAGGCTTTTGTTATACCCTGTTTAATCTCATGAAAAAGGCGTAAAACATCCCAGTAAACTGTATTGCCCACTTTTACGGGGTCATTGGAAAAGCGGTGAACTTCCTCCATTGTGATTTTTTCACCGTCAAACGTTCCTACTATCGCTCTGCCGCTTGAAGCGCCAAAGTCAATGGCAAGCACTCTTTTTATCACTGCACAACACCCTTTTTGATAATAATATTGGCATAAATTGCGGTTTCACCTGTTGCCACAACGCAATAAGCTTTCTTTGCCCTTTCATAGAAAGCAAAACGCTCAACGAGTTCGATATTTTTTTCGCCCTCTTCGGCTTTAATTGTCTTTTTATAATCTTCCCAAATGGGAGGAAGGCTTGCGGGGTTGCCGTTATCCATAAGAGCAACAGGGCAATTTACATAAGTGTCAAGGGGCATAAGCTTAAGAATTGCCTCAAGTATTTCATTTACGCCGTGGCCGTCAAGACGAACAAGCCTTTGAGCTACTGAAGCAGCGGGGAAATTGCCGTCACCGATAACAAGCTCGTCACCGTGGCCCATTTCCATAAGAATTTTAAGAAGCTCAGGTGAAAGAATTGGGGAAATGTTTTTAAGCATAATAATTACCTTCTTTTGAGAGTATATTTTAATGTGGAATGAGTAATGAGCTTTATTTAATGAGTAATGAGTAATGAGTAATGAGTAATG
>CAVJRM010000025.1:0-22414 GCA_963652165.1 bacterium | reverse complement strand
GAGCGAGTTCGCCGCAAGATACAATACTCCCTTCTGCATCATTCAGAATTTCGAAAAACTGGCGAATGACGCCAGAGAATATTACGAAAATTGATGTGATTTGCATATGAATATTTCAAAGGGATCAATGTTGAGCCGCCGGATGATGCGATTAGCAAAACAGTTTCATACCCTATAAAATCCATTGGCAATAAGACCACACTGGGGATCTTTCCTCGACGTGGTCCTTTTGGCAATGTCACTTGACAAAATGGCAAGCGGCGAGTATAATAATGATGTCACCATATTGATAGCAAGGAAAGGAGTACCATTATGGGAAGGAAATTAGGTTCACGCATAGCCGAGACTTTGCAAAAACGTGGAATGACACAAAAAGAATTGGCGGGGCGCATAGGGGTAACGGAGGCAGTCATATCCAGATATGTTTCCGGAGACAGAGATCCAAAACCTGAGACGCTGGCAAACATTGCTACCGCTCTTCATACAACATCCGATTTTTTGCTTGGCATAGAATACGATGAATTCAATCAACCAAGAATTCGCCGCATGATTGCGCGAAATGCCTCTTCAATGACTGAGCAGGAAAAGAAGGAATTGATTGACGCATTATTCGGGGAGGAGTAACTTGAGCATTTCTTTGTCAGACGCAAGATATGAGGAAATCAAGTCCATACGGCAAGCGTATGCTTTTGCGTGGTGTTGAGGAGTTGCAAAGGCAAAAATCACCGACAAATCTTATTGTGTGCGGCAGGCATGTTGGTGAATTGGACATCTATGATAACATCCATTATTATCCGTCCTTTTCCCAGAGATGGAAGGAGCGTGCTGTGTAATGGGTAGCAGAGGTTCTTTCCTTGAAAGCGGTGGTTTTAGTACACCCGCAAGATGGCATACTGTTGATTATGTTGATGGGATTAAGGTTTTAGCACCTAAGGACCCTAAAGCAAGCATGAATTTGCCAGAAAGATCAAACACACCGGGAACATCATACTTGTTATACCGAAAAAATGGTGATTTCGATCAACTCCGAGTTTTCGGAGAAAATCGTATGCCACAATTCGATATAGATTACGGTATTCACGATGGGAAAAAATCTCTCCATGTGCATTACTACACGGATGGAGTGCGTGGCAAACATCCGGACATCCTACATCCCGGTGACGCACTCTATGAAAAATATAAAACGCTATTTAAGGGGGTAAAGTAATGAACGGAATAAAAATGACCGAATTGTACGAGCTAATTTCTCATAATCACGAGGCTGAGTTTGAGTATGATGGTACAACATATGTGTTACAACCGGAAGTCAATGATGGTAAATCATACCTTGTAATTTGGGATTGCACGCCGGATTCTGCAAAATGTATATGTAAACATGAAATTGGCGATTGGGGAGACATTCCGCAGTCCGTTATCGATGCTGTTCTTTCGGAAAAATGTTTTAACGGTAAGTCCTTCATAGAAATCGAGAAAGATATCACGGTAACTGTGATTTACTGACCGAGTAGGAAAGACCGCACAGCCGACACTGTAGTCAGTTGTGTGGTCTTTCTGTTTGCACCGCTTGAGGACGCCACTCAAAAATTATCGCTGTTTTCAATAATCCCTAAGTGAACGCTCCAAAGGGAGCTTTTTGTTATTCTCTGTTTGCGGAATAGTTTACATTGATTTTCTTTTCAAATAGTCCCGAGTCATAGGTTGGCAGCCAGCTGTCGCCTGTGGAGGTGTTATTCTTAAATTTGTCTTCACTGAGAGCAACATTCATTTCTGCAAGGCCAACAATATTACCGTCTTCTTTATAACACATATTGAAAAAAGCGTGGTGGCCGATCTTTGTAACGCTTGCGGGAATATACATATAGTTTATTTCTCTGTCGTAAGTGAAACAGTCTGAGCCGATTATTTCAAGGCCCTCCGGCAAAGATTTATAAGCTTTTATCTTACTGCTTACATTTCCATAAACGGTATCGCTTACTATTTCATCGGCTGTGTAAGAATAAACCTCCGCTAACTTTTCAGCTTTAAAGAATGACATTGTTTCCATTTCAGTTACGCCCTCGGGAATATATACGGCAAAAATATCGCTGTAAGCAAAACTGAGCTTGCCTATCTTAGTAACGGTTGAAGGAATAACATAATATCCAACTTTGTTATTATAATCTTTGATGAATTTTGAGTAATCCGTAACGCCTGTAAGAGTTGTCAGCTTATCAAGGAGCGTTTTGTTATCTCCTTCAAGAGTGCTTATATCTGTGCCGTTAATAACGCAGGTATTAAGTAATTTTACGGCGCTTGTAAAATCATCATCGGTTATGCTGCCGTCTTTTGGCAAGGTGTAATCATAGCCTGCCTGCTTTGCAAGGTAAATGTTATGGGCGCTGGGGTAGTAAATAACCTGTGTAAGCTCTTTGTCATAAAGAACGCCATCTATGTCGCAATAATAGGGATTATCGTCATCCACAAAAACATTTTGAAGATTCCAGCAGCTGTAAAAAGTTTTGCCGTCAATAAGCTGAATGTCTTTGCCAAGGTAGATAGTTTCTATTACCTCATCACAGTTAAAAGCGTACTCGTGAAGCTCGGTAATAGGCTTCGATTTGTCGCCGTCCATATAATCAACGGTAAGCTCTTTTACTCCGTCAACATTGGAATATTTCACAAGTTCAATACCGCTTTCAACTTCTTTATAATCAAATTCATCATTGCTTACGGCTCTTATGCTGAAATAGATTGAAAGAACAATTGCAACAAGAAGCACAACAATTATAATTATTTTTGATTTGAGGCTGACTGTTTTATCCACTATGCGCGGAGCTTGGAGGCCCTCAATGCGATAAGTCCAAATTTCATCCTCGGGGATATCAAGAGGTTCTTCTTTTATTTCTTCAACTTTTGTTTTCGCTTTGTTATTCTTTTTGGACATTATTCGGCCACCTCACTTTCGACAGGAATATCATCCTGAGAAATTTCGGCCGCGTGGCCACCGCTTAAATCTCCGCCCGTAACAATCTCACGGCGGTTAAGCACCTCAATAACCTTGCTTTGCTTGCTGTCATCATAATCCCAGAAGAAGTATGGAATGGTCATAAGCAAATAGCCGACAATATCAATTATTATAGGCACAACGATTATTTTAATTCTTGATTCGTCAATAAACAGAACGTCCCAGTTACTGTTAAAACCGTATTTGAGCAAAAGCAAAGGAATAATAAGGCCTACAAAATTCTTGATGGGGCCGACAAACCAATCAAACACTCCCGAAAAGCTCTCAAGTCTTTCACCGGAGAGATACATTTGATAGTCGTTTATTTGAATGTTCATATCTGCCATAATGGATTTAGGCACTGTGGAGCAAGACTCCATAATCATAAGCATTACAATACTTATAATTCCGCATAGACTGAGATTATCACCGAGGAATATATAGCTCAGCACTATCACAGCGTTGCCTCCTGCCCTGATAAGCTGATAGAATATCATAATTTGCTTATATGAAAATCTGCGCCTGAAAAACGGAGTAAAGAAATCCGGCGGAGTGCCGCAGAAGGATACAAGGGTAACGATAAGGCTGTAAATAAGACCGCTCATTCTAAATGTGTAAAGGTATAAAATAGTTGTAAATGCCAGCATACCATTGCCAAGGGAATCCAAAAGGCCTACTATAGTGTTTATCCACCTGTATTTATTATACATTACGCCGGTCATACCGTCCCAAAAGCTGATGTTAACTTTCTTTTCAAGGGGCGGCTGAGGAATTCTTTCTTTTATTCTTGTGGCAAGCACCAAAGTTAAGGTTGCGGAAACAAAGAAAGTGATGGGGATTATCCACTTAAACAGTGCCATATCTGCCCACTCGTCTTTTGTAAAGCCCACAAATACGGGAATAAGAATGTCAATTAAATTCCATAAAAAGTGTGAAAGCTTTATGGGAAAAGTCCTTACCATAATACGCTCTTTCGGGTCGGGGCTTATGTTTTGAGCGCAGGTTTCAAGCTGATTATTAAAGCTGTAAGCATTGTAGAATGCAAATAAGAGATTTGCCACCCAAACACGAGTAACAACATCGCCGATTGTGTTATAAAAAGGAAGCCAGCCTATAAGAAATACCATTATTGTTTTGGGGGCGTAATCGCAATAAAGGGCATATTTATATCTGCCGAATTTCGGTACAAGTTTCTTACGATAAAAGATATTACGGGCGCCCATATATCCTTGTATGCCAATATATGTGCCGAGAATTTTAATTGAAGATGCGGCGTTAATACCTTCAAGCGAATTAAGGTACTTTACAAGGGTGTTGGCAGGATTCAAGAAAGAGCTGAAATCCGCAATTATAAGCCCGGCACCTACAATCATCATAATAAAATATGTGAGGTAAATTTTTCTTTCGGTTTTCTTATTCATAAAACCGAGGTTATCATTAACAATCCACCCAATAAGGCTCATAACATAGCTTAATGGCAGATTTATGATGTTAATAACGGAAAACGCAAGATACGGCAGCTTGTAATGATACATCATTAAGTAGCAGCCGGCCGCAAATGAAATATACTTTGAAATAGCACTTGCAGCTATATAGTTTCCGCCTATGCCAACACCTATGTCAACATATTCTCTAAAAGAAACATATTTGCCTTTTGGAGGCTTGTTCCAATAGGTCTTTACATAATCTACGCCTTTTTTGACTTTTGACAGCTTATCACTTGTCAAGTTATTCCCTCCGTATCTGTATTAAACTCCACATAAGATTATATCACAGATACACATTATAATTATATGCACTTTTTATACAATATTTTGGGCTTATTTTTTACTAATAAAACAAAAGAATTATTTTTATAAACGTGGCTAAAAGCCTTAATGCTTAATAAGAAATATTGCCGAGGCAATAAAAAAAGAAAGCCGTTCCGATTTTTTTATGATGTGGGAACGGCTTTTTAATATGCAAAAAGGGAGCCGAAGCTCCCTTTGATTATGCTTATATTTGATTACGGTCTTTGACCCATACCGCCTTCAAGGGTAAGGGTTTCACCGGACATATATTTGAAATCGGGTGTGCCAAGCTGAACGCATACACGGCCGATATCGTCCTCAGCGTCACCGTAGTAACCCATAGGAGGCATTTTAACATTTGCCTTGAATGCATCGGGATATGCTTTTTCAAACTGCTCAAGCTGTGCAGTCCAAGCAAGTGGGCAAACAACATTAACATTGATGCCGTCTCTGCCCCATTCGGTAGCAGCAACACGTGAAAGACCACGGATGCCTTCTTTAGCAGCTGCATAAGAGCATTGACCGTAGTTGCCGAAAAGTCCTGCGCCGGAAGCAAAGTTTATAACGCTGCCCTTTGATTCTTTAAGATAGGGGTAGCAAGCTTTCATATAGTAAAATGCTGCATAAAGGCCTGAGTAAAGAGCTAAATTAAACTGCTCTGTGGTATGCTCTGCAAGTGTAACGCCTGAAGCGGAAGCCTGTGCGTTATTGATAAGAACCTGGATGCCTCCGAAGGTATCAACAGCCTGCTTAACGACATTAGCTGCAATAGCTTCATTATCTGCACCATCACAGATGTCTGCCTGAACGAGCAATACTTTAACGCCGTATTTTTCTTCAAGCTCTGCCTTAGCATCCTCTAACTTTTTAATGTTACGGCCTGTGATAACAAGGTTTGCACCCTCTTTTGCATAAGCGGTGGCAATACCATAGCCAATTGAACCGCAGCGACCATTGCTGAGCACTGCACGACCTGCGCCGGTGATGATAACTGTTTTACCGGTAAAAAATCCCATTTTCGAGTCCTCTCCTTTAGGTTTTTTATTTTGCGCCGAGCTTATCGGCACATACTCATCTATTTTATCATAATAGAGTTAAAATTCAAGTATCATTTATAACAATTTTGTAATACCATTTTGGCAAATAAATAGCAATTTTTTCATTTGCCTATTTTTCTTTGTAGTAAAGCATACAATGGCAATACCCTTCAAAATTCGGGTCGGCAATTTGTTCCTTAAATTCTTGGCACATACATTTGTATTCTTCTTTTTTCTCCATACGGCATGGGCAATAACCGCCGCGCTTTTTTAAGCCTTCTTGAATTCGCTCAACAATTTCTTTATTATCATTCAATCTGATTTTCGGCATTTTCAATTCTCCTTTGCGTTGATTTTTCTGATTCTATTATATTGAAAACTTTTATGCCCTGCAAGAGTGAAATGCTAAATAAATTGCAATATGTGTAACAAACTCACCTTACAAAAACTTGACATTGATTTTACATTACCTTGCTTTTTCATTTTACATTGAAAAAGTATTATTGCTTTGTACAAAGAAATGAAAAGAGGTAGAAAAATTATGAAAAATATGAAAAAGTTTTTGGCAGTAGCCCTTGCCCTTATTTGCACACTTGTTATTTTTGCAGGCTGTGGCTCTGACAAAGCAGCAGAAGGCGGTTCTGTTTCTACAGACGGCTCCACATCCATGGAAAAAGTTATAGGTGCTCTCGGCGAATCCTTTATGGAGCAAAACAGCGGAGTTACATTCACTTACAACCCCACAGGTTCCGGCTCAGGCATTAAAGCTGTTTTAGAGGGTCGCTGTGATATAGGTCTTTCAAGCAGGAGCTTAAAAGACGAAGAAAAGGCCGAAGGCCTTACTGAAACCGTGCTTGCTTATGATGGTATTGCGATAATCGTAAACCCCGAAAACACAATAAACGATTTAACAATTGAGCAGATTGCGGCTATTTATACAGGAGAGATTACCAACTGGAAAGATGTTGGCGGTGCTGATTCCGAAATAGTGCTTATCGGCAGAGAGGCAGGCAGCGGCACAAGAGACGGTTTTGAATCCATTACAGGCACAGAGGATAAGTGTCAATACCGTCAGGAGCTTACATCCACAGGTGATGTTATTACCACCGTTGCACAAAATCCGAATGCCATAGGCTACGCTTCCCTTGCATCCGTTAAAGATACTGTAAAGGCTCTTCCCGTAAACGGTGTTACACCAAGCGAATCAACAATAAAAGACGGCACTTATGAAATTCAGCGTCCCTTTGTTTTGGTAACTAAAGAAGATACAGCTCTTTCCGAAACAGCACAAAAATTCTTTGATTACATTACCTCCTCAGAGGCTTCGAAAATAATCGCAACAGCAGGTGCAGTTGCCGCCAACTGAATAATATGCAGGAGGGCAAAAGCTCTCCTGCTATCTGTATACCGAAGGAGATGAGAATCGGTGAAAAAGAAAAATACTTTTGAAAACATAGTCCACGGAATATTTCTTATATTGGGTTTAATAACCGTAGCTTGTGTTTTGCTTATTACAATTTATCTTGTGATTTCGGGCATTCCCGCTATAAGAAAAATCGGAATTATAAAATTTTTATTCGGCAAGGAATGGGCATCAACGGCAGCAGAGCCTAAATACGGAATTTTGCCCTTTATACTGACAAGTATTTACGGCACGGCAGGTGCTATTGTTTTAGGTGTGCCCATAGGATTTATGACAGCAGTTTACCTTTCAAAATTTGCAAAGCCAAAGATTAAAGCAGTTATGCAATCTGCCGTAGGTTTGCTTGCGGGTATTCCCTCTGTTGTTTACGGCTTAGTGGGCATGATGGTGCTTGTGCCGAGTATCCGTAAATTGTTTAATATTCCCGATGGTGCAAGCCTTTTTGCAGCAATAATCGTGCTTGCAATTATGATATTGCCATCAATTATTAAAGTTTCCGTCACTGCTCTTGACGCAGTACCTAAAGAATATGAAGATGCTTCCCTTGCCCTTGGCGCAACTCCCGTTGAAACCTGTTTCAAAGTTGCTGTTCCCGCAGCAAAAAGCGGAATCGCCACAGCTGTTGTTTTAGGTGTGGGGCGTGCCATAGGCGAAGCAATGGCGGTTATGATGGTGTCCGGAAATGCACCGAATATGCCGAGCTTATTTGAAAGCGTACGCTTTTTAACTACTGCCGTTGCAAGTGAAATGTCTTACTCAAACGATCTTCAGCAGCAAGCTCTGTTTTCTATTGCTCTTGTGCTCTTCCTTTTTATTATGCTTATAAACGCAACCTTAAATTTATTCCTAAAAGGGAAAAAGGAGAGCTGAGATGAAAAGCAAAAAATTATCCTTAAAGCGAAGAATATATATCGGCGTTATGAAAGGCATTATGTGGCTTTGTGCTGCTCTTACCCTTTCTCTTGTTTTATTTCTTATAATTTATGTTCTTGCAAAAGGTGTGCCGAATATTTCTTGGGATTTTCTTACTACGGCACCAAGTTATTTATCCGAAAGTATAGGAATTTTACCGGATATTCTAAACACAATTTACATAGTAATTGCCACAATTATAATCGTTGTTCCCTTAGGAGTAGGGGCAGCCATATATCTTACGGAGTATGCTAAAAATCGCCGTGTTGTGAGAATAATTGAATACGCTGCCGAAACTCTTTCGGGTATACCCTCAATTATTTACGGCCTTGTGGGAATGTTGTTTTTTTGCCAATTCTTAAAAATGAGCACTTCTCTTATGGCAGGCGCACTAACTCTTGTAATTATGAATTTGCCCACTATTATGCGCACCACTCAAGAGAGTCTTAAAACCGTGCCTCAAAGTTACCGTGAAGGTGCTTTCGGCTTAGGTGCAGGCAAGTGGAGAGTGATTCGCACCGTAGTGCTTCCCGGCTGTGTTGACGGCGTTATTACGGGATGCATTTTATCCATCGGCCGTATTATAGGTGAATCCGCGGCCCTGCTTTTTACCGCCGGATTTGCTCACGCGGTAAACGGGATTTTTTCAGGCCTCGGCAGTGCCGGAGCTTCAATGACGGTGGCTCTTTATGTTTACGCAAAGGAGCAGGGAGAATTTGGAGTTGCTTTTGCCATAGCCGCACTTTTAATGATGCTGACACTTATTATAAATCTTACAGCAGATTTAGTTACCCGCCATTTTAGGAGGAAAAAGGGAAATGACTGAAAATAAAGCTATTTTATCCGCCAAAGAGCTTTGCCTTTGGTACGGTGAGCATCAAGCTCTTAAAAACATAAATATGGATATTGAAGAGAAAAGCATTACCGCTTTAATCGGCCCATCCGGATGTGGAAAATCCACTTTTATCAAAACTCTTAACCGTATGAACGATTTGGTTGATACGGTTAAAATCACCGGAAATGTTTACTATAACGGCGATGATATTTATTCACCCGCAACAGATGTTAACGATTTGCGCCGTCAAATAGGTATGGTATTTCAAAAGCCTAACCCATTCCCTATGAGCATTTATGATAATATCGCTTACGGCCCACGCACTCACGGAATAAAAAACAAAGCAAAACTTGATGAAATTGTTGAAAAATCCCTTCGTGGAGCAGCTATTTGGGACGAAGTTAAAGACAGATTAAAGAAAAACGCTTTGGGCTTATCAGGTGGTCAGCAACAAAGATTATGCATTGCCCGTGCTTTAGCCGTTGAGCCTCAGGTGCTTCTTATGGATGAGCCTACAAGCGCTCTTGACCCCATCTCCACCTCTAAAATTGAAGACCTTGCCATGCAGCTTAAAGAGCAATACACCATTGTAATTGTTACCCATAATATGCAGCAGGCAGTTCGCATTTCGGATAATACGGCATTTTTCTTACTCGGTGAGCTTATAGAATACGGCAACACGGAAGAAATATTTTCACAGCCTAAAGAGCAAAAAACAGAAGATTATATAACGGGGAGGTTTGGCTAATGCGTAATCATTTTGATGAACAGCTTGCAAACTTAAACAGTGAACTTATAGAGATGGGAGCTCTTTGCGAGGAGGTAATAGCCCTTGCGTCAAAAGCCTTAACGGAATGCAGCACGGCTCTCGCAAAAAAAGTTGCTCCACTTGACTCGGAAATAGACCAAAAAGAACGCACAATAGAATCTATGTGCTTAAAACTTCTTCTTCAGCAACAGCCTGTGGCAAGGGATTTACGCCAAATTTCCGCCGCTCTTAAAATGATAACGGATATGGAAAGAATCGGCGACCAGGCGGAAGATATTGCGGAAATTATTCCGTTTCTTGAGGGCAGAGCCTTTGACGGTGATGATTTGATGCGTAAAATGGCAAATGCCACCATAAAAATGGTAACGGACAGCGTTGACGCATACGTTAAGCGTGATATTTCCCTTGCGGAAAAAGTTATCCGTGATGACGATGCCGTTGATGAATATTTCAATGAGCTTAAAGAAAAGCTGATAGAATACATTGCTAACAACAAAGCCGACGGGGAATATGCCCTTGATTTGCTTATGATTGGTAAATATTACGAGCGCCTCGGTGACCACTCCGTAAACATTGCCGAATGGGTTATTTTCTCCATAACGGGAAAGCATAAAACGATTGACAGTTAAATAACATTGTTAATTTACACCTCTCCTTAGTAATTGCACATAAGGAGAGGATTTTTTGTGTTAAAATTTTACAAAGAAAAATATTTTGATTTTAAGGAAGTTTGTTTAATGTTACAAATTTTGCTTAAATGTAATAATTAGGGCCAAATTGCTCTTGTTTTATTTATAAAATAATATATAATACTATGTACTTAAACTGTGCTCAGATAGGAGGAGAATTATGAAAAAGAAAATTTTAGCAATAATTCTGACTATAGCGATTATCATCGGAGCTGTTCCCATTATCTCTCTTGCCGATGGTAATACATCTTATTACGGAGGAAACAGCCAATATATCTATGAGATGACGGCGGATAAAGATACCGGCTCATTGACCGAAACTGAGCTTGAAGATTTAGGCTTTGGCAACAGGACTAATGACGGTATGGTCTGGACTGATAAGAGCGTTACTCCTGACGGCGGTGGATTCAATGTTACCCTCAGAGCGCTCAGCCAGGAGTATGTTTCATCTGTAAGCTCCGTTTCGTATAAGCCTGCTCCCGCTGCGGATGTAGTGTTTGTGCTTGACTTTACAGGCTCTATGAAAAACAGCACCATTAATAACGATGATGGCACAAAATACGGCACAAGGCTTAAAGCTCTTGTTGATGCAACAAATGAAGCTATAGATGTTATAGTTCACGCCAACAAATACAACAGAATTGCTGTTTATGTTTTCGGTGGAGGTAATGGCAAAACATCTATGACCGTGGCCAATTTGCTTCCTATCAACTATTACTGGAACAGCATGGATGGCAGTAAATACAGCACCTCAACTACGGTAGCATCAACCGATAAGTATCTTATCTATAACAGCGATAACAGTGTTTCAACCAGTACAAATCTTCAAACAAGAAGTACAGCTGATGCTACGCCTACTTCTTACACTCAAACTAAACAATCGACTATTTCCGGCACTTGCACACAGTATGGTATTGCAAACAGTATTTCCCAGTTTATCTCTGCGGCAGACCTCAGCAATATGTCCAAAGACCGTGAGCGCAAGCCCTTTGTTATTATGATGACCGATGGTGAGGCAAACAGTGCTTCAACAAATTGGAACACTGATACTGCTTCAGACCTCTCAAAGAACACCACAGATACAACCTGTCAGTTAGAGGCATATACAATTTTAACAGCTGCCTATTGGAAAGATAAACTTCAAGATGCTTATGACAGCTTTAATAAAAGTATTGCAGATGACACAGATGACCTTTCTGTTCAGTGGTTTAATATCGGCCTTGGCGTTACGGAAAGCGCAACAGATGCAACTTCTTGCCTTATTAACCCGGAACTTTTAAAAGACACTAAATCAAGCTCAAGCGGTACTGACAATCAAAAGATTAAATATTATCTTGAACAATACGCTGAAAATTATAATACCAAAGATTATTACACAAATGATGCCTACATTTACCCCTCCTCAGGTGATGGCTATGTTCAGTTTGCCAATACATACGAGGTTTTGATGAAGGCTTTTCAAACCCTTGCAAAAATAATCAAGGATGACTCCAACGATTATTTCAGGCCCATTGTTACCGAAGAAAAGGGAACAGGCTCAAGTGAAAGTGCCAGCAGTGAAAAGGGAATCACCTTTACAGATGCTATCGGCGAAGGAATGTATGTTGACCCTGCTAAAATCACTCTTACCCCCGATGGCGAAAGCCCTATAACAGGCACATATAACGCAGAAACAGGCGTTTGCACATTCTCAGGCTACAAAACGACCGTTACAATTACAGAAAAAGACGGTCAACAAACTCTTGTATGGTTTTTGCCAACCACAGAGGTTGCAATGTTTACCATGATAGACAGAGACTCCATTGCAGAGCTTAAAGCAAGTGCAATGAAACCGGCAGACCCCACCGCCCTCACATATAAAGTTTATGTTAAAGACGGCAGCGCAATTAACGATTATGTATATACAAACGCTTTTGACAGCAGTAAAACTCCCCTTACTACCGTTGAATATGACATAACATACGATAACCCCTATTATTACGATGTAACAACAGGAGCACTTACAGTTGAAGGCAGTGATACAGCAGTTCAGATTTACAAATCAAGTAAACCGAAAGCAGAATATCTTAATCAAACCATAACCACAAATAAAACAGAAAACACTACATCTTCAAGCGATATTTTAAGCTCTTACTTTTATAGTTATAACGGTGACCCCAATGCCGATTCATCTGGAAGCGGCTTAAATGAGGATGAGGTAGGTACAGGCTCTTCCACCACTTGTAAGGGCGTTCTCGGTAATAACGGCAGAGCAATAGCTCTTGTTAAATTAACAAAAACCGTTGATAAATGTCAGATACCCGGAACAAGCAAAACCATCACCGGTGATGCCACTTATACAACCAATGTTAAAAACCTTACAAAAGGTGAGATTACTTACTCTGTAAACGATAAAATTTACTCTACCACCTCGGCAAGTGATGTTAAAACATATACAGGCACTTTGGCTTTCGACGAAAATAAAGACCACAGCACGACATCATCTTTATCCGGCTCTAACGGTGAAATAATTCCCGGCTATGCTCCGAAGCTCACAACTCTTAACGGCGCTACGGTAAATTACGATTCCGATGAGTATGAACGCAAGGAAGGCTACAATTATCAAAATAAATACAACCTTGATGTTTTGTTAACCCAAAATGCTTCATATCATATAACTTACGATTGGGGCGAAGATGCTCCCTCAAGTGCCACCTTACCTGTAGACAGCGCAAACTACAGCAGCGGTGCTTCATACACAGTAGACAGCACATATACAAAGGGCACAAAAATTACAACCGATGACGGCGAATATGAATTCTCCGGCTGGACTGCTTATGATTCAGATGGTAATGTTTACACCGGAAACACAATTACCTCTGATATTACAATGAAGGGTACTTGGACAAAAACAAGCACTTACTCCATCAAATACAATTTCACCGGTGATGTTCCTGACGGAACAACTGCACCCACGGATTCAAATGCTTATACTGCCGGCGCAAATTACACTATTGACAGCGACTTCACTAAAGATAAAGTTATTACCGTTGACGGCGTTAATTACAAATTCTCCGGCTGGACTGTTACCGGTGCAACCAGCGGTAAATCTTATAACACAGAAAGCCTTGATGGCACAATGCCCTCTGAAAATCTTGTAGCCACAGGTGATTGGGTAAGAGATTACAAGATTAGTTATTCTTTTAGCGGCGATGCCCCCACAACTGCACCTGCCTCCGAAAGACACTATCCAAATGAAACTATTACCACACCTACCTATGAAGATGTTGTAGACGTAACCAATAATTGCAGATGGGTATTCAATGGCTGGAATGATACTATCACCTCAATGCCGAGCGATGATGTAGCTCGTGTAGGCACATGGGAAAAGCAAGATGCACAGTCTGTTACTTATGAGTTTACAGGTATTGTTCCTGAAGATAAAACTGCACCCGGCAGCCAAACAGTCATTCCCGGCGAGAAGTATATTGTAGACACAACCTTCAAAGAAGGCGATACAGTAAACACATACGACAGCTATGGCAACATAACGGGCACATATACCTTTGAGGGATGGATTGACCTGAACAATGGCGTTATGGATACTGACGGCGTAACAATTACAGGTAACTGGACTTACACTACTGTTGAAGTAACAAAGCACCAAGTAACTGTTCCGGATGTTTATCCAGATAATCCCGAGAAGCCTGACGGAGAAACCTTTGATGTTACAAATAATTCATATATTATTGTAGACCCTAACGGTGGTGAGTGGAAATACAATAACACCACTTACAAAACATCAACAAATGTTCCCGTTACAGATGATATTACAATTAACGACCCCACAAAAGAGAACCATACATTCTTGGGCTGGGAAATCAGTGAAAACAAAGACGGTATAAAAACACTCACAGCACAGTATGATATAAACGACCGCACTATCACCTACAAGCCCGAAGGTGCTACAGATGAGAATCCCACAAAAGATGATACTGTTAAGAAAAATACAGTTATCAAGGTAGACCCAAATAACGGCACATGGACTCATGATGGTCAAACTCACACAACTACCACTGAAATTACCGTTGAAAAAAACACAACTCTTGAAGACCCAACAAGAGAAGGATTTACATTCACGGGCTGGAAAGTTGAAACGGATAAAGACGGTAATATCACCTATGTTGCTCAGTGGAGAAAGAATGAATACGAAGTAACATATCCCGAATACCCCACCGACACCGAAGGTGAGGGCGAAGGCGACAAGACACCCGAAGAAAAGAAAGTAGATATTAAGAACGGTGACACAATTACCGTTAACCCCAACGGCGGCGAGTGGACATACGGTGACACAACCTACACAGAGCCAAAAGATATTACAGTTGATGGCGATATTGACCTTGGTACCCCCACGAAAGATAATCACACTTTCTTAGGCTGGGAAAAGACCACAGACGATAATGGCCATACTACCTTTACAGCACAGTATGATATAAACGACCGCACTATCACCTACAAGCCCGAAGGTGCTACAGATGAGAATCCCACAAAAGATGATACTGTTAAGAAAAATACAGTTATCAAGGTAGACCCAAATAACGGCACATGGACTCATGATGGTCAAACTCACACAACTACCACTGAAATTACCGTTGAAAAAAACACAACTCTTGAAGACCCAACAAGAGAAGGATTTACATTCACGGGCTGGAAAGTTGAAACGGATAAAGACGGTAATATCACCTATGTTGCTCAGTGGAGAAAGAATGAATACGAAGTAACATATCCCGAATACCCCACCGACACCGAAGGTGAGGGCGAAGGCGACAAGACACCCGAAGAAAAGAAAGTAGATATTAAGAACGGTGACACAATTACCGTTAACCCCAACGGCGGCGAGTGGAAATACGGCGATGATACTTACACAGACACCACAAATATTACAGTTGACGGTGATATTGACCTTGGCACTCCCGAAAGAGACGGCTATGATTTCAAGGGCTGGAAAGTTGAAACAGATGACAAGGGCAACACAACATTCACAGCACAATGGGAAAAGAGCAAACTGACCATTGATGATGTTATAGTTCCCGCAACTGCTGTTATAGTTCCCGCAGCCGTAATCGGCGGAGTTACCGGAGCAATAATTACAGGCGGCGTTACAGCTGCTATTGTTGCAGGCTCTGTAATAGGCGCAGTTCCCGTTGCTGTAGTTGGCGCTGTTGCAGTTAAGAAAATTGTTGATAAGATTGAAGCACAGGATAATAATAATTCCGATAACGATTCAAATAACAACGGTAATGATGCAGGTGAAGAAATACCATACACCGGCTCAAATACCACCCTTGCAATCGTACTTGCGGCAATAATCGTGCTTGCAGCAGGAATAATAGTTGTAACTGTTGTTTCAAAAAAGAAAAAGACTAAATAAGTTTGCGGCTTCCCCTTGCTTTCGGTGAGGGGAAGTTTTGCGTATATATATAATGTAATATAGCTATTGAAAGTGAAATTTATATGTGCTATAATCCGCTTGAGCGTTATTCCTTAAAGGAAAATGCATCAAATAAAAGGAGATTTTACCATGATTCTCGCTATTGACATTGGTAACACCAATATTGTGGCAGGGTGCATACAAGGTGACGAAATTCTGTTTGTTGAAAGAATTAAAACAGACACTTCAAAAACAGCCCTTGAATATGTGGTGCTGTTTCAGGCACTAATGCATTTACACGATATTGAAAAAACAGACATTGAGGGTGCGGTTATTTCATCTGTTGTGCCCCCAATCAACACCACAATTATCGGCGCTGTTGAAAAAATGTACAGCATTACTCCCGTTTTAGTGGGCCCCGGCGTAAAAACAGGGGTAAACATTCTTGTGGATGACCCGGCAACCGTAGGCGCTGACCTTATTGTAGATGCCGTTGCAGGCCTCAAATATTACGGTGCACCTCTTATTATGATTGATATGGGCACAGCCACCACTATCAGCGTGCTTGATAAAAACAAAAACTACATTGGCGGAATGATTATGCCCGGGGTAAGAGTTTCTATGGATTCTCTTGTAAACCGCACATCACAGCTCCCCCGCATTTCTCTTGAAGCTCCTAAAAAAGCAATAGGCAGCAACACCGTTGATTGCATGAAAAGCGGTATAATTTTAGGCCAGGCAGCCTCAATTGACGGCACTATTGACAGAATTTTAGATGAGCTTGGCTATGATGCGAAAATTGTTGCAACCGGGGGCCTTGTTTCAAGCATTGTGCCGAATTGCAAGCACGAAATAATCATTGATAATGAGCTTATACTCAAAGGTCTTAAACTCATTTACGAAAAAAACACTCAGAAAAATAACTGAGTGGTTAGCAAATTGCATTGTATTTGATAGTTCAAAACAGTAGCAGGAGGAAAATTTAATATGAAAAAGACAAATGTTCAAAAAATCGCAGGCATAGGCATATTCACGGCACTTGTAGCTGTAATAGCAACCTTACCCTTAAAATTCGGCGTGTTTAACATTACTTTTGTTTTAGTTCCGATAGTAGTCGGTGCGGCACTTTACGGTTACAAAGCAGGGGCATGGCTGGGTTTTGTTTTCGGCGTTGTTGTTCTATTTACGGATGCAAGCGTATTTCTTGCAATCAGCGTGCCGGGCACGGTAGCAACGGTTTTACTTAAAGGCACTCTTGCAGGCCTTATTGCCGGATTGATTTATAAACTCATAGAGGGTAAGAACAAATATGTTGCCTGTTTTTTGGCAGCAGTTGCCACTCCCATAGTAAACACGGGTGTTTTTATTCTCGGATGCAGAATATTCTTTTTTGACACCATTACAGAGTGGGCAACCACAGCAGGCTATGCTTCCGCAGGAAAATATATAATTTTTGTTATTTGCGGAGTTAATTTCATTGTGGAATCCGCACTGAATATTGCGTTAAGCCCCATTATTTTCAGACTTATAAAAATCGGTGAAAAAACCGTAAAAAATAAAATAGCAGGATAAAAATGCCGAGGAGGTGAAAACCATCTCCTCGGTTTACTATAAAAGGTGATTATATGAGTGAAGATAAATTGATTTCTCTTATTTCCGAATTACAGGCTCTCAGCCAAGCGGGAATTTACTATGCAAAAGACCCATTTGATAAAGAGAGATATGAAAGACTCAGGGAAATTTCAGCAGAAATGATGGCGTTAAAAACAGACACAAGCATTAAAGATATTAAAGAACTTTTCTGCTCCGATTACGGCTATCAAACCCCTAAAATTGACACAAGGTCCGCTATATTCAAAGATGATAAAATATTGCTTGTGCAAGAAAGAGACGGCAAATGGGCACTTCCCGGAGGATGGTGTGAGGTGAAATTGGCACCGGACGAAAATGCCGTTAAAGAGTGCGGGGAAGAGGCAGGCAGAAATGTAAAAGTAAAATCCGTTATAGCCGTGCAAAACAGAGATTATCACCTTGCCCCGCAATATGTTTATGGGGTTGTGGCTATATTCTATTTGTGCGAAGAAATCGGCGGCGAATTTGAGCAGAATATAGAAACCCTCGGCGCAGATTATTTTGATATTGATAATTTACCCACACTTGAAGAGCGTAAAACAAGCAAAGAGCAAATTGCCATGTGCTTTGATGCCTATCATTCCGAAAACTGGCAAACGAGGTTTGACTGATGTATAAATTTTATTACCGAACTTCAAAAGGCTTTGATAATATAATAATGAAAAGTGACGGTGAATTTTTAACGGGCTTATGGTTTGAAAATTCAAAAGACGAATTAAAACACACAGCTGATTGCGAAGAAAAAGATTTGCCGATTTTCAGTAAAACAAAAGAATGGCTTGATATTTATTTTTCCGGCAAAGAGCCGAATTTTACCCCGGAATATAAAATTGAAAATTCAACACCTTTTAGAGATGAAGTACTTGACATTATAAAAACTATCCCCTATGGCAAAACAATTTCATATAATGATATTGCCGTTAAAATTGCCGAAAAGAGAAAAATAAAAAAGATGTCCGCCCAGGCAGTAGGCGGTGCAGTAGGATTTAATCCCATTTGCATAATTATTCCCTGCCACCGTGTAATCGGTTCAAATGGTTCTCTTACAGGCTACGGCGGAGGGCTGAATAACAAAATAGCCCTTCTTGAATCGGAGGGCATACAGGTGAAAAATAATGAAATCAAGGTGTAAATGGTGCAATCTTAACAATCCGCTTTATGTGGATTATCACGATAATGAGTGGGGCATTCTTAACACAGATGATAAATATCTTTTTGAAATGCTCATTTTGGAGAGCTTTCAAGCAGGGCTTTCTTGGGAGTGCGTGCTGAATAAAAGAGAAAGTTTCAGAAAAGCTTATGATAATTTTGATATAGATAAAATCTGTAATTATGATGAAAATAAAATTGCCGAATTGCTTGAAAATAAAGAAATAATCAGAAACAGGCTAAAAATTAAAGCTAGCATAAAAAATGCACAGATATTTAAGAATATCTCCGCAGAATACGGCTCGTTTTATAATTATCTTAAAATGTTTACAAAAGGCAAAATCCTGTTTGAAACAGAAAACACAAAAAATTCTCTATCTGATGCAATTTCAAAAGATTTATACAAAAGGGGAATGAGATTCGTTGGCAGCACCATAATTTATTCATATCTGCAAGCCGTGGGCATAATTTATTCCCATGGAAAAGAATGCTTTTTACATAAGTAAAGCCTCCGGTTTGGAGGCTTTTTTCTTTTTTAACTTTGGCCGTAATCCGCCGGGCATGTAATATACCCACCCATGTCGCTTACATCAATTTCGCAAAGATATATGCCGGTTTTTGAGCCTCTTGAGAGGGTGCTGTAATTATATACAAACACAAGAGTATACCCGTCTGTCACAAAATTCTTTTCATCATATAAAGCTTTAAGGAGTTCCTCTTTTTCTTCATCTAAGGCTGAACCATTAGGCGAATAGGAGGTGTTAGCCTCTGTAACTATTCTTTCTCTTATGATTGTGTCTGTTTCGGTTTCTTTTCCCGGCAAGGTTAGGTTAGATACAGAAAGCTGTGCACCGTTCGAAAGTGAAAATGAAATTCCTTTATATGTTGGGGTAACATCCTCCGGGTTTGTAGCCGTACGCTCTTTGATTATGAACGAGGCAACATACTCATCTACGTAGTATTCTTCAAATTCTACTATTGTGATTTGAGGGCCTTCAATATCAAAATTTTTCAAATATTCCGTAACATTATCGGCATTCTTTTTTAATTCTTCATCTTTTTGCTTAATTCTATCTTCAAAAGCTTTATTTATTGTATTTGAAACATCATCGGATAGTCCACTGATAACAGGGTAATGATATTCAAGCTTTGAGCTGACATTCCCGTTACTGTCTTTATATTCATTTTTATATACCTCTTCTTTTGCCTCAGAGGTGTATCCTATACGTTCCTCTATTTTTTTGCCGCAGGCAGAACAGGAAAGAATTAAAATTAATGCTAACATTACTGAAAAAATTTTTTTCATAAGTCACCTCATATACTGAAAATCGGCAGTGAATTTCACCGCCGATCTGTTTTATTTAATAATCTCACAAATTTCAGCGTCTCTTCTCTCATACAAGGTAAGACATGTTTCAAAATCCATCTCCGATACATTTTTGTTTCTGTACACAATGAGCCTAAGATCATCATTTGTGTCAATCACTTTGTCATCGCCTATATCGCCGTATTCGAGAACCATCTCATAATAGCTTTCAGTGTCAAAATACTTATAGGTATCTCTATAGCTTATTACACCGTTCTTGAAATAGGTAGCAACATATTCCATGTGGTCACCGTAGGTTAATTTAACAACGATTTTTTTGTTATCTTCGGTTTTTCCCAGCTCGGATTCAACATCTTCTTTATTTTCTGAAATTTCTTCTACTTGCTTGGAAGAGGATTCAGCCTTTTCGCTCTCTTCTTTGGCAACTTGGCTATTGTATTTTTCTTCATCAAAATATATTTTGCCGCAGGCCGTTGCAGAAAACAGCACTGCAAAAAGGAGAAATACTGCTAATAATTTCTTCATATAAATCCCTCCTGTTGTAATGACAAATATTTATAATAGTATACTTACACAGAAATATTGCCACAAAGTAACAATTTTGTCAATATGATATTAACAAACTTAACTGTACACTATATTATATACTATTTCATGAAATCTTACAACAGAAATTTAATTATTTTTCACTTTCTTCCTTTTCATCAAAAATTTCAATTTCGTCTTCACTTATGATTTTACCGTTTTCATCAAGAACTTGAATAATTACCCTTGCGGCAGAAAACTGATCACAAGGCTTTCCTTTTTTATCATAATATAAATATTTTGTTTCTGTTTTCATAGTGTTTTCCTTTCTTTTGAAAGATTATATGTGATATAAACGAAATACGTCCATTGCTAATTGAGCGAAGCGACTTTACATTATTGCAGCAGCCAATCTATGAGGTTTAGGGATTTGATGCCGTCGTATGAAGCATCAAGCCCGGGTTCAAGAGAGAGAATGATTTTTTCATAGTTATCACGGATGCTTTGCAGAGGTGCAAGCTCTCTATCGCGTACATCCTCGCTCATCATGGATTCTGTTACTTGAATATATTTTTTCTCATTTGTATTAGTTGCAATAAAGTCAATCTCGCTGCTTCCTATCTTGCCGATTGCGACATCATAGCCACGGCGAAGTAACTCAAAATAAACCACATTCTCAAGTGTGTGGCCGCTGTCACGGTTACGAAAGCCGAGTAAATAATTACGAAGTCCCATGTCAACAATATAATATTTTCCAAGGGTTCGCAGATAAGACTTGCCTTTTATGTCAAATCGTTTAATCTCGTAGAAAAAGTAGCTTTCCAAAAGTGCATTGACATAGGCTTGCACAGTATGTACGCTGGGAGTACCTTTGCGTTTGCCATCATCTAAAAGTCCCTCATTTGCTAAAGTGTTACCGATAGAGGTGACAGAAACATTTGAGCCTATGTTGTCGGCAAGAAATAAAACAATTTTACGGAGCAATACGGCATCTGTAATCTGCTTTAGGCCTCTGCGTTTTTCTCTTTCCAAAATATCACGAATCACCACAGTGGAATATATACCTTCAAGAAGAGGCATTGCCTTTTCATCCTCAAGCCCGACCTCTGCGATACCCGGCATTCCACCGAAGTGCATATATGCGTCAAATGCCTCTCGCAATTCATATTGACTGCCGTTTTTATCAAATATCTGCTTGTGAAGCCCACCAAACGCGCTCTGGGTTTCACGAACTTCAAAGCCGTGAAAGTCAAGAAATTCACGGAAAGAAAGGGGCAACATTTTTATTTCCACACATCGCCCGGAGAGATAGGTTGAATACTCCGAAGAAAGAAGATAAGCATTAGAGCCTGTGATATAGATGTCGCAGTCAAAATCCACACGAAAAGCGTTTATTGCATCTTCCCAGGCATCAACTCTTTGAAGTTCATCGAAAAACAGGTACATTCTTTTTCCCGGAACAATGCGATCTTTGACATACTTGTATATATCCTCTGCACCCATTCCACGAAATTCAAAGGATTCAAAATTCATCTCAACAATCTGTTCCGGAAGCACGCCTGTATCTTTTAAATGCTCTACCATCAATTTCAACAAGCTGGACTTACCACAGCGACGAATGCCGGTGATGACCTTAACAGGCTCCGTATCTTGAAAGCCGATAAGTTTATTTAAATAACCGTCACGACGTTTGAACTCAAAAGAATCTATCATAAATTCACGCCTCCTGTGCAGTAATCATAGCACAAATCGGTAAAAAATGCAAGTTTTTGCTCTAAAATGCAAAAAAGTTTTAATATTTCATATTTATTGCAGTGCTAAGTGGTAATTTTATTGACAATATTATTGCAATTTTCCCGATTATCTTGCTTTGCAAGTAGCAATCCCCCAGTCTGCTTCGCAGACAGCCCCCTTTACACAAAGGGGCCACGTG
>CAVJRM010000024.1:0-24131 GCA_963652165.1 bacterium | reverse complement strand
GCGATCAGCACAATTACCGCGTCTTTGATGAGCATGATATCAAATGGATTCAGAGCCTTAATTGCCTGAAAAAATGTGGAATGAGTATTGCAGAGATGAAAGAATATCTGTCGCTTTGCCTACAGGGCGAGGCTTCGATTCCGCAGCGAAAACAGGTTTTAGAGATAAAAAGAAAAGCTCTGATTGCATCCATAGAGGAGCTTCAGTCCTCAATTGATTTCATAGACTGGAAGCAGGGTTTTTACGATGATGTGCTGGCCGGAAAAATAGCCTACTACAGCAATTTAATTCCGGAACAATACCAGTTTGAAGATTAAAGTACATACAACGTAAAATGGTGCATGTTGGAGAACATTGACTACTGCAAGAAGGGTTGATATATTCCAACAAACGGACAAGAGCCTGAAAAAAGAGAGATGATATATTCTCACAAGCAAGCAATATAGAGGAAAGAGCCGTGGTGATTCATGTAGTCAGCTCGTTCCATATTGAAATCGCGGCTCTTATAGAAAAAGTATTGATGTAAGAAAATATGAATTTTTACTTTTGAAAATAAGTCTTATGGTTATGAACAATATTTCAACATAAGTTTTAATCTCTGAATTTTACACAAAATTAAGACTGTACTGTCAAAATCGGCAGTACAGTCTTTTTCACTATTCAATTATTTATTGCCAAACTATTATTCCGAAACAGCATACTGAGCGCTGAGGGAAGCGATAGTTCCGTCTGCTTTAAGCTCTTCAATTGCAGTGTTGATTGCATCAAGGAGAGCTGTGTTGCCTTTTGCAACTGCAATAGCATATTCTTCTGATTCAAACGCTTCTGAATCGGTAACAATTACAAGTCCTTCGTTGTCGGCTACATATTTATCTGCTGTTGCAGAGTCAATAACAACCACATCGCACTTGCCGTTTGTAAGCTCCATAACGCACTCTGTGCCCTTCTTGAAGGCTTCGTATTCATAACCGAGCTTGTTAACAACGGTTTCACCGGTGTAGCCCTGAACAACGGCAATCTTTTTGCCTTCCATATCGGCAGCGGACTTAATATCAGAGCCTTCCTTAACTATCATAACCTGAGTTGCTACATAGTAAGGTGTTGAAAAATCAACTTCTTCTTTTCTGTCCTCTGTAACAGTCATACCGGCGATGCAAGCATCAAGCTGACCGTTTTTAAGGCTGATAAGGAGAGAATCAAATTCCATATTGTTGATAACGGCTTTCATACCGTATTTCTCACCGATTTTGTTGGCAATAGCCATATCAATGCCGTCAAAAGACTGAGAGCCGTCAGCTGAAGAAATAATGCCGTTTGCGGAAACTGATTCAAAGGGCGGGAACTCTGCGTTTGTGCCGAAGGTGATTACGCCATCGGTAATTGTGGTGAATGAAGTTTGTGCTTCTGTTTCATCAGTTGCCACAGTTGTGGTTTCTGTGTCTGTGGTGCCGCAAGCTGAAAATACGCAAGCAACACAAGCGAGTGAAAGAATGATTGCCAAAACCTTTTTAAAGTTTTTCATTTTGATACTTCCTCCTAATTTTTTATATTCAAGCAAAATGCTTAAATTACGATTAAAGAACTTTATTAAATGAATAATGAGTAATGTCGGGGATTTTGCATAGCAAAATCCGATTATTACGACGCAAAGCGGAGTAACAAGGTTCTTATGTAAAGGGCAAAAGGTTAATAATTACAACGAGCTGAATGAGAGTGGATTCGGCTCTCCTGTGTAAGGAGAGCTGTCGCTTTTTAAGAATATGAAAGCGACTGAGAGATTGTTATATACAAATCGTTGCAAAGCAACCCTTCATTGCTAATTGCTAATTTGAAATGCTCCGCATTTTATAGTACTTTGCTGAGAAATGATTTTGTGCGTTCGTGCTGAGGATTGCCGAATACTTCCTGAGGCGGCCCCTGTTCCACAATAACTCCGTTATCCATAAACAAAACTCTGTCTGCAACCTCACGGGCAAAGCCCATTTCATGAGTGACTATAACCATTGTCATACCGCTTTTGGCAAGAGCTTTAATAACATCAAGCACTTCGCCTACCATTTCGGGGTCAAGGGCAGATGTAGGCTCATCAAAAAGCATTATTTCCGGATTCATCGCAAGAGCTCTTGCGATGGCGACTCTTTGCTTTTGACCGCCTGAAAGTGATGCAGGGTAAGCGTCTGCTTTATCGGCAAGGCCGACTGTTTCAAGGAGCTCAAGCGCTTTTGCCTCTGCTTGCTCCTTTGTCATCTTTTTAAGGGTAACAGGTGCAAGAGTTATATTGTTTTTCACTGTAAGGTGTGGAAATAAATTAAAGTGCTGAAAAACCATTCCCATTTTTTGGCGAATTTTATTTATGTCGGATTTAGGGCCGTTAATAAGCTCATTATCTACATAAATTTCGCCATCTGTTGCCTCCTCAAGCATATTAAGGCAACGGAGAAAAGTTGATTTGCCGGAACCTGAAGGTCCGATAATTGCAACAACCTCGCCCTCGGAAATGTGTTCATTTATCCCTTTAAGCACGTTATTGTCGCCGAAGGTCTTTTTTAGATTTCTTACTTCAATCATTATTTAACCTCCTTAGCGTATGTCTGCCTTACGGAGTGCTTTTTCAACACGGCCGAGGCAAAGGGTGAGTATTTTGATAAGCACATAGTAAATAATTGCCGTTGCCATAAGGGGCATAAAAGGTAAGAATGTGGCACTTTTTATAAAGTCGCCCGCCTTTTGAATGTCCATAAGTCCTACATAACCCACTATTGCGGTTTCTTTGATAAGAACGATAAATTCGTTGCAGAGTGTGGGAAAAATATTTTTAATTGCCTGTGGCAAAACAATTTTAGTCATGGTTTGAAAGGCACTTAAACCGAGAGAACGGCCTGCTTCTGTTTGACCTCTGTCAATAGAAAGAATACCGGCACGGAATATTTCCGAAACATAAGCACCTGAATTTATGCCGAAAGCAATGGCGGCAATTATCCACTTTGACCAATGCACAGAAGCAAAGCAAACAAAGTAAATAATCATAAGCTGAGTAACAGAGGGTGTGCCTCTGATAACATCTGTGTAAACCTTGCCTATTGCTCTTAACGGTTTATGCTTTGAAAGATTGCATACAGCAATTAAAAAGCCGATAAAAACGCCTATTACAAGGGCAAGCAAAGAAACCTTTATGGTAACTCCGAGTCCCTTTACAAGCATTAAATATCTATCATCATCTATGAAGCATTTTTTGAACTGACGCACAAATTCTTCATACCAAGCCATTTTGTTTCCCCCAATATTCTTGTATAGATATTTATTTTACTATAATGTATACAGATAATCAAGCTTTTTTTTGTATATTTATGCACTTTAAAAGGTATGTGAGATTATGTGAGATTATGTTACTAAAGATACATTAAAAATATATGTAAATTTGCATTATTTAAGATGACATTTTTGAAATAGTGTGATATAATTACTTTGATTAAAAATTTGACTTTTTATTTGAACAAGAGGTGGTATTATTGTTTGAGCAAGTTATAAATGTTGACAGGATGGAGCAGGCTGTAAGCCTTTTCGGTTCATTTGATGAAAACGTAAAACTTATTGAAAAAGAATTCAGCGTTTCCGTTATCAGCCGCGGTTCGGAGCTTAAGGTCACAGGCGAAGCGGAAAATGTTCAAAAAGGCGTAAGAGCAATTAATGGCTTGCTCACTCTCATAAACCGTGGTGAACAGCTAAGTGACCAAAATGTTCGCTATGTGCTTTCTCTTGTTAACGAAGGAAACGAAGACAAACTTGAGCAAATGACGGCGGATTGCGTTTGTATTTCCTCGAAGGGCAAACCCATTAAACCCAAAACTCTCGGCCAAAAGAAATACATTGAAAATATCAGAAAAAATACAATTACTTTAGGCGTAGGCCCTGCCGGCACAGGCAAGACCTATCTTGCAGTTGCAATGGCAGTTACTGCTTTCAGAGCAAAAGAGGTTAATCGTATTATTTTAACTCGCCCGGCAGTAGAAGCAGGTGAGAAATTGGGCTTTCTTCCCGGTGATCTTCAGCAAAAGGTAGATCCCTATCTTCGCCCGCTTTATGATGCCCTTTTTGATATGCTTGGTGCGGATAATTTTCAAAAGCATCAAGAAAGGGGAGATATTGAAGTTGCTCCTCTTGCATATATGAGAGGCCGCACTCTTGATGATAGTTTCATAATTCTTGATGAAGCTCAAAATACAACCACAGAGCAAATGAAAATGTTTCTCACAAGGCTTGGCTTCAACTCCAAAATGGTTGTAACAGGAGATATTACTCAAATAGATTTGCCCGATGGCAAAAGATCGGGCCTTAAAGAGGCCATGAAAGTCCTCAAAAACATAGATGATATAGGAATAATTCGTTTTAACGAAAAAGATGTGGTCAGACACAGGCTTGTACAAGATATTATAAAAGCCTACGAAAGAAATGAAGAGGAGAAAAAAAGAAATGCCGGAAAAGGTTAAAGTTTCAATTTCAAAAGATCGTGGTGTAAAGGTGCCGACAGGTGTAAGATTGCTTGTTCGCAGATGCTGTATTGCCGTTCTTGATGAAGAAAAATTTGAAGGCTCTGCCGAGGTCAGCGTTTCTTTTGTGGACGATGACCGAATTCAAGCTCTTAACAGAGATTTCAGAAATATTGACAAATCAACAGATGTTCTCTCATTCCCTCTCGGAGAAAACGGTGTGTATGACACTAACCTTGACACAGGCGCAAAAATGCTGGGAGATATAGTTATTTCCATTCCTCATGCGGTTTCACAAGCAGAGGAATACGGCCATTCACTTCAGCGTGAAATAGGTTTTCTCACCGTTCATTCAATGCTTCATTTGCTTGGTTATGACCATGTAAACGGCGGCCTTGAAGAAGTCAGAATGAGAGAAAAAGAAGAAACAGTGCTCACTCAACTCGGCTTAAAGAGAAATGAAAGCTATTATATGGAGAGCAAATAATGAAAGGTTTCTTTAAAGGCTTTATTTATGCAGGTAAAGGAATTTACTATTGCCTTGCCAAAGAGCGAAATATGCGAGTTCACCTTTGCTTTACCGTGTATATGTTCGCCTTCTTGACTGTTTATGATTTCTTTGAGATATCAAAAGCTGAGTTTGGAATACTTCTTGCTCTTTGTGCTTTGGTTATGAGCCTAGAATGTGTAAATACGGCAATAGAAAGAACAGTGAACTTAATTACAAATGAGAAAAATCCCGCTGCCGGTGCCGCTAAGGATGCGGCTGCAGGGGCTGTTTTGATTGCGGCGATATTTGCCGTTATAGCCGGAATTGTAATTATGTATCAGCCGGAAGCTTTCAAAAAAATGTATGAGTATTATGCGTCACATATTGGAATGTTTATTGTTTTGATTATCAGCGTTGTGCTCAGTTTAATGTTTATATTTTTGCCTGCAAAGAAAAATAACGGTGGGCAAGAGGGAGATTCAAATGACTAAAACAGCTTTTGTGGCAATAGTCGGTTGCCCGAATGTAGGCAAATCATCACTTCTTAATAAAATGCTTGGGCAAAAGGTTGCCATAGTAACCCAAAAGCCACAAACCACTCGCACAAGAATTATGGGCGTTTTAACAAAAGGCGAAACGCAACTTGTGTTTACCGATACCCCCGGCTATCATCGCCCTAAAAATAAACTCGGCGAAAAAATGATAAAAGCGGTGGGTGAAGGCATTAGCGGTATGGATGCTTGCCTTTTTGTAACCGAGCCGGAAGGTGATATCCGTGAGGCTGAGGTTGAGCTTTTAGCTAAGCTTAAAAGAGAAAAAGCACCTGTTATTCTTGCCGTAAACAAAACGGATACAATTAAAGACAAAGAAACAATTATGAAAAAAATCATTAAGCTCACCGAGGCTTATGATTTTGAAGCTGTTGTTCCCGTTAGTGCCCTAACCGGTGATAATGTGGATGCAGTAATTGAGGAGCTTGAAAAGCTCACTTATGAGTCTGTTCATTTCTTCCCCGATGATACTTTAACAGACCAGCCTGAAAGGGTAATAGCAGCGGAGCTTATCAGAGAAAAAATGCTCCTCCTTCTTGATAAAGAAATTCCACACGGTGTTGCCGTAAGTATTGAAAAAATGCGTGAAAGGCCTCAAAGCAACATAATGGATGTTGAGGCAACTATTTATTGCGAAAAAGAAAGCCATAAAGGAATTATCATTGGTAAAAAAGGTGATATGCTTAAACGAATTTCCACAAGAGCAAGAATTGATATGGAAAATTTCTTTGGCTGTAAAATAAATTTAAAGTGCTGGGTTAAAGTTAAAGAAGGTTGGAGAAACAGAGAGGGCCTTATACATAATTTTGGCCTTGATTGAGGTAATTTATGTCTATTGTTACCGATGCTCTTGTGCTTAAAGTGATGGATACAGGGGAAAGTGACAGAGTTGTTACTTTGCTTACCGCAGATTACGGAGTTATCCGTGCTTTTGCAAACAGAGCTAAAAAGATAAACAGTAAAATGCAAGCAGCCACACAATCTCTTTGCTATGGGCGTTTTTCCCTTTACAGTGGAAAAGACAGTTATATTATTGACTCTGCGGAAGCAAAAGAGGTTTTCTTTGGCCTTAGGCAAGATATTGAGAGCCTTGCTTTGGGTCAATATTTTTGTGCCCTTGCTTATGATATTATTCCCGAGGGCCAACCTGCTCCGGATTCTTTGAGAGTTATTCTCAATTCTCTTTCTTTTTTGCAAAACGGTAAGCGTTCAAAAGATTTTTTGAAAGCCGTTACAGAGCTTAAGCTTATTTCTCTTGCAGGCTTTGCACCGAATTTGTCCGTTTGTGCTTTATGTGGTGATAACCCAACAGGTAAAGTGTATTTTGATATTTCAGCAGGCAGATTTTACTGCGAAAAGCATAATAAAGGCGATGAGCTTATTACACCGGGAGTTCTCACTGCTATGAGGCACGTGGTTACGAATCCCATTAACAGAATTTACTCTTTTACCTTATCGCCTCAGGATGAAATATCCTTCAGAAATATTTGTGAGAAGTTTCTTTTGCAGCAAACAAAAAGAACATATAACGCCCTTGAATTTTATAAAACAGTGAGTGGAAAATAATATAATGAATACTTTTATTTGCCCTGTTTGCCAAGAGCCTTTACAAGATAACGGCAACTCCTATATGTGCATAAACAAACATAATTTTGATAAATCAAAGTTTGGATATGTTAATTTGCTTATGTCCAATCAGTCCTCGTTAAAACATCATGGTGACGATAGACTTATGGTGCGTGCAAGAAAAGATTTTTTGTCAAAAGGATATTATTCTTTTTTGCTTGATGAGATTATTAAAATTTGTAAAAAGTATTTGCCAAGCGATGCTTGCTTGCTTGATGCAGGGTGCGGAGAATGTTATTATTCCGAGGGCATAAGTAAATCTTTTAACGACTTTTCAATTATCGGAGTGGATATTTCAAAAGACGCACTTGAATTTGCAGGTAAAAGGGGAGTGAAATTTCCTCTTGCTGTTGCAAGTCTCTTTGAATTACCTGTTCCTTCATCATCACAAGACGCAGTAATAAATTGTTTTTCGCCTAAAGCGGAGGATGAATTTGAAAGAGTGCTTAAAGACAATGGCATTTTAATAAGAATTGTTCCCCTTGAAGAGCATCTTTTTTCACTTAAAGAAGCAATATATAAAAATCCATACCTGAATGATAAACCGACAGAAGATATAAATAATCTTAAATTTGTTGAATACCGAGAAATTTGCAAAGAACTTTATATCAACGATAATATAGATATTTCAAACCTTTTCAAAATGACTCCTTACTACTATAAAACAGGCAGAGATGACCAAGAAAAATTGCTGTCTTTGTCAAATTTTACAACACAGGCGGCTTTTGGAATATTTGTTTATAGGAAGGAAAAATAAGATGCATAAAAAACTTGCTTTAACGCCTCCCATGGGCTGGAACAGTTGGGATTGCTACGGTGCATCCGTTAATGAATCACAGCTTAGAGCCAATGCAGATTACATGGCAAAGAATTTAAAAGAATACGGCTGGGAATATATCGTTTGTGATATTCAGTGGTCAGAGCCTACTGCAAACAGCTTTAATTATCATAAATTTGCACCTTTATGTATGGATGAATATTCTCGTCTTATCCCTTCTGTTAAACGCTTCCCGTCATCTGAAAACGGCAAAGGGTTTAAGCCTATTGCAGATTATGTTCATTCCTTGGGGCTTAAATTCGGTATACATATTATGCGCGGTATTCCCCGTCAAGCCGTTCATCAAAATACCCCCATTAAGTGCGAAGGCGTTACTGCCCGTGATATTGCACAGGCTTATTCTGTCTGCCCGTGGAATACAGACATGTATGGTATTGATTACAGGGCTAAGGGCGCACAGGAATATTATAATTCTATTTTTGAGCTTTATGCCTCATGGGGCGTAGATTTTATAAAATGTGATGATATTGCCAATACGGAATTTAAACCGAATAACGTTTATTCCGCTCGTGAAGAAATAGAGATGATTCGTAAAGCCATTGATAATTGCGGCAGAGATATGGTGCTTTCTCTTTCTCCGGGGCCTGCTCCCGTCAGCGAGCATGAACACCTTGCAGCTAATGCAAATATGTGGCGTATGACCGGCGACTTTTGGGATTATTGGGATAGAGTCCACGATATGTTTGACAGATGCTATCAGTGGCAAGATTATGTTAAAGAAGGTGCATGGCCGGATTGTGATATGCTTCCCATCGGTCATCTTGCTTTATGTGAAAATGAGGGCAAGGGCAGATGGACAAGGCTTACACACGATGAGCTAAAAACCCTTATGAGCCTTTGGTGCATATTCCGCTCACCTCTTATGATAGGCTCCGAACTTAATGATATGGATGATTTTACTCTTTCACTTTTAACCAATAAAGAGCTTATTTATATGCTAAAAAATTCAAGTGGTGCCCATCAAAAAATCAGAAATGAAAAAGATGGTAAGGGCGAAATTATTTGGGAATCCTACGGAGAAAATTGCACATATTTAGCTTTATTTAATACTGATGACAAAGAAAGAAAAATAAATTATGAAGCCGATAATAAAACAATATGGGATATGTGGGCACATAAAGATATAGACTATACAGGTTATCTAATTGTTCCTTCCCATGGTGTTAAATTACTTAAAATCAGCTGAAAACGGAGAATAAAAATGGAAAGACAGCCTAATTACAGATTTGCGACAAAACATCCTGATCACATAATGGTCAGCATTAACGGAGATGCAAAAACCTCCATGGCAGTTACTTGGCGAACAAGCACCGATATTTCAGATGGCTATATTGAATATTGGGAAGATGGTAAAGAAAAAGCTACTGCAAAAGCGATTACAAAGCCGTTTAAGAGCGATGTTAACACTTCCAACATTCATTTTGCCACCGCAGTTAATCTTAACCCCGGCACAAGATATTATTACACCTGCGGTAATAACGAAATCAGGAGCAAAGAATATTATTTTGAAACCGAGGAAGAGAATTTAACTCATTTCAAATTTTTGTGCATTTCAGACCATCAAAAAGATAACGACCATTATAACCCGGATTATTCATATCTCGGCAAATTTCTGAAAAAGGTATTTGAAGAAAATCCGGATTTGAAATTTATATTTACAGCAGGGGATAATACAAACTGCGGCCAACATGAAATACAGTGGAATGCTATGTTTGAGGGCTTAGAAGGCGTTATAGAATACAGACCTTACATGATGACCTGCGGCAACCATGATAACAGAGGATTTGAGCATTATTTTCCCACAGAGCAAAACAGATATTATGCCGAGCCTGCCGAGTTTTATAACACACAGCTTGAATATTCATATCCTAAAAACGGCCCTGAAGGCTGGCAAACGGAAAATTATTCTTTTGATTATGGCAATGCTCATTTTAATGTTTTCGGCGTAAATGAGCCGGAGCTTGTCAATGATTGGGCTGTTAAAGATATAAACTCATCAAATAAAACTTGGAAATTCGGTGCTTATCATTTCCCCATTTATTATTCAGGCTCAAACCTTTCAAATGATGACGGCTACCCCATGATGAGAGAATGTGTTGAAAAACTTGATATTATGTTTTCGGGCCATGAACATAATTTTTCAAGAAGTTTCCCCATAAAAAATGAAGAATTATTTGACAGACCTTCACAAGGTACAATTCACTATGAACTCGGAAACGGTCATTGCAATCCTCCGGGAACCAAAACTTGCGATAAAGTTTGGCATTGCTCCTATTATCCGCAGGAAGAGCCTGTAAGTGCTTACACCATAGTTGAGGTGAACGGCAATAAAGTAAGCCTCGTTTCTGCACTTGATGACGGCAGAATAGTTGATGAATGCTATATAGATAAAGATAAAGATGAAATCAGACCTTACAGAATTGCTCCCGTTTATGGCCCTAACAGGACAAGAATGTTCTATAAGGGTATGGATATGGGCCTTGGCGGAGCAAATACACAGCCTATGCTTATAGATGGCACATGGTATGCTTGCTTCGGTACTCTTATTTCTTTCATCGGTGGAGATGTTCTCAGAGAAACGGGGAAAATTACCCTTTCTGTTTACGGTAAGAAAGCTGTATTTACTGAGAACAGCGATGTTGCAATTACGGATAAGGGAAAAATTGAACTCGGTAATAAAGTTTTTAGAGGAAACGAAAATCAGCTTTATATGCCCCTTGATTCTGCTTGTAAAATATTCGGTATGAAATGGGCTTATGCAAAGCGAAATAATTTCATTACAATAGAATCTTCAAATGAAGGCGAGCCTACACCCACACAGCCATAACGAACAAAGGACTGCTCCGAGAATTCGGAACAGTCCTGAATTTTTTATATTTGCTTTTATTATTCAGCTGAATTTTTAGCTTCTTCTGCCTCTTTTTCACGGCGTCTTTCAACCAATGTGCTAAGGATTCTTTGATGCTCATCATTGGGAAGAGCATATTTAGCGGTGGGAATTGCTGAAAGAAGAAGACCGATGCAAGGAGGAATAGAAACAATAAAGAACATTGCTGTTGAGAATGTTGAATAATCTGTTGCAAAGGATGCTGTGCCTGCTGCAAGGGCTGCATTTGCTTCTGCAATAAAGTCACCACTCCAGTGAACTATTGAATATACAACACCGGAAATGATTGTTGATATACCGGCACCGAGTTTTGTTACAAATGACTGACCTGAGAAGAAAATACCATCGGGACGGTTGTTATTGTGATATTCTTCATAGTCAACACAGTCTGCAATCATAACGGATTGAAGAACGTTAAGACCGCCCATTGCCCAAGAGGCTGCAAAGAACATAATGCCCATAATAATAGCCCAAACAAATTCAGTCTTAATCTTTGCACCTGCAATAAGGTAAACTACAAACAAAAGTCCAAAGGGAATAGCGCCTACTATTGAATAAACATTATAGAGCTTTTTCTTTTCAAATTTTGCTGCAAGCGAAGGAGTAACGGCAGATGCTACAATCATACCGCCGAAAACGCCGAGAGCAATTACAACAACATTGATAATGAGCTTAATATTAAGTCCGTCATCTGTTACAAGTGCTCTGCCTGCATCATTATCAAAGAAGAAGTACATAATAAGGGTAAGAGCAACAGTTGAAAGAAGCTGAATTGGGCTTCTCAAAATGCCGGAAACGAGGAGCTGACGGAAAGGCTTGCAATTCCACATGGTTTTGAAGTTTTCCATAATTGTGGGCTTCTTTTCGTTTGGCTGCTCAACTTTTTCTTTAACGGAAAAACCTGCTACTTGGAACAAAAGGCTTGCAAATATTGTGATTATAATTGCCAGCATTATGAATGAATATTGCAAAGCTGTTGCATCATCATAACCTTTGTTGATAAACATCGGCTTTAACGGAGCTGCAAGGAACTGAACAAGCATACCAATAACGCCTACATTTGCAACTATTCTTGCAAGGGCAAGGGCATTAGCTCTGTCTTTTGCGTCTTCAGTCATAAGTGAAGTAACGCCCCAAATGGGAATGTCACCTGCGGTATAGCTCATGCCCCAGAAGATATATGAAATGCCTGCCCAAGCTACAATAAGGAACTTTTCCCACATGGGAAGAGCAGAGCTGTATTGAGCATTGAAGAAGGGGAGAATTGTTGCTATACAAACAACGGCAGGAACAAAAAGAAGGTAAGGCTTGCATTTGCCCCATTTTGAATGGGTTTTATCAACGACTGTGCCCATCATCGGGTCATTGATAGCATCCCAAACACGAGCAACGGCAACTATTAAGCTGTATGCCATTGCGGGCAGGAAGATAACGCTCTGGAAATAATACATAAGAGCGCTGCTTGTAATGTTGTAAATAATATTTTGACCTGCAAGACCTACAAGGTAGCCGGTAAGCTCTTTTTTGGTGTAGGTTTTTGCATTAGGGTTGCGGGTTCTTTTTCCCATACGAACACTCCTTACAATAATTTTGATTTTGTAAATCAAAACTTACATATCCATATAATTTTAATGCATTACATCAGTAAAGTCAATTGTGATATATCCTAATTATTGAGTGCCAATTTTGGTTGATTTTTCAAAAGAATTTCACATTTGAAATTAACAAATTGTGTTAACAGAATTATTTGCGGTAAATAAATAGGTCAAATCACCCTCTCGATTGATTGAGAGGGTGTCAATGCCTTTTGAAATTATCGTTTTATTATTCCTTCTTCGCAGGCAATGTGAGCACAAATTTTGAGTAAGTTGCTTACACTTTCATCATATTCTGGTAATACAAAAGGATTATCAACCGCACTTTCACCGAATATCGTTTCATAAAAACAACACGACCCCAAGAATTGCCCAAGCTCATTTCCGTGGTAACCATCTCTTGTGAGTCTGTCACCGATTTTTGTTTGCCTTGCCGTTTGCCATGCTCTGCCTGTGGGGATTATAATGTCTATTTCTGCCTCTCTTGCTGCTTCTGCATAACATTCCGTAAGCATAGAGTACATTTTATCTTGATCCCTGTCGTAATTCTCTTTAAACTCAGGCAACGGGCAACCTTTTTCGTATGCCCATGTTTGATGAAGCATAATTTTTGCGTCCGGATGCATCATTCTGCAATATGCTGCTACCTCTGCAAGATAGGGAGTGTAGCTCTCTTTTATTCCACTGAGTTTACTGCATTGCTGTAAGGTGATTACATTCCAGTCTTCATCTTCAACAGCTTCATGAAGGGCGATTCCATCGGGTTTATATGCCTCTGTTTCGCCGGGAAGATAATTTTCATAAATGTAAACTTCTTCTTCGTCTATATAATTTCTGTAATGATCCTCTATAGATGCACCGGGGAAATATAAATTTCCGAGTAATAATTCCTTTTTACCTGCAATTGCAAGCTGAGGTAAATAAGCCTGTGCATCTTGTGAAAAACTGTTTCCTATGGATAAAACTTTCATTTCTTTTCGCCTCTTATAAGACTTTTGAAGGATTCTTTTCCGCCTGTGTCAACCTTTTCCATAATTATGAAAAACAGGCTTGTGAAAAGTAAATACGGAACAGGTGCAAATAATCCGGGATTTACAAGGGACATCATTTCAAGCCCGATGTATGATAAAAACATTGCTATGTTAAATACCGATAAATTCTTAATAAAAAACTTAATTCTTTTATAGATTAAAAATGCATAAGCTCCGATGCCTACAATGCCGAAAGAAGCAGGCACTTGAATTATTGAGCAGTGGTACCAGCAAAGAGCATCCTTTTTGCTGGGGTGAATATCTCTGTTGCCCATATATCCTATTCCGGTACCGAAAATCGGATGATTTTTAAAATCTTCAATGCCTCTTTCAATAAGTCCGAGCCTAATGGAATTTTCATCGGGATTTATAAATCTCTCTAAGGTGGTATTGATAATTTCAGACATAAATTTGCTCATCAGTAACATTACAACAGCAAAAGCTCCGAGAGAAATAAGATAAATTCTGCGGTGCCTTTTATCGATAATCAACATGGTTATAACACAAATGAAAAATTCAATTGTCCCGAAAAGCAAACCACCTCTTGAACCGGTAAAAAGCAATCCTATATAGGCAAGCAATGCAGTGATACCGTATTTGAATCTTTTTGCGGAGAGGTAAAAGCCAAAGGGCATTGCCATCATAAGTAAAGTAGACCCGTTATTTCTCCATTGGAAGGGGACAGCGTGCAGATTTCCCACAAGCTCACTGCGTTTGCTGAAATATTCTTCAAATATGCTAAAGCACAAAATAATAATCACCATGACCATCATTTTTGCGATTTTATATCTGAAGCTGTAATCTCTTTTTTTTACGAAAGAGCCGGTAAAATACATGCAAACAAGAACCATTCCGAAGCCGAGCATTACAAGGTGATAGATTGACACTAAAGAAAAATATTCTTTAAGGCTTATGAAGCCTACACCGCCAAGCAAAACCGCCACGGAAACAACTGCCATCGGAATAGTGTATTCGGATTTAACCAGCTTATTTCTGAAATAAATAAAATGCAAGACGAGACAAATAATTATAATCGGAAACAGGGGATAGACCTTCCAAAAGCCCTGTGGATTATGCTCAGGTCTTATTGCCGTGCAAGTAGCGGCAAGCAGGCCTTCAAGCAGTGGCAATATATCATCTGTAACCGTGATTGAAAAAAGAGTTATAACACCAATAACGCAAGTGCCGACGATTTCATGACCGGCAAATATGCTTACAATTGCAATTAACGCAAGTAAGACCATAAACCAGTCTGAATTAAAGAAAAGCCTCGGCTTTTCCGTTATTTTCAAATACTTATCTTTTTTCATACATTCCCCGAATAAAAATGTTTTATTCTATACCTATTATATATTAGCAGTTTCTTTTGCCATAGTCAATAAATCATTCAAATGTTACAATATTGTAAACTTTGCCAAAAATATCATAAAACCCCTTGAAATTTGAAAAAAATGTGTTAAAATACGAATTAGCACTCGGAAGTAAAGAGTGCTAAAAGCACAAATTTACATTATATGGAGGTAATAGAAATGACACTTAAACCACTTGCTGACAGAGTTGTTGTTAAGCTTACAGAGGTTGAGGAAACAACAGCCAGCGGAATTATTCTTGCTGCATCCGCAAAGGAGAAGCCACAGATTGCAGAGGTAGTTGCAGTTGGCCCCGGCGGGCTTGTAGATGGCAAAGAAGTTGAAATGTATGTTAAAAAAGGCGATAAAGTAATTACAAGCAAATATTCCGGCACTGAGGTTAAACTCAATAATGAAGAATATACAATCGTTCGTCAAAGCGATATTCTTGCAATAGTAGAATAATAGGAGGTAAATTACAATGGCTAAACAAATTATTTTTGGTGAAGAAGCTCGTAAGGCTCTTCAAGCAGGCGTTGATAAGCTTGCCAATACAGTTAAAATTACTCTTGGCCCTAAAGGCAGAAATGTAGTTCTTGATAAAAAATACGGTGCACCCCTCATCACAAATGACGGCGTAACCATCGCAAAAGAAGTTGAGCTTGAAGATCCTTTTGAAAACATGGGTGCCCAGCTTGTTAAAGAAGTTTCCACAAAAACAAATGATGTTGCCGGTGACGGCACTACTACAGCTACTCTTCTTGCTCAGGCTCTTATCAGAGAGGGTATGAAGAATGTTACAGCAGGTGCAAACCCCATGGTTGTTAAAAAGGGTATGGCAAAGGCTGTTGACACAGTAGTTGCAGAGCTCAGAAAGAACTCAAAGCCCGTTGCAAGCTCAAAAGACATTGCAAGAGTAGGCACAATTTCATCCGGTGATGAAGAAATCGGTAAATTCATTGCAGAGGCAATGGAAAAAGTTACAGCAGACGGCGTTATTACCGTTGAAGAATCAAAGATTGCTACCACTGAGGCAGAAGTTGTAGAAGGCATGCAGTTTGACCGCGGCTACATTTCTCCTTACATGGTTACAGATACAGATAAGATGGAAGCTGTTATTGATGACGCTCTCATTCTTATTACAGATAAGAAGATTTCATCCGTTCAGGATATTCTTCCTCTTCTTGAGCAAATTATGCACGCAGGCGGTAAGCTTGTTATTATCGCTGAGGATGTTGAGGGCGAAGCTCTTTCCACAATCCTTGTTAATAAGCTCCGCGGTGTATTCACCTGCGTATGCGTAAAGGCTCCCGGCTTTGGTGACAGAAGAAAAGATATGCTTCAGGATATAGCAATTCTTACCGGCGGTGAAGTAATCACTTCAGATCTCGGCCTTGAGCTTAAAGATACTCAGATGGCTCAACTCGGCAGAGCTCGCCAGGTTAAAATCAGCAAAGAAAATACTATTATCGTTGATGGCGCAGGTGCAAAAGATAATATCTCAGCAAGAGTTTCACAGATTAAGATGCAAATAGACCAAAGCACTTCAGAGTTTGATAAGGAGAAACTTCAAGAGAGACTTGCAAAGCTTTCAGGCGGCGTTGCAGTTATCAAGGTTGGTGCTGCAACCGAAACAGAAATGAAAGAAAAGAAGCTCCGTATTGAAGATGCCCTTGCAGCTACAAAAGCAGCAGTTGAAGAAGGCTGTGTAGCAGGTGGCGGTGTTGCACTTCTTAACACAGTTCCCGCAGTAAATGCCCTTCTCGATTCAACAGAAGATGCAGACGAAAAGACCGGTATTAAGATCGTTCTTAAGGCACTTGAAGAGCCTGTTCGTCAAATCGCAGCAAATGCAGGCCTCGAAGGTTCTGTTATCGTTAATGCAATTCTTTCCTCAAAGAAGACAGGCTACGGCTATAACTTCGCTGATGATAATTATACCGATATGGCAAAAGCAGGCATCCTTGACCCAACAAAGGTTACCCGTTCAGCTCTTCAAAACGCAGCATCTGTTGCAGCTATGGTTCTTACCACAGAGAGCCTTGTAACAGACAAGCCGGATCCCGCAGCTGATGCAGCAAACGCAGCGGCTATGGCTTCTCAAGGCGGCGGAATGTATTAATAAGCAACGCTTAATATAACAGAATAAACAAATAGCAGCTATATCATCAAAAGGTTAATTCCCAATGAGATATAGCTGCTTTATTATTGCACATAAATTATTTTTCAAAAAACTCAAGGCATTTATCTTTATAATCGGACGCCTCATCATAAACTCCGTGACCGTATGTGCTATCATACAAATAAATTTCGCACCCCAATTTATCGGCAATTTCTTTTGAGCCTTCTGCCGTTAAAACTTTATCACCTTCACAACCGATAACGAGTACAGGGCATTGAATTTTAGAAAGCTCATCATAAGAATTAAAATTTTCACAGGCTTTTGCCAAAATAATAAAGCGCTCATATTCTTCTTCCGTTATGCCCTTGTTTGCCTCTATTACACTTTCACCGTATGACTCAACTGTGGCAGGGGAGTAAACCTCATTTACAAAGCTCTCAAGCAGAGCGTTTTCATCTCTGTTTTCTGCAAGGCTAATCCATTTATTTACAACTGTTTTCGCCGTATCATTCGGCTTTGAAAGAGTTGAGCCGAGTATAAGTTTATTCACAAGTTCAGGGTAATCAATGGCAATATATTGAGCAATCATTCCTCCTTGAGATGCGCCGAAAATATAAGCATTATCTATATTTAATTCTTTCATAGCCGTGGCAGTGTCCTTTGCCATATCTCTGACTGAATAGCCTTCTTTAATATCCTCGGCTCTGTCAAAAACATAGACGGTGTAATCATTTGTAAAACTGCTGTATGCTTCTTCAATGGCAGCAGCAGAGCCCATTACACTGTGAATAGATAATCCCGGAATTATTACAAAATTCTTTTCCCCTGTGCCGAATTTTATATATTTCATTTCCAAATCTCCTTTTGTAGCGGTTTTAACTATGCTCTGGGTAACAGATTCTGTGGTTTCCGATGCCGAGGTGCTTTCGTTATTTGTTTTTTGACTTGTGCCACAAGCAGTAAGACACAAAATAATGAGAAAAACGGCTGATATACTGATAAATTTCTTCATAAAATTAACTTCCTTTACATTTCTTATGGAATTATATCACTATGAGAAAAATCAATCAATAATTCCGTTAAATTATCCTACTTAAAATTTTACAAAAAAATCTAAGCACGCCTAATTCTTTTGTAACAAATGTAGAAAATTATGAATTTTTATTGTGCAATATTTACAAGTATTTTAATGTGTGATAATATTCAAATCAAATAAGATGAGGTAAAAAGAGCAAATAAATATGACTTTGAAAAATTCTTTTTATTATTCTCTTATTGCACATTATTTTGTCAAATTTTTTGTAAAATATACAGTAAAGGAAGGTTTTTAAGATGAAAAAGGAAAAGACCTACGAAATTGTTGATGACCTTGAAAGTTTCAACAAAATGTTCGCAAGAGTCAAGGCTGCACAGGCTGAATTTTCAACTTATACTCAAGAGCAGGTTGATAAGATTTTCAGAGAAGCTGCCGTTGCCGCAAATATGGCAAGAATCCCTCTTGCAAAGATGGCTGTTGAAGAAACAGGCATGGGCATTGTTGAGGATAAGGTTATCAAAAACCATTATGCCGCAGAGTATATTTACAATAAGTATAAATACACAAAAACTTGTGGCGTAATTGAAGAAGATGAGGTTTACGGCACCAAAAAGATTGCAGAACCTTATGGCGTTATTGCTGCTGTTATTCCCACCACAAACCCCACTTCTACCGCTATTTTCAAAACTCTTATTTCTCTTAAAACAAGAAACGGCATTATTATCAGCCCACATCCCCGTGCAAAAAAGAGCACTATTGCAGCAGCAAAAATCGTGCTTGAAGCAGCCGTAAAAGCTGGTGCACCTGAGGGAATTATCGGATGGATTGATGTTCCTTCCCTTGAGCTTACAACTACCGTTATGAAAGAGTCTGACCTTATTCTTGCTACCGGTGGTCCCGGTATGGTTAAATCCGCATATTCAAGCGGTAAGCCTGCATTGGGCGTTGGCGCAGGTAATGTTCCCGCTATTATTGACAGCACAGCAGATATTATTCTTGCCGTTAACTCAATTATTCATTCCAAGACTTTTGATAACGGTATGATTTGTGCATCCGAGCAGTCTGTAATAGTTCTTCCCGAAATTTATGATGCAGTTAAGGCTGAATTTGCAAAGAGAAATTGCTATTTCCTTAACCCCGAAGAAACTGAAAAAGTCAGAAAGACCATCATTATAAACGGTGCTCTTAATGCAAAAATTGTTGGTCAAAGCGCATACAAAATCGCATCTCTTGCAGGCGTAGATGTCCCCGAATATACCAAAATTCTTATCGGCGAGGTTGAAAGCGTAGATATTTCCGAAGAGTTTGCTCACGAAAAACTTTCACCCGTTCTTGCAATGTATAAAGCCAAAGATTTTGATGATGCTATTGCCAAAGCAACACAGCTTATTGCAGATGGCGGTTACGGTCATTCATCATCACTCTTTATTGATGTAAACGAAAAAGAAAAACTTGCAAAGCATCAGGCAGCAATGAAAACCTGCCGTATTCTCATTAACTCCCCATCATCACACGGCGGTATCGGAGACCTTTATAACTTCAAGCTCACTCCTTCACTTACTTTGGGCTGCGGCTCATGGGGTGGCAACTCCGTATCCGAAAATGTTGGTGTTAAGCACCTTATCAATGTTAAAACCGTTGCTGAAAGGAGAGAGAATATGCTTTGGTTCAGGACACCTTCAAAGGTTTATTTCAGAAAGGGCTGTATGCCTGTTGCATTAAGCGAGCTTAACACAGTTCTTAATAAGAAAAAAGCATTTATCGTTACAGATAACTTCCTTTATAAAAATAACTACACAAAGGGCATTACCGATAAACTTGATGAAATGGGTATCAAATATACCATTTTCAGCGATGTTCAGCCCGACCCCACCCTTGCTTCTGCAAAGGCAGGTGCAGCTCTTATGGCTCAGTTTGAGCCCGATGTAATTATCGCCCTCGGCGGTGGCTCCGCAATGGATGCCGCAAAAATTATGTGGGTTCTCTATGAGCATCCCGAAGCCGATTTCTATAGAATGGCTATGGACTTTATGGACATCAGAAAGAGAATTTACACCTTCCCCAAGATGGGCGAAAAGGCTTACTTTATTGCAATTCCCACCTCATCAGGTACAGGCTCTGAGGTTACTCCTTTTGCTGTTATCACAGATGAAAAGACCGGCACAAAGTATCCTCTTGCAGATTATGAGCTTCTTCCCAATATGGCAATTGTTGATACCGATAATATGATGACTCAGCCTAAGGGACTTACAAGTGCATCCGGTATAGATGTTCTTACCCATGCTATTGAGGCTTATGTTTCAATTATGGCATCTGAATTTACAGACGGTCTTGCTCTTAAAGCCGCAAAGCTCGTGTTCCAGTATCTTCCCAGAGCTTATGATAACGGCAACGACATTGAGGCAAGAAACAGAATGGCAGAAGCATCTTGTATGGCAGGTATGGCTTTCGCAAATGCTTTCCTCGGCCTCAATCACTCCATGGCTCATAAGCTGGGCGCATATCATCATATTGCCCACGGCACAGCAAATGCAATTATCCTTACAAATGTTATCAGATATAACGCAGAGGATGACCTTGCAAAAATGGGCACCTTCTCACAGTATACTTATCCTCATGCTTTTGACAGATATGTTGAAATTGCAAAATTTGTCGGTATCACAGGCAAAGATGACCACGAAATTTTTGAAAACTTCCTTGATGCCATTGAAAAACTCAAAGAACATATCGGAATTAAAAAGACTATTGCAGATTACGGCGTAGATGAAAAATACTTCCTTGATACACTTGATGATATGGTAGAGAATGCCTTTAATGACCAGTGCACAGGTGCTAACCCACGCTATCCTAAGATGTCTGAAATTAAAGAGCTCTATCTTAAATCATATTACGGAAAATAATTATCGGAGGGTAAAATAATGGAACTTAAAGAAATTATTGCTGTCAGACCCACAAAAACCGTTTACAGAGACGGTGACCTTACAATCAAAGTTTTTAACGAAGATTTTTCCAAGGCAGATATTCTTAATGAGGCTCTCAATATCGCAAGAGTTGAGCAAACAGGCATCAACATTCCCGCCGTTAAAGCTGTTACAATGGTTGAAGGCAAATGGGCAATAGTTACAGATTATATTGAGGGCAAAACCCTTGCACAGCTTATGAGTGAAAATCCCGATAAAGAAGACGAATATATTGAAAAATTCGTTGATATTCAGCTTGAAATGCACAGCCATCAAGCTCCTATGCTTACAAAGCTCTGGGATAAAATGCAAAGAAAAATCTCCGAAACGGATTTTGATGCTACCACAAGATATGACCTTCACACAAGGCTTGATTCTCTTCCCAAGCATCATAAACTTTGCCATGGCGATTTTAACCCATCCAATATTATCATAAAGGATGACGGCACAGCTTATATTATTGACTGGTCACACGCCACTCAGGGCAACGCCTCCGCAGATGTTGCAAGAACTTATCTTCTCTTTAACCTTCAAGGTAAAAAGGAGCTTGCCGAAAAATATCTTAATCTTTTCTGTAAAAAGAGCGATACAGCAAAACAGTATGTTCAAAAATGGTTACCCATCGTTGCCGCTTCACAAACAGTTAAGGGCAACAAAGAAGAAAGAGAATTTCTTAACGGCTGGGTTAATGTTGTTGAATACGAATAATAATCATAAAAAGAGCCTCTGCCCATTTGCAGAGGCTTTTTCTCTACCTTTTTGTGAAAATAAAACATCAAAAATGCTCAACTAACTTTAAGCATAGACAGCAATGCCTATGCTTTTTTATTTTATTATAATTCCATTTTAGAAATAGATGCTATACTACGCATAGCATTACTTGTACTTGACAAGCAAGTACAAGTAATAAGGGACTGTTAACATAAAATAAAACAAGGGGTAATACGGGCAGGGGAGGTTTTGAAAAGGAATTGAGAGCCTGTTGTTTTTTATTTTAATAAGTAAAAATCAAAATTTTGGAGGGATTCGTTTGAAAAAATCATTAAAATCATTTTTGTCATTTGCATTATGCTTTGTTATTGCATTTGGTGCAATAGTTGCTCTTTCACCGAAAAGTAATGCGTATTTATGGTATAATAATTTGGACTCCTATATCCCAATTTCAAGTAGTTATAGTTATGATATTTATACTTATGAGGTTTCCGGCAAAAAAGCTACCATCACCGGTTGTAAAACATCTGCAAAAGGAAATATAAAAATTCCAAGTAAAATTGATGAGTATTCCGTTACTGAAATTGACTCCTATGCATTTGCAGACTGTACTAAAATTACAAGTATAACTATACCCAGCAGTGTTAAAACTATTGGATGCTCTGCCTTTTCGGGTTGTACCGGACTTAAAAGCGTAAATATTTCAGATAGTATCACAAGTATCGGAGAAGAAGCATTTTTGGATTGCACATCTCTTGCAAATATAACAATTTCGGATAGTGTAACAAATATTAAGGCTAATGCATTTTCAAATACCGCTTATTTCAATGATGATTCTAATTGGGAAAATGATGTTTTATATATTGATAACCATCTTATAAAAGCAAACGAGAACATTTCCGGCTCTTACTCTATTAAAGAAGGAACAAAAAACATTGCAAACTATGCTTTTGAAGATTGCACTTCTCTTATGAATATTGATATTCCGGATAGCGTTACCGCTATTGGCAATACGGCGTTTTACGGAGTTCCGAATATCTCATATTCTGAAACAATGGAAGCTACTGGTTCACCGTGGTGTGCCAAGGCTGCTAACGGATTTATTAAAGGATTTCTTGTTTACGAGGATTCTTCTGAGAAAAAGATAGTTGCCTGCGGAACTGCTGCAACGAAAATCACTATTTCGAGTAAAACCAAAGAGATTGCCTCAGATGCATTTGAAAATTGCTTTTCTATTGAAGATGTTTACTATAGAGGCAGTAATGGCGAAAATATAGATTTTGTCAGTACTAATTATACAAATTCTCGTACTTCAATTAATGTTCTCTCATCTGCAAAATGGCATTATACTTGTTTTCATATTCATTGTGCGGTTTTATTCATTTTGTTTGCAGCAATTATTATTATACTCATAAAGAAAGAGATAATAAGTCCTAAAAAGTGCATAGGCTTTATACCGATTTTACTTTCATTGCTTGTATTAGCATTACAAAATAGTGGGAAATTTAGGAAAATCAGCTTTAAAGAATTGTTTACCTTTACATATGCTCCGGCATCCGTGCTTCTTTATTTCGGAATTATAATTTGTCTTTTAATGATTTTATTGTCGATTAAAGCTAAAGGAAAGAGAGTGTGTTGGAAACATGTTTTTGTTCTTTCTAATTTATTTTTAGGCTTATTTGGCTATGACAGATTTATTAGAGGACAGTATGGCTTGGGCGTTATAAAATTTTTGACAGGTGGCGGCTTGTTAATATGGGCTTTGGTGGACTTTTTAATTGCAGCCAAGAAAGCGTATGGTGCAGAATACAGAGGTATTGAATATTTTACTTTTGTTGATGGTTATTATTGCAAAGAAACACAGAATCCTACCAAACAAGACGAAGAAAAAACAACTGCTTTTGTACCGGAAGAATCTAATGGTGAAATCTGTGAGCCACAAGATTAACATAAACACTATTGCAGATATGATTGCAGCAAAGTTAATTAGATAAAAAAGAGCCTCTGCATATTTGCAGAGGCTCTTTGCTGTAAAATTCAATTTTACCATCTGTTTTCTACATATTCGCAGAAAGCATACATATCTTTAACTTCTATTTTTGTGCCGTCATCAAGTGTCATAGTACCGTTCCAAAGGCCGTGAACTTGGTGGCTGTTCATTCTCATAACCAAAGCATTAGTATCTGCATGGTGGTCATAGAATGGAGTCATAGTCATATCAAATTTGCCGTCTTCCGATACAAAGTGCCAAGGCTCCATATATTTATCGGGTTTCGGGAATGTTTCAACGTCAACTGCACCGAATTTATGGGCTTTTCCGTCATAGAAAATACAAGTTTCGGTTGCATTGCTTTCATCACCTATACCCCATGTGATTTCAAAGCCTAAAATGTGCTTTTTGCCTTTTTTATCGGTAATATAGGTTGAGCCGTTGCCCCAGTACCATAC
>CAVJRM010000023.1:0-30500 GCA_963652165.1 bacterium | reverse complement strand
ACAGAATTTTAGCGTGGTTTAGAAATATCTTTTCATTTAAGTTCTGATTACTAAATATACAATAAAAATCCCGACAGTGTTCGTTTTGAGCTACTGTCGGGATAATTTGATTCATGTTACTTTGAATTTATCGGTAAGATAGGTTAACCGAGATCTTTGAATACAAAGTTCTATTTCCCAAAACTGAAAATCTCTTGATTTTGGGAAATAGATGTGGTATAAAATGGTTAAGGAGTGTGATTGCTAATGAAACTGATAGACAGAGATGATTATCTGAACAATGTTATCAATGTTATCGGCACACCCGATATTAAAGTGATTACAGGAGTCCGCCGAAGTGGAAAATCCAAACTGCTTGAAGCATTTAAGCATTATGTCACCGAACATATTGAAAATGCAAATATAATCCACATCAACTTTAATCTGCCCGATTACGATGATTTAACAGAATATCGTTCCTTGTACGACTATATCAACGCTGCCTACAAGGAAGGAGTGGATAATTTTGTTTTGATAGATGAAATACAGATGTGCAATAACTTTGAGAAAGCAATAAATGGTTTACACGCTTCGGAGAAGTTTGATATATATATCACAGGTTCTAATGCATTTTTGTTAAGCTCTGACCTTGCAACACTTTTCACAGGCAGAACTTTCGAGATAAAAGTCTACCCATTCTCCTTTGCTGAATATGTGAAATACTTTGGATATACAGACCTTTATGCCGCCTTTGATAAATATGTAAGCGAAGGCGGTATGGCCGGTTCTTATGTGTATAAGGATCAAGAAGCAAAGTATGACTATATCGCAGAGGTATTTAATACACTTATTGTCAGAGATATTCGTCAAAAATATAAAATACGTAATACGGCACTTATGGACAGACTCTCTGATTTTCTTATGGATAATATCTCAAATCTCACATCTGTAAGAGTAATTGCAGATACGCTTAACAGCCACAAGGATAAGATTAACCACAAGACAGTTGGTTCCTATATACAGTATCTTTGCAATGCTTTTGCATTTTATAAAGTGCGCCGGTATGACATCAAAGGAAAGAAATATCTCTCGACTACCGAAAAATATTATCTCAGTGACCATTCATTCCGCTATGCAAAGCTCGGAACAAAGAATATGGACTACGGTAGAGTGCTTGAAAATATTGTAGCCATAGAGCTTCTGCGACGCGGATACGAAGTATATGTAGGCGTTCTTTATAAAAAAGAAGTTGACTTCGTAGCAATCAAGCGTGATGAAAAAATTTATATACAAGTTTCTGATAACATTACCGATGAAAAAACATTTCAGCGAGAGGTATCTCCGCTACTGTCAATACAGGACGCGTATCCGAAAATGCTTATTGCAAGAACACGCCATGACCCTTATCAGTATGAAGGAATAAAGATTGTTGATTTTGCTGACTGGCTCACAACTTAAAATACCTCTCAATCATTATGAAAGGCAAAAGCAAATAATAATTTGTCAATCTTTAATGCTTTGCTAATGGTGAGGAATTTTAAAAATAACTCGTGTCTTTAACTGCGCGTAAAAGTGTTCTAAAATACTCCCACCAAATCCAACAAAGTCTATGGATTTTGTTGGACAAAAATGGACTGCGTTAGAACGAGTAAAAATTATAAAATACAAAAATTAAATCATCCCCGAACAGCTCGTATTATTGAGCAAAAGTTCGAGGATGATTTTTCGGTTTACAGAAAGTTAATAAAATATAATTGCAATTATTTATGAAAGCAAATTAAAAATATTCTTTTCAAAATACTACCGTTTACAAAAAGTTAATAATTTGCTTTCTGCAAATTCAGCTCATTGATTTATCAATGATGTGTCTGGGGTCTGGGAAAAATTTCCCCAACAAGCTGCATTGTGTGAACATATGCCTTGCTTGCTGAGTATTATCATTTAATCGCGGTGCGTATAAAGCAACGCAATATAAGCACGATGGTTGAGTGAGAGAATAGTTTATCATGCCAAATTACAAAGAAGTAATAAATATCGATAGTATAATTATCTAAACAAATACATCATTAAAAAAATTTATTCTTTAGGAATGATTTTATTTGCAATTTTCTCAAGGCTGTGTATTATATCCTCATACGAAATTTCTGAAGCATATGTATATTTTTGCTGATAAGATTTCCAATATTTTTGTAAATCAATGTTATCACTCAGTTTTTCAAGCGTATCGTATGCCGATTCACTTAAATTGTCTGTGCCTCTTTTATTACAAGTTGAAGTGAATGCCTTTAATAATATATCGCCATCAATTTTCTTTTCATAAATTGACAAAAGAGTGTATATATCATAAAAATCTCTCATCCTTGTATTTAATATGCCACGTGCAAGAACAGTTTGTAATTTTTCAGCAAGGATAGTTTCAAGATTATATGACCATAAACTAATGGAACGTTCTTCTAACAAAAGTTTATATTCAAATTCAGCAGCGTGTGGAGTAATTACATCATCTGTGGAAATATCAATTTTTATCGGTGTAATGAGATTTTCCATCACGGCATTCATTGTAATTCTTATTCCCGGATATTCCATATCATCCATTATAGTTGAAACACTTTTAATTTCAAAAGTTACGCCATCGCCTATGTCAATTTTGCTGATTTCATCAACAATTCTTTTTGCTTCACTTTCAGAAAGAGCTTGATTTTTAATAGTTGTATCTATATCCATAGTGGAACGAAGTGCAACACCGACCATAGCCGTAACCAGCATTCCGCCTTTGATGATAAAATTATCTTTGTATTTTGAAACTGCAACTCGCTACAAAAATCTTTCCATCATAAACAAACGCATCATTGCTTATCGCATGTAATACAGATGTGGCTACAGTTTCCGGAAGGCTCGGAAATTCCAATCCAAACACAACATTAAAAGTTTACTCCCATATGTTTGCCGCAAGAGATGTTGCCACCGCTGAAAATATGGCAGCTTTCGCATTTAAATGCAGAGAGGCAGTATGATTATTTCTTGCCTCAAAAACCTCGTTATAGGGAAAATTTATAGGGAATTTTCGCAAACAAAAAAAGAATACCGTCAACACCGGCCCTGAAAAAGCAAAAAGTGTCAACGGTCTATCTTTGGTTGCGGAGATAGGATTTGAACCTACGACCTCCGGGTTATGAGCCCGACGAGCTACCAACTGCTCTACTCCGCGATATGTTTTGCATATCTATTATACATATTTACAAGCAAAAGTCAAGAAAAATATAAAAATAATCAAAAAAATGTTAAAAATTTTATAAAAAATTGAAATTTGCTGCTCACAATGATATAATTTGCTTATAAAAAATTGGAGGCTATATCATGCACGAACATCATCATAACGAGATAAATTCCATTGAGCAGGTAAAAACTCTGCTTGAATATATGTATAATCACAATTCTTCACACACGGCAGAGCTTGAAAAAATCTCTCAAAAATTAAAAGAATGTGGTAAAGACGGAGCATATAACGATGTTGTGCTTGCCATAGAAAAATACATAGAGGGCAACTCCTTACTTGCTGCCGCTCTTGAGAAAGTGAGTGACTGAAATGTGCCTTTCAACCGCTTACAAAAATGAAATGTCGGATGACACCGCCATAATGGAAAATGTAATGCTGGTGGAGTGCGATGAGGGTAAAGTAATACTTACTGACCTTTTCGGAGTAAAGAATGAAATAGAGGGTACTCTGCTTAAAGCAAGTCTTACTGACGGATATGTCATTATAAAAGTAAACGATTAAAGCTAATATGCTTTATTTTCAAAAAGCCTGCAATGTATAACACTGCAGGCTTTAATGTATATTTTATGTTTTATTTTATTTTGCATGTTCATCAACAAATGGAATAAGATGATTTCTAAGAAGGTCAAGAGCTAAATCAACCTTTTCTTTCGGCCATCTGTCGCCTCTGATCATACCGGTGCAGCATCTGAACCAAGCAAGAGGTAAAAGCCATTTAACTGTTTCGTCTTTTTCGGCCGCTTCTTCAACGGAGCAACCAAAATATTTTTGAATAAACTTATTATAAATTTCGGAAACCTTTTCGCTATCCATCTTATAGAATGAATTATATTCACCTGGAGCAGTGTTTGCATAAAGCATTGAAAATACGATTCTTGAAAGATCAAACATAGGCATACCGGTGCTGAGCTCACCCATATCAATAAGCACACATTCACCGTTTTCAACCATGATATTGTTAATGTTAAGGTCCCCGTGAATGCAATTATCGCCTTCGGGAATAAGATCGATGAATTTATTGAGATATTCAATTTCTTTGTCTGTGGCACCGACAATTTTTCTTATGTCAGCACGGTTTGATTCTTTGAATGAAGGAATATCCGGGTCACTTGTGTGAATTGAGGTTACCTTTTTGCAAACATCTACATAGAGATCAATATATTTATCAAGATTATCCGGATCGTTGCGCATAAGCTCACCCAATGTCTTTGACTTTATAAGCTCATACATAACGCCTGTTCTGCCGTCACATTCAACTATGTCATAAGAAATAGCAGTGGGAATGCCCATAACAAAAGCTTTTTTTGCAAGGGCTTTTTCTCTTTCTATGTCCTCACGGGTAGAATCCGAATAATAAAGCTTAACAATGGTTTCATCGTTGATTCTGAAGCATTCACCGCAAGCACCGGCGCCGATAATGTCGCAGCCTTCAACACTGATTTGACGAACGGCACCCTCAATATCCATAATTTCCGAAAATCCCGTAACATCAAAAATGCTTTTAACGTCGTTGTTAACACCGATAATCTTAAATGTTTTGCTGCCGCATCTTTTCTTTGCTGCAAGTAAAACGCGAAGGCCGGCAGATGAAATATACTCAAGTTCGCTTGCATTGATAATTAAGCCGTCTGTGCCGTTTGGCTCATTTGCAAGAGCAGAACCAAATTTATCGGCGTTAGCCGAGGTAATACTGCCTGAAACAAAAGCGTATGAAAGATTACCTTGTTTTTCAACTTTGATTTCCATAATTAAATGCCTTTCCTGCTACTGATAATATTACCCACGCCCTTTATTGTAGCCTATAAAGGACTTAATGGGATAAGTTTAGATTAATAAGAAATTAAGTGCTATAACAAAAATCTGATCATATATTGTCAAAAAAAGAATTAACACATTTTGCAAATTCTTGATACATGGGTAAATCTTCAATAGGCTTTAATACCTCAACAAAACTGCGAAAAAGCCATTCTTGCTTATCTTTACCTCTTTTGAAAAGAGTCCAAAGTTCGTCGCCCTTTGCTTCGTACTCTTTAGTCATGCTTTTGATATTTGCAAGCTTATCGGCGCAAACGAGCATTTTATGGCGGCGATCCGGATCTTTCGCAATACTATCAAGAGTAATTTGCTTTCTTTCTTCCCAAGTAAGAGATTTATCTTCACTGTCAGATAAAACCAGTTCACATACACTGCTGCTGAATTTTTCTGTAAGTTCTTCTTTTGTTACGCCTGCGTCTTCGATAACATCGTGAAGAAGACCTGCGCATATTAAATCATCATCTGCCCCATTCTTTGCAAGCTCTATTGCAACTTCAAAGGGGTGAACAATATATGGTTCTCCTCCTTTTCTTCTTTGTGCTTTGTGGGCCTCAAGGGCAAATAAAAACGCTTCGTTTACCATTAATGAATCCTCCGATAATTACAGACGCTATTTTAGCAAATCACCACTTACTATTCAATATATAAATTGAAAAATATTTTTTAATTTTTGGGGATTCTGTCTTGCCTCATTGTAAGTGCTATTCTGCCTTTTACGGTATCAACATTCAAAACCCAGCAGGTGATTACCATACCGACTTTAAGAGCCTCTGACGGATGCTTAATATATTTATCTGTAATTTGACTTATATGAACAAGACCGTCCTCATGAACACCTATATCTACAAATGCTCCGAAGTCCGTAACATTTCTAACCGTTCCCTTCATTTCCATGCCGGGTTTAAGGTCTTTAATGTCCATAACATCTGTTCTGAGCATGGGGGCAGGAAGCTCATCTCTCGGGTCTCTGCCCGGGGCGATAAGTTCTTTTACAATATCTTTAAGCGTAGGGACGCCAATACCCAGCTTCTCGGCAACTTTTTCTTCGCTCAAAAGTTCAACGTTGGGCTTAATTGATTTGATTTCTTCAGTACCTATGTCTTTTTCCGTAAAGTTGAAAAGCTTAAGCAGGCTCTTTGCCGCATCATAACTTTCGGGGTGAACGCCTGTGTTGTCAAGAGGATTTTTGCTTTCTGCAATTCTCAGAAAGCCTGCACATTGTTCAAAGGCTTTTGCTCCGAGTTTCGGAACTTTTTTAAGCTGTGCTCTTCCGGTAAATTCTCCGTTTTCTTCTCTGTAATCAACTATGTTTGCGGCGATAGATGTGTTAATGCCGGAAACCCTTTGAAGAAGGGGAGCGGAGGCTGTGTTAAGGTCAACTCCTACAGAGTTAACAGCATCCTCAATAACTGCATCAAGGGCTGCATCAAGCTCTTTAGGTGGCATATCATGCTGATACTGACCAACACCGATTGCTTTAGGATCAATCTTTACGAGCTCTGCAAGCGGATCCTGAAGCCTTCTTGCTATTGATACAGCACTTCTTAATGATACATCATAGTCCGGAAATTCTTTTGCGGCAAGCTTTGAGGCTGAATATACGGATGCACCGGCCTCACTTACTACCATATAACTTACCTCTGCATTGATTTCGTGGAGTATTTCCGCAGCAAAAATTTCTGTTTCTTTTGATGCGGTTCCGTTGCCGATTGATATGCAATTTGCATGATGTTTTGTAATAAGATGCTTAATGATTTCTTTTGCTTTGTTTCTTTGTGCTTCACCGTGAGTAACATATATAACGCCTGTGTCAAGCACTTTGCCCGTCCTGTCAACTACTGCAACTTTGCAGCCCGTTCTGTAGCCGGGGTCAAGGCCTATAACGGTTTTACCTTTGATAGGCGGCTGAAGGAGTAACTCTTTTGTGTTAAGTGCAAAAACCTTAATTGCTCCTGCGGCAGCCTTTTCGGTCATCATATTGCGGATTTCTCTTTCGATTGAAGGATAAATAAGCCTGTCATAAGCGTCAACACCCGCCTCCCTGACAGCTTCCGTTGTGGGAGAACCGTTAGGGTTAAGAGTTGCGTTTGTAATGATATTAGATGCTTTTACTCTGTCAAGTGTAACGCTGACTTTAAGAAATTTCTCTTTCTCGCCTCTGTCAATGGCAAGCACTCTGTGACCGGCAATTTTGTTTACGGGTTCACTGTATTCATAATAATTTGTATATACGCTTTCTGCCTTTGGATCCACTGCAGATGTTGTAACAACACCGAGAACCGTGAAAAGATTGCGAAGCCTTCTGCGGATATCAGCATCATCAGATATATTTTCGGCAATAATATCAAGAGCACCTTTGAGAGCATCTTCTGCTGTTTCAACGCCCTTTTCTTCGTCAATATAGCTTGCTGCAAGTTCTATTGGAGCAGGGGAACCTGCCTTTTGTTCATAAATTTCATTTGCGAGAGGTTCAAGACCTTTTTCTTTTGCAACAGATGCTCTTGTTTTTCTCTTTGGCCTAAAAGGTCTGTATATATCGTCAATTTCAGTGACTGTTGTTGCATTATCTAAGGCGGCTGAAATTTCGTCTGTGAGTTTTTCTTGGCCGTCTATAAGATTGCGAACCTCCTCACGCCTTTTATCAAGACTTCGAAGGTACTCAAGTCTTTCGGAAAGAGCTCTAATGATCTGGTCATCAAGTGTGCCGTGCTGTTCTTTTCTATATCTTGCAATGAAGGGAACGGTATTACCTTCATCAAGAAGCTTTACAACATTTTCAACTTGCCAATTTTGAAGCTTAAATTCTTCTGTAAGTTTTGCATTAATATCCATTTTATTATTCCTTAAAAATTATTTTTTATCTGTCGTATATCTCTGCCGGCAAATTTAAGAGAAACATAATCACCCATTATTCTGCTTAAAACACGTTGAGTGTATTTCTTTTCTATTTCTTCTTCGGTGAGATTTGTGCTGATTATAACAGGCCTTGAGGTGTTTATTCTCGTGTTTATAATATTATAAATTTCCATTAGAGTATAGCTTGTTAAAAACTCGCTGCCTAAATCGTCAATTATCAGTAATTCACAGTTCAAAATTTTAGCTTCCTGTTCTCCGCTGTTGTTATTGGAGAACCTTTCTCTCTCAAGGGCTGAAAGCAAATTCTGTGCGGAACCGTAAATTATATTATAACCTTTTTCGGCCACCACATTTGCCATGGCAAGGGAAAGATGAGTCTTGCCGAGCCCTGTTGCACCGTGGAGAAAAAGAGAGGGAGAATCAATATCAAAATCCTCTGCCCAATCTTTGCAATAGTTAAATATTTCCTGCATTTTCTCATTATATGTGCTGTTAAAATCGGCGCAAAATTCGTCGGGATAAAAGGAAAGATCAAAATTGTCAAATTTGCACTTTTCGGCAGCCGAGACTTTATAAAGTTCTTCCAAATTAAGCTTTTTAAGAAGGCTATTTCTGCAGCTGCAGCTGTAAATTCCGTCAAATCCCGTATCGTTGCATTTTTTGCAAGTGTAAGGAGTTTCAAGATAATCAGCCGGATAGCCTGCCTTAATGAGCTCTTCTTTTATGCATTTTTGTATTTTTAAATTTATTTCGCTCAGTTCTTTAATATAGCTTTCGGCATTTTCACCCATTCCAATGGCTTTTATAACTGCAAGGCCGCTTTTGGACATTTCAAGTAGATATTTAGCTATATTCGGCACTTTTGCTTTTACTTCTTCTTCTCTTTTTTGCTGTAAAGTTTCCGCCTTAAATTTTCTTGTTGCAATTATCTCTTTACAAGTGTCAAGAATTTCGTTTGTATAGCTCATTTTGACTTCCTCTCATATTTGAGTGTTTTACTGTCTGATTTTCGCCTGTATTCTTCTATGCTGTATGACGGAGCTTGACTGTTGTCGGATTTTATCGAAGTATTTGAAGTAGCACGTGATTTCTCGAAGCTCTCAATGTCCGTTAAAGTTTTAAACCCTTTGCTATGCCAACTTTCAAGTATCTTATTCATGTATGAAAAACTAAGTTTTCCGGTGTGCTCTGCCATGTCTTCATAAGCTTTTACAATGAGCGAATAATCAATTTTCAACTCATTTGTCCACGTTTCTATGTATGCAATCTGTTTTGCAGTTGGGCGAGGAGTATTTATACCTGTTTCAGCGGAAAACGTTTTCCAAAATTTTTCTACTGAATTAAGCAAGGCTATTTTATCGGCTGCTTTTTCTATGGTATCTACTTCCTGCTCACTCCAGCTTTTACCTACAGCAGACATATAACTATATCCCGTTTTGCCTATACTAACACAATAATCTACCATCATAAACAAAACTTCGGGTGACAGGCCGTAATAGTCATGAAGCATTATAAATGTGCATTGACCCTCATAGCCTATTGTCTTGCCAAGCTTTTGCTGAATTTCTCTGAATAAATTCGCTATTTCCGGGCTTTCACTTACTCTTTCTGCTATTTCTGCAGAAGATGGCTTGGAAAATTCTATATGTATAGTCGGTTCTATGTGAGATTTTGTTTTGCTTTCATTTGATGCTTTCGGCACATATTTTACAGGTTCAGCCGGTGCTTTATTAACTTCATTGCCTTCATTAAGTATGCCTGTAAGAACCCAATATTGTAAACAATCATCCACATCACTTATATCAAGTTTTAAAAATTTAGCCGCTTCATCCGCTGTAATACTAACAGGTGATTTTCGCAAAGCAAAAAGGAGCACTTTTATTTGGTCGCCACTTGCCAATCTTAAATGTTTGTCTGCTATTACATTTGGTATGCAAAAGGTGTCTTTAAGGCAAGAAGCCTTTACGGAATAAATCATTTTTTTCACTCTTTATCAGTCTTAATTATAATAATCAAAGCTTGTGCATTATTATAAAACATATTATAACAAATTCCGAGGTTGAATTAAACTGTTTTTTTAAGTTTTACGGTAAATGGCTTTAACCACAATTTATAGTGGACTGAGAGCAATGTCAAGCACAATTTTACTGTCAAATTTGATAAAAAATATCTTGTTTCGCAAATAAAAACTTTTACAGGCAGCCGCTTTTGCTAAAAAACATTGTGTCATGTTTAGAAAAAATAAAAGAAAAAGAGATTGCCTTAAAGCAATCTCTGATTCATTCACATTATTACTCAGACAGCTCTGGTAACCTTACCGGAGCGAAGGCAACGGGTGCATGCATAAACTCTTTTGGGAGTTCCGTTTACAACGGCCTTAACTCTCTTAACGTTAGGCTTCCAAGTTCTGTTTGAACGTCTGTGTGAGTGGGAAACCTTGATGCCGAATGACACATCTTTACCGCAGAATTCACATTTTGCCATGTGTCACACCTCCTTTTAAGTCATTAACAAACGATATATTAACAGAAAACATAATAAAATGCAAGAGTTTTTTTATTTAAATTCAAAAAATTCAAAGTTTTTGAAAATTCTGGACAAAATGTCCAACTTTTTTATGTAAACCCCTTGACAACATAATAACAATGTGATAAATTTTAATAGCAGAAATAATATTTGGGAGGTTGACTGCTATGTCAGATAAAGAACAAGCTCTGCAGACTGCTATTGAAAAAATCGAAAAAGCTTACGGTAAAGGTTCAATCATGCGTCTTGGTGAGGGAAGTACTCTTAATATTGAAACCATATCCACAGGTTCGCTTTCTCTTGATATTGCCACAGGCGTTAACGGCCTGCCTAAGGGAAGAATCATTGAAATTTACGGTCCTGAATCTTCAGGTAAAACTACTCTTGCACTTACCGTTATTGCTGAGGCTCAAAAAGCCGGTGGCGAAGCAGCTTTTATTGATGCGGAGCACGCACTTGATCCTGTCTATGCTCGTAATTTAGGTGTCGATATAGATTCTCTGCTTGTTTCACAGCCTGATGACGGCGAGCAAGCTCTTGAAATTGCCGAGGCTCTCATTCGCTCAAGTGCAATAGATGTTATTGTTGTGGACTCTGTTGCAGCTCTTGTTCCCAAATCGGAAATAGAGGGCGAAATGGGTGATAGTCATGTTGGTCTCCATGCAAGACTTATGTCACAGGCTCTTCGTAAAATTGCAGGAGCTGTTGCAAAGAGCAATACTATAATTATTTTCATCAACCAGCTTCGTGAAAAAGTCGGCGTTATTTATGGCAATCCCGAGGTTACCACAGGAGGCCGTGCTCTTAAATTTTATTCTACAATGAGAATTGAAGTTCGACGTTCCGAATCTATAAAGGTGGGCAGCGAAATTGTCGGTAATAAGACAAAATGTAAAGTCGTTAAAAATAAGGTTGCACCACCATTCAAAGAGGCTGAGTTTGATATTTTTTACGGTAAGGGCATTTCAAAGTCCGGGGAAATTATCGATTTGGGTGCTAAATATAACATTGTTCAAAAGAGCGGCTCATGGTATTCCTATAATGATGCCAAAATCGGTCAAGGTAAGGAAAGTGTAAGAGCTTATCTTGAAAGTGAGCCGGCTATTGAAAAAGAGATTGAAGAGAAAGTTTTTGCAGCAGTTAAAGCTGAGCAGGAAGAAAAGAAAAATTCTGCAAAAAAGAAAGCAGAACCGGATATCCCGAAGCCGGAAATCCCGGAAACGAAGGCAAAAGCTCGTGCAAAGCTTGATATAATTGTTGATGAAGACGAGTAATAAATATGGAAATATCATATAAACCGGGGAAAATGAATAAAATTCACATTTCCATTGATGGTGAGTATAAGTATACAGTTGATGCTGAGTATTGGTATTCTTGCCCTTGGCACGGTATTAACATAATTGATGATCCACAAAAGCAAACTGAATTTTTTAAAGATATCGGCTCGAGATATGCATTTATCTCGGGCCTAAGGCTTTTGTCTTATGGAGATAACAGCAGAAAAGCTCTTAGGAGAAAGTTAGTTACAAAGGGTCATGTGCCTGAATATACGGATATTGCACTTGACAAGCTGGAAGAATATGGATATATTAACGATAAGCGTTTTTCCAGATCCTTAAGGGATAAACTCATAAATTCCAAGCATATGGGTAAGTACGCAATCAAACAGGAATTACTCCGGCGAGGAGTTGACAGAGCTATTATAGACGATGTGCTCGAAGAAGTTGAATTTGACAGTGTTGAGTCAATAATAACCCTTCTCAATACGAAATATGCCAAATGCTTGAATGACGAAAAAGGAAGAAGAAAGACTGTTGCCGGACTTCAAAGACTTGGCTATAACTGGTCGGATATAAAAACCGCTCTGAGCAGAGTAGGTTCTGAAAGGGAGGAATTTTCAGATGATTAAGGTGGGTATGATTTCTTTAGGCTGTCCTAAAAATCAAGTGGATGCCGAAAGAATGCTTGCTATTATTGATAAAAATTCATTTGAAATTACCGATTGCTATGATGGCGCAGATGTGGTCATTGTAAATACATGCGGATTTATTGATGCAGCCAAAGCAGAAGCAATAGAGAATATACTTGATATGGCAGAGCTGAAAAAAGAGGGCATAATCCAAAAGATAATAGTTGCCGGCTGCCTAAGTGAAAGATACAAAGATGAAATCTTTACCGAAATGCCGGAAGTTGACGGAGTTATGGGCATTGGAGCAATTAATCAAGTGGATTCTATAATTCGCAGAGTCCTTGACGGCGAAAAAGTTTTTCAAATGGATGATAAATATAATCTTCCTCTTTGTGGTGAAAGGTTACTTACAACGCCGAGCTATTGGTCGTATTTAAAAATTGCAGATGGTTGCTCAAACAGATGCACATACTGCGCTATTCCAGGCATTAGAGGCGATTACAGAAGCGAAGAATTTGATATGGTTATTGAAGAGGCAAAGCAGCTTGCCGCAGCAGGTACAAAAGAACTTATTTTGATTGCTCAAGATACTACAGCTTATGGATATGACCTATATGGCGAATACCGTTTGCCTGAGCTTCTTAATTCTCTTTGCGAAATTGACGGTATCGAATGGATAAGAATGCTTTACTGCTATCCTGACAAGATAACAGATGAACTCCTTGATGTTATGAAAAATCAGCCTAAGGTGCTTCATTATATTGATCTTCCTCTCCAGCATGCAGATGACAGAATTCTTAAAAGAATGGGCAGAAAAGGTGATAGCGCATATCTTAGAAATGTCATTTCAAGGATCCGTGAAGCCATGCCCGATGCTGTTATACGTACCACATTTATGGTGGGCTTCCCCGGTGAGGATGAAGAAGCCTTTGATAATTTAGCGGAGTTTGTCAATGAAATTGAATTTGATAGACTTGGATGCTTTGAATTTTCACCACAGGAAGGCACACCGGCATTTAATATGCCGGACCAAGTTGATGACAAAGTTAAAAATCACCGCGGTGAAATTATTATGAACGATCAGCTTGAAATTGTTAACCTTAAAAACGATGAAAAGATCGGCAAAATCTACCGCGTTTTGGTAGAAGATTACGATGGATACAGTGACAGTTACTCCGGCAGAACTTACATGGATGCTCCTGAAATTGACGGAAAGATAAATTTCACATCTTCCCATGATTATAATCCGGGTGATTTTGCGGATGTAGAAGTAATCGGCGTTAACGATTATGATTTGATAGGAAAAGATATAAATTCATAAGAAAAGAGATTCAAAATGAACTTACCGAATAAACTTACAATAGCGCGCATCATTATGGTGCCTTTTTATCTTGCAGCAATGGTTGTTGAATTCCCTCATCACTTTATTGTGGCGGCTGTTCTTTTTCTTGTTGCCTCTTTCACTGATTTTCTTGACGGAAATATTGCAAGAAAAACGAATCAAATAACCGTTTTTGGCAAGCTTTGCGACCCACTTGCAGATAAAATGCTTACTACTGCCGCTTTGCTTGCCTTTATGGACTTAGGTATTTGCAATATTTGGATTCCCATGATTATACTCACAAGGGAATTCCTTGTTACATCATTTAGGCTTGTTGCATCAGCTCAAGGCGTTGTGATTCCGGCAGGTATCTTAGGCAAGCTTAAAACCATTTCACAAATGGTATTTTCCACTGCTATTATTCTTGCCCTTGCTTTTATTGAAGAACCCGTTGCAAGTAACGAAAAGTTTGTTATTTGCTGTAATGTACTTCTCGGAATTACCGCTGTGTTAACGGTTATAAGCGGTATTAAATATATAGTAGACGGCAGGAAGCTCATAGATTTTACAAAATAATTTAGTAAAGGGTGATTGAGATGGCAACATTGCAAAGAATAATCGCCACAGTTATGGCATTTATTAATCTTTTTGCGGCAAATGTAATGAATTTTAACAAAAATGAAGAAAGCAAAAGCTTTCGCGTAACGTCATACGTAGTTGCAACAAATGTTCAAGATGAAAGTAAAATTCACAGTGAAGATTTTGACATAATAACCGATGTCATTTTGTTTGGCTGTGTAACTTTTGATGCTAAGGGACAGCTTACTGTTGAAAGTGAGATTCTTGAAAATGCACTCAATAATCTTCGCAAAGTAATCGGCACACGAGATGTAAAAATTTATGTTAACCTTTTAGGCCCAAGTGCTCTTGAAAGTCACGAAAAATACGAGGACGATATGAACGACCAAGGCAAGCAGCATACCCTCGCTTTTAGAAGCGGAGTGCTTGAAGATAACATTGTTGCCTTACTTGACAAATATAATTTTGATGGCGTATTCTTTGATTATGAGTATCCTCTTAACTATATAAACTGGACTCCCTTCAATCAATTTCTTGTTCGCCTTGACAGTAAAATAGGGGATAGAATTCTCGGCCTTGCTGTTACTGAATGGGATGTAAAGCTTTCATTAGGCTCATATATGGCTGTTGATCGTTTTGAAATTATGCTTTACGATGTTTATGACGATGAAGGGCGCCATGCGACACCTGCAAAAGTTCAGGAGCTTTCAAAGAAACTTAATCTTTATTCTATTCCAAAAGAAAAGCTTGATTTCGGCTTGCCGTTTTACGCAAGACCAACTGATAAAACTCGTTATTGGTACGATTACGGCAGTTATTATGATAAACTTGATGAAAACGGCTATTATTACGACAAAGAAATTGACAAAACTTTTTGGTTTAATCGTCCGTCAGATATTGCCACAACCACTCAATACGCAATTGATAAAAATTTTGGTGGTGTAATGATTTGGCATTATAGTTGCGACCTTCCCTCAAGTGATTCAAATTCTCTTCTCAGAGCTGTAGGAGAAACGGTGGATAAGAATTACGGCTAAATATTTATTGACTTTTTTAACATTTTATAATACAATATCAGCAATATCGGCAATGGTCAGGAAGAGTAAGTTCCGGTGGCTCATATCAGAGAGGAAATTAAATGCTGCAAAATTTCTTATGAGTTCGGTTCCGAAGTGCGTCTGACGGCTCACGGGAGGAAATACCAGTATTCTCGTGCGTATGGCTGCGTTAAAGTCGGGCTTTAACCACCGAGTTACAAACAGGAGTGGAACCGCGTAATTACGCCTCCGTAGTTCTTTTGAACTGCGGAGTTTTTAAATTTTCGGAGGAAAAATGGGATTAGTTAAACGAATTAAAGAAGATATTGCATCCGTAAGAGAAAGAGATCCGGCAGCAACCAGCGTGCTTGAAATACTCTTTCTTTATCCCGGATTAAAAGCTGTTAGAATGCACAGAAGGGCAAATTGGTTTTATAGGCACAAAATGCGCTTTATAGCCCGCTGGATTTCACAGCGCTGCTCAATGAAAACCGGCATCGAAATACACCCTGCCGCAAAAATAGGCAAAAATTTCTTTATTGACCACGGTACCGGTGTTGTAATAGGTGAAACCACAGTTATAGGTGATAATGTTATTCTTTATCAGGGAGTTACCTTGGGCGGCACCGGTAAAGAAACGGGCAAAAGGCACCCTACTCTTGGCAATAATATTATGGTCGGTGCAGGTGCAAAAATTTTAGGTTCCGTTACCATAGGCGATAACACAAAAATTGCCGCCGGTGCAGTTGTGCTTAATGACATTCCGGAAAATTCCACTGCTGTGGGTGCTCCCGCAAAAGTTGTTAGAATTGACGGCGAAAGGCCCGATGACCTTGACCAAAATAATATTCCCGACCCGATTCAGCAGGAAATTGACCGTCTTGAAGAGCAAATAAATGAGCTTAAAGAGTTAGTAGAAAAGGAGAAGAAATAAATGAAAATTTTTAATACGCTTACAAGAGAAAAAGAGGAGTTTGTTCCGCTTGAAGAGGGCAAGGTTAAAATCTATGCCTGTGGCCCAACAGTTTATAACTATATTCATATCGGTAATGCAAGGCCTCTTTGCGTTTTTGATGTCCTTCGCAGATACCTTGAATACAGAGGCTATGATGTTACATTCGTTCAAAATTTTACCGATATTGATGATAAAATTATCAAGCGTGCAAACGAAGAAGGCACAGACTATAAAACTATCTCCGAAAAATATATAAAAGAGTTTTGGATTGATGCAGACGGTCTTAATTTCCGCCATGCTAATGTTCACCCGCGTGCCACCGAAAATATTGATAAAATCATTGAAATTGTTAGCGGACTTATAGAAAACGGCCACGCTTATGAGGTTGACGGCGATGTGTATTTCAGCACTAAGACTTTCAAGGAGTACGGTAAGCTCTCACATCAGCCTCTTGAAGACCTTGAGGCAGGCGCACGAATTATGGTAGGGGATATAAAAAGAGACCCTATGGATTTTGCACTTTGGAAGAGTGCAAAGCCGGGCGAACCTTATTGGGATTCACCTTGGGGCAAGGGCAGACCGGGTTGGCATATTGAATGTTCTGCTATGAATTTAAGATATTTAGGTGAGCAAATAGATATTCACTGCGGCGGTCTTGATTTAATATTCCCTCATCACGAGAATGAAATTGCTCAAAGCGAGTGCTTTACCCACAAGCAGTTTGCAAACTACTGGATGCACAATGGCTATATAAATGTGGATAATGTTAAAATGTCAAAATCTCTCGGCAATTTCTTCACCGTTAGGGATGTTGCCGAAAAATACGGATATGAGCCTATAAGATACCTTCTTATTTCTTCCTCATACAGAAGCCCCATAAATTACAGCACAGATATTATTGAGCAATGCAAGGCTGCCCTTCAGCGCCTTTATACTTGCCGTGATAATCTTGATTTTGAACTTAAAAATGCTAACGATGGCGATCTTGACGAAAATGTTAAAGCTCAGCTTGATAAGAGAGTAGAGCAGTTTAACACCGCACTTGACGATGACCTTAACACCGCCGATGGTATTGCCGCAGTTTTTGACCTTGTAAGAGATATAAACACCCTTGCAATAGGTAAAAGTGCATCAAAAGCAACAGTTGAGTATGCAATTAAAATTTTTGATATGCTCACCGATGTTCTCGGCCTCGTTTATAATCGTAAAGAGGAAAAGGCAGATGCCGAAATTGATGCTATGATTGAGGCAAGAACCGCTGCTCGTAAAGAGAAAAACTGGGCAGAGGCAGATAGAATCAGAGATGAGCTTAAAGCTATGGGCATTGTGCTTGAAGATACAGCCCAAGGTGTTAAGTGGCATAGGGAATAAAATATTAGAGAGCTGTATTCTTGAAAATTTCAAATATACAGCTCTTTTTATGTGACATTTTTTTGCATATTCGTACTTTATTGTCAAAGGGGGTTGCAATATGGATGATTTACAGATAATCGAAATGTTCAATCAACGCAATGAAAAAGCTATTTCCGAAACCGAGACCAAATACGGCAAAAAGTGCCGTATGCTGTCCTATAACATTCTGAATAACCTGCAGGATTCAGAGGAATGTGCCAATGACTCTTATTTGGTGCTGTGGAACAGAATCCCACCTGAAACACCTAAAAATTTGTGCGCTTATCTTTTAAGAATTGTAAGAAATCTGTCTCTTAAACGCTATGAATATAACACGGTTGCAAAAAGAAACAGTCATTTTGATTTAGCTCTTGATGAGCTGGAGTCCGTTATAGGCGATAAAAGTTCACCGGACGAAAAGATAATAGCCGAGGATTTAGGTGAGCAAATAAACTGTTTTCTTCACTCTTTGCCTGAGGAACATAGAAAAATGTTTATGCAAAGGTATTGGTATGGATGTTCTGTTAAAAAGATAGCAGAAGAAAATTACCAAACTCCGCATAATGTATCTGTAAAATTAAGCCGTATTCGCAGCCAACTTAAAATTTATCTTAATGAAAGGGGGTATGAGATATGAATAAAAAAATCATAAATGAGGCTCTTAACTATGTTGATGATGATTTGATTATGGAATCCATCCCCAACAAAGGAGAAAAAAGTATGAAAGCGAATATTAAAAAAATTATAGCTATTGCCGCTTGTGCTGCTGTTGTTGCAGCCGCCGTTCCTACGGTAATTCATTTAAGCCAAGGCACAAATCCCGAAAAGAATGACAGCACCTCGGTTAGCGATAGTACCTCTCAGACTACCGAGGATATGAACCAAGTAGTAAGTCCGTATACAGATTACAGTGATATTTCTTCCGTAAATGAAGCTGCCGGCACTGCGATTAAAGAATCAACTCTTTCAGACATTACCGAAGTAGGCTATAACACTATTGATAATGTGTCATTCTTGATTGCTCAATATTCATTTGATTACAATGGCATATCATATACCGTAAGAGCAGCAAAAACAGAAGACGATATAAGTGGAATCTATGTTGAAGACGGCGTTATATCCTCAAAAACGGCTGATGAAACCATTATTGAAATTGACGGCACATATTTTGTCCGCTGGTTTGAAAACGGGGTTCAGTATAACTTATTTGCTTCGGATACTAACAGCGAAGCCTTTAACCTTGTTTATGAATCTGTTAAATAAAATCCTTGACTTTTATTTGCCTAAATGCTAATATACGCTAAACTCTTTGCACTGCACATATAATCTACAGTACAAACTGATCAGACGGTGCTTTTAAGCATTGGTCGGGTTGCTTTTCGGCAACAGCAAGGCAAATATTCAGCCTCTGCGGGACAGTATAGTATGTTCCGGAGAGGTTTTATTTTTCTCCGGCAGGATAGAGTGCTTATATTCTGTAGGAGGTATTTTTATGTCCGAAAAAAAGACTGTTAATCAAATTGCCACAGTGGGAATCGTGGGGAATGTTTTGCTGGTTGTTTTTAAGCTGTATGCGGGAATTGTAGGCAAATCAAGTGCTATGGTGTCGGATGCAATTCATTCTTTATCCGATGTGTTAGCTACATTTATTGCTTTTATAGGTGTGAAACTGGCAAAAAAGAGGCCGGATAAAAAGCACCCTTACGGTTATGACCGTTTTGAGTGCGTGGCATCCATTGTGCTTGGACTTATTCTACTTGTAACCGGTTTCGGCATAGGCTGGGGTGGCGTTCAAAAAATCATAACAGGGGAGTATCGCTCTCTTGAAATGCCGGGGCTGATTGCCCTCGTTGCCGCTTTTGTTTCTATTATCACAAAAGAAGCTATGTTTCAATATACTCGCCATTATGCTAAGAAACTTAATTCTCCGGCTTTTATGGCAGATGCTTGGCATCATCGTTCGGATGCTCTTTCGTCTGTTGGCTCTTTAATTGGTATAGGTGGTGCAAGGCTTGGTGTGGCAATTCTTGAACCCATAGCCTCTGTTGCAATTTGCCTTTGCATTATAAAAGTTGGCATTGAGGTATTATATGATGCTATGGATAGAATGTTGGATGTTTCCTGCTCCGATGATTATGAAAAAAATCTTGCGAATTTCATTTCCGAGCAAGAGGGAGTTATAAAACTTGATGTACTCCACACCCGTAAATTCGGCAGTAAGGTATATATTGATGCCGAAATCAGCGTAGATGGTACTCTTTCACTTTTTGATGCTCATAAAATCGCCGAAGAAGTGCATAATGCCGTAGAAACAAATTATCCGGAAATAAAACATATTATGATTCACGAAAATCCGGCATGAAAACATGCAAAGTCAAAAAATATACCCACTGTAATCTGCATTACAGTGGGCTTTTGCACATTAAGATTTCTTCAGTTTGTTTTCAATTCTCTTTGCAGTTGGAGTAGCGGCAAGGCCGGCTTGAGAAGTTTCTCTTAAACAGGCGGGAATTTGACATCCTATGGTATACATAGAGTCGATAACCTCATCTAAGGGAATGACACTTCTTATTCCGGAAAGTGCCATGTGAGCGGCAACGGTTGCATTAGATGCGCCGGCTGCATTTCTCTTTATGCAAGGCACTTCAACCAAGCCTGCAACGGGATCACAAACAAGGCCAAGCATATTTTTAAGGGCAAGGGCAGCAGCATTAACAACGCAAATATTTCCGCCCCCTTCAAGATAAGCAAGGGCGCCTGCAGCCATGGCAGAGGCACTACCAATTTCGGCTTGACAACCACCTTGAGCACCGCTTATAGATGCGTTTTGCGCTATAACATTTCCTATGCCGGAGGCTGTGAAAAGTGCTTTTATGATTTTTTCATCATCCACACCTTTGATTTTTTGATAGGCAATAAGCACGCCTGGAATAATCCCGCAGCTGCCTGCCGTGGGAGCGGCTACAATTCGTTTCATACAGGCGTTGCTTTCGGCTGTTTTAACAGCGTATTCAACGGCACGGGATAAAAAATCACCAAGTAAATTATGGCCGGGAATGTCATTGTATTTTCTCAGTAATTCTCCGTTGCCACCTGCCATTTTTCCGGATGACGTGGCATTTTTATCATATTTTTCAACGGTTTTTTTCATTACAGAAAACATATTTGACATTGTTTCAATTGTTTCTTTTTCGGAAAGAAGAGTTTCTTCCATTTGCTCTCTTAAAACAACCTGCCAAATTTCTATTTTGTCTTTTTTGCAAATTTCCAAAATCTCTTTTATTGAATTATAAGGCATAGTCTTACCTCGCTATAGATTAAATAAGTGTAGATTATTTTCCTAAATACGAAACTTTCAGTATTCCTTCTAAATTTCGTATCTCATCAAGGGTTTCTTTATCGATTTCTTGGTCACATTCGGCAATTAAAACAGCGTTTTTACCTCTAGATTCTCTGTAAAGGTGCATTTGTGCAATGTTTACTTTTGCCTCGCACAAAACTTCTGAAACCTTTGCCACCATTCCCGTTATATCCATATTTGTAACAATAAGGGTAGGGTAGTCACCGGAAAAGTTTGCAGGCAGACCATCTATTTTTGCTATGTTGATTATAGAGCCTCCCAAAGATTCACCAACAACTTCAAGCCTTTTTCCGCTTTTGCCTTGAAGGCTGAGTTGCACAGAGTTCGGATGGCCTTCTTTCAAATTTGCTTCGCCAACGGTAAATTCCATTCCCTGTTTTTTAGCTATTTCAAAGGCTTCGGGGATTCTTTCATCGTCGGGTGTCATTCCAAGTAAGCCCGCAACTATAGCCTGAGGAGTGCCGTGACCTTTTCCTGTTAGCAAAAATGAGCCGTAAAGCCCAATATCCGCTTTTACGATTTTTTCACCTATCAGCTTGCTGCAAACATATCCGATCCTTGCAGCGCCTGCTGTATGTGAACTTGACGGGCCAACCATAACCGGCCCCAAAATTTCAAATATATTCATTGTTTCCTCCAACAATAAAACAATAGATATGTGAAATACCACAAATTTTATCAATCAAAATCTATGCGTCATTATACCTAAATTATACAATAAAATCAAATGTTATCCTATACCTTAAGAATAAAATGATTTTTGCTAAAATCAAGAAGTCCCTCATTTCGCATTTTTCCGAGTTCTAATGACAGCCCACTTCTTTCTACCCCAAGATAATCAGCAAGCTCCTGCCTTGAAAATGAAATGTCAAATTCATACTTTCCGTTCCTCTGTGCCTCTGCCGAAAAGTAAGACAGCAGTTTAGCTCGTGTTGTTCGCTGCCCTATATGTTCAAGCTTTTCGCTAAAACGCAGATTTTTTTCTGCAAGTTCCCCAAGAAGATTGCGTATAATTAAACTGTGGTGTGCACAAGTAGAGGGGCAAACTTTCAGTATTCGCTTTACATTAAGAAAAACCGCAACAACGGGAGTTTCCGCAATTACACTTACATTCAGCATCGAGCCTGGAGCGCAGGCGTAAGCTGTGGCAAAAGTTTCACCGGCGCCTGCTTTTGAAATAATATTCCGGTTACCCCATATATCTTCTTGTATTATAAAAACATTTCCCGACAGCACAAGGCCGATTTCTTCTACCGTATCACCTGTGCGAAGTAAAAACGAATCCTTTGAAAAACTTTCTTTTCTTGCTCCCAGGCAATCAAGCATCGCACTTATTTCATCCTCTGAAATTCCCGAGAAAAGCCGAGAAGAACGAATTATAGAAAAAAATTCTTTCATAAATGCTCCTTTTGTTGAAAATTCAACAGAATAATTGAAAATATTATAGTATAATAACATCACAAAATCAAGGAGGTACTCTTATGAAACGACAAATTATAGAGATAGATAAAGAAAAATGTAACGGCTGCGGAGCTTGTGCCGATGCTTGCCACGAGGGCGCAATAGCTATGGTTGATGGTAAAGCACAGCTTATGCGTGACGATTACTGTGATGGTTTGGGCGATTGCCTCCCCGGATGCCCCACAGGAGCAATTTCTTTTGTAGAGCGTGAGGCTGCAGCTTACGATGAGGCAGCTGTTTTGGAAAATAAAAGAAAGAAGATGCAGGAAAAAATGCAAAAAGAAGGAGTGAGCCTTCACACCGGTTGCCCCGGCACAAGGTCAAGAATAATTGAACACGCAGAAAGTGTACCAACCGTATCTAACTCGGATGCTGTAAGCAGACTTTCACAGTGGCCCGTACAGATAAAACTTGTTCCCGTATCTGCACTTTATTTTGACGGTGCAAAGCTCCTTATAGCCGCAGATTGCACAGCCTATGCTTATGCAGCATTCCATGAGCGTTTTATAAAAGGTCATATTACCCTTGTAGGCTGTCCTAAGCTCGATAGTGTAGATTATTCCGAAAAACTTACCGAAATTATAAAGAATAATAACATAAAGAGTGTTACCGTGGTGCGTATGGAAGTCCCTTGTTGCGGAGGCCTTGAATTTGCCGCAAAGACAGCTTTGCAAAACAGCGGAAAATTTATTCCCTGGCAGGTCGTAACAATTTCCACCGATGGTAAAATACTTGAGGATTAAGCACGGCTTTTAAGCAATTTTGCATAAAAAAACAAGCTGAAAAATGTATATAAAAATAAAGCAGGCAACTCATTAAGAAAAGCCTGCTTTTGTCAAATTTCAACTGTAAACGGAGTGCCAAAATATTAAGGCGCTTCAAAAATTTTAGTAACAGTCCATTTATTATTTTCTTTTTTTATTCTCCAAAAACTTAGTCCAATTCCGCCACTTATAGATTTTTCGCCGTTATCGGCAACATGGGTGTGTGATTCACTATATTCAACCCAAACGAATCCGCGATTTCCCATGGTTTTAGCAGTAATAATTTCAATATCTGCCCATGATTCTATACAATCAAAATCATAATATCTGTATAAGGCACCTACATTTGTATCGCAATCTTCACTGCTTCCTACATATTCAAATACATCCTTTGCTTGAGCCACAATATTTTTTGCAATTTGCTTATCTTTTTCATTCATTTTGAAATTGATAGTTGTGTATCTCAAATATCCATAACAAACTGCTTGGGATTTACCCTGATAATAATAATCGTTTTTGGGCAAGAATATAAAATAAGCTGCAAAGGCGAGTATAATAGCAAGCAAAGCTGATATTGTGCGAATTATAATTTTCTTCATGTTTAGTGTCCTCTTCGAATTTTACATAAATTTTATAAACTTATATATTTCAGCAAAGCATCGGAATCACCTACTAACAAAAATATTGCATTTATAATTATTCTATTGATTCGGCAATTTTTACAGCTGTTTCAAAATCGGAATAAACCATTATTTCGTATTTTGTTAAATTGTCTTTATAAAAAATTTTGCAACTGTTTCGTTTTTCAAATACTAAAATATCCATACCATTAACATGTAACATTTTTCCCGAAAGAATATGATTTAACAGTACAGGAGCTGCCGAATCGGAATCTTCATTCCACTGCTCTATAACCATTGTCACCTTAACATCGTTATATCTAAATAATGCCGTGGCATTTTTCAGCCTTGGCGAATCATCCAGATATGAAAGATTTGAAAGTGTGCAATCTTCATTGGTAAGTTCTTTGGGGAAAGTGACCGGCGAAATTCCATAACTCGTAAGCTGCTTGGCAAAATCTGTATCCAACAGCTTATAGTCATCTGCTGTTATGTCAGCGTTATCCAAATTATAGCTTAGAGTTGCGTTCCCGTCTTTAATTTTTACAATATTTGTCGGGATGTTATTGTAATAATTAGCATAAACCGCAATGCCTGAAATCAATAATACAAAAAGCACAGCGGCAACGAAAATGGTTTTTGGTGTCTTTTTGAATTTAATTATGTTGTTTTGAGATTTTTCTTTCATATTCAGCAATTCAAAGTAAAGGTCGATAAGCTCTGTATCACATTTATCAGGGCCTCTGTCAATTTCTCTTTCTATCAATGTTCTAATGCCATCCGAGGAAAGGTTGATAAACCCGGAATTTATCATTTTTTTGAGTTTTCTTTTATTTGGGCTTTTCATGCCACCACTGCCTTTCACTTATATAGTGTATGTGTTTTCAAAAATGTGAATGCTAAAAGTTGAAAAAATCAAAATTTCTGATTTTTTCCTTGATTTTCTTTTTTAGCTTTTCATGACGTTTGCGAACTGTCGGATAAGGTATGTTTAATTGAGCTGCGATTTCTTTGAGCTTTTTTCTCTTTAGATAGTACATAATATACAGTTCTTTTTCTTCGCTGTTAAGGCTTGAAATAATCTGTAATGCTGCTCTTTCAATTGATTCGTCTGTAATTGCTTCTTCTTCAGGATTTGAAGTACAAATTGACGAATTTTCCATAACATAATCTTTTTCTTCGTTAGTTGAAAAAGCTGCTTCGTTTTGCTTGACGATTTTTTTGACGGTTTTGTTTTTATAGTTAAGTGTAACGGTATAAAGCCACGCTTTATAATTTCATCACCTTTTGAAAGAGCTTCAAATAATGCTACATACGCATCTTGAACACAGTCCTCAGCGTATTCGTATTCGCAGCCGAAAAATTGTAAACAATATTGAATAAGATTTTGCCTGTACTGTTCACAATCTTTCATTATTCTTCAATAGTAGCTGAATTGTTTGAATTTTTATCTTTTTCCTTATGAGTAAGCAATATAGTCACCTTCTTTTTGAGAAAAATATCTTACGACATAATAAAACATAAAAAATCGTTTTTTGTCAAGAAGAAAAAATGGTGCAGGCCTTTGAGCTGCACCGATACATATATATTAAAACAAGAAATGGATAAAGAGAAAAAACAGGCAACTCATTGTGAGAAGCCTGCTTTTGTCAAATTTCAATGCCCAGCCTTTCCGCCACTTTTTTCCCGATGGTGCATCCACCGCTGCCAAACTCACGGCTGATGGTAATCACTCTGTTTTTCATTTACTTTTCCTCCTTCAAAGTATTAATATCGGGAGCAGAAAGCTCACGATAGGTTTGCCGGATAAAGAAAATGGCAATAATAAATGTCAGTATATCTGCTGCCGGGAACGACCACAAAAGACCGTCCAGCCCGAAGAAGATCGGCAGAATAATGGGCAGCGACACGCCGAAAATGATTTCACGGGTCATGGAAACCGCGGTAGAAGCAAATGCCTTGCCCAGTGCCTGCAAGTAGATAAAGGTGCCCTTATTCAAAGTCGCAAGCGGCATCAGGCAGAGATAAATGCGGAAGCATTTCACGGTAAAGTCCGCATAATAGGCGCTCTCGTTAGCCGCACCGAACAGCGTAGCAATTTGCAACGGGAATACCTCTACGATCACCAGTGCAACGGCACCGACGATAAACTCCGATAGCAACAGGCGGGAAAACAGCGCCTTGGCACGATCCTTTTTCTTTGCGCCGATATTATAGCCTGCGATCGGGATACATCCTGCTGCCATACCGATGGCAATGGAGATGGCGATCTGGAAGAACTTCATAACGATGCCGAGGACGGCAAGCGGGATCTGTGCATATTCAGGCTGTCCGAAGATGGGGTCTTTTGCACCGTATTTCATACACATATTCTGCACGGCCGCCATAGAGATAACGAGTGAGATCTGTGCGAGAAAGCTGGTAAGACCTAAAACAAGAAATTTCGGGATAAGTTTCCAATCGAGGTGGAAACTGCTCTTTTCCAGTTTGATGACCTGCATGCGCCGCAGATACCAAATGGAGAGGGCGGCTGTCAATACCTGACCGATCACGGTAGCAACTGCTGCGCCCATCATGCCCCAGCGGAATCCGTAAATGAAAATGGGGTCAAGGATCACATTCGTGATCGCACCGGAAACAGTGGCGATCATTGCGAATTTTGGACTGCCGTCACTGCGGATCACAGGATTCATCGCCTGTCCGAACATATAGAACGGAATGCCCAGCGTAATATAGAAAAAGTATTCCTTCGCAAATGCGTGGGTTTCCTCGTTTACCGTTCCGCCGAACATGGCAAGGATCGGCTCATCAAAAATGAGGTAAATGGCTGTCAGCACAAGGCTGCTTACTACGCAAAGCACCACAGTGTTGCCGACGGACCTATGCGCATCCTCGCGGGCGTTTCTTCCAAGCGCAATACTCACAAATGCACAGCAACCGTCGCCGATGAACACGGCAATACCAAGTGCAACCACCGTAAGCGGAAACACAACGGTGTTTGCCGCATTGCCGTAAGAGCCGAGGTAGCTTGCGTTGGCAATAAAGAGCTGGTCAACGATGTTATACAGTGCGCCCACCAGTAGCGAGATGATGCAGGGGATGGCATATTTGCTCATGAGCTTACCGATGCGCTCCGTCCCCAAAAACTGATTTTCGGTATCCATAAAAATCAACCTTCTTTCAAAAAAATAGAAAATGCGTAAGTCCGTTAACCTGGACTTACGCATTTTCTGCTACACGATATCATTATTATAGCAGGAAACTCAAAATTTTTCAAATGTTTTTGCGTGAGTTTTTTTGAAAAAATATGCTATAATGAATATGTAGCAAAGCTACCGCGAGAGTGATTTCGGCCGATAATTCGACGGCAGCCATCTTATCACCGTCACTGCTTTTGCTCAAACATCTCTCCGCATTATAGGTCTGATACTTCTGCCGTAATGTATTGTGCCAAAGGAGGTGTTTGCTGTGAAGCGTGTGAAGGCAGCTTGTATTCTTCAAACCTTGATTTTCGCACAGAAGACGGTAATGGGCTACACCAAGGACCGTGCGTTTAGGAAAGAAAAGACGCAAGAAAAAAGACGAAGAATTGCCCCTTTCGGACCGATGAAATGAAAGGACTCTTCAAAATGAGATACAGCAAAAAAGAATTCGAAAAATACCCCGAAATCATGAACAAGGAGCAGCTGCGTAAGGCGTGCCATATCAGCAAGCGCACGGCACTGTTTCTTCTGCAATTCAATCTGATTCCGCATACTTGCTCAGGGAAAAAGACCCGCTGCTACGCCATCAAGAAAAGCGATGTAATTGCATTTATGCGTGACAGAGAGATTAACCCCGAGCGATACATAGCACCCGACAACCGGTACAGATCCGACGGCAGCAGTCCGAAGCCGTATAATATCAGGATAACGCCGCCGCTGCCGAAGGACAAACGGCTTGTGCGCAAATATTATGAGTGCAAACTGGAATCCTTTCCTGAGGTGGTTGATGTTGCTGTTGTCAGCGAGTTTACAGGCTACGACCGCCGCACGGTCGGCCAGTGGATTCGCACGGGAAAGCTGAAGGCACTGACACTGCCGCAAAAGTATGTCATCCCGAAATGCTATCTTATAGATTGGCTGTGCTCAAAGGAGCATAATGACACGATCCGTAAATCCCGCCGCCATGTGGATATGCTGTGGGAGCTGTCAAAATGGCACGGCGAAAAGCTGCCGAACGATTAAATTTCAAATAGGCTCTAAGATTAAACAGGCTCAGTCAGCAACGACCGAGCCTGTTGTTCACTGATAATTATATGCAGAAAAACAAGCCACTATCTGAATTATCTGCATATAATTCTTCAAACTATATGCAGATAAAGTGTCTGAATAGGCAGTTATATGAGAAAACGGCACGGAGGGTACACGCTGTCTGCTGATAAAAGTGAGTTCTTAATATTTTTATCGGCAAAATATCAACATTATTTTAGAAAATAAAGTTTGTTTTTTGCCGATATAGGCGAAGTCATGTTTTGATTTTGCTTTATTTTTATAGAGAAAACTAAGATTAGATTTGCCAAATCATACTTGACTATTTCTGGTTAATATGATATACTATAAGCAACCTTAGTATGGGGGGTAGTCTATATGTTTATCGGAAGAGAGCGGGAGCTTGCCTCCTTGAGCAATTTATATGATTCCGACAAGTTTGAATTCGTCGTGCTTTACGGTCGGCGTCGTGTGGGAAAAACGGCGCTAATAAACCGCTTCATCGACGGCAAACGCGCAATCTACTTCATGGGCGTCGAGAGTAATGCTAAGCAAAATCTGGAGAACTTCAGCACAAGCATTTTTGAACTTGTCAGCGGAATGCAGGGTGCGGAGACATCATTCGCTTCTTTTCAGGCTGCGCTTGAAACGGTGTTTCAGCTGTCACTTCACGAGCGTATCGTGCTGGTTATCGACGAGTATCCTTATGTTGCCAGAGCGTCCAAGAGTCTTGCATCCACATTACAGCTGCTGATTGATAAATATAAGGACAAATCCAAGCTCATGCTGATTCTCTGCGGTTCCTCCATGTCATATATGGAAGATCATGTGCTGGCATACAAAGCGCCGCTGTACGGCAGACGCACAGCACAGATTAAGCTGCAGCCCTTTGATTTTGGTGAGACCTGCCGCTATTTTGCGAATTATTCCGATGAGGAGAAGGCTCTGGCATACGGCATCATGGGCGGTACGCCGCAGTACCTGCTGCAAATGAGCGACCGTCTCAGCATAGAGCAGAATATTAAGAACACATACCTGAACCCTACTTCTGCAATTTACGAGGAGCCGACAAACCTTCTGAAACAGGAGGTTCGCGAACCGGCAATTTACACGGCGATTATCACAGCTATCGCAACCGGTGCTTCCCGTATGTCGGAGATATCCGGCAAGGTGGGCGAAAATACAAATGTCTGCTCCATTTATCTTAAAAATCTCGTTTCGCTGGGCATTGTGCAAAAAGAGACCCCGTACGGCGAGAAATCGTCCAAGAAATCGATTTATTCTATTGAGGATAATATGTTCCGCTTCTGGTACCGCTTTGTGCCCGAGAATGCCTCTATGATTGCTCGCGGCGCGGCAGATCTCGTTTATAAGCGCATTGAGCCGCACCTGTCCGAATACATGGGCAAGGTGTTCGAGAAAATCTGCATGCAGTACCTTTGGAAACTGTTGCTCAGCGGAAACTCTCCCGTGGAATTTCAGTCTCTCGGTCGCTGGTGGGGCAATGATCCTCTCCGCAAGTGTCAGGCGGAGATTGATATTATGGGTGAACAGGACAAGGATACCGCGCTCTTTGCCGAGTGCAAATGGACGGGCGAGAAGGTTGATTTGTCCGTTTTGGAAACACTCGTCGTACGCAGCAACCTGTTCCCGTATCTGAATAAACACTTCTTCCTTTTCTCCAAATCCGGATTCACAACGGGTTGCCTGGATAAGGCAAAGGAACTCGGTAATGTGTCGCTGGTGACATATGGGGAGATTGTGAAGGCTTTAATCTGAAAATGACTCACATATTTAATATTACAAGGCAAATGCTGAAGCCGGGAACGACTATTATCGCCTGTGCAGGAAATGTGCAGCGGATCGAAGTCATTCCGAGGTGGTGCTGCCTGTGAAATAGCAGTTCGATGCAAGCAACGGTAAAGCCTACGATTGTATATTTTAATGATACAAACTCTGTTCTCAAAGTCTTTGTGCGCTTAATTACTGAAAACAACACAAACCCTTGTCGGTGTTGTTCAGTTACCTCTTCTTTGCTGGTATCATAAAGCCATCAAATGAAGGAGGCAACAAGCCATGAATACAGATAAGATTTACGCAGAACAGCTCGCCAATGAATACGCACCCAAGGACACCTCTAAGGTGGTGGCCCTTCGTAAGCTGGATGCCAAAGCCAAACTCCCCGCAACCGTTTTTACCTACACCTTTGGCATTATCGCCGCACTGGTAGCCGGTGTGGGAATGTGCCTTTCTATGAAGGTCATCGGCAGCGGTACGACCACCATGTTCGTCCTCGGCGTGATTGTCGGTATCATTGGACTGCTGGGCATGGGGGTCAACTATCCCATCTACAAAAAGCTGCTGGCACAGGGCAAGCAGAAATACGCCTTTGAGATCA
>CAVJRM010000022.1:0-30950 GCA_963652165.1 bacterium | reverse complement strand
GATTTAGCAAGTTTTTATATTGATTATGATAAAATATGTGGAAATGTTGTTGCCCGTACAAGAAAAGACGGAGATGAAATTTCATTTCTTTCAAGGGGAATAACAAAGCCTCTCAGAAAAATACAAAATGAAAATAAAATACCCCCGGAAATGAGAAATATTATGCCTGTTATTGCAGATGATAAGGGCTTAATTCTTGCTTGGAAATGTGGTATTGATAAAAGAGCTTGCCTAAATAGTGAAACAAAAAATATATTAAAAATTTCAATCTATTATATTGGGAAGGAAGATAATACCAATGATAAATGATGATATTGAAAAAAAGTTTTATTCTGAAGATGACCTTCATAACATTGTAAAAAGGCTCGGCGCCGAGATAAGCAGAGATTATGAAGGAAAAAATCTTCTTCTTGTTAGTATTCTTAAAGGCTCAGTTGTATTTATGGCGGATTTGATGCGCGAAATCACAGTTCCTTGTAAAATCAATTTTATGAGCGTTTCTTCCTATGGTAACAGCACCGAAAACACAACCGGTGCCGTTAAGATTGAAAAAGACCTTGATATAAACCTTGAAGGCCTTGATGTGCTTATTGTTGAGGATATTCTTGATTCCGGTCGAACTTTGAATTATGTAAGAAATATTCTTCTTACTAGAAATCCGGCTTCATTAAAAATTTGCACACTTCTTGATAAACCGGAGCGCAGAGTTGTAGACCTTAAAGCAGATTATTGGGGCGCAGAAGTTCCTGATGCTTTTGTGGTAGGTTATGGTCTTGATTATGCTGAAGAATACAGAAATCTTCCTTTCATTGGTGTGTTAAAGGAAGAAATTTACAATAAATAAGGAGTAGCTCGTGGAAAATAATAACAACACAGGCAACAAAAAGCCTGTAAAGAAAAAACTTATCTCAATTCTTCCTTATATTCTTATTCCTCTTTTGATTATTGCCGGTATTTCTTTTTATGCCGATAAGCAGTCAACAGAAGACCTTGAATATTACGAAGTTGTAGCACTTTTTGATGAGGGTAAAATTAAGAGTTATACCCTTAATTTAAGCAGCGGCGCATTGACTTATTACCTTGAGGATGAAGATCCCGATACATCCGTAGGCCATAGGTACACGGTTCCAAGCACAACTCTTTTCGTTGATGATATTCATAAGGGAGTAATTGAATATAATCGTGAACATCCCGATGACAAGATTGAGGCAAAATATATTTCCGGCTCTTCAAATTCAGTGCTTATAAGCATTTTGCCTTCAGTTGTTCTTATGGTATTGATGGGCCTTATGCTCTTCTTTATGTTCAGAAGAATGAATCAATCCATCGGTAATGAAAATAACCGAACTCTTTCCTTTGGTAAAGCAAGAGTTAAACAGGTTGATGACGAAAAGAGAAAGACAACCTTTGATGATGTTGCCGGTGCCGATGAAGAAAAAGAGGAACTTACCGAAATCGTTGAGTTCCTAAAAGACCCAAAAAAATTTGATTCCCTCGGCGCTCGTATTCCCAAAGGCGTATTGCTTGTAGGCCCTCCGGGTACAGGTAAAACTCTTCTTGCCCGTGCTGTAGCAGGTGAGGCAGGTGTTCCTTTCCTTTCAATTTCAGGCTCAGATTTCGTTGAAATGTATGTCGGTGTTGGCGCATCCAGAGTTCGTGACCTTTTTGATAAAGCTAAAAAGACTGCTCCTTCTATTATCTTCATTGATGAAATTGATGCAGTCGGCCGTCACAGAGGCGCAGGTATGGGTGGCGGACACGATGAAAGAGAACAAACCCTTAACCAGCTCCTTGTTGAAATGGACGGATTTGGAGCAAACGAAGGCGTTATTGTGATTGCCGCCACAAATAGGCCTGACATTCTTGACCCCGCCCTTTTAAGGCCGGGCAGATTTGACAGGCAAGTTACCGTAAATTATCCTGACCAAAAGGGTAGAGTAGAGATTCTTAAAGTTCACGCAAGAAAGAAACCAATCGGCCCCGATGTTGATTTTGAGAGTATTGCTCATGCAACAGTTGGATTTACCGGTGCAGACCTTGAAAATCTTCTTAATGAAGCAGCTCTTCTTGCTGCAAGAAACGGTAAAAAAGCCATTACAATGGCAGAGGTTGACGAAGCAGCTCTTAAAGTTGAGGTTGGTGCAGAAAAGAAATCTCATAAGATGAACGAAAAGGCAAAGAAGCTTACTGCTTATCACGAAGCTGGTCATGCAGTTTCCGCATATTACCTTGAAAATGTTGACCCTGTTCGTCAAATTTCCATAATTCCCAGAGGTATGGCAGGTGGATACACTCTTTACAGACCTACAGAAGATAAATCATATACCTCAAAGAATGAAATGCTTGATAATCTTGTTTCTCTTCTCGGTGGTAGAGTTGCCGAAGAAATTATTATCGGTGATATTTCCAGCGGTGCATCAAATGATATTCAGCGTGCAACTGAGATAGCAAGAAATATGATTACCAAGTACGGTATGAGTGAAAAGATGGGCCCGATTTCCTTTGGTGGAGATAATAATGAGGTATTCCTCGGCAGAGATTATAACCATGTAAAGAATTACTCTGAAAAAGTTGCCGCACAAATAGATGATGAAATTGAACGCTTAATTACTGAGGCTTACAGCAGAACAAAGGCAATTCTTACAGAGCATATAGATAAGCTCCACGCCCTTGCAAATGCCCTTCTTTCACAGGATAAGGTTGAGCAACAGCAGTTCCTTGAAATAATGAGTGATGCTGTTCCTGAAACTGAGTCAGTAGAAGAAACAGTTACAGAAGAAACAATAGACTCCGCAGAATAAAATACTCTCAAATTAACAGGCTGTCGCAATGCGACAGCCTGTTTTTGCATGATTGGAAAAATCGATGCTATACTACGCATAGCATTACTTGTGCTTGACAAGCAAGTACAAGTAAGAAGCTACTATTAACATGATTTTATAGTTTGGACATTGGAATATTATAATTTAGCAAATTGTCTTGAACTATAATGCTTGTTGAATTTAAAGGAGGATTTTGAATGTCTATACAAAACGGAATTGAAGTTGTCAATGTTGTTGCAACAACTAAAATTGGGTACCAGGTTGAGAGAAATAAAAATGTTAATGCAAAATTAGAGGAATTAAGTAGGCAGGGAAAAGAAGTTGTTGATATTAAAGACAGTATTCCCATGCCGATTCTTTTAAACTTTGTTGGTACAGTTACAATTACATGGAAAAAAAAGATGACACTGTTAAATTTAACCAAGGGCAAGTTAATAGTTACGTGCAAAAATCCGTAATAGTAAATTCAGAAAATTTTAATTCCATTATGAAAAGAATTGAAATTTTTCTTGGTGACAGAGAATGGGATAAAGCAGATAGTTATTGCGAAGCCGTTTTAGATTATGATCCTGAGTGTGCTATGGCTTATGTATATAAGTTATTAACTCAATTAAAATTAAGTAATATTAACTTGCTTGATTCGGCAAAACCTTTTAAAGATAATATTAATTACAAAAAAGCTATTAAATTTGCTGATTATGATTTGCGAAAAAAATTAGAACGATTTTGCTCTATAGCTTGCCAAGTTGATATAAAAAAACGTAAAGAAGAAGATAATAGAAATGAAGAAATTTACAAAGAAGCTATGGCGTTAAAAGATTCTGGTGATTTTTTTAAAGCTGCAGAGAAGTTTAATTGTATTTCTGGTTATAAGGATTCAAAAAAACAGAGTAAAATTATGAAAGATGAAGCTGATAAACAATTTTCTAAAGAAGAAAGAAAACTTTATTGGCGCATAGCTGGATTTTTTGGTTGGGGATGACTATTTTTGTAATATTTTTTTATAATTTAGATAATATTTTCGACTTATTATTTTTTTGAGGATAAAAATTGTAATGGATAAATCTATATTTGATGAAAAGCAAAAGATAGAAGCTTTTGATATAATTGCCGAAAACTTTTATTACAAGAATTTCGGCCAAATGTCAAAATCAGACGTTGAATTATTGATGTTTAATATTTATACAAAATGTTTAGTTGAAAAATCTAAGTTTCAAGATGGAACCATAAATTACTCAATTTGAACCAGTAAAAAATAACTGCTAATAAATTCATGTTATAAAGGCTGTATTTAAATCTATGAGAGCTTTCTTAAACAGGAAGCTCTCATTTTTATGACTATGTTATATATTTCAGTAAAAATTTATTTTGCTTTTAGTTTTATAAATTTAGATAATGGTTTGAGTATTACACCACATAAAAGCGCATCAATTAAACCTTTGACAACTGTAAATGGAAAATTGAATATAAGTAAGCAATTAAACAATGAATTTTGTGTTGGCTTATCACTGATAAATCTAAGTATTTCTTGATAGAGACCGATTATAGCCTCAAGCGGCATACCGTAAAATTTAACATAAGCGGGATAAACAATAAAATAATTCAATGGTAGGCTTACTATTCCCATTATAATTGCACCGATAATACAACCTATTACTGCTGAATTTTTAATCCTTTTTGATTTAAATATTAAGCCTGTAACTAAGCAAAACACAGCACCTAAAATAAAATTGCTTATTTCTCCTACTCCTGCGCTTGAAGTGCCGCAAATCAAAATATGGAGTATATTTTTTAACAGTTCTATCAGTACTCCGTAAATCGGGCCGATTGAAAATGTACCAATAAGAGCCGGTAAATCAGAAATATCAAATTTTATAAATGACGGAATTATTGGTAATGATATTTCAATAAACATTAATAAAAATGATATTGCCGAAAATACAGCTGTTAAAGTTATTTTGTAAATACTTTTTTGGGTGTTTGTCATAATTGCCTCCAAAATAAAAAAACGCTCCAATCACGGAGCGTAAAAATGTAATGAAAGCAAATAAAATATGCATTCTCTCACATCCGGACTATACCGTCGGTTGCGGAATTTCACCGCATCGGCTTCAAAATAGAAGTTAGTGGACTGTTACCACCGGTGGGGAATTTCACCCCGCCCCGAGAATCTGATTTAATTATATCTACTGTTATTGATTTTGTCAATGTTTATGGTAAATTTTTACGTTTTTACTTAAATTTTCTTGCTATTTATACTTGATAATAGTTTTAACATTATGTATAATATAAATAGCTATGCACCTGTGGTGGAATTGGCAGACACGATAGATTTAGGATCTATTGCTTCGGCGTGCAGGTTCAAGTCCTGTCAGGTGCACCATTATTTATGAGGTGAAAGAAAATGCCGGCTGAGTATTCCGTTTCCCTTGAAAAAGTCGTAAAAGAATTATCTCTTACGGTTATATACACTCCAAAAGATATATCAGAAATTTTTATTACTACACAGGATGTTAACCGTCCCGGACTAATGCTTGCAGGCTATGAAGAGTTTTTTGACAATAAGCGAGTACAATTTATGGGTCTTGCCGAGCTTGAGTATGTTAAAAGTTTAAGCGTGGACGAATCCTTAAAGCGTATGGATAATTTCTTTTCTAAACATCCTGCTCTTGTTATATTCACAAGAAACTTAGTTATAGAGTCTTATATTCTTGAATTAGCAAAAAAATATGAGGTTCCTATTGCTTCAAGCACTGACAGCACCTCAGGCTGTATGTCAGCTACAATATCTTTTCTTGGAGTTGAGCTTGCTCCGAGAATTACGAGACATGGAGTTCTTGTTGAGGTTTACGGTGAAGGCGTTTTATTGCTTGGTGATAGTGGAGTCGGTAAAAGTGAAACTGCTCTTGAACTTATTAACAGAGGCCACAGACTTATTGCAGATGACGCTGTTGAAATCAGAAGAGTCTCAAATAAAACTCTTGTTGGCTCTGCTCCTGATAACATAAGGCATTTTATTGAACTTCGTGGCGTAGGTGTATTGAACTTCAGAAGACTGTTTGGTATCGGTGCTGTTAAAATGACCGAAAAAATTGACATGGTCATTCAGCTTGAACTTTGGGATAATGAAAAGAATTATGACAGAATGGGCCTTGAAAATGAATATATGAAAATTCTTGATATTGAGGTGCCTGTTTGTGTTGTTCCTGTTAAACCCGGTAGAAATCTTTCAATTATCATTGAAGCGGCTGCCATGAACAACAGGCAAAAGAAAATGGGTTATAATGCTGCTCGTGAACTCTTGCATAAGCTCGGTATGGAAGATGATGTCAAACCAGAGAAAAAAGAGCTTGAATTTTGGCATGATTTTTAATAGATATATCTTAGGAGGACTAAATTATGTATAGAATAGGTGTTGACCTTGGCGGTACAAATATTGCCGTTGGAGTAATTTCAGAGGACTTAAAAATTATCGGCAGAGGAAAAGTGAAGACAAATTGTCCTCGCCCTGCAGAAGAAATTTTTGACGATATCGCTGTAGCCGTTAATATGGCTATTGAGGATGCAGGCATATCTAAAGATGATGTTTTATCTGTTGGAATCGGCACCCCCGGTACTGTTAATAAAGCAACCGGTTATATTGAATTTGCCAATAACCTTAACTTTACTCAAGTTCCCGCTAAGAAAATGTTAGAGGAAAGAATCGGTAAAACCGTTTATCTTGATAATGATGCAAACTGCGCCGCTCTCGGCGAGGCAGTTGCAGGCTGTGGTAAAGGTGCAAAAGATTTTGTTGCCGTTACCTTGGGTACCGGTGTTGGCTCAGGTATTATTATCAATGGTAAAATTATCAACGGTTCAAACTTTGCAGCCGGTGAGATGGGGCACATGGTAATTTGCGTTGACGGAGAGCAATGCACTTGCGGCAGAAGAGGCTGCTGGGAAAGCTATGCATCTGCAACTGCTTTAATTAGACAAACTAAGGATGCCATGAAACATAATCACGATTCTGTTATGTGGCAGCTTGTTGATGATAATATTGACGCAGTGAACGGAAAAACCGCTTTTGATGCAATGAGAAAAAATGATAAAGCAGGCAAAGATGTTGTTGATAAATACATTTATTATGTAGCAACGGGTATTATCAACATTATTAACGCTTTGCAGCCTGAATTTATATGTGTTGGCGGTGGTATCGCCAATGAGAAAGAAACTTTGCTTGAGCCTCTTAGAAAGCACATTAACAGAGAAAGATACAGTCACTATGCACAGAAGCAAACCAAAATTTTGGCTGCTGAGCTTGGCAACGATGCCGGTATCTTCGGTGCTGCTCTTCTTGATGAATAAATATGACTGATTTTATAAATTTTTGCATTAAACTTCAATGCGATTATATAGAAAATGCTTTGCTTAAAGATTACACAACTTTTAGGGTCGGTGGCCCTTGCTACGTAATGGTTTATCCCGATTCCGAAGCAAAAATTGCAGAGCTGTTAAAATATATCAATAACAATAATCTTAAATTTTATATAATCGGCAAAGGCAGCAATTTGTTGTTTAACGATGATGGCTTTGATGGCGTTATAATTAATACCGCTAAATTTGATTATATTGAAATTGATAATAATATTATTTCATGTTCATCAGGCACTTCTTTAGCTAAACTTTGTAAGAAAGCATTAGAAAATTCTTTAACAGGTTTGGAGTTTGCTTATGGCATTCCCGGTTCCGTAGGCGGAGCTGTTTATATGAACGCAGGTGCTTACGGCGGAGAAATTAAGGATGTTATCTATGAATGTAGGTTTATAGATAAAAACGGTGTTATTAGACAGTACAGTAAAGATGATTTAAATTTATCATACAGGCACAGTGTGTTTTCGAATAAAGATGATTTATTTATTTTGTCTGCTTCTTTTAATCTTTCAGAAGGCAACAAATCAGATATTCATGATAAAATGAATGAACTTATTGGAAAAAGAAAAGATAAGCAGCCACTTGAATATCCAAGCGCCGGAAGTACATTCAAAAGACCGGAAGGGTATTTTGCAGGTGCATTAATTGAAGAATGCGGACTGAAAGGATATTGCATTGGCGGAGCAGTGGTTAGTGAAAAACATGCCGGATTCATCATAAATAAAGATGGAGCAAGTTCTGCTGATATATTAAATCTAATACATTATTGTCAAGAAAAAGTTTACTCTTCTAAAGGTGTTAAACTTGAAACAGAAGTAAAAATAATAGATTAAAGGGGAATTATATGTCGTTTTCTTCTGATATTAAAACAGAATTATCTGCGATAGATAACCTTTCATCTTGTTGTTATCATGCACAAGTCTATGGGCTTGTGCTTTTTGCTCATTTTACGGGATATAATATTTCCTTTAAAACCGAAAACAATGATGTGTTTAATTTTTATTGTAAAGCATTAAATGATTATGTCGGCTGTGATGTTGTAAAAAATACTAGCGGTTCTAAAATGTTAATTGCTTCTGTTGAAGATAAATCTTCAAAAGTTAAAGCACTTGAAAAATTTGGTCATTCATCAAAAGAAACCACTTTGAGAATAAACTATGCTAATATCGAAAATGAATGTTGTGTATGCTCATTCTTGAGAGGTGCTTTTCTCTCTTGCGGTTCAATATCAGATCCTAAAAGAGCGTATCATCTTGAATTTGTTGTTCCCTATAAAAAATTAAGTGATGATTTGATTCGGGTTTTTAACGAGCTTGAACTTTATCCTAAATACATACAGCGAAAAGGTAATCATGTTGTCTATTTTAAAGATAGTGAGAATATTGAGGATTTCCTTGCGTATATTGGTGCTCAAAACGCATCATTATATCTTATGAGCATAAAAATAGAAAAAGATGTAAAAAATTCAGTAAATAGAAAATTAAATTTTGAAATGCACAACCTTGAAAAAACAGTTTCTGCTGCTAACTCTCAAATAGAAGCTATAGAATATATAGGCAAAACAGTCGGATTATCGTCTTTGCCGAATAACCTCCATGAACTTGCTTTGCTAAGGTTAGATAATCCCGAAGCAACACTTTCAGAATTAGGATCATTATATGATGAAAACATTTCAAAATCCGGTATAAAGCATAGACTTGATAAGATAGTACAAACAGCTAATAATATAAAAACTTCAAGGAATGAGGATGCTTAATGTGTTTTGCACACTTACATGTGCATACTGAATACAGCTTGCTTGACGGAGCTTGCAGAATTGAACCTATGCTCGATAAAATTAAAAGCATGGGCCAAACTTCTGTTGCCATTACCGACCACGGCGTTATGTACGGCACTTTAAAATTTTATAAAGAAGCAAAGGCAAGAGACATTAATCCTATAATCGGTTGTGAGGTTTATGTAGCACCGAGAACAAGATTTGATAAAGTTCATGGGATTGATAATGAAAGATATCATTTGATTTTATTATGCGAAAACAATACAGGTTATAAAAATTTAATAAAAATTGTTTCTGAATCTTGGATAAATGGATTTTATACTAAGCCTCGTGTTGATAAAGAACTAATTGAAAAATATCATGAAGGCATAATATGCCTTTCCGGGTGCCTTTTCGGTGAAATTTCAAAATACTTGCTTAATGGAGATTATGATAAAGCAAAAGAAACTGCATTATGGTATAAGAATATTTTTGGTGAAAATAATTACTTTCTTGAAATTCAAAATCACGGACTTAATGAGCAGTTAAAAATTAGGTCTGACTTAATTAAATTATCAAAAGAGTTAAATATACCCCTTGTTGCAACAAACGATGCCCATTATATAAATAAAGAAGACAGTAAAATTCAGCAAATTTTAATTTGTATACAAACAAACCATATATTAGGTGAAAATACCGGCTTAGATTTTAAGTCAAACGAATTTTATATAAAGTCAGAAGAAGAAATGCTGGAAGCGTTTGATTTTTGCCCTGAGGCTGTTACAAACACCTCTTTAATTGCCGAAAGATGCCACATAGATTTTGAATTTGGCAAAACTAAGCTCCCTCATTTTGATGTTCCAAATGGGATTGACCATTTTGAATGGTTCAAAAAAATGTGTGAAACAGGGCTGAAAAATCGTTACGGAGAAAACCCACCGGAACCATATATTCAAAGAATGAACTATGAGCTTGATATTATTAACCGTATGGGATATACGGATTATTATCTTATAGTTCAAGATTTTGTTAATTACGCAAAATCAAAAGGTATTCCCGTTGGGCCGGGGAGGGGCTCCGGCGCTGCAAGCATTTGCGCCTATTGTATCGGTATAACGGGCATTGACCCTATGAGATATAATCTTCTTTTTGAAAGATTTTTGAACCCCGAAAGAGTCAGTATGCCTGATTTTGACATTGACTTCTGCTACGAAAGAAGGGGAGAGGTCATTGATTATGTTATTGAAAAATATGGGTATGACCATGTAGCTCAAATAGTTACCTTCGGTACAATGGCAGCAAAAGCGGCAATTAGGGATGTTGGCAGAGTTTTAGGCGTTCCCTATGGAACTGTTGATTCAATAGCTAAACTTATTCCTCAAGAATTAAACATTACTCTTGAAAGAGCATTACAAGAATCAAAAGAATTTAGAAGAATTTATGATTCAGATGCAACGGCTAAGGAGATTATTGATTTATCTATCAAAATTGAGGGTATGCCAAGGCACTCATCTACTCATGCAGCTGGCGTGGTTATAACCGCTGACCCTGTAAATGAGTATGTACCGCTTTCGGTTAATGATAATTCGGTTGTAACTCAGTTTACAATGAAAGAGCTTGAACAATTAGGCCTTCTTAAAATGGATTTTCTCGGTTTAAGAACTTTAACGGTAATTAGAACTGCAGAAAAAATGGTAAGAAAGAAAAATTCTACTTTTGATATTGATAAAATTGATATAGCGGACAGTAATGTTTATAAGCTTTACTCGAAGGGAACTACTGAAGGAGTATTTCAATTTGAATCATCGGGGATGAAAAGAATACTTGAACAGTTAGATCCTCAAAATATTGAAGATATAATAGCTGTTATTGCCCTTTACAGACCCGGCCCGATGGATTCCATTCCCAAATATATAAAGAACAAATCCAATCCACAAGAAATTACGTATTCAACACCGAAATTAAAAAATATTCTTGATGTTACTTACGGATGTATAGTTTATCAAGAGCAAGTTATGCAAATATGCAGAGAGATTGCCGGATACTCTTTTGGCAGGGCTGATATTGTCAGAAGAGCTATGTCTAAAAAGCAGCATGATGTTATGCTTAAAGAGAGAACAAATTTTGTATATGGCATGACTGATGAAAATAATAATATTATTTGTGATGGAGCTATAAGAAGAGGCGTTGACGAAAAAACAGCAAACGAAATATTTGATGAGATGATTTCTTTTGCATCATACGCTTTTAATAAGGCTCATGCAGCCGCCTATGCTTATGTATCGTATCAAACAGCTTTTTTGAAATGTTATTATCCCAAAGAATTTTTTGCTGCATTATTGTCAAGCTGCATAGATAGAACAGATAAAATATCAGAATATATCTTAGAATGTAAAAAGTTAAATATTAAGATTTATGCTCCGAACGTAAATATAAGTTCATCAAAATTTGAGGTATGTGAGGACGGCATAGTTTTCAGCCTTTCTGCTATTAAAAATATAGGCTCGTCATTTATTGATAGAATGACAAATGAAAGAAATCAAAACGGCGAATTTAAGTCATTCTATGATTTCTGTAAAAGAATGTACGGAAAAGATTTTAATCGTCGTGCTCTTGAAAGCTTGATTAAGTGCGGAGCCTTAGATAAACTTGATGTAAACAGAAGGCAAATGCTACAGTCTGTAGATAAAGTTATTGAAAGTCTTGATAATGATAAAAGAAGAAATCTTGACGGACAGATAGCCTTTGGTGATTTAAATAATTCAAGTTGTGAATCTGCTAATTCAGAGTTTTCTTATCCCGAACTAAATGACTTTTCTTTTGAAGAAAAATTGAGGCAGGAAAAAGAAATATCCGGTTTATATTTTTCTGGCCATCCTATGGAAAAATACGAAAAATATTATGAGTCATTAAAATTTGATTTAATTAAAGATATTAAATTTGATTCAGAAAAATATATTGATGGAATTAAAGTTACAATTCTTGCTATCATTAACTCGATAAGCACTAAAACGACCAAAAATAATTCACGAATGGCTTTTGTTCAGGCTGAAGATAAAACAAATTCAATTGAATGTTTAGCTTTCAGCAAGATGTATGAAAAATATCGTTACTTGTTAATTGAAGGAAATACAGTAATTATTCACGGAAAATTATCATGTAATGATGATTCAGCACCGAGTATTATTATTGATTTTATTGAGAATTTACCGACATCTGTTCCCAATTCACAAATTTCTACTGAAAAACTTGACAAAACAAATGTTGCAAAGGGATTATTTTTAAGGTTTGATTCGGATAAATCTCCTCAGATTGAAATTTGTAAAAACCTTCTTTCAATTTTTGATGGAAATTGTTTAACATTATTTTATTTTTCTAATACAAAACAATATATAAAAATCGGTTACACCTCTGTAAATAATGTTCTTTTAAGCGAACTTAGAAAAATTTTAGGCAATAATAATGTTATATATAACCCTTAAAGATTGACATTTATAATTAAAAAGTGTATTATATCAAAGTATTTATTAGAAAAAAGGGGATTAACTTTTATGAAAACAATAGGTGTTTTAACAAGTGGCGGCGATGCTCCCGGCATGAACGCTGCAATTAGGGCAGTTGTTCGTACAGCTTGCGAAAACGGCATTAAAGTTTATGGAATTAACAGAGGCTATCAGGGCCTTATTGATGATGATTTAAGAGAGCTTAATATAAGAAGCGTTTCTGATATTATTCATAGAGGCGGTACAATGCTTTATTCTGCAAGATGCCTTGCTTTTAAAGAAGAAGCAGGTATGCAAAAAGCAATTGAAACTTGCAAGAAGTATGGTATTGAGGGCTTGGTCGTTATTGGCGGTGACGGTTCATTTAGAGGCGCTCGTGATTTATCTCTCAGAGGACTTCCTTGCATTGGTATTCCCGGCACAATTGATAATGATATTGTAAGCACAGATTATACAATCGGTTATGATACTTGCCTTAACACAATTATGGATATGGTTGACAGAGTTAGAGATACAAGTGAATCCCATAGCCGTTGTATGGTTATTGAAGTTATGGGTAACAGATGCGGTGATTTAACTCTTAACGCCGGTATTGCTGTTGGTGCAACTGCTATTGTTATTCCTGAAATACAAGCCGATGTTGAAAAGCATGTTATTGAAAGAATACGCAGAACTCAAAAAACAAGCAAGAAACACTTTATTATTATGGTTGCTGAGGGAATCGGTGGCGTTGATAAGCTTGCAAAGAAAATACAAGAAGAATGTGGCGTAGAATCTCGTTCACTTGTTCTCGGCCATGTTCAAAGAGGTGGCTCACCAAGTGCAAGAGACAGAGTCCTTGCCAGCGAAATGGGCTACCATGCCGTTCAGCTTCTTATGAAGGGAATTGGCAACAGAGTTGTTGTAATTAAAGAAGATAAAATTACGGACTTTGATATTTATGAAGCACTTAATATGAAAAAGCCTGTTGATGAAACTCTTTATAAAATTGCTCACGAAATTTCTATTTGAGGTAACTGATGGTTAAAGATGAATTTCTCTCTTTAAGAAAGAAAATAATAGAAAACGATTTCAAAAACTTAAATAATATGCAGAAAAAAGCGGTCTTCTCCACGGAGGGACCGCTTTTGGTGCTGGCAGGTGCAGGCAGCGGAAAGACAACTGTGCTTGTAAATAGAATTGCTAATTTAATTAAATTCGGTGGCGCTTATTATAGTGAAAATTTTAATTACAATTTAAGTGAATATGAGGAAAACACACTCAGAAAATGTGCAAATGGTGAGCCCGTTCCGGCTGAAATAGAGTATTTACTGAAAGAATCGCCTGCAAAGCCGTGGCAAATTCTTGCAATCACATTTACAAATAAAGCTGCTAATGAACTTAAAACAAGGCTTAATAATATAATTGGCCCTGATGCAGAAGAAATTTGGGCATCCACCTTTCATTCGGCATGTGTGAAAATTTTAAGAAGAAATGCTAAATGCATAGATTTTTCTTCTAATTTTACAATTTATGATACTTCTGATAGCAAAAAAGTAATTAAAGATTGCTTAAAGCAACTTAAACTTGATGAAAAAATTATTTCTGTAAAAAGAATTATATCTGAAATAAGTAAAGCAAAAGATTCTTTAATTACCCCTGACGAATATATTAACGAAAATAGTTTTGACTATGAAAAAGGAAATATTGGCATTGTCTATAAAATGTATCAAGAAAAGTTAAAAGAATCTGATGCAATGGATTTTGATGATATTATTTATTATACTGTTAAGTTATTTAACAATAATAGCGATGTGCTTGAATATTATCAATCAAAATTCAAATATATTCTTGTTGACGAGTATCAAGATACCAACCATCTTCAATATTTGCTTATTTCACTTTTAGCTCAAAAGTATAAGAATATTTGTGTCGTAGGCGATGATGATCAAAGTATTTATAGATTTCGTGGGGCAACTATTGAAAATATATTATCTTTTGAATCGGAATACAGAAACGCAAAGGTTATAAGGCTTGAGCAAAATTATCGCTCAACTCAAAATATCCTAGATGCAGCTAACTCGGTTATATCAAACAATGTAAACAGAAAAGGAAAAAATCTTTGGACAGATAATGGAGCAGGGGATAAGATTATAAAACATTATGCAGAATCAGACAGAGATGAGGCATATTTTGTTGCAAATAATATTCTTATAGAAAAAGGAAACGGAAGATGTTTTTCCGATTTTGCAATTTTATACCGTATGAATTCCGAATCTAACCCCATTGAGCAAGCATTTATCAGGGGTGCAATTCCTTATAAAATAATCGGTGGTCACAAGTTTTATGACAGAAAAGAAATAAAAGATGCTATTGCTTATTTAAGTGTTATCAATAACCCAAATGATTATGTTAGAATGGCAAGAATTATAAATGAGCCAAAAAGGGGAATAGGGGAGTCGTCATTAAATTCTGTTATAGAAATATCCTCTGCACTTGGTTTAGAGCTGCTTGATGTTATTGGAAACGCTAATAATTATCCTAAGCTTTCAAGGACAGCTTCTAAATTGCAAGGCTTTGCAAGTTTTATTGATGACTGTATAAATTACTCTGGAAACCATAAAATATCTGAGCTTTTAACCTATGTTCTTGATGAATCGGGTTATATAACTGCACTTGAAAATGACAAAGACCTTGATAAAATTCAAAGGCAGGATAAACTTGAAAACCTTGACCAGCTTGTAAACAATATTACTAAGTTTGAGGAAGATAATGAAGAGGCAAACTTAAATGATTTTCTTCAAGAAGTTTCTCTTATGACTGATATTGATAATTATAATTCCGATGATGATAAAGTAACTTTAATGACCGTTCATTCCGCTAAAGGATTGGAGTTTGATACAGTTTTTCTTATTGGAATGGAAGAAAACATTTTCCCATCCGATAAATCCATTGAGGAAGGAAATGCGGGCATTGAAGAAGAACGCAGGCTTGCTTATGTTGCAATCACAAGAGCAAAGCGTAAACTTTTTGTTTCTCATTGCAAAACTAAAGTTCTTTTCGGTATGACAAGATATAATGAAGCATCCCGATTTATAGAGGAAATTCCTGATGAGCTGATTGAAATGAGCGCTGAAAATAAAAGAGAATCTGAAAAAAATTGCTCCAATAGTTCCTATAAAAATCAAATTGGAAATTCTCAGTATAATAAAGCAAATAAAACATATAACAAAAATTACGATTTCTCAGGTGCTTCAAGTAAAAAGCCGAAAAATAGCACTTTATTCAAAGTAGGGGATACTGTTATACATAAATCCTTTGGCGAGGGAGTTGTGGTTGCCGTTACGCCTATGTCAAATGATACAATGCTTGAAGTTGCTTTCTTAGAGGGACAAACTAAGAAAATAATGGCTAATTACGCTAAAATAGAAAAGAAGATATAGATAAGCCCTAACTGCGATATACATCGTAGTTAGGGTATCTCTTTTAATCATCGTCCTCATCGATTTCATCTGAGCCGAAGAAATTGTTTAGAGGATTATTATCTACCGCATTTTTTACTTGCTCATCATAAATATGAGTATATAATTCCGTTGTAGCAAGATTTTCGTGACCTAAGAGGGCTTTTATTTGCAAAACATCCGTGTTGCCATACTGATACATAAGTGTTGCTGCTGTGTGCCGTAGCTTGTGTACAGAAAAGCCCATATTTTTAAGCCCAATTTTATCAAGGTATTTCTCAACCATTTTTTGAACATTCTCTCTGCTAATTCTTGTGCGTCTGTTAGTAATAAACAGAGCATCACGGTCTATAACAGCATCTTTAGGTCTGACTTTTAGATAAGAATTTAAAGCATTGATACAAGCATCGTTCAAATAAACAATTCTTTCTTTATTTCCTTTACCGAGAACTCTTAATGTTCGGTTTTCAAAAGAAATGTTAGAAATATTTATTCCAACAAGTTCAGAGAGTCTTAATCCACAATTAAGAAATAGAGTAATTATACAAAAATCTCTTTCTTTATTTTTACCATCAACAGCATTAAGTAAAGCGACACTTTGTTCAAGAGTTAAATATTTGGGCAAAGCCTTCTTATTTTTCGGAGATTCAAGAAAAGCAATGGTATTTTTACCGGTTAAAATGTTTTGAACCTCTAAATATCTGTAAAATCTCTTAATAGAAACAGCCTTACGAGCTCTTGCATTAGAATCATTATTTCTTTTTGCTCTGCAATAGGCGAGGAAGGCGTAAGCATCTTCCAAAGTTACAGAACAAATAAAATCTTTATCAATATCCGAAATGTTTATGTCAGCAAAATCTGTATTATCCGAAACAAGATGTTTATGTAATTTCAAAAATTTATAAAATAATCTTAAATCTGAGCCATACTCAAGAACGGTTAATCGTGACTTGTTTAAGGTACCACCTAAATAATTAAGATAATTTATTACAAGTGGTGGTAAATCGTATATTTCTTCTTCTCTCATTTATCAGGGGGTACCTCCTTTGAAATTTGATTATATATTAAGCCTAAAATGAAATTTTGTCAACAATTACACAAAAGACAAGTTTTATGTAATTTAGGGGAGGGATAAAGTAATAAACTTACTTTTACGTAGTTATTTCTGTTAGTGGTATTATTGAACCTATATCCGTAAGCCTATCATTTATCAATTCAATCGGTTTAACATTATATTTACTGAGTATATCTATTATTTCATTACAATTCGGATGTGAATCTAATCTACCGTTAAAAGCTAAAACATTTTTATTAAGTTTTCCTGTTGCACCACCTATAAAACCATAATTCATTCCTTCAAGTTTGATGGAACCTTTTGAAATGAATAACACATCATCAAAATAATTTTGAGTGGATTTATAAATAGATTCATCATCGGTTATAATACAGTTTTCATCTACGACACAAATTGAACATTTAGTATATCCTTGCTTTGTATTTATTATTTTTAAGTTATCGCTTTCAGCTTGTTCAAGTATTTCTTTTGAAATCGTATTTTTGTTACAAATTAGCTTATCATTTATACAAACACAGTTTAATTTAACATCATAAGGATATTTTTCCTGAATCTCCTCCCCTATTCTTCTAATTAAGAAATTACGGTGTTCCTTTATTATAATGCTATTATCGCAATATAATATATTATTCCAATAATGCATAATTCTTATATCGGGATGGGAAGAAACCGAAGAACTTATTTTGCTATTTGGAAGTATTTCTAAGCAATCAATTCCAAGTTTATTTAATGATTTTTGCGTTTTTTTGGCATTATAATTTATTGCAACGGATTTTACTTGATTTTTGGGTAAATTAGGGCTTAATACAGGATTTTCAAATTGCTGCATTAAATGCTTCATTTACATTATTTGCTCCTATAATTTCAATATTTCCTTTTATGTTATCTGAAAGTGTCTTAAAATTATGTTTTGGAATTATAATCCTGTTAAAACCAAGCCTGTCAGCCTCTTTGATACGCTGTTCACAATATGATACAGTTCTTAATTCACCGCCAAGTCCGATTTCTCCGATAGCAAGAGTATCTTCTCTTATGGGTGTGTCTTTAAGGCTTGAAATAAGAGATAAAGCCACGGACAAATCGGTTGCAGGCTCATCAAGTTTAAGACCACCTATAACATTAATATAGGCGTCGCAATTTGCAAAGTAATAACCGCTTCTTTTTTCAAGAACAGCTAAAAGCATTGAAAGCCTATTATAATCAAAGCCGTTGGACATTCTTCTACCGTTTCCGTAAGTTGATGTTGCTACAAGCCCTTGCACCTCAGCTAATATAGGTCTGCTACCTTCCATAACACAAGCTATACAAGTACCCGCTGTATCTTTAGGCTTTCCCGAAATAAGCATTAGAGAAGGATTCGGTACCTCTTTTAAGCCTTTATCAAGCATTTCAAAAACACCGATTTCATTAGTAGAGCCATAACGATTTTTTATTGCACGCAAAATGCGATAAGAAAGATGCCTTTCACCTTCAAAATAAAGAACGCAATCAACAATATGTTCAAGAACCTTAGGGCCGGCTATGTTGCCATCTTTGTTAACATGTCCGACAATGATAGTAGGTATTCCGAAATCCTTTGCGCAATGCATAAACATATTCGTTGATTCTCTAACTTGTGTCACACTTCCGGGTGATGAACTGATTTCTTTCAAGCTCATCGTCTGAATTGAATCAACTATAACAAGACCGGGCTTATTTACTCTGATATATTCAACGAGGCTTTCAACATCATTATTGCACAATATAGTTAAATTATCACTTTTAACACCTAATCTATCGGCCCTAAGCTTTATTTGCCTTGCTGATTCTTCGCCTGAAATATAAAGAATTTTTAATTTTTTTCCTAAAAATTCGCAAATTTGAAGCAATATTGTTGATTTACCTATGCCGGGATCACCGCTTAATAATACTAAAGAGCCACTAACTATGCCGCCTCCGAGAACTCTATCAAGCTCAGACATACCTGTCTTAAATCTAATTTCATCCTCAGAGGAGATTTCTGATATTTTTTGTGCAACTAATGACTCAGTACGAACCAAAGTGCTTTTAGAAACATTAGATGAAATGGTTTCTTCATTCATCGTATTCCATTCACCGCAACTTGGGCAACAACCGTTCCATTTGGGACTTTCAAATCCACACTCGGAGCAAATATAAACAGTTTTATTTTTTGAAGCCATATCAACCCTCGTTATTGTTTTTTCTATAATCAATATATTCTTGTAAAATCATTACAGCTGCCACAGAATCAACAACTTCTTTTCGCTTTTTACCTCTTGTATTTGTGTTGTTTAAAGCTGTATAAGCACTAACAGTTGTGAGTCTTTCATCACGCATAACATAAGGAATACCGGATTTTTCAGATAAATTTTGAGCAAAATCAATACACTTTTCGGCTCTGCTACCGAGTGAAGAATCCATATTTTTCGGAAGACCTACAACTAACAATTCAGCCTTATATGTTGAGATATAATCAGTAATCTTATCTATCAACTTTTCTTGATTCCATTCATTTATAACACAAATCGGTGAAGCGAGAGTTTCAAATTTATCACAAACCGATAACCCTGTTCGAGCATCACCATAATCTATTCCCAAAATAATCATAATAATATTTAGATAAAAACGGAGCTCGTGGATGCAAGCTCCGTTTAATTTATCTTTCTCCTACTATACTATCAACAATATCATTTACTGCTGAAGAAACACTGTCGGCAACCTCACTTACGGCTTTAGAAACTGTATCAGTTGCTTTATCCGATGACGAACAATAAGTACATACATCAGGCAAATCGGTTTTTACATAGTAGCCTGTTGCTGTTGAATAACAATTTGAACCTGCAAGTTTTCCGGAAATTGTGCAATACTTTTTCTCAACAACATTGTCACTTGTCGGAAATTCCTTTTCATCAAGGCCTTTATGTATTCTGTTAAATACAGTAAACCAAATTTTACCACACGGGTTAACACTTTGATTTAATTCTTCTTTAATATCGTAGCCGAGCCAAACAGCAGCGACATAATACGGTGTGCCGGCACAGAACCAACGGTCGCAATCCGAACTTGTGGTACCGGTTTTGGCCATAATTTGGAATTTTCTTACATTAGTGCCTTCACCATAATAGCTTGTAGGTACAGTTTGCAAAAGTTCACAAACGATATTTGAAGTTTCTGCGGAAATAACCTGCTCGCCCTGTTTATTTTCATTAGTTAAAACTGTTTGAGTACCCTGCGCGTTGGTAACTTTGTAATAGAAATATGGCTCGTAATATAAACCTCCATTGCCGAATGTAGCATAAGCTGCAGCCATTTCAAGGGTATTGGTACCATTAGTCAATGCACCTGTGGCAAGAGGCGAAAGGGCTTTATCGTTTGTTTCATCCATTTTTGAAAGATGGAATTTATTTTTTACATAATCAAACGATGTATCAATGCCAATCATTTCATTGATAATTCTCGTAGGAACAGTATTAAGTGATTTTTCAACAGCATACTGCACTGTAACATTACTGTTTGAACCGAGTGATTTATCAACATTGTGGGGCCAAAGTTTGCCGTTTACATATATAGCATAATCTTTAACTTTAGATGAAAAATTGATTTTACCAAGTTCAATACCGGGAGCATAAGTTGAAAGAGGCTTAATAGTTGAACCGGGTTGACGCCATGAGCTTGTAGCTCTATTAAGACTTCTGTTAGTGGTTTTTTCTCCTGCGCCACCGACTATAGCGACAACTCTACCCTCGTAATCCATAATAGTCATTGATGATTGAGGCTTTGTGCCGTCATCTTTTTTGATACTTGGGAAATTAGTCCTATTTTCATAAACATCTTCAAGCTGCTCTTGAATGTCTAAATCTACAGCAGCATAGATTTTATATCCGCCGTAATAAATCTTATTTGTAGCTTGCTGCTTTGTGTAACCGTATTCTTCCATAAGGTCTTCAATTACAGCATCTATAACGGCATCTACATAGTAACTGTTTATTTGAGTTTCTTCCTCTGCGGTCTTTTTAACTTCTTCGTCTGCTTCTTCGGGAACATACTCATCACTATTTGTGAATATAAGTTTGTAATTTACGGCTTCTTCATATTCTTCTTTAGTGAGAGAACCGTTTTCATACATCTTATCCAAACAGTACTTTTGCCTTGTTTTATTTTCTTCAGGGTTTAATAAGGGGTTATATTTAGTTGGATACTTAGTTATAGAAGCAATGCAAGCACATTCAGCTGCATTTAATTCACTGACATCCTTACCGAAATATTTTTCACTTGCTGTTTTAACTCCGTAACAACCGCTTCCAAGATAAAGGGTGTTCATATATGCTTCAATAATAGTATCTTTGCTGTAATGCTCTTCAAGATTAAGAGCCATGAGCATCTCTCTGACTTTTCTGACAACCGTAACATCTTTTTTATTTGTAATATTTTTAACTAACTGCTGAGTTATGGTTGAACCACCTTGGCCAAGGTTAGAGGGCTTAACAATAACACCGAGAACACGAATCCAGTCAACGCCATGGTGCTTTTCAAATCTTGTATCTTCAATAGCAATAAAAGCCTTTGCCATATATGGAGAAATATCTTCAAGATTAACCCAAACTCTGTCCTCATCGCCGTGCAGCCTTGCTATTTCCACATCTTTACCATCACTGTCTTTTGCATATATAAAAGAAGTTTGGTTCTGGCTTTCTTTATATTCTTCAAGATTCACCTTCAAATCGCCTTTTATATACGAAATGACATTAAAAAGAACATAAGATATGATAACGCAAGCTGTCAAAACTATAGCAGAAAGAAGGCCAAGAATTACTGCCTTAGTCTTACTCGTTTTTTTGCTTTTTTTCTTTTTGTTTTTACTCAAAGTTAACATACCTCCGCGCAAAAATAAAATACTTTAGCATTATAATTGCATTATATATCAAATATATGAACTTTTCAAGATAATTGTAAAGTTATGTGTTGGCTTTTGTTTCGCAATATATACATCTGTAAACTTTATGCTCTACATCTGTGAGCTTAAAAATGTGATGTAATTCCTGCTCAGTGGAAGTAATGCATCTTGGATTCTTACATTTGATTACATCCTTGAGAATTTCAGGTAAATCTACTCTTTTCTTCTCAACTCTAACGCCATCTTTAATAATATCAAGAGTAACTCCCGGATCTACATATCCTATAACATCAAAATCTACAGGTATATCTGCGTCAATTTTTATTATATCTTTTTTTCCCATTTTTTTGCTATTAACATTTTTAATTATAGCAACAGAGCAATCAAGTTTATCAAGGCCTAATAAATCATAGAGTTTCATACCGCTTCCGGCTGTAATATGGTCAATAACAACACCGTTTTGAATTGAATCAATATTCATTTGGAAGCCTCCTCAAGAAGTTTAAGAATTAAAGCCATTCTGATGTATTTGCCGTTAAGAACTTGTTTGAAGTAACATGCTCTTGAATCATTATCTATTGCAATGCTGATTTCATTAACTCTGGGCAGCGGGTGCATTATTGATAAATCGGATTTTGCATTTTTTAATTTAGTAGGTTCAAGAATATAGCTGTCCTTTAAACGTAAATAATCTTCTTCGTTAAAAAAGCGTTCTCTTTGAACCCTTGTCATATAGAGTATATCTAATTCTGGCATAACCTCTTCAAGAGATGTTGTTTGAACATAAGGAATATCGTTTGCTTTTAAAACATCTTTTTTAATATAACTTGGAAGCTTTAATTCGACAGGAGAAATAAGAACTATTTTTATGCCGGTATATCTCACCATAGCTTCTATAAGTGAGTGTACTGTTCGTCCAAATTTCAAGTCGCCGCAAAAGCCAATAGTAAGATTATCAAATCTGCCTTTTTCTCTGTAAATTGTAAGTAAATCCGCAAGAGTTTGAGTCGGATGGTTATGACCTCCATCGCCGGCGTTAATTACAGGAATTGAGGCATTTTGTGCAGCAACATAAGGAGCACCTTCTTTAGGATGGCGCATAGCAATTATATCTGCGTAGCAGCTGATCGTTTTGGCTGTATCTGCTACACTCTCCCCTTTTGCAGCTGAGGAGCTATTAGCCTCTGAAAACCCGAGAACACTACCGCCAAGTTCAAGCATTGCTGCCTCAAAACTAAGCCTTGTACGAGTTGATGGCTCGTAAAATAGTGTTGCAAGTTTTTTATGTGCACAGGCATTTTGATATTTTTCTGGATTTGAAATTATATCATTAGCCGTTTTAATAAGCTCATCAATTTCATCGGTAGATAAATCTAATATGCTTATAAGATTTTTAATCATTTTGTGCCTCCAATCCAACTTTCATCAGACGGATTGTTTCTAAATTTTATAAGTTTTTCAACATCTTCTGGTTTGATATAACCTTCCTCAGCTGCTACTTCAGCAATAACATCAAAATTTGTAAGAGATATATTTTTAACATTAGCAGCAGCAAGCCTATCAAGTCCCTTTTGCATACCGTATGTAAAAATGGACACAATACCAAGTACATTTGCACCAGCTTCACGGAGTACATTTACAACTTCAATAACACTGCCGCCGGTAGAAATCAAATCTTCTACAACAACAACTTTTTGACCCTTTTCAAGTTTTCCTTCAATTTGATTTTGCCTGCCATGGTCTTTGGCACCAGATCGTACATATCCCATTGGAAGATTAAGAATATGGCCTGTAATAGCTGCATGAGCAATGCCTGCTGTAGATGTACCCATAAGAACTTCGCAATCGGGATAATATTTTTTTACAAGCTCGGCAAGTCCGTTTTCAACATCGTTTCTAACTTCAGGAGCTGTAAGAGTGAGCCTGTTATCACAATAAACAGGGCTTTTTATTCCGCTTGCCCATGTGAATGGCTCCTCAGGTCTAAAAAACACAGCCTTGATTTTAAGTAAATCTTTTGCAATAAGTTTTTCCATAATTTCATTCCTTTCAGTCAACAAATTCCTTAATACATCTTTCATAAGCGGCTACAGGATTATCTGCTGCCGTAATAGGTCTGCCGACAACTATATAATCAGAGCCAATTTCTTTTGCTTGTGCAGGAGTCATAACTCGTTTTTGGTCACCTATATCACCATCTGCAAAACGAACGCCGGGAGTTATTGTAAGAAAATCTTTTCCGCATATTTCGTGAACTTTTCCGGCTTCAAGAGGAGAACAAACGACGCCATCAAGACCTGCAAGTTTTGCATTATGAGCATAGTGCATAACAACTTCATCAATCGGCTCTCTAATTAGCAAATCCTTTTCCATACTTTCTTGATCGGTAGAAGTTAACTGAGTTACTGCTATAAGTAGAGGGCGTGTACCATCAGGTCTTGTAAGCCCTTCTATAGCTGCTTCCATCATTTTGATTGTACCTGCTGCATGAAGATTGGTAATATCAACATCAAGAGAGGACAAAACAGCCATAGATTTTTTAACTGTATTAGGAATATCGTGAAGTTTAAGATCAAGAAAAATCTTATGACCTCTTTTTTTGATTTCCTTGACTATTTGGGGTCCTTCAGCATAGAAAAGTTCCATACCGATTTTAACAAATGGTTTTCTACCTGTAAATTTGTCAAGAAAATCAAAAGTTTGTTCTGCACTTGAAAAATCACAAGCAATTATAACATCCTTACCCATTATTCAGCACCTCCGATTATATCTTTAAGATTATCAATTTTATATTTTTTCATAACTGCAGGAAGGTCATCAATAATATCTCGGCAAGCAAATGGATTTACTAAGTTTGCCGCCCCTACCTCAACTGCTGTTGCCCCTGCAAGTATCATTTCAATCACATCTTCTGCCGAAGAAACTCCGCCCATACCTATTACGGGTATACTAACTGCATGGGAAACCTGATAAACCATACGAATTGCAACAGGAAAAATTGCAGGGCCTGAAAAACCGCCCATTTTATTTGCAATAATAGGCTTCTTTGTTTTAAGGTTAATCCTCATACCAAGTAAAGTGTTAATAAGGCTTATGCCATCTGCACCGGCTTCTTCACAAGATTTAGCTATAGAAACTATATCCGTAACATTAGGAGAAAGTTTTAAAATTATAGGCTTTTTTGTTACTGATTTAACAGCTTTTGTTACCTCGGCAGCAGCCTCAGGAGAAGTTCCGAAACTCATTCCACCACCGTGAACATTCGGGCAGCTTACATTTACTTCAATCCATCCGACTTGCTCACATTTATCAATTTTTTCACAAGTATAAGCGTAATCGTCAACAGAAAATCCGCTTACATTTGCCATTACTTTTTTATTAAAACATTTTTTAAGCTTAGGCAATTCTTCATTTATAACTTTATCAACACCCGGATTTTGAAGACCTACCGCGTTTATCATTCCGGATGTGCATTCTGCAATCCTTGGAGTGGGATTTCCAAATCGAGGATCTTTTGTTGTGCCTTTAAAAGAGAATGTGCCAAGACAATTTATGTCATAAAGTTCTGCAAATTCGTATCCGAAGCCAAATGTTCCAGAAGCAGGAATTACAGGATTATCAAGTTCAATTCCACAGAGATTTACGCTTAATCTTTCCATAAAATCTCCTCCTTCTTTAAAACAGGACCATCTTTGCAAATTCGCTTATAACCGGTGATAGTTTTACACGAGCACCCCATACAAGCTCCGAAACCACATCCCATTCTTTCTTCAAAAGAAAGCTGGCCTTCTGTTTTAGATGTTTTAAAAACAGCTTTTAGCATTGGCAGTGGACCACAAGTGTAAAAATAAGAATATGGAATATTCATTCCCTCCGTAACAAAACCTTTTACGCCATAACTACCGTCAGCTGTTGTTACGGTTACATTTGCACCGAGATTTATAAAATCCCGTTCACAAAAAACTTCTTCTTTGGTATTAAATCCAAGTATTACAGATACTTTTTTACCTTCTGAAATCAGTTTTTTAGCAAGCATATAAAGAGGAGGCACACCTACCCCACCGCCTATAAGTAGAGGAGTACTGCCTGAAACAGAAGTGTCATAACCATTACCGAGTCCGGTTAAAACATCAAGATTATCGCCTTGCTGTAACTTGCTCATCTGTTCAGTGCCTTTACCTACAATTTTATAAATAATTGTTACAGAATTATCATCTTTATCATAAACGGATATCGGTCGTCTTAAATATAGACCATCAAGTTGAACATTTATAAATTGACCCGGAACAGTGATTGCGGATGTATCACCTAAAAGGCACATTTTTAATACATTTTCTGTAAGATATTCATTTGACTTAATTGTGAAAATTGATTGTTTCATTTTTACCTCAAGAATCAATTGTTGAAACTGTTTGTGTTGTTTCTTCAAGGACATCAAGAAGAACTCTAACTGTATCAAGAGAAGTGAAAAGAGTAACATTGTTTTCGGTTGCGCAACGGCGAATGGCAATACCATCTTCATAGTGAACACCTGACATAATGGCTCTTGTATTTATAACGTATCTGACATAGCCGCTTCTAATTGATTCAAGTACTTCATCGCTGCCTTCGCTTGGCTTTTTCTTTACTCTGCAACGAACGCCGTGGCTCTTAAGATATTCTGCAGTAAGTCCGGTAGATTCAATATTAAAGCCCATGTCATAAAATCTCTTAACAAGTGGGAATCCTTCTTCTTTATCCTCATCTGCAAGAGTTACAAGCACAGTACCATAGTTTTTAAGAGTCATGCCGGATGCAATCATAGCCTTAAACATAGCTCTGGAAAGCTTATCATCATAACCAATCGCTTCACCGGTTGACTTCATCTCAGGAGAAAGATAAGCATCAAGGCCCTTTATCTTATTATAAGAGAAAACAGGAACCTTTACATAATGACGTTTTTTCTCTTCGGGATAAATTCCAAAAATTCCCTGCTCTTTAAGAGTTTTGCCAAGTATAACCTCGGTTGCAATATCAGCAAGAGAGTAACCGGTAGCTTTTGAAAGGAAAGGAACGGTTCTTGAAGAGCGTGGATTTACTTCGATAATATAAACATCTTCGTTTTTATCTACAATAAATTGAATATTATAAAGGCCTTTAATTCCAATGCCTAAACCAAGTTTTTTAGCATATTGAAGAATGATCCCTTTTACTTTATCAGAAACGCTGAATGTGGGATAAACGCTTATAGAGTCCCCGGAGTGAACGCCTGTTCTTTCAACAAGTTCCATAATTCCGGGTACAAATACATCATATCCGTCACAAATTGCATCAACCTCAAGCTCTTTACCGATAATGTATTTATCAACAAGAACCGGCTTATCAACATCAATTTCAACTGCTGTTTTCAAATAATGTTTAAGGTCTTCGTCTTTGGAAACTATCTGCATTGCTCTGCCGCCAAGAACGAATGAAGGTCTTACAAGTACAGGGTAACCGATTTCATTTGCAGCAGCAAGACCGTCTTCAATATTGGTAACCGCTTTGCCCTTCGGCTGAGGAATATTAAGGTTGAGAAGAACTTTCTCAAAGCTGTCTCTGTTTTCGGCTTTTTCTATAGCTGCGCAGTCAGTACCTATAATCTTTACTCCCCTATCCATAAGAGGCTGAGCAAGGTTAATTGCCGTCTGTCCGCCTAAGGATGCAATAACACCTTCCGGTTTTTCAAAATCAATAATTGCCATTACATCTTCCGGAGTGAGAGGCTCAAAGTAGAGCTTATCACCGGTTGTATAGTCGGTGGAAACGGTTTCGGGGTTATTATTTATAATTATTGCCTCATACCCTGCCCTTTTAATTGTTTGAACAGCATGAACGGTTGAATAATCAAATTCAACGCCTTGTCCGATTCTAATTGGGCCTGCGCCAAGTACAATAATTTTCTTTTTATCAGTAAGTCTTGACTGATTTTCTCCTGTATATGAAGAATAAAGATAAGCAATATATTTTCCGGTATGTAAAGTATCAACCATTCTGAAAATAGGAACAATTCCTTTAGATTTTCTAAGATAGTAAATTTCTATTTCAGGTTTATTCCAAAGAGAAGCAATATATTTATCAGAAAAGCCCATAATTTTGGCTTCTTTAAGAACATCTATATCGCCAACAGATGCTTTTACTTTATTTTCCATAGAAACAATTTTTGCAAAGGATTCAAGGAATAATTTTGTGATTTGAGTGATATCATAGAGCTTATCAATGGATGTTCCTCTGCGAAGAAGCTCAAAGATTGCATAAACATTGTCATCTTTGAACTCGGAGATGTAATCAAGTAACTGTTCATCGGTGTAATTATCGAATTTAGCAAGTCTAAAATGACATACGCCTGTTTCAAGTGAACGAACAGATTTAAGCATACACTCCTCAAGAGTTGCGCCTATACCCATTACTTCACCTGTAGCTTTCATCTGAGTACCGAGAGTGTTGGGGGCTTCAGCGAATTTGTCAAATGGGAATCTCGGGAATTTTGCAACTATATAATCAAGTGAAGGCTCAATTGCAGCAGTTCCACCGGCAACAGGAATATCTTCAAGAGCCATACCCATAGCAATTTTAGCGGTAACTCTTGCTATAGGATAACCGCTTGCTTTTGATGCAAGAGCAGATGATCGTGAAACTCTTGGATTAACTTCAATAAGATAGTATTCACTTGTTTGAGGATGAAGAGCAAACTGAACGTTGCAGCCACCTTCAATTTTAAGTTCTTTTATAATCTTAATTGCACTGTCATTAAGCATTTTTAAATCATGCTCATTAAGTGAAAGAATAGGAGCTACAACAATTGAGTCACCTGTATGTACTCCCACAGGGTCAACATTTTCCATGCCGCAGATTGTTATTGCATGGTCATTAGAGTCACGCATAACCTCAAATTCAATTTCTTTATATCCTTTAACGCTCTTTTCAATAAGAACCTGATGAACCGGTGAAAGTTTAAAAGCATTATGGCCAACTTCTACAAGTTCTTCTTCGTTGTTTGCAAAACCACCACCGGTTCCACCAAGGGTGAATGCAGGGCGAAGCACAACAGGATAACCGATTTCAATAGCTGCTTTTTTAGCCTCTTCAATGTCATAAGTGATTTGTGAAGGAATGACAGGCTCGCCGATGCTTTCACACATTTCTTTGAAAAGCTCTCTATCCTCGGCTCTTTCAATACTGTCACAGGGCGTGCCGAACAATTTACAACCGCATTCTTTTAAAATACCCTTCTTTTCAAGCTGAACGGCAAGATTAAGGCCTGTTTGACCGCCTATGCCGGGAACAATGCAATCAGGGCGCTCTTTGCGGAGAATTTTTGCCACATATTCAAGAGTGAGTGGCTCCATATAAACTTTATCTGCTATTGAAGTATCAGTCATAATAGTTGCAGGGTTTGAGTTACAAAGAATAACCTCGTAGCCCTCTTCTTTAAGAGCAAGGCAAGCCTGAGTGCCTGCGTAGTCAAATTCTGCCGCTTGACCGATAACAATTGGGCCTGAGCCGATAATTAAAACCTTTTTTACATCTGTTCTTTTTGCCATAAAATTGCCTCCATATATGATTTAAAAATATAAACTGAATTATTTTTTTGAGTATGCGATTTTGCCATTACAAACCGTTGCAATACATACGCCGTAAAATTCTTTGCCTTCAAAAGGTGTTGCTTTTCCTTTAGAATAAAATTTTGATGTATCAACAACAGATTTGTCATTAAGATTCCAAACAGTAAAGCTCTTATTCATTTTTATATTAAAACGCTTTCGTGGATTTATGCACATAAGATTTATGAGCTTATCAAGGGTGATTATATTTGTTTTAACTAAATGAGTGTAAAGAGAAGCAAATGCTGTTTCAAGGCCAATAATTCCAAATGCACTGCCTGCAAGACCTTTAGATTTTTCTTCAGGCGAATGAGGAGCGTGGTCAGTAGCAATCATATCTATAGAACCGTCTTTTAATCCTTCAATTAAAGCAAGCCTATCTTCTTTTGATCTTAAAGGAGGATTCATTTTGAATTTGCCATCCTCTTGTAAATCATTTTCATCAAGAATTAAATAATGAGGTGCAGTCTCACAGGTTATATTAACACCTTGAGCTTTTGCTTTTCTAATTAACTCAACACTTTCTTTTGTAGATATATGACAAACGTGATATCCGCAGCCTGTTTCCGCGGCAAGCTTGATATCTCTTTCGATAGGCTTCCATTCACTTTCACTGCAGATGCCTTTGTGATTATGTTCTTTTGCATATTTACCTGCATGAATATATCCTCCGTTTAACAAACTGTTATCTTCACAGTGAGCTACAATAAGTTTACCGAGTGATTTTGCTTTAAGCATTGCATCACGCATTAAACTTTCATTTTGAACACCTTTTCCGTCATCCGAAAAAGCAATAACTTTAGATGCGATTATGTCCATATCGGAGAGCTTTTCTCCGAGCTGACCGACAGTAATCGAACCGTAAGGATAAACATTTATTGCAGCCTCGATATCTATTATTGACCTTTGGAGTGCAAGGTGCTCTTTACTATCCGGTACAGGCTTTAAATTTGGCATCGTGCAAACATCAGTATATCCACCGTGGGCAGCGGCTAAAGTGCCTGTTCTAATGGATTCTTTATAAAAAAATCCCGGCTCACGAAAATGCACATGCACATCGCAAAAACCGGGAAAAATAATATATTCAGGATTATTTAAGGAGAAAAATGAGCTATCACAAGAAACAAATTTAGAAAATGCAGATTCTACAATGCTTGAAAATTCATTTTGATGGATTTGAGCATTTATGCCTTTCATAGCTTACCTCCGTATAATAAAAAATCCTGCCTAAAGGCAGGACAAAATACTCCGAGTATGAAGCTCAGATATATAACTGTCCCAGCCGACATCACAATATCGCCACATAGGTACTTTTCTTGTGATTATAATATCATCCAATTAAATGATTGTCAAGAAAATTTACGAAAAAATAAATTAAATTAGTATAAGAACACACACGCTAAATTTATTTATCCATTGTTACAC
>CAVJRM010000021.1:0-35617 GCA_963652165.1 bacterium | reverse complement strand
CTTTATACAATCGGAGCGTAGCGACCCGACATTACTCATTACTCATTACTCATTAAATAAAGCTCATTACTCATTGTCCCTACGGGACATTCCACATTTGAGCGTAAGCGACATCGGAAAGGAGAAAATATGAAAAATAAAAATGATATAAATGAAGAAATAGGTGAAGTTTTGAAGCAACTTGCCTTAGGTTCGGTAAGTGACCCTATTCGCCTGCTTATGCATGGCAACGATTTAACGGAAAGGCAGCTTAAAAGATTAAATCTTTTGAATGTGGTTGATATTAAGCGCACCGCCGGTTGCATTTCCGAAATTAAATTCGCAGACAGGCTTAAAGCTATCCAATGCCTTATGGCTTTTGGAGATAAAGACAGCGACAGGAGCAGTGAATTTATAAAGGCTCTTATGCGTTCTGCTGAAAAGGCGGATGATGAAGAATGAGCGCCGGAGGTTTTGAATCTTTTTCACCGAAGCAAATGAAAGTGCTCAGCTGGTGGCTGCCTCAAAGTGAATATAAAGACAAGGACGGCATAATCTGCGACGGGGCCGTGAGAAGCGGAAAAACCCTTTGCATGACCGTATCTTTTGTAACTTGGGCATCTTTCAATTTTGATGGCTCCTCCTTTGCAATCTGCGGTAAAACCATTGCATCCGTAAGGCGAAATATTGTTACCTCCGTTTTTCCGGTGCTTAAATCTCTGGGAATCGGATACGAAGAAAAACTCAGCAGAAACATGATTGAAGTAAGAGCATTCGGCCATAAAAATTATTTTTGGCTTTTCGGGGGCAGGGACGAAAGCTCTGCCTCCCTCATTCAGGGAATGACCTTATCCGGTGTTATGCTTGATGAAATTGCTCTTATGCCCCGCTCATTTGCGGAGCAAGCTTTGGCAAGGTGCTCGGTGACGGGCGCAAAATTTTGGTTTAATTGCAACCCGGAGCACCCTATGCATTGGTTTTGTGAAGAATGGGTAAAAAGGGCGGATGAAAAAAACTGTCTTTATCTGCATTTTACAATGGGAGATAACCCTTCTCTTTCCCCGGAAATCAAAGCAAGATATGAGCGATTATATACCGGCGTTTTTCGTGACCGCTACATTTTAGGCTTATGGGTGGCGGCAGAGGGCTGTGTTTACCCCATGTTCAGCGAGGACAGGCACATAAAAATTCCCCCGGAAAACTTCGGCGAATATTATATTTCCTGCGATTACGGCACGGTGAACCCTTCATCTTTCGGCCTTTGGGGCAGGTGCGGGGAAAAATGGTACAGAATTAAGGAATATTATTTTGATTCACGGGAATCCGGATTCAGAAAAACGGACGGAGAGCATTATGAAGCTCTTTGCACCTTGGCAGGCTCTTTGCCAATCAGGGCGGTGATTGTGGACCCGTCGGCCGCAAGCTTTATTGAACTTATTCAGAGAAAAGGCAAATTCAGAGTGATTAAAGCAAAAAACGATGTGATTGACGGCATCCGCCGAGTGCAGGATTGCCTAAGGGAAGAAAGAATTTATTTTTCCCCGGAATGTAAAGATACTATCAGGGAATTCGGCCTTTACAGGTGGAAACCCGATTCACAGGGGGATACGGTTATTAAAGAAAACGACCACGCCATGGACGATGTAAGATATTTTGTTTCTACCGTTTTAATGAATGAGGGGGAGGACGGATTTTGTGTGATGAGCATTAGTCGCTGACGCTCAATTAGCAATTAGCAATTAGCAATTAGCAATGGTGGGTCGCTTCGCTCCGTTTGTATTGGCTTGCTACGCAAGCTGACAACCTCTCCGTCAATTTCTACGTTTCTATACAATCGGATTTTGCACGGCAAAATCCCCTTCATTACTCATTACTCATTGCTCATTGCTCATTAAATAAAGCTCATTGTTAATTGCTCACTGTCAGTTTCTGCTATTATACCCACTACCCACTGCCCACTATCCACTGCCCACCATTCCACATTAACTAAACAAGGAGGTTAACATGTCAATTTTTAAAAAGCGGGGGAGCGGTAAAATCGCAACCCCGGTAACTCAGCCCAAAAACAGCCATCCTTTTACGGCTCTTGATGGGTATGTGCCTTTAGGCACGGCACAAAACAGGCTTTATTATTCCTTGCGTGAAGCAGTTCCCGTGATTGATGCGGCTATATTCAAAATAGTTCGTCTTACAGGCGGTTACACAGTTAAATGCAAGGGTAACGAGGCTCAAAAAGCTCTTGATAATTTTCTTCTCACCGTTCCCGTTGGTGGAAACAGGCAGGGAATTAATTCTTTTACGGAAAGCTATCTTGAGCAGCTCCTCACTTGCGGCACAGCAGTGGGGGAAATTGTTACGGATATATCCGGCAGGCCTGCAGCCCTATATAATTCCCCTCTTGATAATATTGAATTCAGGCGGGCAGAGGATAATTTCGGCATTGATATTTATGTACGTGATATAGGCGGCGCAGTAAAAATTCCTCGGCCGGAGTTGTGCCTTGTAAGCGTTTTAAATCCCGAACCCGGCTCCCTCACAGGCAGCTCTATGCTTAAGGGGTTACCTTTTGTAAGCAATATTTTGCTGAAGATTTATGAGAGCATCGGCCAAAATTGGGAGAGGGCGGGAAATTTAAGATTTGCGGTTACTTATAACCCGAAAAACGACTCCACGGAAAAAGCTTTTGCACGGGAAAGGGCATCTCAAATTGCCGAAGAATGGGCATCCGCCATGAGAAACGGCAGAGAAACAAGAGATTTTGTGGCAGTAGGTGACGTGCAAATAAAAGCCATTGGGGCGGATTCACAAATTATGGACAGTGAAGTTCCCGTCAGACAAATGCTGGAGCAGATTGTTGCAAAAACAGGTTTGCCCCCCTTTATGCTTGGGCTTTCTTGGAGCACCACGGAGCGAATGAGCACCCAGCAAGCGGACGCTTTAACAAGCGAGCTTGAGGCTTACAGGCGAATACTTACACCGGTAATTATGAAAATTGCAAGCTTATATCTTTCAAGCCTTGGGTATCTTCCCGATGTTACGGTTGAATGGGATGATATTACCCTTCAGGATGAAGTGGAGCAGAGCAAGGCCATGCTTTACAGAGCACAGGCGGAAAAAATCAACAAGGAGGTTTGATAATGAAAGAAAACAAAATCAGCAAAGAGGAATTGGAGCAAATAGGAACCTTTGCCCGAAAAGAAATGACAGAGGAGGAAATTTACACCTTTTCCCTTATTCTCTGCGATAACGAAATTGACAGGGACAGAGAAAAATTCACGGTGGAGAGCCTTGAAAAACTTGCAAAATTATTTGTAGGTAAAACGGGAATCTTTGACCATAATATGAGCGGTAAAAATCAGAATGCGAGAATTTACTCCGCATGGGTTGAAAATGACCCTACACGTAAAACAGCTGACGGAGAAATTTACACCTGCGTTAAAGCTAAGGCATATATGGTGAGAACGGAAACAAACAAAGACCTTATTGCGGAAATCGATGCAGGTATAAAGAAAGAAACAAGCGTTGGCTGCAGTGTGAAAAGCGTTAAATGCTCAATTTGCGGAAAAGACATTAAAACCGAGGGCTGTGAGCATATAAAAGGCAAAGAATACGGTGGCAAAATTTGCTGCCATCATTTGTGCGAGCCCGAAGATGCTTATGAATGGTCTTTTGTGGCGGTGCCTGCCCAGAAAAATGCGGGGGTCGTTAAATCCTACACTCCCAAGGAGCAAGAAGACATTGCCGCCATGTACAGAGAGGATATTACCGGGGATATTATAAAATATTCTGCCCTTGTAATGCCGAATTTTACGGGGATTAAAAAAATTTGCGCCCTTTTGCCCATTGGGGAGCTCAGAGAGATGAGAAATGCATTTAAAGCACAAAGTGAAAAAAATCTTCCCCTTGTAAGGCAGCTTGAACCGATTAACAACAAGGAAGAAGACAGAAAAGAAAATAATAATGAATATATAATTTAATAAAAAGGAGAAATAAAAATGAATGTATCTTTTAACGGCTGCGGCACCGAAATTGCCACATTTATGACTGACAATAAAATTGAAAAGGGTAAATTTGTAGCTATTAGCGAAAACGGAAAAGTAGCATCAAACATAAGCTCCGGCGACTTTTTAGGCTGTGTTATATCCTCAGATGAAAGCTACGCCGCTGTTTGCTACCGAGGAATTATAACGGCTGAAAATTCTTCTGCTGAAATCTCATTGGGAAAAAACATCGTTAGCATTGGCGCCGAGGGAGAGCTTGAAGTAAGTGATGAAGGCAGACCTATTTACGTTATTTCCATTGATGAAGAAGCAAAAACAATTACATTTATATTTTAAGGAGGAATGAAAAATGTCAAATTTTGATAATATACATCTTGAAAAAGGACTTTACTCAGCAGGTAATTTTACAAAAGCTCTTTCGGGAATCGATCCGGACGAGAATTATAAGGGCACTTCTCTTGAAAAGCTTGATGCTTATCAGCGCCAGCTGAAAAGATTTAATATAAAGGTCAGCGGTCCGGGCAGTGACACGGTGGAAAAATTCTTTCAAACCTCAGACAGCGCCGTGCTTTTCCCGGAGTATGTTTCAAGGGCTGTGAAGCAGGGTATGGAGCAGGCGGATATTCTTAAAGATATTGTTGCCGCCACCACAAAAATAAATTCTCTTGATTATCGCTCCATAAGTTCCGTTCCCACTGAGGATGAAAAGGAGCTTAAAACCGTAAAAGAGGGTGCATACATTCCCGAAACCTCAATTCATACAAAGGATAATCTGGTAACACTCCGAAAGAGAGGCAGAAGCCTTGTGGCTTCTTATGAAGCTATTAAATATCAGCGCCTTGATTTATTTACCGTTACTTTAAGGCAAATCGGCGCATATATTTCCCGCACCTTGCTTAAAGATGCGGTGAATGTGCTTGAAAACGGCGACGGTAACGATAACAAAGCGGAAGTTATTAAAATCGCCGGAGCAAATATTGATTACAGTGATCTTATTACCCTTTGGAACAGCTTTGACCCTTATGAAATGAACACAATGATAGCTTCTCCGGATATGATGGCCGCAATTCTCAATATGTCTCAATTCAGGGATGCGGCGGCAGGTCTCACATTCCACGGCACCGGAAAAGCTCTTACACCCTTTGGCTCAAGGCTTCTTAAATCTTCTGCCCTCGGCGAAGGTAAAATTTTGGGCATTGATAAAAATTCCGCACTTGAAATGGTTAAAGCCGGGGATATTACCACTGAGTACGACAAGCTCATTGACCGTCAGCTTGAAAGGGCTGTTATCAGCTGCACTGCAGGCTTTGCAAAAATCGCAGACGGCGCGGCAAAGGTGCTTTCAAAGTAATGGATAAAAATTCAATTTACAAATATTTCGGTGAAGTTTACGGATTTTACGCAGAGGAAAGCGTAATTTTATCCCTTTGTGAAACCGTTTGCGAGGAGCTGGTTCTTTCCGCAAGAGAAAAAGCGGATTTAAATGATATTCGTCTTATTGCCTTAGGTGCGGCTATGGTAAATCATCGCCTTTGCATGAGAAATTTTTATTCCGGGGAAGGAGTTACTTCCTTTAAAGCCGGTGACGTTACAGTAAATTCCGATACGGTCTCTCTTCTTGCAAAGGCAAAGGAACAGCTTGATCTTGCCACGGAAAACTCCTCTTCACTGATTAAAGACACAACATTTTCTTTTAAGCAGGTGAGAATATGAAAGCTTTCGGGCAGCTTATGAATAAATATGCCCGCCCCTGTTCCCTTAAAACGGAGCAGGGGGAAACCCTTTTTGAAATGCGGGCATATATAAATCCCCTCAGATACAAAAACAAAATGTATCTTTACGGGGTAAACACGGAGATAGGATATAATCCCGAGGGCTATTATTTATATATAGGCCCTCCCGATGTGGATGTGACAAATACCGAGGGATATATAGAATGCTCCGAGGAAAAATACAGAATCGACAGGGGCGAAAAAGTTTATCTTAAAGACGAAGTGCTTTATATTTGGGCTGTTGTTCGTAAAATGACAGAGGAGGAAGATGAATGAACGAAATGAGCGCCATGCCCTCAAAAATAGCGGAGTGGCTCAGCGAAAGAGAAGAATTTAAAGATATGAAATTTCTAACGGAATTTCCGCCAATCAGAAAAGCGGTGCCCTTAAGGAAAATCACAGTTGCGGTGGGAATAGGCGGCATAGATATTGAGGATGCTTTCGAAAGCACCGAGAGCACCGTGCTTGAAACGGAAGAATATTGCCGAAAAGCAAAAATAAACCTGAGATTTTACATTCATGTGCCTTACTCCATGGGGGGTAAGGCCTGCCACGAAACCTTTGCGGATATTATAGACTGCCTGACTTTTGATTCCGGGCTTAATATTACCACATCCGGCTGTGAAAAAATCTCCGAGGACAGAGACACGGACGCCTTTGTGCTTACGGCTTTTGCAATTGTATCTTCCACTCTTTGCCCTGCGGAATCCTCAAGCCTTGTTTTCCCCTCTTTCCTTGATAAAACTTTACTTTGCGGCAGTCATATCAGAAATGAAAAAATCCACCTTTCAGAGAAGCAGCAAGAATTTCTTAACAGCCCCTATGTGGGTGGAATATATTACGGAACGGGAGAAAACGCGAATACGATTGAATTGAATTTTGAGCCGTCCGCTGTAATCGTGACGGCGGGAGGCATGGCGCCGTTTAAAATCGAAGGGGATTATACACTTCTTTACACTGCCACAGGTGTAAAAGAGGGCGCGTCCTTGGGCCTTGAGCTTACAAGCTCCGGCTTTACGGTTACAAACGGAAAAAATTATATTTCAAATAATGCCTACCCTATGCTAAATGAAAAAGGAACGTTTTTCAGCTATATTGCGTTTAAATCAATTAGCAATTAAAGGCTTCACCCAATGTGGGATGGGGAACGGCCCTTCGGAAATGTGGAACGAAATGTCCCGTAGGGACAATGAGTAATGAGTAATGAGTAATGTCGGGTCGCTACGCTCCGATTGTATAAAGCTCACTGTCAGTTCCTGCGATAATATACAATCGGATTTTGCGGAGCAAAATCCCCTTCATTGCTAATTGCTCATTGCTAATTGCTAATTGAGTTTAGCTCTTCCATCCACAGCTTTCCGCAGGCGTCTGAGGGCATTCTCAAATCACCTCTGGGAGAAACGGCAACAGAGCCGACTTTGGGGCCGTCGGGAAGGCAGCTTCTCTTGAAGTGCTGGGCGAAAAATCTGCGATAGAAAGTCTTTTCCCATTTCAAAATAAATTCGCCGCTGTAGGTATTCTTAAAGGCTATATTTGCAAGCCTGTAAATTTTGGCAGGTGATGAGCCGAAACGGAGCATGTGATAGAGGAAGAAATCGTGAAGCTCGTAAGGACCTACCAAATCCTCGGTTTTTTGGGATATTTTTCCGTCCTCCGGGGGCAAAAGCTCCGGTGAAACGGGGGTATCAAGCACATCATAAAGAGTTGATTTTAATTCTTCATCAGAGCAAGTGTCTGCATAGTAGCGAACAAGGTGGCGCACAAGGGTTTTGGGCACGGAAGAATTTACGCCGTACATGGACATATGATCTCCATTGTAGGTGGCCCAGCCCAAAGCAAGTTCCGAAAGATCACCGGTGCCTATTACGATGCCGTTATTTTTATTGGCCACATCCATAAGAATTTGGGTGCGTTCCCTTGCTTGACTGTTTTCGTAAGTTACATCAAAATTATTCGCATCTTGACCGATATCCGCAAAATGCTGTTTAACTGCCGGCACAATGCTTATTTCTTTAAGCTCTGCCCCTAAGGATTTTATAAGCTTAAGAGCGTTATCGTAAGTGCGGTCAGTGGTGCCGAAACCGGGCATGGTTACGGCGATAATCCCTTTTCTGTCAAGGGAAAGCAAATCAAAAGCCTTAACCGTTACAAGCAGGGCAAGGGTGGAATCGAGGCCGCCGGAAATACCTATAACGGCAGTTTTGCAATTTATATGCTCCAGCCTCTTTTTAAGGCCCATTGCCTGAATGGTCAAAATTTCGTTGCACCTTACATCTCTGTGCTCTTTATCCGAGGGCACAAAGGGAGCGGGGTCAATATATCTTGAAATCTCGGTTTCTTCAAAATTCAAAGAGAAGCTTAAAGTTTCATAATCTTCTGCTTCAACAGTATTAAATGTGGTCATTCTGCGCCTGTCGCTCTCAAGGTGCTGCACATCGATTTCGGCATAGGTTATACCTGTTGCGAAAGTGCCGGAATCCGAAAGCACATGGCCGTTTTCCGCAATAATATTATGGCCGGAATAAACTACATCTTGGGTGGATTCGCCCTCACCTGCCGAAGCGTAAATATATCCGCAAATAAGGCGGGCGGACTGACCGCTGACCAGATCCCTGCGGTAAATGCTTTTGCCGGTTATTTCGTTTGATGCGGAAAGATTTACAATAATATTCCCTCCCGCAAGGGCATGAGAAATGCTTGGGGGATTGGGAGTCCATAAATCTTCGCAAATTTCCGCCGCAACTCTTACGCTTGGCATATTTTCACATTCGAAAATTAAATTTGTGCTGAGGGGAGCAAATTCATAATCCCCGGTATTTATGCAGGCATTAACGCCAAAACCGGAAGTAAATTGACGGGTTTCATAAAATTCGTTATAGCCGGGGATGTATGATTTCGGTACAAGGCCGAGGATTTTGCCGCCGCTGATTCCCGCAGCCACGTTATATAAATTTCCTTTGTATTCGAAGGGCAACCCCACAAAAAACAGGCCGTCAAGATTCTCGGAAAATTTTGCGATCTTATAAAGCTCTTCCTTTGCCTCTTTAAGCAGAATATCCTGCAAAAACAAATCGTTGCAGGAATAGGCGGTAATGCACATCTCGGGGAATACAACGATTTTGGCCCCCTTTTCGGAAGCCTCTTTCATGTAATTTCGGATAATTTCGCCGTTATATTTAACATCTGCAACCTTAACTTTCGGAGTAACCGCTGCAACTTTTATGAATCCGTCTTTCATACTAATCCCCTTCGCCGATATTTATTCAGTGTAATTATATCATAGATAAAATTAATATTCAATTATGAATTGAGCGCAGCGACTGCACAGGGGAGGCGATTGCTCTCTGTCAATTCCTACTTTTCTATATATTCGGATTTTGCACAGCAAAATCCCCTTCATTGCTAATTGCTAATTGCTAATTGCTAATTGAAGTGCCCTCCACGCCGGCAATAATCCGGGAGGAGGGCTTTAGTTTTATTTACTTCAAATCCGTGCCGTTTGGGGAAGTCATAAATTGCGGATATTGAGAGAAAGTATTTACTGTAACTTTACCCTCTGCATTTACAAGGGTGAATAAAAATTCGGACATATCCGTGCCATAGCTGCAGCCTACATGATTTGCGCCGTTTACCGCCCATGTGCTGTCGGGGAAAAGTACATTTGAAAGGTCAACGACTTTATCCGGTGAAAGTTTGCTCGGATTTTCGGCTTTGTAATCATCGCCGAGGGTTGAGCCCACATTTGCAACATTTGCGCCGCCCAGCATACGATCTGCCTCAAGAATTGCGTCACCGTTGCAGCCGCCGCCGGTATATACGGGAATACATGAGGAATTGTAACCTGCCACAAGGCAAATTGAAACGCCGTCTTTTTCTGCGTTCAAAAGCATTTCATCCCTTGATGCCGCCATTTCCTGATATTTCTTTGAAAGGGCGATTATACCTGCGTATTTTTCTTCTTTGCCGCTGAACATATAGGAAATGCAATCATCATATTGTTCCGGTAAAACCAATGCCCAAACAGATGGCATTGTGCCGAAAACGTCCCTCAAAAATACATCGTAAACTTCTTCTTTAAGGTTTGGAATAAGTTTATCGTTCAAAAGGGTGCAAAGGCCGTTTATAACCTTTGTTTTATAAAGCATATCAAAAAGAAAACTTAATGCCTTATTGTTCTTTGCAAGCATCTGATGAAGATAAATATTCACATATTCCGGGGTGATATAAACTTTGCCGGAAAGTAAATCCGAGGTAACATGAGTGCCGGTTACGGTAGAGCTTAAAAATACGACTCTGTTTATTTTTTCATAGCCGTATCTATACATATAGCTAACGGTTTCAATACCGCCCATGCTGGCACAAACGATATTTACTTTGCTCTTGCCGGAATCTTTAAGTGCCTGATTTACAAGAGCGTTAATATCTTCTGCATTGGTTAATGGATCAAGGCGCCAATCGTAATTGTAATAATATACGTTTTCCGCACCGTAAAGGTCAACGGCCTTTTTTATTATTCCCATTTCGTCATTTCCGCCGAGGCTTTCAACAAACTCAGGGTAATTTGACAAAGCGAGGGGATAGGACTCCACGGAAACATCATATTTGGAATTACCGTTTTCATCACAGGCCATAAGGCCCATAATATCCATACAGTAGTCGCAAACTTCATCTGCAAAAGCGTTCCAGCTGCGGTGCCAAATTGCAGAGCCGATTCCTTTAAAAATCGCACCTATAAGTTCTTTTGCGTCAACACCGCCAAAGGTATTTTGCTCTTCATCCGTGCCGGCTTTGTAGGTGAGGCCGCCGAAGTTCATTCCCCTTATCATAATGAAGGGATAAGACTCTGTTACGGTAGCCTCGGCGGATGAGGTATCCCCGGCAAAAGCGGGAACAACACAGCCTATAATTAAAGTAAATGCTAATATGATAGATATAATTTTCTTTTTCATTTCTGTTTTCATCTCTTATTACCACATATTATCGGAATGTTCGCAAAATGCAATCATATCCTTAATTTCAAGTTTTGTGCCGTCATCCAAAGTAACGGTGCCGTTCCACTTGCCGAAAACCTGATGGCAAATATTGCCTATAAAGATAAATCTGAGCATTGTGTAATGGTCAAAAGTGGGGGTCATGGTCATTTCAAACTTACCGTCTTCGCTCTTGAAAATCCAATCCTGACCGGTCCAATCCTTCATAACTTCTTCTTCGTTTACAAGGGTGATTTTGCCTATTTTTGTGCCTTCACCGTTGTAGAAAACGGCGTTTTCAATGCCGTCATCGGTGTTGCCGAATCCCCAGCCTATTTCAAAGCCGAAAACGTTGCCGTCACTAAGGGTTGTGCTGCCGTTACCCCACCACCAATCTTCGTGGAAAGGCCATACGCCGCGGCCCCAGTCAAGCACGCAATATGAATTATCTTCTTTGCCCTTAAATTCAAAATTGATGTCGCCGTATTCAACCGTGCCGGTAGCTGCCATGCAGTTTACCTTTTGATTATAATAGAATTGGTCTTCCTTATTAAACGGAACAGCCATTATAAGAGAATCATGCTCCGGAAGCATATCAAGGGTAATATCAAGTTTAAAATCTTTGAAACCTTTTTTACCGGTAAATTTAATGGTTCTCTTTTCTTTTGTAACGTCAAGCTCTAAATCAAAATTGCCTCTCTTGAATGAATAGCTGTGAGCTGCCATGGCGTCTTTGCTTAAATTCATTCTGCCGAAAGTGAAAAGATTTAACATCATTGTGCTGTATTCTTCTCCGGTTTCAAGGTCAAAAAATCCAACGGTAACAGCACCGCCGAGAGAAATATCGGCAATAGTGATTTGCACGCAATATTTGTCATTTGAGATTTGATAAAAATCCCACTCCTTAATGCGTGTGGCGTTTGCTCCGATTTTTGAGCGATCATAAGCAAACTTATTTTGGAAGCACCAACCTGTTTTGTTAAGGTAGCCTTTTTCATTTAGCAGGGGAATGTCTTCCGTGATTTCCTCATAAGCTGCAAAGGAATTTATACTGAGAAGGGGCGCAGCAAGCAAAACAAGGCTCAGTACAAGGGATAAAATTCTTTTTAGTGTTTTTTTCATTCTTTTACCTCTCCTTTCGGGTTGCCCCAAAAATTCCTAAATATTCTAACACATATATTGTTCATTTTCAAGAAAAAGACAGTTAATAACTAAAACTTGAATTATTTATATTATAGGTGTATAATATGCGTAAATATGCTTAAAATGGGATAATGGCGAAATGCCGTAATCTTACAACAATTTTAGAATGAGGCATTAAAAATGCAGGCCTATTTTGATAACAGCGCAACCACCAAACCTTGCCCGGAGGCAGTGGAGGCAGTTGCAAAAACCTTAACTGAATATTGGGGCAATCCCTCCTCCCTTCACTATGAGGGAAACAAGGCAAACAATGTGCTGGAAGATGCCCGCAGTGCCGTTGCAAGCAAGCTTTCTTGTGAAAGCCGCGAAATTTTCTTTACCTCCGGCGGCACGGAAAGCAACAATTTGGCTCTTATGGGCGTTGCCTATCAAATGAAAAGGCAAGGCAAAAGAATTGTTACCACAAGCGTAGAGCACCCCAGCGCCGATGAAACCCTTAACAAACTTGCCGAGGAAGGCTTTGAAGTAATTAAGCTCAAAGTGAACAGTGAAGGTAAAATAAACGAGCAGGATTTGTTTAATGCCGTTACGGCAGATACAATTCTCATTTCCATGATGCTTGTCAATAACGAAGTCGGCTCGATTATGCCTATTCAAATGGCTAAAAGAGCTGCCGCAAGGGCAAAAAGTTCGGCTCTGATCCATTGCGATGCGGTGCAGGCTTTCGGAAAAATGCAGGTAAAGCCCTCTGCCCTCGGTGTTGATTTAATGAGTATCAGCTCCCATAAAGTTCACGGCCCAAAAGGTGTGGGTGCTTTATACATTCGCAAAGGTGTTAAAATCAAACCTCGCACTTACGGAGGCGAGCAGGAGCTTAAAATTCGCCCAGGCACAGAGGCAATGCCCGCCATTGCAGGCTTCGGAGCAGCGGTAAAAGCCATGCCGGATATAAACTCGGAGCTTGAAAAAGCAAAAGGACTTAAAAATTACATGCTTTCGGAATTTGATAAAATCGGCGGCATTGAAATAAATTCTCCCGTGGACGCTTTGCCCTTTGTGACGAATATTTCCGTTATGGGCATAAAATCCGAACCTATGTTGAATTATCTTTCCGATAAAGGAATATGTGTTTCCTCAGGCTCCGCCTGCTCCAAAGGCAAAAAAAGCCATGTGCTCACGGAAATGGGCCTTGACCACGATAGAATGGAAAGCCCCATCAGAATCAGCTTTTCCAGATACACCACAAAAGAAGAAATAGATTATCTTGCTCAAATGATTGCAAAAGCAAAGTCGGAAATCCGAGCAATAAAATAACGGAGAAATAAATGAAAGAAGTTATCCTTATTAAAAACGGAGAGCTTGCCCTTAAAGGCCTTAACAGAAGAACTTTTGAGGATTTGCTCATTAAAAATATGAAGCACAGGCTCAGCCCTGTTTCAAAATTCAAATTTACTGTTGCTCAGTCCACCATAGTGGCAGAGCCTCTTGACGAAAACGCAGACCTTGACAGAGCGGTGGAGCTTGTTAAAAAAGTATTCGGTATTGCCGCGTTTTCAAGAGCTGCCGCAGTAGAAAAGGATTTTCAGGTAATTCTCAAATGTGCAGAGGAATACCTTGCAGATGACCTTATGAGTGCCGAAACATTCAAGGTTGAGGCAAAGAGATCCGATAAAAAATTCCCTCTTAATTCTCCCGAAATATGCAGAGAAGCAGGCGGATACCTTCTTAATAAATTCCCTCACTTAAAAGTAGACGTTCATAACCCGGATATTACGGTTAATATAGAAATAAGAGATGAATTTGCTTATGTTCACGGCAAGCAGATAAAGGGCGCAGGCGGTATGCCAACAGGCTCCGCAGGTAAAGCGGCACTCCTTATTTCCGGAGGTATTGACAGCCCCGTTGCCGGCTATATGATGGCAAAAAGAGGCCTTGAGCTTACGGCAGTTCACTTTGCTTCCCCTCCCTACACCAGTGAAAGAGCGGAGCAAAAGGTTCATTCTCTTCTTAAACAAGTTGCGAAATACAGCGGACGTATAGGACTTTGGGTTGTTCCTTTCACGGAAATTCAAGAGCAAATCAAAGATAATTGCCCTGAGGATATTTTCACGGTGGTTATGCGCCGTATGATGATGAGAGTAGCTCAGATAATTGCCGAAAGAGAAAGAGCAGGTGCTCTTATTACCGGTGAAAGTGTGGGGCAGGTTGCCTCCCAAACCATGCCTGCCATTGCCTGCACGGATTTTGTATGTAAAATCCCTGTTTTCAGGCCTCTTATAGGTATGGATAAAGACGAAGTTATTGAAATTTCCAGAAAAATAGAAACTTTTGATATATCAATTCTTCCTTATGAGGATTGCTGTACGGTATTTACACCTAAGCATCCTCGCACAAGGCCCACTCTTGATTATGTTGAAAAAGCAGAGGAAGGCTTTGACTATGCTCCTATGGTAGAGCAAGCCGCAGCACAGGCAAGATTTGTGCTTATAGATAACAAATGATTCGGCGGTGAAAAAATGGCTGTTTGCGAAATACTTTCCGTTGGGACTGAAATTTTGCTTGGGGATATACTTAACACTAATTGCAGATTCCTTTCTTCATCTTTTGCGGCCATGGGAATATCCGTTTTGCATCACACCACTGTAGGCGACAATTACGAAAGGCTTGCCGAAGCAGTTAAAACCGCCCTTTCACGCAGTGATATTGTTATTGCCACCGGAGGCCTCGGGCCTACACCGGATGATATTACCAGAGATGTTTGCTGTAAAGAATTCGGCTTTGAGCTTAAATTTGATGAATCCATAGCAAAAAAAATCAAAAATTATTTTGAAAGCAGCGGCAGAGAAATGCCCGAAAGCAATTTAAGGCAGGCCTATGTTCCCGTAGGAGGCACTGTTTTTGAGAACAAAAGAGGAACCGCTCCCGGCCTCGGTATGAAAAAAGGCGGTAAATGTCTTGTAATTATGCCCGGCCCTCCATACGAAATGGCTCCCATGTTTAATGAGCAGGTTATTTCTTACCTTGAAGAATATCGCACCTGCACGATTATTTCCCACGAAGTTCGCACAATCGGTCTCGGAGAAAGCGCAATGGCTGAAATCGCCGGTGAACTTCTTAATATGGAAAATCCCACCGTTGCCCCCTATTGTAAAATGGGTGAAAGTTATTTAAGAGTTTCCGCAAAAGCAGAAACGGCCGAAAAGGCAAATGAAATGGCAAAGCCCATAATCCATGAGCTTAAAAAGAGGCTTGGAGATTATGTTTACGGTATAGATATTCACGGCATAGAAGAGAGAGTTGTAAAACTCCTCAAAGAAAAAAATCTTACCCTTGCCGTTGCGGAAAGCTGCACGGCAGGCTACATTGCAAAGAGGATAACCGATATACCCGGTGCAAGCTCCGTTTTTCATTACGGTATAGTAAGTTATTCAAATGACGTTAAAGAAAAAGCTCTCGGCGTAAAGAGTGAAACTCTCAAAAATTTCGGCGCAGTCAGTGAAGAAACGGCAAAAGAAATGGCTGCGGGCATACGCAGAGTTTCCGGGGCAGATATAGGCATTTCCGTTACGGGTTTTGCCGGGCCGGATTCCGATGAAGAGGGCAAAGCTCCGGGCTTGATTTATGTGGCACTTAACGCAAAAGATTATGCCCTTTGCGAAAAGGTTGAAACGGGGAAAAATGACAGAGAATATAACCGATTTGTTTCCGCATCACGAGCACTTAATTTAGTTAGAAAATATGCGGAAAAGGAGGTAAAAAATGAAGAAAAATAAAACTTTGGATATTATTTGCATTGCCCTTGCGGTTGTTACGGTTTTATTTGCGGGCCTTGCAATAAAAAATGTGATTACAGGCAAAAAAGAGAGCGACGGCATCAGCAGTGAGGCTGCGGCAGTGGCCTTTTCGGGAGAGGTTGAAACAGATTCTCTCGGCACAAAGCTCAGTTCTCTTGTTGCAAACAATATGAAAAACGCAAGTTACCCCGACGGTATACTTGATTCATTAAAAGCAGCCTACGCCGCAAGCAGTAATACTGAAGGCTGGCTCACAATCCCCGGCACTGAGATCGACACTGCGGTTATGCAGGGAAGCGACAATTCCCGCTACCTTAAATATGATTTTTATGAGAGATACACCACAGAAACATCCTCTTTGAATTACGGCAACATTTATCTTGATTACCGCTGCAGGAATGACGGCGTGCTTTCAAAAAATATGGTTATACACGGCCACACCACCGGTAAATCCGACGGCATTCCGAAGCAGTCTTTCCGTTCACTTTATAACTATCAAGACGCAGAGTATTACAAAGAGCATCCGATTATAAAATTCAGCACTCTTTACGGAGAATATACCTATAAAATCTGTGCTGTATTCTATTCAACCACTCAGTCTTCGGCAGATAACGGTTACTTTTTCAATTATATTTACCCCGATATGTCAGACAGCAACATGACCGGCTATATTAAGCAGGTTAAAGAAAGAATGCTTTATGACACGGGTGTATCCCTTGAAAATACCGATAATATAATTACCCTTTCCACCTGCATTTACGTTTATGGTAAAAGTGTTGATACAAGGCTTGTTGTTGTGGGCAGACTTCTTCACGAGGGTGAGGATGAAACCGTTGACACTTCCCTTGTAAAAGATAATCCCGATTACCGCAGGCCTCAGGTGTGGTACAGCAATAACGGCAAAACCAACCCCTATAAAAATTCCGAAAAATGGCAGCCCAGTGCTGAATAATGCGGCATAACCTAATCAATGTATAAGGAGAAACGCTATGTCAGACGAAAACAAAAAGCCTGAATCTAAGCCGGAAATAACTTCACTCAGTGATGAAGAAACCATAACGGAAATAGATCTCGGCAATTTCCTTGCAGATGAAAACAGCAAAGAAGTTATCTATGATGGCTTCCATGATGATATTGCAAAAACAGAAAAAAGCCTTGAAGATGAGCTTCAAAGCCTCTATGACGATATTATGAGCACAGGCCCCGTTACCATTGTGCCCAAAAAGATAGAAGAAATTGTTGCAGAGGAAGAAAAGCCCGCATCGGAGCTTGACAGTTTGTGGATGAGCCCGGCGGATTATATGGAAATCCCCGAAGCACCTATTAAATCCGAATCAAATGTGGTAGAGCCCGAAAATTCACCTGCCGTAGATAATGCAAAAGACGATATTTTCGGCATGATTGAATCCCTTAAATCCGATACTGAATCTGAAAAAGGCTTTGACAGCATTCTTTCGGATATTGAATCAAATCAAAATATCGCTCCGGTAAATACGGATCTTAAAGAAACAGAAGAGCTTACAAAGGACTATGTGCCTGCCCCCGAGCTTCCCGATCCTCCTGCCGTAACACCTGCACCTAAGCAAAAGTCAAAAGCCATAGACACAGACAGTGCAGAGTTTAAAGATGAGCTTGCGGCCCTTTTAGGTGATGAAGAGGAAGAAGAAATAGAGGATATTCCCGTGGAGGAAATTCCCGAGGAAGAAGCTCCTGCTGAAGAAGGAAAATTCAAGGTTACCATTCCCGATGACGATGTTATTGACTTGCCCGAGGATGTGCCTTATGATTCGCTTATTGCTCAGCACAGGACTGTGGGAGTAGTGCCCACGGAAATCATTGAGGATGACGGCAAAATCTCCAGAAAAGAGAAGAAGCAGGCAAAACTTGAGGCAAAAATCGCAGCAGGTAAAAAAGTTGACGGCAAGGGTGCGGATATTGTTCGCCGCATTGTGCTTGCAATTTCGATTATCACAATTATCGTAAGCAGCGGAATTCTTGTAAAAACTTATGTTTACGAGCCTTATGTTTACAAGAAAAACGAATCCGAACTATCGGACAGTCTTGATGTTGAAGCTACCGGTACAATTGAAGAGGCAACAGACGGCAGCGAGGAGTCAAAATATCCTACGGGTATGCTTGCAAAATATAAGCAGCTTTACGATATAAACTCGGATATCAGAGGATGGATTTCCATACCCGCTCTTGAAATAAATCTTCCTGTGGCACAGGGTGAAGACAATGATTATTACCTTCACAGAAACATTTACAAAAAGAGCACAAGCTACGGCGTTCCTTTCTTTGATTACAGAATCAAAGATTTCACAAATCTTCATAAAAATACGGTTATTTACGGCCACAATATGCGCCATGACGACTTAATCTTCGGCCTTCTTGAAAATTACAGAGAGATTGACGGCTTTAAGTCCGCCCCCACAATAGAGTGCAACACCATTTACGGTGATTTCACTTGGAAAGTTTATGCCGTATTCATTACCAACTCCAAGGCAAGCCAAGATAACGGATATCTCTTCCCCTATAACTTTATTGATATAAGCGATGAGCAGTTTGCAAGTTATATAGAAGAGGTTGATAGGCGTAAATTTTACACTACCGGCGTAGATATTAACGAAACAGATAAAATTCTTACCCTCTCCACCTGCTGTTATGACTTTGACGGCGCAAGGCTCGTTGTTGTGGCAAGGCTTTTGAGAGACGGTGAAAGCACTTCCGTTGATACTACTCTTGCAGTTAAGAACGATAACCCAAGATACCCACAGGCGTGGTATGATGCAAACAAAAAGACAAATCCTTATTCAGGTGCATCAAACTGGAACCCATACGGTTCATAATAATAAGCAGAGTGATTGCTGTGGATGAGCAATTGCTCTCAGCTCTGAAATTTAGCTCACAGGCAGAAACCCAAAAACTGAAATTCAGATGAAAGGAGCTGATATTATGGCCGGAAAAGTTTATCTCTTTCTTCCCGAAGGTTCCGACGGCAGCTCAATAGCCGCCCAAATCCCCGTAACGGAAACAAAAAATTACGGTGACAAAAAAGGAACGGTAAGGGAAGCGATAAGCGCAGCCTCAGAGGGTGAAACTTCAATCATTGCTGCCGAAACAGAGCAGTTTATGGATTTTAAACTTCTTCTTCTCAAGGGGCTTTCCGTCAGAATTCTCCGATCTTCAAAAATATCAGCACAGGTGGGCTCAAGTCTGCCGGAAAACTCAAAAGAATATTACCTTCACACCGCAATACCCGAGGGTGGCGAGGCCTTTGCATCAGCAGACGGCCTTTATTCTCCCATATCCTGCAAAGTCGGAAAGGGCAAAGTAATACTTGTGCCCTTAGATGAAGACAGGCTTGCTCAGGCAATTGAAGCAGGTGCTATTTCTCCCGAAGAACCTGCTAAAACCTCAAAAGAAAGGCTTGCGGAAAGCCTGAGTAAAGTAATAGCATCGGGCAAAAAAATCGCCGTTGCGGATTTCGGTAAATCTGCGGCTCTTATGGCGGTGGTAAACAGCCTCGGTGCAGAGCAGGAAACTTTTGTAACCGTTACCGCACTTACGGATGTAAAATACGGCGCAAAAGATTTTGAGGCAAGCCTTGCAAAATCCGCAAAAGAAACAGCCGAGTGCGATTTTGGCGTTGTTGTTTCCGAGCTCAGTGAAGAGGGCGTTATCATTTGCGTTTCCGACTCCGAAACGGCAAGGGTTGAAAAAATCTCCGCCGAGGAAGGTGAAGATGCTAAGCATCTGCTTGCCGCTGCTGTGGTAAGGCTTTGTGAAATGGTATGCGATGCAACAGAAGAAGGTGCAATCAGCGCTCCGGCAATAGGTATTCCCGGCATTTCGCAAAGAGCTTTCATTATCCTGATTTCCTGTTTAGGTGCCGCATTTATTGCCTGCCTTATAATTTGCGTAGTTCTGTTTGCAAAAACTCCGGAAAGTGTTTCAACGGATAATTCAACAGATGCTTATTCCAACACGGAAGAGGATATTGTTAATATGGGTGAAGTTTCACCATTCCTTGACAGTGATATTACCGCCACCGAAGCAAATACGGAATCCGCTTTAGTTGATTCTTTCGATAATTACACAACCTACCCGGGCAGAAGCTCCAACGGTGAGGGCGCTCAGGCGGTTTTCACCACAATGGCAACAACTTATGAAGATGAAATAAACTTAGCCGCCGAAGAGGTTGTAACAGATGAAAACGGTAATATAATAGAAACCACCACCTCTGCCCCGAAAGGCAAATTTGTGTTTACCGTTTACGGATGGGGCCATGGTGCAGGTATGAGCCAAGACGGCGCAAAAGCACTTGCAAGAAGCGGATATACCTGCAATGAAATTCTAACTTATTATTACCCAAACACCACTATAATGACAGACCGCAACACTCCCATGTATATTGAACAGCCGGATGAAAACGGCGAAGGCGGTTACACTTTGCTTGCTTTCCTTTGCAGAACGGTTAAGCAGGAAATCGGTGACGGTGCCCCCTATGAAGCATTAAAAGCTCAAGCCGTGGCGGCATACACCTACGCTATGTATCACAACAATTTCGGCGCAGGTCAAACCATGGACGCGGATTACGCTTATGAAGGCACCACCGTTGAAAGTGCCGTAATGGAAGTGCTTAATATCACCTCTGCCGATCAGCAGCCCCACGCAAATTACATCAGCTACAACGGCAAATATGCAAACGCCGTTTATTACGCAAACTGTGCCGGCACAACAACTTCCTCCGTAAATGCTTGGGGAGGCTCAAGTATATCCTATCTTTGCGGCGGCGTAAGCAGCCCTGAGGAAGTAAGCATAACAACCTACGAAATATCCGCAAAGGATATGAAAAAGAAAATTCAATCCTATGCAAATTCAAATGGACTGAGTGTTGATTTCAGCGGAAGCCCGGCAACTTGGCTTGATATTATAAGCCATGACGGCTCATACAGCGATGCGGTGGGCTACATAGGTGAAATTGCAATTTGCGGCAACACCGTTTCCGGCAACACTTTCAGAACAAGCGTTATGGGCGGCAAGCTTCGCTCCCACTGCTTTACAATACAGTATGTGACAGAATAAAAAGCTCCCTTCGGGGAGCTTTTTTAATGTGGAATTAGGAATGTGGAACAATCCTTCGGAAATGTGAAATGTGGAATGTGAAATGTGGAATGAAGGGGATTTTGCCGTGCAAAATCCGATTGTATAGAAACGTAGGAATTGACAGGAAGCGGTTTTGCCTCTCCTGTGTTGGCAGGGATTCGTAAAACAGTAAAACGCAAAATTACAGTAAAATACAAATTACAGTAAAGTGCAAATCACAATAAAGCATAAAAAACAAAGCCTATAACAATTTTAAAACTTACAGTTACAAAATTTACGATTAGAAAATTTATGATAGTCATAAATAATAATCATAAAATTGTGAAGTTGTAGGATAACAAAACGGCAGGATAATGCTAAAAGTAAATTCCTATGAAACTCCTCGACAAGTCAAGGCTACTGCCGAGTGTGAAAACGGAAAAACGGTTTTTAATTTTACCGGCTATGTAACAAAAGAAGGCAAGCAAACTCCTTATGAATATTCATTTGAAATTGACAGAGAGCTAAGTCAAGTGTCTTAATAGTGCTATTTTCTCATTTATGATTTTAATATGGAATAAACTTGCAACAAAATCAAAGAAAATATGCACTGTATAATGAGGGGTGATTACAATGAAAAAAATATCAATAATACTTTTAATTTCAACTTTAATCTTCGCATTAGCATCTTGCGGTGCAATTAAATCAACCGATACCGACACTTCAAGTGATACATCTGTAATTTCAGACACATCAACTGAAAATGATACTGATAACGAAATCATTGAAACAACAGAAGATTTCTCGGAAGATAATTCTTCTGAAAATGAAGAAAAAGAAACCGTTGCACAAACAAAGCCGAAAGAGTCGGTGAATGTAGGCACAAAAGCTGCAACAACCGAAAAAGCAAAAAATGATAGCAAAAAAGAATCTACCGAAAAAGCAAAAGAAAAAGTAAAAGAATCCTCAAAAGTTGATAAAACCGAAAAAGATAAAACTCAAAGCTCTCAAACTGCCGTTTCAACTACCGCATGGTTTAATTCGGAATACAGCATATATGTAGAGAAAGACGGCAAAAAAACAAAAGCATCCGGCAGCACTCAAACGTTTTTAATCAATCTTTTGTCTGACGAAAACGGAAAATTTAAAGAAGACGGCAAGAGCTGGAGCAGCAATGCATTTTCGGGAAATAAAGATTACACTATTTCTATCTGCGACTTATCTTCAAGCGATAACAGAACATACTACTACGACTCTGCAACCGGTGTAATCGGAAACAGCAAAACATATACATTAACATCCGACGAAAAGCAACAGATGGATAAAATACTCGGCGAAGCATTTTAATTTTGAATTATAAATATTTTCGGTACATAGGTTTGGCAACCGGCTGAATTGTACTGACAAATAAAGAGGCGGTAATCATATAATTCTTGGTGGTTACCGCCATTGGATTCTCTAATTGTTTTTGAGGAGGGAATTTTATGAAAAAGCTACAATCCGGCTCAAATTGAACATGTTTATAATGTGATTCTTGTGGAAGATTAAAGATTTACGATAAATTTTAGCGATGAAAATGCAACGATAATTTTTTCGTTGCATTTTTGCCTTATTTGTGGTACGATTATTTCAGCAAGGAGGGAACGAAATGAAAGAATCAAAATTTTTGGAATTTAAATCGGATAAAACATCAACTTTTTTAAAAACCGTAAGTGCATTTGCAAACTTCGGCGCCGGAAAAATCATTTTCGGTGTATCGGATAAAGGCGAAAATATCGGTGTTGATAGCCCTGAAGAATTTGCACTTGATATAGAAAATAAAATAAACGACAGTATAAAGCCGAAGCCGGAATACAGCATTTCAATAAATAAAAAATCTAAAACAGTTACGCTCAATGTTGAAGAGGGCTTGTTCAAACCGTATTTTTACAAAGGGAAAGCATACAAACGAAACGACACTTCTACCGTTGAAGTTGATACAATAGAACTAAGGCGACTTATTCTAAGCAGTGATAAATTGTATTTTGAAAAGCTCTCATATCCCGATGAAAATCTTACATTTGAGGCACTGAAAAAAGAGCTTTCCGAAAAACTCGGAATAGACAATGTTACAAAAGATGTGCTGAAAACCTTGGGCTTTTTTGAATCCGATAATAAGTATAACAATGCTGCCGCCCTTGTAGCTGATGTAAATTCTTTCTATGGCGTGGATGCTGTTAAATTCGGCGAAAGCATAAACGAATTTTTAGACAGAGAAACATATACAAATATATCCGTTCTTGAACAATACCACAAAGCAATTGATATGTTTGATAGATATTATGTTTATGAAAAAATTGAAGGAACAGAGAGAAAAAAAGTTGAACTCATACCGGAAGATGCATTCAGAGAAGCAATTGCCAATGCTATTATTCACAGATCATGGGATGTGGATTCACATATTCGTGTTATGATGTTTCCGGACAGAATTGAAATCATTTCGCCCGGTGGCTTGCCTTCGGGAATAAGTGAGGAAGAATATCTTAAAGGCGATGTTTCAAGCCTGAGAAATCCGATTATCGGCAATTTGTTTTTTCGCCTTCACTATATTGAAATGTTCGGAACGGGAATAAGAAGAATAAACGCTCTTTATTCCGATTTTGATATTAAGCCGAGGTTTGAAACCACACCAAACTCTGTAACTGTTGTTTTACCCGTTACAACATACAAAATTAAACTTACAACAGATGAAAAAGTAATTTATGATTTGCTTAATAAAGGCAGACTTCTTTCAAGCTCGGAGATTGCTGAGGCAACAGGCTTCAGTAAAAATAAAGTAATTCGCCAAATAAATTCAATGATTGATAAGCATTGCATCAAAACAGAAGGCAACGGCAGAGGTACAAAATATTCCGTAAATTGAAGTGGTGAAACAGAGTTTGCAAGAGATAACAACGCTGCAAATTTGAAATTCACCTTATCATAATACTCAGCAAGCAAGGCATATGTTCACACAATGCAGCTTGTTGGGGAGATTTATCCCCAAACCCCGAACACATCATTGATAAATCAATGAGCTTAAAAAGCCGAAAACATTTTGTGAATAAAGTATGAAATTCAAGGTTGAAAAATTTGAAAAGTTAAAATTGAATTTGTGCTTTAAATGTCAATTCATAGAATTTTAATATTTAATTTTTTAGCTTTTTAATGTGGTTCATTGAATACTATTACAAAAATCCCGAAGAAGAAAAAGCGCCTTCTCCAAAACATGTAAGCCATTACACAAGATTTGACGAAAACGGTAATATCGTTGTAAAAAATCTTTCTGCATTCTTTATAGCGGAGCTTGAATTATCGCAGGAAATAAAAGGCGTTACTTATGTTGTTGACGGCACATATGAAGGTACTTCTTTTCTTCACAATAAAATCAAAAGAATAATAGACCACGTTATCACGGAGGATAAAGATTATGAATGATTCTCTTTGTTCTCATGATATAAATGAAACCAACCTTGTACAGACAGTTGCCGAAGATAAGGAGGAAAATCACTTGAACACGGCAACAAAAATAACCGCACTGTATTGCAGACTTTCTCAGGAGGATGAAAGAAACGGCGAATCAATGAGCATTCAAAATCAAAAGGAAATGCTTGAAAAATTTAAGCAAAACCCTGATCTTGCAAAATGCTAATTGCTACCGGTGATGCACTCCCTGCTGAGTGCGCTTACCATGATCGTGTATGGGGAATTGGTATGGATATGAATGACCAAGCAGCGGCTGACCCGGATAAATGGAATGGACAAAAATTTCTTGGATTTATACTTAAAACAGTTAGATCAAAAAATTTAAAAAAATCAAAAAATTTGAAAATAATGCTTGACAAAGGCGTTTTTGCGTACTATAATAGACAAGCATTCAAGAAAACGCCGTTGCGTTCTCTTAGTTGGTGTTAATGGCGTTGAGGGTCCACCCGTTCCCATCCCGAACACGGTAGTTAAGCTCAACAGTGCCGACAATACTTGGCTGGAAGCGGCCCGGGAAGATAGGACGATGCCAACATAATTAAAGTAGCCACCCAATAGGGTGGTTATTTTTTTAAAAAGTTCTTGACAAATGAAGTTTTATGTATTAAAATATTCGCACATTAAAGAAGAGTAAGTTTACTCTCACCTTCCAAGCAACGCTTGAGTCGGTCAATAGCATTTTAGCGATTTAGGTCGCTTTGCGTTGATTATTTGCGAGGTAGAGAGTTCTCTGCCTCGCTTTTTTGATAAAAATTACTCATATGGGGGTGCTTAATATCAGTAAGCAGCAAGAACAGCAAATCAATGAAGAAATCCGTGACAAAGAGGTAAGAGTTATTTCTGCAGACGGCGAGCAGCTGGGCATTATGTCCGCTGAGGAAGCTCTTAAAATTGCAGAGCAAAGAAACCTTGACCTTGTTAAAATTGCGCCTATGGCAAAACCGCCTGTTTGCAAAGTTATGGATTATGGCAAATTCAGATTTGAAAAGGCCAAAAAAGAGAAAGAAGCAAAAAAGAATCAAAAGATTATTGAAACCAAAGAAATTCGCCTTTCTCTCAACATTGATACACACGATTTTGAAACCAAAATTAACCATGCAAAGAAGTTTATTGCAGCCGGCAACAAGCTTAAAGTTTCAATCAGGTTCAGAGGCCGTGAAATGGCTCACCCTGAAATTGGTCTCAATATTATGGAAAAAGCTGCCGAAGCTCTTGAAGAGGTTGCCGTTATTGAAAAGGCCGCCAAACTTGAGGGCAGACAGATGCTGATGTTTATGGCTCCCAAGAGCTCAAAGTAATTAATATTAAGGAGGACATACAAATGCCTAAAATTAAGACACACAGCGGCGCAAAAAAGCGTTTCAAGATTTCAAAGGGTGGCAAGCCCATGCGTGCACATGCATACAAGTCACACATTCTTAACAAGAAATCCACAAAGCGCAAGAGAAATCTTCGCAAGGTTACTGTTGCTGACACCACAAACGTTAAGCAAATCAAGAGACTTGTACCTTATAAATAATATCTAAAACCTAAAACGAATATCGGAGGAAACATATTATGGCACGTATTAAAGGCGCTACAATGACTCGCAAGAGAAGAAATAAAGTTCTTAAACTCGCTAAGGGCTATTATGGCTCAAAGCATGCTCTTTTCAAGACTGCTAAGCAGGCTGTTATGAAGAGCGGTAACTATGCTTACATCGGCAGAAAGCAGAAGAAGAGAGATTTCAGAAAGATCTGGATCACCAGAATTTCAGCTGCTTGCAAGATGAACGGCATGAACTACTCTACATTTATGAACGGCCTTAAGAAGGCGAACATTGACCTTAACAGAAAGATGCTCTCTGAAATCGCTATTTCAGATCCCGCAGCTTTCACCGCTCTTACAGAGAAGGCTAAGGCAGCTCTTAACTAATAGAAAATGCGTCAAAAAGCTCCCTTCGGGGAGCTTTTTCAATGTGGAATGTGGAATAGTGTCCCTACGGGACATTTCATTTCACATTCCACATTTGGGCTATGGCCACATACTCCTAACCATACAAAATTTCTCATTTGAGAAGCAAATTTCAAAGAATTCCAAAAATTTTCGCAAAAGTTATTCACTCTTTTGCGAGTAAAAGTGAACAAATCAAAATCTTTAAATTTGTGCAAGGTTGCTAAACTTTGCGGTTTTTTCTTTGCTTACAATAAAAACAGTTGATTTAAAAAATTCTTTATTGTATAATGCAGAGGTAAAAATGTCTGAATTTTGGTGGCTCTGAGTTCAGGCTCAAAAAATGCAATTCTCTTTTAAGGAGGAAACAGAATGAAAATTTCAAAGAAAATGCTTAGCTTAGTTCTTTGCATGGCAATGCTTATCAGCACCATGGCAGTGGGCCTCGGCTTAAGCGCAAGTGCAGACGGTTCTCTTACATACGGTAAAGAGACAGTGAGTCTCGCAAAAGGGGTCAATGATTTGACTCACTCAAGTGAAGCCGGGTATGAAGACGAAATCCCCACTTATGAGGAGCTTTGTTTAGCTACGGGTGGTAGTGAAACTGCCACAAACTCATTTGTCTACTATGGTGCAAGGTACTATACTCTCGGTGCAGATAGCTCCACTAAAAATTACATCGATAAAAGCAAGGTAGGCAAACTTGAAAAAGGTACAGATCTTTATATCGAAGTTTACTATATGACCAACTACACGTATAACTGCAAGATAACCGACGTCGCTTTTGCGTTTGACGGTAACTTTTTTGACTTTGAGACTATTGATAGTTCTGCTACAGCTAGTACAGGCTTTGATTTTGGCGATGTAAAAGCCTTTTTTACCAACAATTTCATCGGCACAGATTATGTTTATACTGTCGGTTCCAGCAGTAGTCCCGTCTTTGCAGACAATAAATTCTCAAGTGAAACTGAGTATAGTCCTAATGGCAAAAATAAAATTAGCGACTACTATTATGCCCCATATATTGCTTATGTCGGTTCAAGTTACCCATATTTCCACCTGACTGATGCCGCAACAGGAGACGGCATAAAGGACAACGGCGATGGACTTCCGAGCTATGTTGCCGATCATTACGATATAGAAGATGTTAAAGATTGGCGTGTCGTGTGCTTTCCATTAAAAAGGGTCAGTGCTTTAAAAAATACAAACACATGGACAACAGATAAGATGAAAACCGGCGAGCCTCTTACTACCTTCAAGGTAACTGTAAAAGAGAATCCGACCGAAGGCAAAGGCTCTATCGTTTTCCCATCATACTATTTTAACATTGCCAATGAAGCCACTGATGGCGTTTACAGTAACGGTATCTTCCTGAACCGTATCAGCGAAACGAACAAAAGCCACGTTAGTAAACCGGCTGATGCGATCGAAAGCGGAGGACAGGTCAAGCCGACATATTTCATCAATGACTGTAACTGCGATTTTTCACTTCCTCCCATAGAGGTAACCTTTGTTGACGGCGCGCAAACATTCAAAGCAAGCATCAATGGCGGTGCTGCAATTACACAGGAAAACGCTGCAACCGGTACAATCCCCACAGAAAAAAATATAGAAAACCTCTACGGCTGGGAAGATAAAAACCATAACATCATTGATCTTGCCAACACCACCGTAACGGAAGAGATGACTCTTTATGCAGTTAAGAAGTCTCAAAAGGTAAATGTTACTCTTTCGCTTAAAAATTCTCAGGGTGAGGTTTATTATGAGTGCACAAACCTTCCCGATGCCCTAAAAACAAAATATAATGCCGTTTATTCTGCGGATAACCATACCATTACCATGACGGTGCCCATTACGGGCCTCACAAGTGAGGAGCTTAATTCCATTACCCTTAGCGGCGGAAGCTTCCTTGGCTGGGTTAACTCTGAGCTCGAAGAGTTTAACGGCACATTCAATTCAACGGAAAGCAACCAGACATTCATTGTAAAATCCGGTATTCCCGTTAAGTATTTGCCTATTGGCAACACAGTTGAATTTAAAGATGAGAGTATTGGACCGGGTTATGAGGAACAAGAATGGTCCACTTTATTCTATTATGATGTCAGCTACGGCAGCAAACTTACAAATAAGGATCTTATAGCAATTCAAAAAGAGATCAATAAAAACTATGATGCCCTCAATGCGGGAACAGGAGCTGCAGCTTACGGCACAGACATTCAAATTTGTATCAAAAATGAAGTAACAGATGAAGAAACAGCCAAAGACAGTAGCAAAATTGAAGTAAGCAAAAAGCTTAGCGAATCAGAGCCGCAATATGCCGCATTCAGCGTAGGTACAACGTATAATGATACTGTAACCCAGGATACAATCGGTAATTATGTGTTTGGCAAAACTGCGGATGTTATTTACATTAACACGGCCGTACAGTATGATTATGAAATAAAAATCCCCACAATTGACGATGAAGGTAATGTACAATATAAGGAAAGTCAAACAAAATCCGTATATTATTTGGCGATAGGTCAGAAGGATGCAGGCTACAAGAAAGCCTCACAGTACACCGCATTTATTTGGAATGAGTCATTAAGCAAGGTTGAAGTTACTTCAATTAACAATGAATCTAAAGCTATTGCAACGTTCACAGCACCGACTGTTACCTATGATACAAATATATATCATCTTGCTTATACAGATGAAAAAGGTAATTCACTTTCAAACGTATCGGCAGGAAAAAACATCATAGAATTCAGCAGAGTTAAAGATGAAAACGGAAATGCAATAAAGAATTGCGCATCCTATGTTTGCTATATTACACCTCAAAAAACCGTTTATCACATAGGCATAAAGGTTGACGGTAATATTTATGCAACAGGCAAGCCCTACTACTATGGTGATGAGATTGATTTAAGTGCGTTTTCAGAGCTTGCAACCCAGAAAATCGTTCACCGAAAATATGCAGAGGGTAAAGATGAACTGTATGAAGAAAATAAGATAGCTCTTACCGATCTTTATAATGACGGCGCAGCCGTAGGTAAAGCGGGCTACAGCCTTACTGCTATTACTTATAACACAGGCAGCGGCACCATTGACTTTAAGAATGATGATGACCCCAAGCTTGTAATCGATGAAGCTCTTGTAAAAACAGCAACAGTCGAAGACAATTATCCCAACAAATATATTTCATTTGACGCTGAATGGGTTGGTTCGGACTATACATTCAATATATATTATCAAAATGCAAATAGTGAATGGGTTCATGCCATTACAAAGACATTTTCAACAGGTGATGATATCACCTATGATGCGCTTATAGGCAGCGGCTCCACTCTTGATCAAAAAATTAAAGACGACCATCCTTATGGCTCTGTACCCGGAACCAGCCTCACAAAAGAGCCCGGCGGATCTGCTTGGGACAATATTAAAGCCCAAGATGCGGCAAACGAAAATAACAGCATTGACCTTTATATTAAGTATACCGTTGACGGCCGTTATGTAATGGTTGATTATAACAATGCTTATGACGAAAACGGTGAGCCTAATAAGGACAAGGAACCGGGTATTAGTAAAAAACTTGATTATGGCACCGTAATTTATGACCCATCATACACGGCAGATTCCGGCACAGAAAGACCTTTTGCAAATGAATATCTTATAGATGAGGGCTTCAAAATTTCCAGCGTACCCGATCAGAAGCAAGAAACCGATGAAAAAGGCAATAAAAAGTATAATCCTGTATATGTAGACGTTGTTGATGAAGAAGGCAACCCGGTATATGAGGGAGATACAATTAAACAGGAGCCTAAGACGGACGAAGACGGAAACATCGTTTATGATTACTCCAGCCCCATTATGTCCGATTCAAAGAGCAAGGAAGAGGCAAGACCTTATCGTAACTGTGAGTTTAACGGCTTTAAGGTTTACTATGTTGACGGCGTATATTCATCCATCGCAGACCTTCCCGATAAATCCGAGTGGAAGGAAGGCTTCAACGATCAAAACGAAACCGGTGCTCAGCACCTTTACACAACAGTAATTCTTCAGGTTCAATGGATTGCAGACTCCGATTTCTTATTCAGAGTTTATGACGATCAGGGCAACATTTCCTTTGCTATGGGCAAGGATTACTCCCGTCACTACTGGAATGTAAACGGTTACCCCTGCAACAAGGGCGAAAACGTGCTTGTAGAAGATCCTGAAACTTATTACTGCATTTTCCTTAAGCTTGTAAAAGAAGAAGGTAACGGATATTATCTTAAGGCAAAGACTATTGAAAGAATGAGATTAAATATGGTTCAGCCCACAACCTTCCTCTTCGGTACACTTTGGCCTCTCATTAAGAAACTCCTTTTAGGCTAAGCTTAGTTTTCCAAATACATCATTTATGATGCAAATATATAGGAGGAAATAATTATGGCATACAAAATCAGTGATGATTGCATTTCCTGCGGCGCATGCGCAGCAGAGTGCCCTGTTGAAGCTATTTCAGAGGGTGACGGCAAATACGTTATTGATGCAGACACTTGCATTGAGTGCGGTGCTTGCGCAGATAACTGCCCTGTAGGTGCTCCCGCAGCTGAATAATGTCAGCTTAAATGCAGCCGCTCGGGCGAAAGGGCGGCTGCATAGGGAACTCCTCCCACAAATAGGAAATATATTATGTATATAAAACATATTTATATAAGTAGGATTAAAAGTATTAAGCGAAAGAGGTCTTTATTATGATGAAAAAGATTACAGCCGTCATAATGGCTCTTCTTCTTGCTATGTCTTTTGCAAGCGTAGCTTTTGCAGAGGGTGCAGGCAGCGAAGCGGATTATGTATATTCAATGGACTCTTCTCTTTTAGTGACTGAAACCGATTATGCTAACGGCAATATTGTCAATAAAGCAATAACCACAATTAACACAGACGGTTCAACCACTACCGAAATTGAAAAAGATGAAGACGGAAACCCCAAGGTTTATCTTGGTCAACAAGCATCGGCAATGTTCCAGGTAGTTACCAAAAAGGTTTATGCACTTAATAAAGTGCCTACTACCGTAATTGAAACCCCTCAAACCAATGAAGACGGTACCCCCGTTATAGATGAAATTACCGGTGAGCAAAAAGTAACTAAAACCACATACTCTGTTAAAGAGGGCGGCGAGAGCGGCCAATCCGCAATTTATGACGGTATTATCATCAGCGTTTACTATGCTGTAAAATGCCCCAAGTGCCATGGCGCAACAGGCGGCAAAACCTTCTATGATATCTATAGTGCAAATAAAGGTTACTGCGCACATTGCGGTTATAAATTCCCCGCACCTACAGATGAATCAATGAAATTCTACAGATTTATCGGCATAGATGAAGACAGCAGTTATTACAAAGTTTTCAAAGATTACGATTTCACCGAGTATGCAAAAGATGTTTTCGGTGACACAGCAAAGTATTACGGTGACGGCGTAGACCTTCCCCAGCAGTATCTTACATATACTGATGTTTACGATGATACAATCAAAGGCGACAATAAATACGTAAATACACTTACGGATTTCAAAACAAGCGGCGAAACATCAAACGGCACAAAGGCAAAACTTTATGTTTTTCTTGTGGATCTCGGATATTGGGCAGAGCCTATCACAGAGTTTCTTTCCGTTTCAAAGTTTATCCAGTTCAGAGCAAACGTTAGAAATGTTTGGTATTCTTTCATAGATACCATCGTTACAGCCCCATTCACTAAGTGGTTATAATAAACAGCAGAAGCTTTACAGATTATATAGGAGACAGAACTATGAAAAAATCAATTAAAAAGTTAATTCCGCTGTTAATGGCCATAGCCCTTGTTTTCAGTATGTTGGCTCTTTCAATGGGAGCTTTTGCCACTGAAGACAATTCAGGCTCATGCGGTGCAGATGCACAGTGGGCTTACAACAGCGACACAAAAACTCTTACAATAAGCGGAACCGGAGCAATTAGAAGCTACGGTAGTGCAACAACAACCCCTTGGGCTGCATACAGAGAAGAGATTAAAACTCTTAATGTAGGCGAAGGAATTACCTCAATTACAAAATGTGCTTTCCAAAATTTTAAAGCACTTACTTCCGTTTCTCTTCCTACCACACTTACAACTATCGAATTTCAGGCTTTCAGAGGATGTACAATCCTTGAGGAAATAGCTATTCCCGATTCCGTAACTAAACTCGGACAAAATATCTTCTATGATTGCACCGCCCTTAAAACAGTAAAATTCGGCAGTGGTATAGTCGGCATTCCCTCAAGCACTTTCATAAATTGTACAAGCATTGCAACAATAGCTTTACCCGAGGGTGTCACAAGCGTCGGCTCAAGTGCTTTTAAAGGCTGCACAGGTCTTGAAAAAATAGACCTCACCTATGTTAATACAATTTCAGAAAACGCATTTGAAGGCTGCACAAAGCTTGCAAATATTACTTTCGGTGCTGATCTTCAAAAAATAAGCAAAGAATCTTTCAAAAATTGTTCAGCTCTTGAAAATGTTGTTATTCCCGCAAGTGTTACCTCAATAGGATCCAATGCTTTCACAGGTTGCACAGCTATTAAAGCTCTTACAATTCCTCAGTCGATTAAAGAAATTGTTGACAGTGCATTTACAAATGTTACCATTGATAACCTCACTATTTCAAATGGTACCGGAAGCATGAGTGCAGAAATGCCTTGGGCTAAATTCAGTGCTTCCATTAAAACTCTTACTCTCGGTGACGGCGTTGCCAATATAAATGCATCTGCATTTAAGGGCTTTACGGCTCTTACATCCCTTTCATTACCTACAAGCATTAAAACAATCGGTGATGAAGCATTTAACGGTTGCTCCGCTCTTGCTGAAATCACCTTACCCGAAAATATTACAAAGATCGGCAAAAATACTATTACCGGCACAGCATTTTACAACGACTCAAGTAAATGGACAGACGGTGCCCTTTACATCGGCAATTATCTTATAGCCGTTAATTCAAGTGTTTCCGCAGACCTTACTGTAGATTCAAAAGTTGTTGCAGACTATGCCGCAAATGGAAACACCGCATTAAATTCTCTTAAGGTTACAGACGCAAATTACATCGGAGCAAACGCTTTTGCAAATTGCACTAACCTTGCTACTGTAGATGTTAAGAGTGCAGAAATCGGTGCAAATGCTTTCTCGGGCTGTACCTCTCTTAAGACTCTTACCATTGAAAACGGTGTTAAAACCATAGGCGCAGAAGCTTTCAAAGGCTGCTCCGCAATTGATAGCATTAAAATCCCCGATTCCGTAACAAGTATCGGCGCAAATGCCTTCTCAGGCTGCAATGCTTCTGTTATTTCTCTCGGCGCAGGGATTACCGCAATTCCCGCATCTATGTTTGAGGGAAACACCGCTCTCAAAAATATTTCAATCCCATCAACTGTTAAATCCATCGAAGCAAAGGCATTTAAGGGCTGTACCGCTCTCACAGAAGTATTCGTACCGGATTCCGTTACAGCTATCGGTGACAGTGCATTTGCAGGATGTGCAGCTCTCGAAAAGGCAACAGGTTTCGGCGGAATTACCGCAATTCCCGCATCACTCTTTGAGGGAGATGCTCTTATAAAAGCCTTTACAATCAACGATAATGTTACATCTATCGGTGCCGGCGCATTTAAAGGCTGCGGCCTTGAAAGTCTTGCTATAGGCGATGTGGTTACCGTTATAGGTGCATCTGCTTATGAGAACAATACCGCTCTTGAGAGCGTAACACTCGGTGAAGGCGTTACAGCTATTCCCGCTTCTGCTTTTGCAGGCTGCTCAAAGCTTAAGAATGTTAAATTAAATGAAACATTAGTTTCCGTAGGCGCAAGCGCTTTTTCAAATTGCGAAGCTCTTGAGTCCATCGTGTTCCCTGCAACAATTGAAAGTGCAGGCGCAAATGCCTTTGCAGGCTGCTCTGCTCTTAAAGAAGTTACAATCCCCGTAACATTCACTGAAATGGATGCTACAGCTTTCAATTCAGGCAATTTGCTTACATTCAACTTTACAGGTGAAGGCGCAACGGCTGCTACTAAGGGCGATGATAACAACTATTTTGCATCTTACCCAAATATTGCAAATTATGCAGAGCACATTGTTATCGGCGAAGGTATTAAAACCATTACTTCTTTCGCATTTTATAAGTTTGAAAATCTTAAAACAATTAAATTCCCAACCACATTAACCACCATCATGGGTCAGGCGTTTTATAAATGCACAGGCCTTGAAGAGGTTTCTATTCCCGATACGGTTACATCAATCGGCCAGGATGTTTTCCGTGATTGCATATCATTAAAAACCGCTTATATCGGCAATGGACTAGAGAGATTCTCACAAGGCGCATTCTATGAAGACTTTGCTCTTGAAAAAGTTACAATTGCCGACGGCGCTAAGAAGATAGGAATGACCTGTTTTTATAACTGCTCAAGCCTTGCAGAGGTTAATATTCCAAACTCGGTAACCGAAATAGGCGATCAGGCATTTGAAGGCACAGCTCTTACAGCTGTTGTAGTTCCGGATTCAGTTACCACTCTCGGAAAAAAGGCTTTTGCTAATATGAACAAGCTTGAGAGCGCAAAAATCGGCAACGGTGTTACCGTAATTCCGGAATCACTTTTCGTAAACGATGCCCTTCTTAATGACATAACTCTCGGTAACGGTATTGTTGAAATTCAGGCAACAGCATTTAATGGCACAGGCTACAGAACAAACTCCGAAAACATGAAGGACGGCCTCCTTTACATCGGCGACTGCCTTATTGCAGCAAATGGTAACGAGATGAATGCCGAGCTTAAATTCGGCGATGAAACAAAGGTTATCGCAAACGAAGTTTTTGCAAACAACGACACAATTACAAGCCTTACTATAACCAATGCAAGAGCTATAGGTGAAAAGGCATTCTATAACTGCACATCCCTTAAAACCGCTGATGTAACAGCAGAAACAATCGTTACAAGTGCATTTGAAGGCTGCACTGCTCTTGAGAGCGTTAAACTTGCCGGCACAGAAAAGATTGAAAGCGGCGTTTTCCGCAACTGTTCAAATCTTAAAGAAGTAAGTCTTCCCGCATCTGTAACCCTTATCGGTAACCAGGCATTCTATGGCTGTAGTTCCGTTGAAAAAGTTACTTACGAAGGCACAACCTCCGGTAAGGAAGCTATCTTAATCAGTAACGGTAACGGCATTATCAAAGCAGCTGATTGGACTTGCCAAGGCGGAGATGATTCTGCAGACGATGGCAACTTCTTCACAAGACTTATTGCAGCAATAAAAGGATTCTTTGAAAAGATTCTTACAGCTGTTAAATCACTTTTTAGCAAATAATTAATCAAAAAGCTCCCTTCGGGGAGCTTTTTTCAATGAGTAATGAGCTTTATTTAATGAGTAATGAGTAATGAGTAATGATGGGGATTTTGCCGTGCAAAATCCGATT
>CAVJRM010000020.1:0-36092 GCA_963652165.1 bacterium | reverse complement strand
CATTACTCATTACTCATTACTCATTGTCCCTACGGGACATTTCATTCCACATTCCTAATTTCACATTTGAGCGTAAGCGAAATAATATATTCTGCGGGCGAGCCTTTGTGCCGAAGGACGTCGCCCGCATATCTAAAGAACATCCAAGCTCCCCGGCTTGGCTATTCACTTTAGCGAATCAGTAAGTAATTGCAGAGAGAGTTTCCTTTTCGGATACCGAAAATGCCGAAATCTTGCCGTTGGAAACGGTGTAAAGAACACCATTTGAGCAAATTGCTCTTGTGGCGGCGTCGCTTACGTAGTTTGCCTCGTGGGTATAAACTCCCATAGGCTCTATTGTGTCGGAAGCGGTGTTGAAAAGAATGTAAGCGCTTCTCTCTGAGCTGTCTTCATCATGAATAATAACAGGTACGCCGAAAATATTATTTTCTTTATCCTGAACAATGGATCTTGAATCCGATGTGATTACGGCGGACTGGTTACTATCCAAAGTATATGTTGAAAGAACTTTGCCGTTCTTGATTAGAGTAAGGGTAACTTTGCCGTTTTTATCTGCCTGTGAAACAGCCATGGCGGTGTTATCGGAAATACTGTAAAGGGATGAGCCGGATTTTACTTCCGTAATTTCACTCGCCTTAAGATTTGCGGGATCCGTGAAATTAACAACATAAGATTTTTCCGTGCCGGCAACGCAGGCTTTATTGCCAATGAATGTAATATCCGCACTGCTCATGGATGCGAAATCTTTAAGCTCCCCGGCTTTTTTTAGCCCGGAGGTAAGCACAAGGGCACTGAGTTTACCGTCTTTTGAGGCAATAAGTCTGATATATCCGCTGTCTGTGATATAAGGAGCGTCAACCACACTGCCCTCAAGGGTATATGTGCCTATCTTATTCATTCCCTTGGTGCCAAGAGAGAAAGAATAAATTTCAGTTCGTTTCTGGTTTGTGCTTGCAGAGGCAAAAAGCCGGGTAATATAAATTGAATTACCGCTTATTTCAACATCTGCTTTACTTCCGCAGCCTATAATCGCAAGCTTGTTTATATTATTTACATTAGTTATATCTGTGGCAGTGATGAAAAGCACTGCTTTTTCTTTTGCGTTTTCGGCGGCGATATATTCGTTATTATCCGTTTTAAGCTCAACATTTTTGCCGTTTACGGAAAGAGTGGGAATTGACGTTGCCGAGGCAGAAGAAAGATCTTTACAGGTGACCACATAGAATTTGCCGTTTGAAAGCTTGGCATTGATAAAGTAGCCTTCCTGCACTTCTTTGTCTTTAAGAGCAGGTGATTCGGGGTTTGAAATATCGTAATAGAAGGTAAGAACGGAATTTTTCTCCGTCATTTCAGTATCCGTAAAAGTATATTCGCTGCTTTCCATAAGAACTACAAGAGTGTTGCCGGAAACATAGAGGCCGAGGCAGCTGCAAACCACATCCGAAAAGGGAGAATCGTAAAGAGTAATCTTTGAAACCTCTGTCATCTCTTTTGCGGGGTTGATTTTAACAACTCTGATAACTTCATTTATAGCGGAGGTTTGGGTATCTGTGGTGGATGTGAGAATATATAAGTAATCTCCTACGGATTTAACCGTATCTATAAGAGCGATTGTATCATCATAGTTTATGGCCTGAGCAACAAGGCTGTCTGTGTCGGAAGATTTTGCATCCTCAACAATTACCCCCGATGAAGCACTTTCCGTAGTGGATTTATCATTATTGAAAACGGATAAAATTTTATCTTTTGTGCTTGCCTTTGTGGTTTCCGTTTCCGCAGAAGCGCCTACAAGCACTTCATCATCGGCATTGAAAACTTCGCTGATTACATTTTCAAGCTCCGAATCCGAAGAAATATTCTTAATAAGATTATTTATTTCAAAGCCGTCAAAGGCATTCTTAACGCTGATTGTGTTGCTGCCGATGTTGTTTCTTAAGAATAAAGTGAGCACGGTGATAAACACAAAGGCGGCGGCAACGGCACAAAATCTTTTGAATACTATTACAGTGCCGTTTTTACGGGGAGGCTCTTGAGGGGTTTCTTTGAGCTTTGCGGTCATATTTTCAACGGAAAGAGACTCGGGGACTTTTATTTCCGCTGCGGATTTTTCGAAAGCACCGGATAATTTAATCAAAGTATCTAAATCTTTATTATTCATTCTCAAGTTTCATTGCCTCCTTTCAATTATTTTCAAGCTCGTCTCGGAGCTTTGTAAGGGCTCGTGAAAGCTTTGACCTGACGGTCGCGTGGGGTAAATCGAGTATTTCGGCGATTTCACGGCTCTTATATTCACCTAAGATTTTCAGGAATACTATTTCTCTTTCTTCTGCGGTAAGAATTTTAACGGCGTTTTGAAGCTCAAGGGAAAGCTCTAAATTTTCTATGCCGCCGTCATCGTGCCTGCCTGTTTCAAGAGTATCGTCAAGGGAAATGTGGGAATTAAGGGATTTAAATTGGTTGCGGCAGGAAATATTAAGGATTCTGAAAAGCCAGCCCTTAAAAGAATCGGCATTTCTTAAGGATTTAATTTGCTTAAATGCGGAGCAGACCGCATCGGATACCGCATCTTCCGCGGCAAATGCATTGCCCGTAACGCAGCAAGCGTAGCTGTACATCTCTTTATAATAGAGGCCATACAGTTTGCCGAATGCGTCGGCGTCGCCGTTTTGAGCTTTTTTAACAAGCTCTTTTACCTCGTTTGCCAATCCCTTTCCCCCGCTTTCATACATAAGTGTTGCCAAAGTTTGACTTTTGTTGCAAAAATTTTATAAATTTTCAAAATTCTTTTTGTAACTATACATTACAGTACGTTTTTTGGCAAGTAAAGTCAGCCTGTATTTTCAAAAAATTTACTTTTGAATAAAAAAACTATTGTGAAAAATCTTTTGTTACTGTATAATATTTGCGTATTTATCTGTGGCCATCCGGTCACCTCGAAAGGTGTGGGTTGTATGCTCGGCAAATATGTACGAGTAAGGATTACAAATCCTGTCCACTCCGTAAACAGCCAATTTGGCTTTACCTATCAATTGAATTACGGTACCATTGAAGGCAAAAAGCGTTTTGATAACGCTGTATGCGGAGCTTATGTAATGGGTGTGCATCACCCTATCAGGACCTTTGACGGCAGGGTTATTTCCGTTATTAAGCACGGGGACGGCAAGCCTCCCGTTTATGTGGTTGCCCCAAAAAGCACAAGATATATTCTCTATCAGGTGGAGGATGCGGTGGCTTTTGCAGAGGCAGGCACGGAGCATAAAATTGAATGTCTTTATGAGCGCTCCTGCGGAGCCGTCGTTTACAGATTCATAAATGACGAGGTAAGATATTTGCTTATCAAAAATAAGCGCTCGGCAAACTGGGGATTTCCCAAAGGCCATGTAGAGCGTGGAGAAAGCAATGAGCAAACCGCAAAACGTGAAGTCCTTGAAGAAACGGGAATTCATATACAAATCCTGCCTAAATTCGCTTCAAAATCCGAATATACAATACAGGGCAAAATCGAAAAAACCGTTACAATTTTCATTGCAAAAACCGTAGATACGCAAACCGTTATACAAAAAGAAGAAATAGAAGATTATATGTGGCTTGATTTCAACAGGGCCATAGACCATTTAAAGTTTCCAAATGACCGCACAATTCTCGAAAATGTGCGTAAATATCTTAAAAATTCAGGTATAGCCAACGCATAAGTGAGGTGAAATGTATGGTAGAATCCATTACCGACACCATAGTCAATATGTTTGAAGGCTCTGTGCCTAAAGAACTTATAATATTTTTCATTTCCCTTTTGCCCGTCCTTGAATTAAGAGGCGGTATGATTGCCGCAAAGCTTCTGGAAGTACCACTTTTAAAAGCTTTTGTAATTTGCTATATCGGCAATATTCTGCCAATACCTTTTATTTTGCTGTTTATTCGCAAAATTTTCGCTTTTCTCAAAAGATACGAAGGCTGGGCAAAAATCGTAAATAAGCTTGAAGCAAAATCCGAAAAAAATAAAGAAAAAATCTTAAAATACAAAAAATTGGGCCTGCTTATATTCGTTGCGATTCCCCTCCCGGGCACAGGCGGGTGGACAGGCGCTCTGGTTGCCGCCCTTATGGATATGCGCATGCGTTCCTCTTTGCCCCTCATAGCGGCAGGTGTGCTTATAGCGAATTTTATTATGACTGCCGTTTCTTACGGCCTTATCGGTGCAATAATAGGATGACAAAATCGGCTCCTCATTGAAGGGCCGATTTCAATTAACAATGAAGGGTTGCTTTGCAACATCATTAATAGCCTATAAAAGGTGGTAAATTATGTCTACTGATAAAATGATAAAAATCGGGAAAGTCAATATTAACATTAAACTTATTATTATTGTTTTTGTGCTTTTGGCAGTTATTATTGTTTCCGCAGCCGTAGGCGTAAAATCAAGTAATAAAAAGAAAGAGGCTGCCGCTCTCGCTGCAGCCGGGTACACCTTTGACAGCACTTCCATGACTGATGTTGCAAATATCGAGCTTGTTAATGAAACCTTTGCCGTTTTTACAAATTCAGCCGGTAAAAAAGGAATTATGAAGCTTGACGGCACCGTTACGGAGGAAGCAGGTCAAGATAAAATCTATGCCATAAACGACGGCTACAGAAGTTATAAATACGTTTGTGAGGGTCCTTTATCTGAGTATAAATTACTTATAGACGCGGAAACCTGCAAAATCACTTCAAAGCAATATCACGGCATTACCGAGCCGGAGGAAAATATAATTTGGAGTGAAGAAAAGGACTGCCTTATGGGCGTTGATTCAAATGGAGAAATGACGGAAAAGACAGCAAGCGATTTAGCTCTTGCCGAGGGACTGTATCCGGTGGCGAATTCCACTGAAATCGGTGCAAAATACGGATATATAAACGAAAGTTTGCAGCTGGACATTGCCCTTGTTTATCAAAATGCGGGAGAGTTTAGCGAAGGCCTTGCGGCTACAGAAAAAAACGGTCTTTGGGGTTATATAGATAAAGACGGCAAAACGGTTATAGATTATATGTATGAAAATATCGGCACAAAGGGTTCTTACACCTTCAAAAATGGCCTTACTCCCGTAAAAAAGAACGGCATGTGCGGCCTCATAAACAGGCAGGGAGAATCCGTTATATCTTTTGATTTTGATGAAATCTACCAAGGACTTAACGGAAAGTACATTGCAAAGAAAAACGGAGTTTGGGGAATTTTGACGGTAAATTCAGATGTTTATGCGAAAGAAAACACCACAAGCGAAGAAACTACCCTTGCTTCTTCCGTAAATGAGGGTAATTATGTAGTAAAAACTTCCGGCAGCGCATTAAGATTAAGGGCAGAGGCGAGCGCAACCGCCGCTGTGGTGGCACAAATTCCCAACGGCACAACAATTACCGTTACAAAGTCCGTTTCCGGATGGGCATACACAAAATATGGTGCCGCCGAAGGCTGGGTGAGCGCCGATTATATTGAAGAAATTACCGGAACCACAGTAATATCAACGGTTTCCGAAACAGTAACTTATGAAAATTATTAAAAAAGCCCTTGACATTGTTGATTGCTTTAGTTATAATAAGGGTGCATAAAAAATTTATTTATGCGTCTGCATTTGTGAGCAACAATGACAGAGCCATCCGGTAAAAGGCGGAGAATGTTTTATACGTTCTCCGCCTTTTTCCATCCATTCCATTATTTTATAAAATAATGGAATGGATGTGAGTGATTAAATTTGTGATTATAAATTGCCGTGGGCAATCAGCATTTCTTTCATTTGAGTGTTTTCTTTATACTGATCTTTTGCCTTTGCCTTATCGGCGAGGGCTTTATTTATTTCTTCAAAGCTGTCTTTTTCAATATCAATGCTTGCCATATCTCCGCAGTAAAGGCAGAAAATATCGCCTTTAAAGCTACCTATCATACTGCTGACGCCCATAGGAAGAAGCTCGTCAAAAGCCTTGCTGTAATCCGCCGGGAAAAACTCCGTAACAATAACAGGCACACCCATGGCCGCTGTATCTTTTATCTCGGCGAGAGTATCATTCATTTGAGAAACCGTGGGAAGTCTGCCTGAAAATCCCAAGGCAAGATTTTTATCATTATGCTTCGTGACGACCTCTGTGCCCTTCAGTTCTCGATTTTCCAAAATAATAACGTGATTATCTTTGTTTTTGCGGATGACCTTTACGGCATCTTTATATATTTTATCAAGAGTGTCCGTATCCGTGCCTACAGGGATATTTTCAAGAATTTTATAAGCGGCAATTGCAGGTTCATTCTTATAATGCAGAGAAAGCTTTTCCCAATATTTAATTATGTTTTCGGGGATTTCTTCCGCAAAGCCTTCAAGGCTGAGAATTACGTAAATTCCGTTTTTGCCGCAGACAGATATAAGCTTATCGAGCTTTGAGAGGGATAAACCTCTCTTTTTATTTTTAATATCCGTTGTGAGTAAATAGGATTTAAGGGGAATTACAATGGCGTTAAATCCCAGCTTTGCGGCGGCTTTTATATCTTTTGCCGTAAAGGAAGAATAATAAAATCTATTGAAAATTTCCCTTGCACCGTAAACTCCGAAACGGCTTGAAAGTGCGGAAAAAAGTTCTTTTGTATCTCCGCTGAATTCTTCACCGTTTTTATGACAGATAAAAGGAATTTCGTTGAAATTCATACCGTGGAGCAAAATTTCATTTTCGCCCTTTGTAACAAGGTTACCATCTTTAACGCTTATAAAATCACAGTTGTTTTTCGGCTTTGTTATAACAGCAGCCGCCGCATTTACAGCAGTGGGGACAGTGGCCAAAAAAGCCCCCGCTGCCATTCCTTTTGCCGCATAATTCTTTTCTTTTATTTCTTTGTCTTTTTTCATAAACTCACTCCCAATCAGTCAGAACGTCTGGCACTTATAAAACTAATTGTTTTTTCGGAATTTAATATTGAAATATCGCTTGCATCATCTGAAATCACAAAGCGGCTTGGCTTTGTATAAAGGGGATAAAATACTCCCTGCTTAAGCAGATAATCCTCGGCAGTGAAACAGCCGGAAATAATTTCTTCCTCTGTTTCCGTTAAAGAGAGCCTGTCGATTATGCTTTGGAATTTTTTAGAAGTGAAATTAAATATATTGCTGTCTCTGAGATCGGAAAGGAAGCTTACCGCATCCGTATATTCGGATTGTATGCCCGTTACGGCAATTTGATAATCTCCGCTTTCAACAGATTCTTTTATTTCCGCCGCCGTTCCCGTTTGAACCTTTATGCCGAGGCTTACGCCGAAAAGTTCTTGCCAAATCTGAAATTGCCTTCTGACAGAAGTTTCAAGGAATTCAGGGCAGAGGACGGTTAAAGAAACGGACTCGGTTTCAAGAGTTTTAAGGCCTTTATTCCACATTTTTACGGCATTTTCTTCGTTATGCTCAATAGTGGGCGTTTGGCCCTCGACTTTTTCACGGTAGTTTACTGAACCTGCGGTGCAAACCTCGGGAATGAAGCCGGATTCGGGGTAAATATTATCCCCGGTAAGTTCAAAAAGAGTTACATCTATAGATGAGCAAAGGGCTTTGCGAATATTGGCATTTGAAAGGGTAACATCCTCGCAATTAAAAGCAAAGCCGTAAACGGAATCTTTGATTTCTTTGCTTACATAAACATTTTTGGGGAGCTCCGTTTCAGGTGAAAGCAATGCGGCGGTTATGGAGCCGGAGGCAAGCTTTGTAAGCACTTCCTCCTCTGTGTTTTCAAAAGCAAAAATAACCGAGGAAGGCACTACCGTTTGCTCGCCGCCATAGAATTTGTTGGCTTTGCAGGTCATGGTGTTTTCATAATCCCATGAGCTTACATAAAAAGGCCCGTTGCAGAGAATATGCTTTGCCGTAAGGCCGTAACGGCCGCTCATAGAGTTGAAAAATTCTTCATTGCAAGGCATAAATTCGCTCTCCGTAAGCCTTGAAAGAAAATCGTTGCAAGGCTCAACCAGCTTAAATTCAAGGGTTGTTTCATTTATTGCGGTAATCCCCAGCTGAGAAGTGTCTTTAGAGCCGGCGGCAATTTCGGAAGCGTTTTGAATTACCATCATTCTGTGGGCAAATGGTGAATCCGTTGCCGGATCAACAGCTCTGCGGCAGGCAAAAACAAAATCGTTTGCCGTTACAACAGCCGTTGAAAATTTTTCATAAAATTCATCGCCGAACTCTGTTTTTATATTCGAGGAGCAATACCATTCCGTATCCTTTTTCAGATAAAAAGTATAGGTAAGACCGTCATCTGAGATGTTCCAGCTTTCCGCAATGCCGGGGATAATTTCCCCTTCGGAATTATATCTCACAAGGCCCTCAAAGATATTATTTATAATCAGCTGTGCTCCCGCATCACTCGCATATTGGGGGTCAAGGGTGTCCGGGGAGGTTTCAATGGGGTAAACTATATTTCCACCGGAGCTTTTACTGCCGCAAGAGGCAAGAGTAAACAGCATTGCAAGCACAATTATTGCGCTTATTAACTTTTTCATTTGTTTTCCTCCAACCACTTGGCAAGCTGATCCGCCAAAGGATTGTTGACGGTTTTTTGCTCGTTCTGTTTCTTCATATAGTTTTGAACATCTCTCTTGCCTGCTCCGGCGCTTTCTTTACGTTTTTCAAAATCAGAGAGCTTTTCACGGTAACCGCAAACGCAGTAAAATGCTTTTTTATCACCGGTACCGCGCATTTCAAGCTTTTTATGGCAATTGGGGCAACGGGCGTTGGTAATAACGGATAAACTCTTGCGGTAACCGCATTCTCTATCCTGACAAACAAGCATTTTGCCTTTTTTGCCGTTCACTTCTAAGAGATATTTGCCGCACTCCGGGCAAACCTCACGGGTTATATTGTCGTGCTTATATTGGGCAGTGCTTGATTTAACGGCAGATACAAGAGATGTTGCGTATTTACGCATTTCATCAACAAATTTTTTATCGCTCTCTTTACCTTTTGCAATGGCGGAAAGCCTTTGCTCCCATCTGGCAGTTAATTCTGCGGATTTAAGATCTTCGGGCACGATATTTATAAGCTGCCTGCCCTTTGAGGTGGGGTAAATTTCTTTGCCTCTTCTTTCAACATAAAAAGAATCAAAAAGCTTTTCGATTATATCCGCTCTTGTGGCAGGGGTACCTAATCCTCCGGCGTCCTTAAGGGCGGATTTTAAGGAGCCGTCATCAATTTGGCCTGTGGGATTTTCCATAGCCGTTAAAAGAGTGGCCTCGGTGTATCTTGACGGGGGAGTGGTTTTGCCGGCAACAATTCTCACATCTTTAACGGGTAAAGTTGTGCCTTGCGTAAGGTGGGGCAGGCTTTGACTCCTCATGTCGGTATCGTCATCGTCTTCAAGGGACGAATCATAAAGGGTTTTCCAGCCCGCTGATTTTACACTTTGACCTTTTGCGTAGAAATTATTTTTACCGACGGTTACTTTAACCTCAACCTCGTCATATTCATAAGGGGAGCTTAAAACAGCAAGAAAACGGCGAACGACAAGGTCGTAAATATGCCTTTCTTCTCTTGAAAGCTTATTTAAATCCACATATTGCTCTGTGGGAATTATAGCGTGGTGATCCGTAACTTTTGCGTCATTAACAATGTATTTGGTTTGGAGAGGCTTTGTGCGCAGCACTGCATTTGCCGCATCTTTGTAAGGGCCTACGGCAACGGCTTTAAGCCTTTCGGGGAGGGTTGCCACCACATCTTTTGTAATGTAACGGGAGTCCGTTCTGGGATATGTGAGTAACTTATGTGTTTCGTAAAGGCTTTGCATATATGAAAGAGTCTGCTTTGCGGAGTAGCCGTATTTTTTGTTGGCATCTCTCTGCAATTCCGTAAGGTCATAAGCGGCGGGAGGAGCTTTGAATTTGAAAGTCTTTTTAACCTCTGTAAGCACGCCTTTTCCGCCTTTTGAGGAATCTGCAACAGCCTGTGCGGCGGCAGCGTCAAAAAATCTTGCCTGATTGCGGCTGTCTTTATACAGCGCGGTAAAAGAACCGAAATCAGCTTTAACGGTAAAATAGTCTTTCGGCCTGAATTTTAATATTTCTTCTTCACGCTTAACAATCATTGCAAGGGTTGGGGTTTGAACACGGCCTGCGGATAACTGAGCATTGTGCTTGCAGGTGAGGGCTCTTGTAACATTAAGGCCCACAAGCCAGTCTGCTTCAGCTCTGCTTTGAGCGCTCCGATATAAATTATCATATTGTGATGAGGGTTTCAAATTTGCAAAGCCCTCTTTAATTGCTTTATCCGTTTGTGATGAAATCCAAAGGCGCTGCATAGGTTTATGGCATCCGGCTTTTATGAGAATCCACCTTGCCACAAGCTCACCCTCACGGCCTGCATCGGTGGCAATAACCACTTTATCATAATCGTTACTTTTAAGCAGGGTGCTTACCGCCTTGAATTGCTTGGAGGTTTGGCCTATTACAACAAGCTTCATTTTATCCGGAAGCATGGGCAAATCTTCCATTTTCCAGCTTTTATATTTATCACTGTAAACTTCCGGATCTGCAAGGGTTACAAGGTGCCCCAAAGCCCAAGTTACAGTATATTTATCACCTATTATGCATCCGTTGCCGTTTCTTTTGCATCCGAGAACTCTTGCTATATCTTTTGCAACAGACGGTTTTTCAGTTAAGACAAGTGTTTTTGCCACGTTTACACCTCCAAACTATTCCAATTTATATAATAGCATTTTATTATATACAAATTATTCTTTATTAGAATTATATATTTATTTTATTATTGTTTTTTATGGTGCAATATGTTAAAATCATAAAAATGGTAAGCCCGTACGCTATGGTCAATTAGCAATAATGTCGCAAAGCGACAATGTGGAATGTGAAATGTGGAATGAAGGGGATTTTGCCGTGCAAAATTCCCTTCATCATTCATTAATTGGAGGAAAAAATGTATCCTAAAACACTTGAGAAATATTTAACAAAAGTACAAAAGCCCGGAAGATACACCGGTGGCGAGCTTAACAGCGTTATAAAAGATAAAAACGCTGTTTCCATTCGTTATGCTTTTTGCTTCCCGGACACTTATGAAATAGGCATGTCCCATTTGGGCATGAAAATTCTTTATGGCCTTGTAAATAAAAGGGAAGACGCTTGGTGCGAAAGAGTTTTTGCCCCGGATATCGATATGGAAGAAATTATGCGCGAGCATAACGTTTTGCTCTACGCCCTTGAAAGCGGAGAAGCAATTAAAGATTTTGATATAATCGGTTTCACTCTCCAATACGAGCTGAGTTACACCAACGTGCTTAACATGCTTGACCTTGCCGGCTTGCCGGTGAAAAGTGCCGATAGAGAAAATCTTACTCCCATTGTTATTGCCGGGGGCACCTGTGTTTGCAACCCTGAACCTCTTGCCGATTTTATAGACATCACCCTCCCCGGTGACGGCGAAGAGGTTACCAATGAGCTTATAGATTTGCTTAAAGAATACAAAACAAAAGGGGCGACTAAAAAAGAATTTTTAATCGCCGCTGCACAAATCCCGGGAGTTTATGTTCCCTCTCTTTATGAGGTTGAATATAACAAAGATTGCACCGTAAAATCCGTTACCCCCACAAACGGCGCACCGGAAAAAGTTATAAAAAGAAATGTGGCAAATCTTGACACCATGTACGCACCGGACACCTTTGTTGTGCCCTTTATCGAAACGGTTTTTGACAGAACCACCGTTGAAATTTTCAGAGGATGTATAAGAGGCTGCAGATTTTGCCAAGCCGGATTTTTAACAAGGCCCTTAAGAGAAAAATCTCCGGAAGTTGTGGAGAAGCAGTGCCTTGAAATTTGCAAAAATACAGGCTATGACGAGATTTCTCTTTGCTCATTAAGCACCAGCGATTACAGAGGACTTGAAAAGCTTCTTACAAGCATGATTCCAAAATGCGATGCAGATAAAATCAATGTTGCTTTGCCCTCTTTGCGTATAGATAATTTCCCCAAAGAGCTTATGGAACAGCTTAACACCATAAGGCGCAGCGGCCTCACTTTTGCCGCCGAGGCAGGCACTCAAAGGCTCCGTGATGTTATAAACAAAAACGTTTACGAAAAAGATATTTTATCCACCTGCGCTCAGGCTTTTGAGGGCGGATGGACTGCCGTTAAGCTCTATTTTATGATAGGTTTACCCACTGAAACAAAAGAAGATATTGAGGGCATTGCAAACCTTGCTCAGGCGGTGGTTGATGAATATTATCACTGCCCCAATAAGCCGAAAGGCAAAGGCGTTACCGTATCCGTAAGCCTCGCCTCACTTGTGCCGAAGCCCTTTACCCCATTCCAGTGGGAGCCTCAGGACAGGCCGGAAACACTTATTGAAAAGCAAGATTACCTTGTTTCCTGCGTAAAAACCCGCAAGGTAAATATTTCTCGCCACGTGCCTTGGACCAGTTTCCTTGAAGGCGTATTTTCAAGGGGCGACAGGCGTCTGGGAAAAGTTATTGAAACCGCCTGGAAAAAGGGCTGCCACATGGACAGCTGGGAAGAACATCTTGACCGTGATAAATGGACCGAAGCTTTTGCCCGGTGTAACATTGACCCCTATTTTTATACAGCCCGTAAAAGAGAATTTGACGAAGTTTTCCCCTGGGATCACATGGATTACGGCGTAACTAAAAAATTCCTGCAAAAAGAAAATGAAAAAGCTCACAGAGGGGAAACAACTCCCCCTTGCAGAGAAAAATGCTCCGGCTGCGGTGCCGCAAGACTTAACGGAGGTGTGTGCAATGAAATCCGTTAGAATATGGTATAAAAAATCCGGCCTTGTTATTTACACCTCACACCTTGATATGAACCGCTGTTTTACCCGCAGCGTAAGGATGGCAAATATCCCCCTTTGGTACACGGAGGGATTTAACCCTCACCCCTATATGACTTTTCTGCTTCCCTTGCCCTTAGGCACGGCAGGTTTAAGAGAGCCTGTTGACATAAGAATCGAAGGGGATATTTCCAACGAAGAAATAAAGTCAAGGCTTAATTCCGTTTTGCCGAAGGGCCTTGAGATAGCAGATGTAACCGAGCCCGTTCATAAAGTGAATGAAATAGTTTCGGCAAAATATGAAATCAGCGTTGAATTTCTTACCGAGGGTGAAGCCGAGGGCTTTGCCGCAGGTGCCGAGTCCGTAATCGACAGCGGCGAGCTTCTTGCCGAAAAGAAAACGAAAAAAGGAATAAAAACCGTTAATCTTTGCGAAATGGTAAATTCTTTTTCTGCCGAAAGCAACAAAAATACAGCAAAAATCGTTGTGGTGCTTGCCACAGGTCAGGCTCTTAATCTTAATGCAAATCTGCTTATGGATTCACTACTTAAAGAGTTCGGCGCAGATCCGGAGGGGCTCAGCATAACAAGAACGGAAATTTATATTGAAAACAATGTAAATTTTGAATAAATCAAAAATCCCCGCTCCGAGGAGCGGGGGTTTTCTTCAAATTGATTATTCAGCAAAGCCGGTTTCAACAAGCTTTACAAGTTCATTAACTGCTTCTTCTTCATCTGTGCCTGAAGCGATAATGCGGATTGTGGTGTCGCCCATAATTCCGAGGGAAAGAACGCCGAGGAGGCTCTTAGCATTAACCTTGCGTTCATCCTTCTCTACCCAGATGGATGACTTGAACTCATTAGCCTTCTGAATGAAGTATGTAGCCGGACGGGCATGAAGACCAACTTGGTTCTGAACTGTTACATCTTTAACGAACATATATGTTGCCTCCTGATAATAATTAGCTCTTAGTTCAATGTTCCTATATTATATCATTTATTTTCATTCAGTCAATAACCGTTTTTAATTTTCGTTTTCTACTCCAAATTGTAAACTTTTTAAGAATTGTTATTTGTACATTTTGCCTACAAATTCATCTTGATTTTGTAATATTTTCAAGTTTTTATAGTTCTTTTGCATTTAATCTTTTCACATTGTTGTGCATTATGGCAAAAAAAGAAAACTTTTTATATGCTGTTAAGCATACATTGCGCAAACCCTTCTCCGTAAACTTCCTGAGCATCGCAAACAATTACAAAGGCATTCGGATCTCTTTGAATTACGGCTTTTTTCAGTAAAGCAATGCGGTTCGGTTTAAAGGCACAAATAAGTACTTTTTTATCATCTTGAGAAAATCCGCCCTTTGCCTTTATTTCCGTAATTCCCAAATCCATACGAATTAAATCTTGCATAAGCTCGCTGTCATTATGGCAAACTATGCAGGCAACCTTTGAGGTCTTTCTGCCGTAAATAACCGTATCCATTGCCGTGCTGCTTATAAACATTGCTATAACAGCATAAAGAGCTTGATTTAAAGAGCGAAAAGTTAAGGCATATACGGTAATGACACATAAATCAATAAGCAAGCAAATTCTTCCTATTTGAATATGCTTAAATTTATATTTGAGCAGTGTTGCCGCAAGCTCTGTGCCTCCGGTTGTGGCCCCTACCAAAAGCTGAAAACCAAGACCTACTCCAACTAAAGCACCGCCTAATATTGAAACCATCAAATGGTCATCAATAGGCGAAAAATCTATAAAAATCGGCAAAATATCCACAGCAAGAGAGCTTGTTATCATAGCAAAAACAGAAGAAATTAAAAGCTTAATTCCCTGAATTTTAATTCCGATTATAAAAAGTGGTATATTCATTATCATAACGGCTGTACCGATGGGGAGAGCGGGAATGTAGTGGTTAAGGGTTTGAGCAAGGCCCGTAAAGCCGCCCATAACAATGTTATTTGGAACGAAAAGCCAATCAAAAGCCAAAGCATAAACAAAACTACCCAAAAGAATAATAAAATATTCACGCACTGTTTTTAATACTTTTGTTTTCATTTTCCGCCTCCTGTAACATTCAGTTTTCCGTCATCATGTGAATAATTACTTTATCGGTTTCTTTCATACCCTTTCTCGCAAGCTCGCCTACGTTTCGTATAGTGTTTTCAACGCCCTTTACAACGATTCCTTCGCCGTCATAAAATTGCCTGTCATGGCTTTCCATTTGCATTCCCAAAAGCCCTGCCTCAACGGCGGAAGCGATCTTTGCTGCACAGCTTGGCTTTGCACCATCGCAAATCATACCGGAATTTATGGCAAGAGCGTTTACTATGGTGTGAGCTATTTCTTTATATTTTCCACCGTAAAGGTAATTAATTCCCGCCCCGGCGCCGCAGCCGGCACTGGTAGCACCGCAGTAGGCCGAAAGAGGGCCAATACCTGTTTTAAGGTGAATTGTCACTAAGTTTGAAAGGACTAAAGCTCTGTATAAAAGCTCTTTACTTACGCTTAATTCTTTTGCGTAAATTATAACCGGCAAAGAGGCCGTAAGCCCTTGATTTCCGCTGCCGGAATTGATAACGACGGGAAGTTCGCATCCGCTCATACGGGCGTCTGACCCTGCAGCCGCATAGGCCTTTGCCCTGTTATGAACACTGTTTCCGTAAGAGCGAAGTAAAATACTTCCTATATTTGCGCCGTAATCATGGTGCAAGCCTTCCTCTGCAATGGCGGTGTTGTAATCTATCTGTCTTTTGATTATTTCTTCAATATCGCAAAGATTTACCACATCCGCAAAATCCACAATATCTTTAATGTTAAGCAAAGAACGGTCCGTTTTATAGGTGTTTTTTTGCTCCACATAGTCTTTGGCAAAAAGAATTTTATCATCCTTTTTAACTGTGATAATATTGGTATGATTTCCCGCTATTTCAACAAAGGCACTGTGGCCGCCGCCTGAAAGTAAAACAGAAACATAAAATATATATCCGTTTTCAGAGGGTTTAACGGTGCAAATGGATTTATCAAGATACTCGGATATAGTTTTTATCTGCTCCTCGGTAACGCCGCTGAGCACTTCAAGCTCGTTATCCGCCTGCCCGGCGATTATTCCCGCAATGGCAGCGGCATCGATGCCGCGAAGGTGGCCCGTATTTGGTACAATTACACTTTTAACATTTTTTATAATGTTCGGGCTTGCTTCTATCTCAATATGCTCGGGAATAAATCCCAAGGCTTTGCGAGCGTTTGCCGCAGCATAAGCTATTGAAATAGGCTCTGTACATCCCATGGCGGGAACAAGCTCTTCTTTGAGAATATTTACATATTCATTGTAGATTTTTGTATCCATTTATCCACCTCATTAAAGAGAGATGATTTTGTCTATGCAGCCGCACTCTTCAATTTGTTCTTTAGAGCCTATAACGCAAATACCGCAGCATTTTTGCATTGTATCTGTAAGTTGCTGGGCAACGGGCATAAAATCTTTAGCTGTACAATTCAGTAATTCCTGTCTTCTGCCGCAAAGGTCATCATAAGATACATTCTTAAAGTAAAGAGCATCTGCGTTTTGGCCTTTCATCCTTACGGAAAGCAAAGGAGATGCATCGGCAATTGTGCCTATGATTGCCCCTGTTAAATCTTCATCTTCTTCAAGGGCTTCTTCCAAAAATTCACCGATATGTGAAAAAGCGTCCAAAGAGCTTGCTGCCGACGGATCACGGTAAGAATAGCAGCCGCAAAAGCCGGATTCACGTATACTTAAGCCTGTGCCGTAAGCGCCGCCTTGAACTCTGACAACATTCCATAAATAATCGAGGCTGATTATGTGAGCTGCAAGGGAAATTTTGCTTGAGAATTTGCCTGCGTGAGATACTATATTTCCGCCCATGGCAGCAAAAGATACATCCGATGGAATGGCAACGCCCTCGCAAAGAGCACCCCAAGGTTTCAAAGATTCTGCTTCTTTTTCCGTTTTGCTTACGGGGAAGGCTTTGAAAGGTTCAAAATCTATTTCGGGTATATCACCTGTAAAGCTTACTGTTAATTTATCTTTGCAAAGAACATAATTTTTAAGTGCGTTTAAATAATCAAAATTTTCTTTTTTGTCAAGAGTTTTCAGATATTGATAATAAGCGATTCCGCTTGTGAATTCGCTTACAACTCCGGATACGGTAGTGCCTGCGGAGAGACGGCCGAGGGCTGCAGATGAGCCGGACATCATAATCTCCTGAGAAAGCTCAATTTTCTTTTGACGAATAATATTGAGGATTTGAGCCCCATCGGTAAGCTTTGTGCTTTGCAAAATATGAATTGCAAGGAGAATAGCTTTGTTGACATTTTCACTCATGGTGCTGAAAGATGCGCAAAGTTTGGTTTTACAGGTCAAAGTTTCGTTTTCACCTGCAAAGGGCATGATTGAAAACTCCAAAGAACCGAAAATTTCTCTTATTTCGTTGGTAAGTTTTTCTGCAGAATATTTATCTGTATCTAATTTTCCTAAAAGCTCGCATAAGAACGAGAGAGCAGATAATTCTTCCTCACTGAAATTATCCACATCAAAATACAAGTTACAATAACACAAACCGTTATGTGCAATTGGGTGTTTAATTACGGTAATATCGTTAATGACGGATATTTCGGAAGGTACATTTTCCGGCTTTGAATCAATATCCGAAAGGGTAAGAGTCGGCATAAGCGCAAGGGTTTCGGGTGTGTCTTCGCTTGTTTGCCATTCAATAAGACTCTTTTGCTCATTGGCAAGTTTTTGCACATCTTCCTCCCTTAATGCATCAAGCTCGGCGCCCATGCGGTTTATTTCGGCCTCGGCTCTTTCCTCACCGAGAGTGTGAGAGGGAGCAAGTAAAATTTTGCATTTATGAGGGTTATTTATGAGAATTTCTTTAATCAGCTCTTCAAAATAACCTTTTTCCGCTTTTACTTTAAGATTTTCAAAAAGCTTATCAACCTCAAGGTTTGCCTCCGGTGCTCCGCCGTAAAGGACACTATCCAAAACTTGGAAGCAGAGCATAAGGCCCTGAGGATATTCGCTGTAATCACGCTCTTTCATTCTGAACTCGGCATTTGCAATGGTAGAATTCAAAAGCTCACGGTCAATGCCTTTCTCGGCAGTTTCTTTAAGAACGGAGTAAACAATTTCCTCTGCTTTTTGTTCGTCCTCGGCATTCATGTTTCTGAGTTCGATTTTTGTATAAGGCTGTAAAACTTCGCCCTGTACGGACATAATAACGTCCTCTGCGATTTCCGCTTCAAGAACAGCTTTACATAATGGGGATTGGTTATTTCCGCAAAGAATTTCGGAAAGAATTTCCATTGCAACGAATTTTTCTCTTTCAGAATAATCCCCTATAACATTTCCGAATATAAGCCTTGCAGTGCCTATTTCTTCCTCTTCACATGAAACCTCATATTTTGATTCAACTAAACCTTTATTTACAGGCTTTTGAATAGGAGGCGGAGCAAGGCGTTCTGTCTTTTCATGTTTGCTTAAATATTCTTCATCAAGGAGTTTTAAAACAGCATCAATATCAATATCTCCGTCAAGAACAACATAGGCATTGGAGGGAGAATAAAAGCGACGATGGGTATTTAAAAATTCTTCGTATGTTAAATCGGGAATTTTAGCGGGATCTCCGCCGTAAGCATAATGATAGGGAGTATCGGGGAACAAAGCCTCGGTCATTGCGTTTTCCGTAAGCTCGTCCGGGTCAGAATAAACGCCTTTCATCTCGTTGAAAACAACACCGTTATAGCAAACATTCCCCTCTTCATCAAACTCGTAATGCCAACCCTCTTGACGGAAGATTTCGGGCTTATGATAGATGGACGGGGCAAAAACGGCGTCAAGATAAACAGAAACAAGATTCATAAAATCTTTGTTGTTTTTGCTGGATATGGGATAAACTGTTTTATCGGGGAAAGTCATTGCATTAAGAAATGTATTCATGGAGTTTTTCATAAGCTCCACAAAGGGCTCTTTTACGGGATATTTATCCGAGCCGCAAAGGGTTGAATGCTCCAAAATGTGAAACACACCCGTGTCGTTTTCGGGCAAAGTTTCAAATGCAATGGAAAAAGTTTTATTTTCTTCTTTACGATTTATCCAAATAAGCTCAAGGCCCGTCTTTTCGTGGGTATATTGGCAGAGAACGGCATCAAGCTCCTTTATGGGAATTTCTCTTGTTTTTGTAAATCCGTAATTTTTATTCATAATATCTCCTTGGTTGCTTAAGCGTTAGCCTCTTCCTCAACCTGTCTTTTTGCTTCTTCAACACATTTTTTAACTGCCTTTGAAAGCTCTTTGGGGCAGGAATTTCCGCCGTGGCAAGTGATATTTTGAGTGCGGCGAATTACGTCCTCTGCCTTCATTCCTTCGGCAAGAGTCATAACTGCGTGGGAGTTACCGTCACAACCGCCTACGATTTCAATGTTAAAAATGTAGCCGTCTACATAATCAAAGCTGATTTCATCAGCGCAAACCTCTTCTGCTGTTTTAAATACAAAATGTTTATTCATAATAATTTCCTTTCCGGCTTAAACAGCCTGCAAATCTTTTTCTGCCTGTAAATCACAGAATGTTGTGTATAATTTATCCTTACCGTAAATTTCTTCGTGAGTACCGGTTGAGGATATTTTTCCGTTATCAATAACAATAATATTATCTGCGTTTCTTATTTCTTTCATATTATGGGAAACCACAACAGCGGTGCGTCCCTTTATAACACTGCGAATTGCGTTTTGAACATCTGCGGTGTTTTTGGTATCCAAATTACTTGTTGCTTCATCAAGAAGAAGATAATCCGGATTTTTAATAAGAGTTCTGGCGATGGCAATTCTTTGCCTTTCACCGCCGGAGAGTTTTCCGCCTACCTCGCCCACTTCGGTATCAAAGCCATCGGGAAGCTCCATAATAAAATCATAAGCGTTTGCTTTTTTGGCTGCGCTGATAAGCTCTTCATCCGAAACCTTTCTGTTTAAGCCAAAGCAAATATTATCGCGAATGCTGCATGAAAGCAGAGGGCTGCTTTGCTGAATATATCCGAACACTTCACGCCATTCATTTAAGTGAATATCACCGATGGGCGTGCTTCCGAAAAGAATTTCGCCTTGGGACGGCTCATAAAACCTTTCAAGCATATTGAGAATTGTTGTTTTGCCTGCTCCGCTTGCTCCCACAATAGCCGTAACTTTGCCTTTTGGAATTGTGAAGCTTACATCATCAAGAATTGTATTTTCCTGATAGCTGAAAGAAACATTCTTAAATTGAATATCCGCATCTGCAAGGGCGAAAGACACCTTTGACTCCATTTGCTCGTCCGGGAGATTCATAATTGTGCCCGCTTCCATGGTCATGCCCTGTACCTGCTTAATTGTTTCATAGCACATGATGGGCTGAATAATATAAACGGGAACAATTTCCAAATACATTACAAGGGTTACAAGATTGCCTGAGGTGATTTGCCCTTTTGCAACCAAAATTCCGCCGTAAACCAGCATTAATGCTTTGCATATAGCCGATGCGGAATAAGTTAAAGGCTGAACTACCATTTCAACAAAAGCCAATTTTTTATCTGCTTTGTATAACTCTTCCGCTTGCTTGCGGTTTGATTCCGTTTCTTTTGCTTCCGTTCCGCAGCTCTTTATAAGCTTAATGTTAAGAAGTCTGTCTGCAACGTAGCTTGTTAATTTTGCATAAGCTGACTGCCTTTTATCATTTGCCGTGCTGACAAGTCGGCCTGAAATTACACAAACGGCAATGGACCAAGGAATTACAAGCAGCAGGGAAAGAGTCATTTCTGATGAGATGGCATAAACCTCTACCAAGGACATAATTAAGGTGTAAATCATGGTAAACATACTTGTGAGGTAAAATACCAAATAGCTTACCATGGAGGTATCCATGGTTACACGGGAAATAAGGGATGAAGGGTTCATTTTAAGATACCACTTCATTGGAATATGTATAAGTTTTTTGCTGACTGCCTGCTGAAGGTTTCTGTCACAAATATTTGTGAGCCAGCCCTGAAAAACAGCCAAAACAATGGATGCTAAGCCCGAAACGATGGTAGCCCATGTGTATGTGCGAATAAGAGAGGAATCAAAAATATTACCCTCCATTATTTCACCCGCAACTTCGGGAAGCATAACGGAAACCGTGGATATTCCGAGGGATGCGGCAATATAAAGAACATATCTGCCCCAAGGAAGTTTTGACAGTTTAATTAAATGCAAGAAGCTGCGCATACTGTTTCTTTTATCTTTTTTATCCATTATGCCACACCTCCTGCTTTAGCCTGATTATCACACATTTCACGGAAAAATCCGTTCTTTTCGTAAAGCTCGGTATAAGTTCCGCTTTCTTTATTTTCTCCGTCTTTGAGAAGAATTATATTGTCTGCATCTTGTACCGTATTGATTTTATGGGTAACCATTATAACGGTGCGGTCCTTCAAAAGAGTTTGAAGGGCACGGTTTGCGCTCTCTTCCGCACAGGCATCAAGGTCCGATGTAACCTCATCCAAAAGAATAATTTCAGGTGGATTCATTAACATTCTTGCAATACAAATTCTCTGGCGCTGGCCACCGGAAAGATTGCTTCCGCTCTCGCCGACCTCTGTATATAAACCGTCCTCAAGTTCTCCTAAAAGCTCGCCCATACCGGCATCTTTAAGTTTTTCAATAAGCTCTTCATCGGAAATATGCTCGTCAAGGGCGTATACAAGGTTATCTCTGACCGTTCCGTCAACAATGTAAGCGTCCTGGGTAACATAGCCTACAGCCTTTCGCCATGAACGAAGGCTTATATCTTTTATGTTTTTATCTCCGTAATAAACAGCGCCCTCTTGAGGCTCATAAAATCGCTCCAAAAGATTCATAACAGTGCTTTTTCCGGCGCCGCTCATGCCTACAATGGCCGTAGTTTTTCCGCTTGGAACAGTAAAACTTAATTTTTGAAGAACGGGAGCTTCATCATATTTAAATGAAACATCGGTGAATTTTATATCTGCATTTTGATTTTCGAATTTTTCACCGTTATCGTATGGATCATCGTTTTCACAGGCAAGCATGGAAATACGGCGCATAGCTCCCTGAGCGGTTTTCAAATCATTCCAAATTGTCATCATAGTATCAACACTGCCGGAAAGATTTGTGGAGTAAAGGTAAAATGCTACCCAAACGCTTGTGGTAATAATATTTCTCTTGATTAAATAAATTCCGAAGAAAATTACGATTAAAGATTCCGCAACGGTAAGAATTGTGGAAACCGAAGAAAAGGCGTTGGAAATCCATGTCATTTTCATTTTTGTTTTGTAAAGGTCTCCGGTTAATTCATCACTTTGCTTTGTGGCTTTATCTTCCTGAACAAAAGTTTTAAAAAGAGGAATGTTTGAGAGAATCTCCGCAATTCCTCCCGTAAGCTCTGCCACGCGGAACTGTAAAATATCATTCCATTTAAAATCCACACGGCCTTTAATGATGCCCATAACAATGATTATCGGAATTATAACAATCTCCGCAATAACCAGATGCCAATCATAGCTGAAAAGCATAATTGTAGTGCCTACAAGGGTGTAGATATTTGAAACAAGGCCCGCAACGTCATCTGTAAGGAAATCACTGAGAAGAGTGGTATCTTCAGTTACACGGCTGATAATTTCGGATGTGCCGTCTTCACTGTAATAGCTGACGGGGAGGCGCAAAACCTTTTCCCACACATTCACACGGAAGCGTTTTGATATCATGCCTTTAACTATCATGCAAGATGATTGATAAATCGTATCCGCAATGGCTCCGCCAAACAAAACGGCAATAGTTAAAACTATGATTTTTGTGCTGAAATCTCCGGATGTGATTTGCTCCGTGTATGATGGGAACAGCAAATTAAGCTCCGCAACCAGTAAAGATGCGGCAACGCACCAAAGAATCCAGCCGTAGGGAAGTTTTGTCTTTTTTATAAGTTGTCGGAAAGGCTTCCAATCCTGACGAACTTTTTTCGGCTTATCTTTCTTCATAAAATTTACTCCGTTAATCTACAATGGTTGTGGTGAATCTGTCATCAAAATATTCAAAAATTTTGGCTTTGAGATATTCTTCAAGCTGCTGTTTCACATAATCTTCATAAGACATACTTGCTTCAAGCTCTTCTTTGGAGTAATCTTCGCTGACCATATCATCAATTACGGCGTCATATTGCTCTTTTGTAAATTCAACTCCGTCCTCTTCTGCCATCGGGGAGGCAATTGCGCAAAGTTTGAAGGTCTTTTCTATATCTTTTTTGTAATTCTGCTCACTTTCGGCAAGAGTTTTACCGTGATATTTCACACGCATAAATTCCTCAAAATCATCCTCAAGCTGATCTTTTAAGTAAGCGATATCTTTTTTGAATTGCTCCTCAACTTCTTTTTCGTCAACCTCGAACTCACTTTCCTCAAGAAGTTTTTTGCTGACCATAAGCCAAATAGCGTTCTGCTTTTTCTCTTTTTCTTCAGATTCAAGCTCAGCTGTTACATAGGCCACATACTCTTCACGGGTTGTAACATCCTCAACATCCATTTTTGCAGCCATTTCATCTGTAAGCTCAGGCACCATGCGGCGCTTTACCCATAAAACAGTGATCTCTGCTTTTGAATCATTCAAGCATGTGTTGAAAGTATCTCCCTGTTTTTTGCCGATAAGTTTTTTCTCGACATCCTCTGAAAAGAATCCTTTTCCAACGGATAAACGCTCGCATTCGCTTTGAACGAAAGAATCGTCGCTGTCTATTTTTAAGGCAACGATATCACCTGTTTTTATTTCATCATTACAATCTTCAATAGTAAGAAAATGCTCAGCGGCTTTAAAGATTTTTTCATCAATTTTCTTTTGCTTAACTTTGATTTGAAATAAAACATCCGGTAATTCACAATTTCTGAAATCATAAAGCTTCAAAATTTTAACCATAATCAATCCTCCGAATCCTGAATATAAAATTTTGATTATCTCCTAAAATATAAAATATAGAAGTATAAAATTAAATAAATTATGCGTATTTCGTTATAAATAATGTAAATTTCGGCGCAATAAAGAACATTTTGGGATAAAAAAACGGAGCACAAGGCTCCGACAAAATTATGTATTTTGTTTATTCATAGGCAGTTTTGCAATAAAGTGTACTGTCTGATTTTCAAACTCCGGGTAAACAGTTCCGCCGTATTTTTCCGCAATATGAAGGGCATTGGCAAGGCCTAAGCCCTCGTGAGATTTTTTGGTGGTGAAGCCCGGCATAAAAACTCGGCTCATTTCTTCCGGCGAAAGATGGCATTGATTTGACACTTTGATAATATTATTTTGCCCTCGTTTGATTATCAATAGCTTTATCACTCTTGATTCGTTTTCCGGGTGAAGCTCCAGCTCATCAATGGCATTTTGCAATAAGTTGCCGATAATGGTGTTGGTTTCGTAAACAGAGGAAGAAATAAACTGAAGATTATCATGAATTTCAATTTCTATTTGCAAGCCCTTTTGTATCGCCATTTCACTGAATGTATTTAACAAGGCGCTTGTGGCAGGATTATAAAGAGGCAAAATATCGTTGGTGCTCTTTACTGTTTCCATCATACTTTGCACATAATTTTTACATTCTTCATATTGGCCGTTTTCGATCATACCGTAGATTGTTTGAGTGTGAAAATTAAAATCGTGCCTTTGGGAGCGAATCACTCGCATGAAATTCAGCAGCTCGGATTGATATTCTTTATCAATAATATTTTCAATTCTTTCACGGAACAAACGGACTTGCTGCCAAAGCTGCATTAATACCACAAGCTGTATAAGAATTGTGAAAACAAGCAAATATACGGATAATTCTATTTTATGGCTCAAAAGAAATATTTGCCAAGCAATCAAAATAATAAGCCCCGGGAAAAAGAATAATCTTTGTGTTACCGCAGCTTTCTTTTGATCTTCCGTTAGAATATAGTCCTCCGGAAATATAACGAATTTTGAAATCCAAAGAAAAGCCGGAATAATTAAAGTGCCTATTGAGAAAAGAAGTGCTTTTGTTTCTTTAAAATCAAGCATAGCCAAAATTAACTGAAAAGAAAGGCATAAAGACAGAGCAATCAAAATAAAAACAGAGGATAAGGTCAAATTCTTTTTTGAAAGATAAAAAGCACCGAAAAATCCTGCTAAAGCAAGCAAAGCAACGCCTATGAAGGTAAAAAAACTTCCTTCAAAATGATAAATCAGCGCTGATAAAATCGACGGCAAAAGGGCAATATAAGCAGATTTTATTTTCTTTTGACCTACCAAAATATATGCCGACAAAAAAGCCGAATATGTAATTAAAAATACAGTTATAAGTTGCATGATATCTGTCGGCATACTTTCCCTCCCACTATTTTATATTATTTTAATTCCTCTTTCATCAAGCAGAGCGCGCAAATCCGAATAATTATCACGGCTGAGGGGAATTTCTTCTTTTATTCCTTTTAATTTTATGAGATAAGAGCGATGGAACATATCCGAGCTTACGGATTCAATGAGCGCAATTTGCACAACAAAAGATTGATGGCTGCGATAAAATCCGTAATCTTCAAAAATTTGATAAAGCTTTTTTAACGTTTCGGTAGTCTCAAGAATTTTACCGTCTTTGCAAACTACTTTTACTTTTCTTCCGCTTGTTTCAAGGTAAGCAATATCGTCAATGCTAACAATTTCAAGCCTTGAATCCACATGAATACCGATTTGCTTTTTCGGGGGCTCTTTGTCAGATTGAGGCTGACATTTTTCCTTTGCCAGCTCCAGCACTCTTTCAAGCCTTGATATGCTGATGGGCTTTATTAAAAAAGACAGGGGCTGATAATCGTAGCTGTCGAGGGCGAAATCCGTGTGCCCCGTTACAAAAACATACTGAATATTCGGGTAATGCTTATGAAGATATGAAGCAACCTCAAAGCCGTTCATTTCATCCATTTCAATATCAAGCAAAACCAAATCCACGGCGTATTCTTTCACAAAAGAAATAGCATCCATCCCGGAAGAAGCCGTGCCAATAACGGATATATCCGAAAAAAGTTCAAGGGCCTGTTTTGTTATATTCATTGAATTTTTATCGTCATCTACAAGCAGTATTTTAAGCATTGATTTTTCTCTCCGTATATGAAAAGTCATTTTTGCTTTCACTGTAAAATAATATATCACCTTTTTTCATTAAGTGCAACAGCAATAACAGTTGCAAAGAAGGGGACATTTTAATTAGCAATGATCAATGAAACAAAAAATAAATCTTCCCACGTCCGCAGACATTTCACTGCCGAAGGCAATTTCACTCGCCGTAAGGCGAATTTCACAAATCCGTAAGGATTTATTTCACTGAAAAATGGTGGTGGAGAGATTGACTGTTTGCAAAGCAAACAATGTGCTGCGCACATTACAACCTCTCAGTTTTCGAACGCTCAAAAAGGCGAGCGTTCAAAAACAGCTCCCCTTACACAGGGGAGCCGAAAATTCTCTCATTCAGTTCTATCTATTATATACAATCGGAGCGAAGCAACCTGCCATATTCATTTGAGCACAGCATTCTTTACGAGGATAAAAAGCTGCCACACTTGACAAAAAAGTTTTGTTCATATATAATGTGCTCACTGTAAAATAAATATTCGGTCGTTTAGCGCAGCTGGTAGCGCATCCGCTTGACGTGCGGGAGGTCACAGGTTCAAGTCCTGTAACGACCACCAATTCGGAGTCACTGTGTGGCTCTGTTTTTTATTTAGTTTCAACTTCGCATTTTGAACCTGTGACCTCCGACTTAATCGGGGTCCCCGCAAAGCGAGCTTTGTGGGGAAAGGAGGAGCGACGGAACGAGTGAGCTTTCACGCGAACAAAGGATTTAATAGGCGTGGAAGCGAAAGATGTGAAGCCCGTGACGACGCGGTTCAAGTCCTGTAACGACCACCAAGAAAATGCCCTTTTGTGTATTAAAAGGGCATTTCAGTGAAATAAATCCTTACGGATTTGTGAAATTCGCCTTAAGGCGAGTGAAATTGCCTTAGGCAGTGAAATGTCTGCGAACGATGGAGGATTTATTTTATTTCACATTTTGCGTAGCAAAATATTTCACGATTCTTCATAATTATTTCACGTTGCGACAGCAACATTTCACTCATAGTGTATCTGTCATAAAGAATAAATTACTTTTTATGTGCCTTGTTTACAGTTGAAATTTGACAAAAGCAGGCTTCTCTTAATGAGTTGCCTGCTTATTTTTATATAGAAAATGGAAAATCCCCGCTTAAAGCAGGGAGTTTCCGAGAAATAGGGGGGTAAATATATAATGTTTTCTTATGATGCGAATTATTCTGTTCTAAGAGCAACAACAGGGTCTTTGCGTGATGCGATTCCAGAAGGAATAAGGCCTGCGATTACCGTAAGAACCATGCTTATGATAACAAGAATTATTGCACCGTTTACGGGGAGCTGTGCCACATTTGGCAAAGTGGTCAAATGCTTGATTATCATATTTATGGGGATATTCAAAAGCACCGTTACACCTATACCTAAAGCACCGGAAACAAATCCGACTATCAAGGTTTCGGCGTTGAACACTCGTGAAATATCTCTCTTTGATGCACCGATGGCACGGAGAATACCTATCTCTTTTGTTCTTTCAAGAACTGAAATGTAAGTAATGATTCCAATCATTATAGATGAAACAACAAGTGAAATTGCAACAAAGGCAATAAGAACATAGGAAACAATATTAACTATCTTTGTTACGGATGAAAGAAGCAAGCCGATATAATCCGTGTACTTAATGGCTTTCTTTTCATCTTGGCTGTTGTTGTAATTATCTATAAGCTCGCTGATTTTATCTTTTGATTCAAAATCAACAGGGTAAATATTTATTTGAGTCGGGGTTGAAAGGTCGCCTACGCCAAGAAGTGAAAGTGCCTCTGAATAGCTGGATGCAAGAGGTTGAGGCTCCGGCTCGGGTTCAGGCTCTACGGTTTCTGTTGATGCGGTGGAATTTGCGGAAGAATTATCTTTCTTTTCCTCGGTTTTGTTTTCCGAGTTTTCGGAATTTTCGGAGCTTGTATTTTCTGCTTCTGCTGCCATTTGCTCAAATGTGCCGTCAAGGAAGCCTTTTACGATTTTGAGCTTTCTGTCGGTGGTGAGGAGAGGTAAATAATTTACCATTTGGGAGCCAGTCATGCCCATAGTTTGAGATTCATCGGCGCCTTCCATCATTTTATCAATGTAGCCTGCAAGCTCTTTCTTTTCGGAAATTGTCAAAGTTGTTTTCAGCATAAGCTCAACGGCTCTTTTATAGTTTGTTGCATCTTCGCCACTGTATTTTTCATCAATGAGGGCGTAAATTTCCTCCTCTGTGGCGGCAGGAAGAGAATCTATTTGAGAAAGCATATTTGCATCAAATGTTTCTGCCGTAAATGTTGCTTTTGCCTCTGAGGCGTTATAATCAAGATTTGATACGGTGGGAGTTTCCCATGTATCTGTTGAAACATCTTTTGATGCGGCTGTTGTGGTTTCTTCTTTCTTTTCGGAAGAAGAAGTTTTTGTTTCGGTTTCTTCATCTTTGGGGAAGGCAATGCCGGTAAATACATCTACATCCGGGTTTGCTTTTTGCTGCTTAACTATTTCCGTATCGTTTGTTGCGGTAACAACATATTCGGTAAGGTCTGCCGTGTAACCGATTGCACCCATTGTGCTTACAACAACGCTGCCTTCACTTGGTCTGATAATACCGACAACTTTGATTTTCTCTGCATTATCAACAAGGTTTTGCACATACTCATCATCGCTGTGCATATCATCCCACTGTTTAGTTTCGGTATTATAGCTGTAATATTCGGGCTCGAGAATTAAGCTGAAAGTGCGGCCGATTACCTCATCGTAATCTATTTCCATTGGGGTTGTGTCAACCTCTTCACCGGAATAAGCCTGCATAAAAATATCCATCATATCCTGCATGGATGTAAGGCCAAGGCCCTGAATTGCAAGGGGACTGATTTCGTTATTTTGGTCAACTATAAGCACAACTTCGTTATATGCCGTGGGCCAGCTGCCGCTTACAAGGTCATATTCTTCTTTGAGAAGCTCCTCATTATCCACAAGCTCTTGCCATGAATTATAATATTGCTTGTATGTTTCCATGGTGGAAGAATCAATTTGGAAGCCTCCCAAATCAACGGAGCTCATCATACTTTCCATTATGTCAAGAACGGGGCTTGGATAAACTTGGTTAAGCCCATCCGAAGTATCCGAATAATAAATATTCATTTCGCCTTCGTATTTATACTGAATGGAGCTTGAATATTGGTCAAATTCTTCTTGATGCTCTTCAATATATTTTTTGAAGGATGAAAGGTCATTAGTCCAAATTTCAGAAGAAAGGGAGCTCATCATACTTGATGCCATGGAGTTTGAGTAAACTTTATCAAGGTCATGAGTAAGCTCATCCGAGGATTTTGAGGCTGAGCCCGTAATTCCGGAAAGAGCGGAGCTTATATCCATATAAGTGCCTGTAATTTGCACCGGGTAAGATGTAAGGGTTTCTCTTTGTATTGAATTAACATAAAGCTGGAAGCCGTTTGAAAGGGAAAGAATAAGAGCAATGCCTATAATACCTATGCTGCCCGCAAAGGATGTAAGGAATGTGCGCACCTTTTTTGTCATAAGGTTGTTAAGTGACAAAGAAAGGGCCGTAAAGAAAGACATGGAAGGCTTTTTCTTGGCTTTTTTATCTGCTTTTGCCTTCTCTTTTTCTTCTTTAACCTCTGCAGTTTCTTCTTCCTCCGAGTAAGGATCACTGTCATCAACAATTACGCCGTCTTTAAGCTTTATAATCCTTGTGGAGTATTCCATTGCAAGCTCCGGATTATGTGTAACCATAACCACAAGCCTGTCTGCGCTGATTTCACGAAGTATATCCATAACCTGAACGCTCGTTTCGGAGTCAAGAGCACCGGTAGGTTCATCTGCAAGTAAAATTTCGGGGTCATTTACAAGAGCTCTTGCAATGGCAACTCTCTGCATTTGGCCACCGGATAATTGATTTGGCTTTTTATTAAATTGGTCACCGAGGCCCACTTTTTCAAGGGCTTCTTTGGCTCTCTTTTTTCTGTCTTCCTTTGAAACGCCGCTTAAAGTAAGGGCAAGCTCAACATTTGAAAGAACGGTTTGGTGAGGAATAAGATTGTAGCTCTGGAAAACGAAGCCTACGGAGTGATTACGGTAATTATCCCAATCTCCGTCAGTAAAATCCTTTGTGGATTTGCCCTCAATAATAAGGTCGCCGCTGGTGTATTGGTCTAAACCACCTATAATATTCAAGAGAGTTGTTTTGCCGCAACCTGACTGACCGAGGATTGAAACAAATTCACTTTTACGAAATTCAACACTAACCCCTTTAAGTGCCGTTACCGAAGTGTCCCCGGTTGGATATTCTTTTTTTATGTCTATCAGTTTTAGCATATTTTCCTCCGATGAATTATCTGCTTGACTTTACTTGTAAATCCTGTTACACTTGTAACCGTTACAAGTGTAACAGCTAAATGTGAACATTTCAATAACATTTTATTATATGTTACAAAAAAGGTGAAATTGTAATGGATAAGAGAAAAGAATCCGGCAGATTAACAAGGGAATGTATAGCAACAGCCCTGCTTTTACTTATAGAGGAAAAAGATTATGATAAGATTTCAATTACAGATATAACAGAAAAAGCCGGGGTATCCCGAATGGCATACTACCGTAATTTTAATGATAAAGATGATGTGCTTATAGATTTTCTTTTTGAAATCGCCCAATCGGAAGAATACAAAGATATATTAACAAAGAGCATTTCATTTCACGAAGTGATTTTGCTTATTTGTAAATTCTTGCAAACAAATTTGCCTCTTATTATGGCTATTACAAAGGCAGGTCAGGTAAACAGAGCCTTTGATGAGCTGGGCAAAAAGCTTTATGACGCTTTCCCCGAAATCAGCAAAGAGATAAAATCCGAATATGTAACACAGTTTTATGTGGGTGCGGTTCTTTCGGTATTCAAGCACTGGGTTGAAACGGGAATGAAAGAATCTGCCGAAGAAATTACGGATATGATTTGTGAATTTATGAATAACGATATTATTAAAAAATTTGAAAGTCTCAATTAAAAAGGTAATTGTTAATTGAGCAAAGTTATTTGCCGTCCACATATATAGAATGTATATAAATAAAAAGCCTCTGCATAAAGCAGGGGCTTTTGGCGTCCTCGACGGGATTCGAACCCATGGCCTTTCGCTTAGGAGGCGAACGCTCTATCCAGCTGAGCTACGAAGACATCTCGGCTATATATGATAACAAAATTATATTGTAAAGTCAAGATAAAAAAGGTGGCCGATTCCCGATATATTCGTATATTTTGCCAATAAAAATTATCTTGAATTATTCCCCTTGCTATAATATAATATTATCGGTTAATTTTATGACACATATTTATGGAAAGGAATTAAAAACATGAGTACACTTAACAAAAAGACCGTTGACGATCTTAATGCAGCAGGCAAAAGAGTTCTTGTTCGTTGTGATTTCAACGTGCCTCTTAAAGACGGCGTAATCACCGATGAAAACAGAATCAACGGTGCACTTCCCACAATTAAAAAGTTAATTAACGATGGCGCAAAGGTTATCCTTTGCTCTCACCTCGGCAAGCCCAAGAACGGCCCCGAAGCCAAATTCTCCCTTGCACCCGTTGCAAAGAGACTCAGCGAAAAGCTTGGCAAAGAGGTTGTTTTTGCAGCTGACGATACAGTTGTAGGCGAAAACGCAAAGGCAGCTGTTGAAGCTATGAAAAACGGCGATGTTGTTCTTCTTGAAAACACCCGTTTCCGCGCTGAAGAAACAAAGAACGGCGAAGCATTCTCAAAGGATCTTGCTTCTCTTTGCGATATCTATGTTGATGATGCTTTCGGCTCAGCTCACAGAGCACACTGCTCCACAGTCGGCGTAACAGAATTCGTTAAAGAATCCGCTGTAGGTTACCTTATGGCAAAAGAGCTTGAATATCTCGGCAATGCAGTTGAAAACCCCGTAAGACCTTTCGTTACAATCCTCGGCGGTGCAAAGGTTGCAGATAAGCTCAACGTTATCGATAACCTCCTCAATAAAGCAGATACCCTTATTATCGGCGGCGGTATGGCATACACATTCATCGCAGCAAAGGGTTACAAGACCGGCCTTTCACTTCTTGACGAAAGCAAGATTGATTATTGCAAAGATATGCTTAAAAAGGCAGAAGAAAAGGGTGTTAAAATCCTTCTTCCCATTGATACAGTAGTTGCAGGTGCTTTCCCCGATCCTATTGATGCTCCTATCGAAACAAAGGTTGTTTCTTCAAAAGAAATCCCCGATGATATGGAAGGCATGGACATCGGCCCCGAAAGCCGTAAGCTCTTCGCAGAAGAAGTTAAAAAGGCAAAGACCGTTGTTTGGAACGGACCTATGGGCGTGTTTGAGAATCCCACTCTTGCACAGGGCACAATCGCTGTTGCTCAGGCTCTTGCAGATACAGACGCTGTTACAATTATCGGCGGCGGCGACTCCGCAGCAGCTGTTAACCAGCTTGGTTTCGGTGACAAGATGAGCCACATTTCCACCGGTGGCGGTGCTTCCCTCGAATTCCTTGAGGGTAAAGAACTTCCCGGCATTGCAGCAGTTAACGATAAATAATTTAATTGTGAATTTCACATTATAAAGGAGATTTGAATTATGGATAAGTCACTCCGCAGACCTGTTATTGCAGGTAACTGGAAAATGAACAATACTCCTGCCCAGGCAAAAGCTCTTATTGAAGAGATGAAGCCTCTCGTAGCTAACGCAGATTGCGATGTTGTTCTTTGCGTTCCCTATATTGACCTTTACGCAGCTATGGAAGCAGCAGAAGGCTCAAACATTAAAATCGGTGCCGAAAACTGCCACTGGGCAGAAAAAGGCGCTTTCACAGGCGAAGTTTCCGCTGAAATGCTTAAAGCAGCCGGTGTTCCTTATGTAATTATCGGCCACTCCGAAAGAAGACAGTATTTCGGTGAAACAGATGTAACCGTTCGCAACCGTGTAAGAGCAGCTCTTGACGCAGGCCTTAAAGTTATACTTTGCGTTGGTGAAGTTCTTGCAGAAAGAAAGCTCGGCATTACAGAGCAGATTGTTACCGCACAAACAGAAATCGCTCTTGCAGGCGTTTCAGCTGATGAGCTCAAAAACATTATTATCGCTTACGAGCCTGTATGGGCTATCGGCACAGGTGAAACCGCAACTCCCGCTCAGGCAAATGAAGTTTGCAAAATCATCCGTGATCTTATTGCTCGCCTTTACAGCAAGGCAGATGCAGATGCATTTGTTATCCAGTACGGTGGTTCAATGAATGACGGCAACGCAGCAGAACTTCTTGCTCAGTATGATGTTGACGGCGGCCTTATCGGCGGCGCATCTCTTAAAGCAGACAAATTCTCGGTAATCGTTGCAGCAGCAAGTAAATAAGGAGAAATATTATTATGATGAAACTTGTTTTAATCAGACACGGCGAAAGCGAGTGGAATAAGCTCAACCTTTTCACCGGCTGGACTGATGTTGAATTAAGCGAAAAAGGTAATGAAGAGGCTATTCAGGCAGGTAAAACCCTCAAGGCCGAAGGTTACGATTTTGATATTTGCTACACATCTTATCTTAAGAGAGCTATTCACACTCTTAATCATGTGCTTGACAGCATGGACAGAAACTGGCTCCCCGTTGTTAAATCTTGGAAGCTCAACGAAAGACATTACGGTGCTCTTCAGGGCCTTAACAAGTCCGAAACAGCTGAAAAATACGGCGAAGAGCAGGTTAAAATTTGGAGACGTTCTTTTGACGTTAAGCCCCCCGAACTTTCAGAGGATGATGACAGAAACCCTGCAAAGCAGGATATGTTCCGTGGCATAGATAAGAGCGAACTTCCCCTTACCGAAAGCCTTGAAACCACTATTGAGAGAGTTGTTCCTTATTTTGAGGAAACAATCAAGAAGGATATGCTTGCAGGCAAGCGTGTAATTATCGCCGCACACGGCAATTCACTTCGCGCTCTTGTTAAGTATTTTGAGAAGCTCAGCAGCGAGGAAATTCTCGGTGTTAACATTCCCACAGCAGTTCCCCTTGTTTATGAATTTGATGATGATTTCAATGTAATAAACAAATATTACCTTGGGGATCAGGAAGCTCTTGCAGCAAAAATGAATGCTGTTGCAAACCAAGGCAAAAAGAAATAATAAAGGGTGATAGCAAATTACCCAAGGTCGGCTCCTCTTTTGAGGGGCCGATTTCAGTTTTTAAAGACCACATTGACGGGAAACTGTGAACATAATTATTATTTTTTTAATCTGTCGTTCAAAAAGAATTAAAATTTACATACTATAGTATACTCAATGAATGGAGGCATATATGTATGTACGACGATTATGAAAACAACACATCCTCAAATGAAAATGAAGAAAAAGAGCCGGTAACTCCCACGGCGGAAGAAAAGACAGAAGCTCCGGAAGCTCCCGAAGCTTATACAGCACCCGAAGCACAGGAAACCCCTGAGGCAACGGCAGAACCCGTTGATTCTCAGTCTCAATCACAGCCCGAACCTCAGCAGCCGGCAGAGGAGCCACAACCCACTTATGTGGAGGCAGAGAAGGTAGAAACTCCCAATCAGCAGAATTATAACCAAGCTCAAGGTCAAAATCAAAATCCTTACAGCTATGGCCAGCCTCAATATCAAGGCTCTAATTATCAGTATAACGGAAATTATCAAAGCAACGGTCAGTACAGCTATCAGCAGCCTACATATCAGCCGAATAATCAAGAGCCTAAAAAGAAAAACGGCAAAAAGATTTTTCTTACCATTGTGGCAATTATAGTTGTTTTTGCCCTCGGCGTAGGTACCGCTTCTATATTTAACGGCAGCGGTAAGGCAAGCACCAAAAAATCCGAAAGTTCCGAGTCCGAAGAAGAAACAACCTCAGGCGATGATACAAAACTTCAAATTTCCGAATCTCCCAAGTCATCCAAAAAATCTTCAAGCAGCAGCGATGCTCTTACACCTTCCGAAATCGCAGCCAAGGTTAAAAAGAGCAATGTAGGTGTTATGATTTATTCAAAAACATCTTCAGCCTACACTTCAACCTCATCTTCCGCATCCGGCGAAGGTTCCGGCATTGTTATGGGCCTTGACAGCACAGGCCAATACACATATATCATTACTTGCGCTCATGTTATTGATGATTCGGATATAAGCGTAAAAATTCAAACCGAAGATGGTGACACTTATGACGCTGAAATCGTCGGCTATGATACAAGAACAGATGTAGGCGTGCTCAAAGTAAACACAAACAAATTACAGGCAGCAGAGTTCGGTGATTCAGATCAGCTTTCAATCGGTGATCCCGTTTATGCAATGGGCAACCCCGGCGGCACCGAATTTTTCGGTTCCTTTACAGGCGGATACATTTCAGCTATTAACCGCCCCGTAAGCAGTGAAATCGGCTACACAATGAATTGTATTCAGCATGATGCCGCTATTAACCCCGGTAACTCCGGCGGTATGCTTGTAAACCAGTACGGTCAGGTTGTAGGCATCAATTCACAAAAGATCGCAAGCTCCAGCTATGAAGGCATGGGCTTTGCAATCCCCATTACCGATGCAAAAGAAATTATTGATGACCTTATTGAGTATGGTTATGTTCCCGACAGAGCAAAACTCGGCATTACATATTATCCCGTAAGTGCAAGCACTCAATATTATATGATTGCTCAGCTCAAAGGCCTCCCAGCAGGCACTCTTATCATAAATGAAATCAGCTCTGACAGCAGCCTTGCAAATACAAATGTTCAAAAGTACGATATGATTACCGCAGTTAACGGTAAAGACCTTGACACTGCAGATACTTTGCTTGAGCTTATTGATGACGGCAAAGTCGGTGATAAACTCACCCTTACGATTTGCAGAGTAAACAGCAACTACACCACCGATGAATTTGATGTGGAAGTTACTCTTGTTGAAGATAAAGGCACTACCGTAACAGAAACCACCACAACTCAGTCCGTAAATCCTTTTGATTATTATTATAATTTCGGAAACGGCAATAACTGAGACAATAGAAAAGATTAAAGGGAAGCTTCGGCTTCCCTTTTTTAATGGGGAATGGGGAATGATGGGAACATTTTAATTAGCAATTAGCAATTAGCAATTAGCAATGGTGGGTCGCTTCGCTCCAATTTGTATTATTGACAAAG
>CAVJRM010000019.1:0-40473 GCA_963652165.1 bacterium | reverse complement strand
AGGCAATTTCACTCGCCGTAAGGCGAATTTCACAAATCCGTAAGGATTTATTTCGTTAAAAATACCCTTTTGCTTTGAGCAAAAGGGTATTTTTGGTGGAGATGAGGGGGATCGAACCCCTTACCTCTTGAATGCCATTCAAGCGCTCTCCCAAGTGAGCTACACCCCCACGGAACGTTGATATATTATCATACATTCAAATGAAAATCAAGTATTTTTTATCAATATTTGATTTTGTAATAAAGGCACTGGGCGCCAATTGCATTGCCAATCTCTAAATTGGTTTTATTTAGTTATTATTGTTGCTGAATTATTCTCAAAACTCAGTACAGCTCCATCGGTTGAAATATAATTTTCATTATTATCAACAGTATATTTAATTTTTCCGGAGCTTATTGCAGCCACAAGGGGAGTATGATTTGCTTGAATGCCGTAAAATCCATCTGTAGTGGGAATTATAAGAGAAGTACAAGGTCCATCATATAACATGCCGCCGTTTCGTACAACTTTCAAATCAAACTCTTTCATATTTCAGCACCTGATTTTATTTTTTTTGCTTTTTCAAAAGCATCTTCAATGGTGCCTACATTAAAGAAAGCATTTTCGGGTAAATCATCGCATTTACCCTCAATTATATACGCAAAGCCTTTAATGGTATCGCTTATGGAAACATATTTACCTTCAAGTCCGGTGAACTTTTCGCCTACAAAGAAGGGCTGAGATAAGAATTTTTGAATCTTTCTTGCTCTGTTAACAGTGAGTTTATCTTCTTCACTGAGTTCTTCTTCACCGAGAATGGCAATTATATTTTTAAGCTCTGAATATTTTTCAATAATTTCCTGAACCCTTCTTGCAACTCTGTAATGCTCTTCTCCTACTATTTCGGCTTCAAGAATTCTTGAGGTTGAAGCGATGGGATCAATAGCAGGGTATATACCTTCAGATGCAATTTTTCTGCTTAAAACAGTAGTTGCATCAAGGTGAGCAAATGTAGTTGCAGGGGCAGGGTCCGTAAGGTCATCTGCCGGTACATAAATAGCCTGAACAGAAGTTATGGAGCCGTTTTTAGTTGAAGTAATTCTTTCTTCGAGCTCACCCATTTCTTCGGCAAGAGTGGGCTGATAACCAACTGCCGAGGGCATTCTGCCTAAAGTGGTCGAAACTTCACTACCAGCTTGAACAAATCTGAAAATATTATCTATAAATAAAAGAACATCTTTCTTTTGCTCATCTCTGAAATATTCTGCCATGGTTAAGCCCGAAAGCGCATCTCTCATTCTTACTCCCGGGGCCTCATTCATCTGACCAAATACAAGGGCGGTTTTATCTATAACGCCGCTCTTTGTCATTTCTTGCCAAAGGTCATTACCTTCCCTTGACCTTTCACCAACGCCGGTAAATATTGAATAACCACCATGCTTTGTAGCAATGTTATGAATAAGTTCCTGAATAAGTATTGTCTTACCTACACCTGCACCGCCTAAAAGTCCGATTTTGCCGCCTTTTTCATAAGGCTCAAGCAAGTCTATGGCTTTAATCCCGGTTTCAAGTATTTCAACTGACGGGTTTTGCTCTTCAAATGAAGGTGGATTTCTGTGTATATTCCATCTTTCAACATCTTCACTTATTTGCTCGCCGCCGTCAATAGTTTCACCGAAAACATTGAAAAGTCTACCGAGAGTGGCGTTTCCAACAGGAACGGTTATACCGCTACCGGTTGCTACAGCCTCCATGTTTCTTGCAATGCCGTCGCTTTCGGAAAGCATAATGCAGCGAACTCTGCCATCACCTAAGTGCTGAGCAACTTCCATATATTTAGTTTTATCTCCTACCTTAACGGTAAGAGCTTCGTTGATTTTCGGCAGCTCATCGTCAGAGAATAAAACATCAATTACCGAGCCGCTTACTTTTATAATTTTGCCTGTCATTTTTGTTTCCTTCCGCTTGAGATTTCTGTTATCTCCTGGGTGATTGCATTTTGACGTAAATGGTTATATTGCAAAGTAAGGCTGTCAATTAACTCTTTTGCGTTGTTGTTTGCCGCATCCATCGCAATCATACGGGCGTTATGCTCGCTTACAAAGCTTTGCAATATAATTGAATAAAAAACTCCCACTAAATACATTGGAATTATATTATCAAGCACTTGAGCCTGAGAGGGGAAAAATTCAACGCATTCATCAGCTTTACCGTCAACTGAACCTATGGGCAAAATCTGCTTGCTTATTACAGTAGATTCCGTGCCTTCTGTTGTATCGGCGTAAATAGCAATCACTTTGCTTAACTTTCCATCTCTAAATTCCTTGCAGAAAAAATCGGATATTTTTTGAGCAATTTCTGTGTTTGGGATTTTTATTTCAAAATCAAAATCATTTTCAAACTTTATATCTTTTAAGGTAAAGTATTTCTTTAATACTTCCCCGATTAAATAAACTTTGCAATCAGGGTAGTTTGATATTTCTTTTTCGGCTTTTCTTATTACGGATTTATTAAAATCACCGCAAAGTCCTTTATCGGAAGCAATAATCAAAAAGCCGATACCTCCCGATTTGCTCTCCATGTATTCGCATTCGTTTGCCGAAATTCCCTTTGCAATGTTTTGCATTTCCAGTTCCAAATCATTAAAGTATGGCACAAAATTTGCAAACTGATTTTTTGTAGATTTTAACTTTGTAGAAGAAATTAAATACATTGCGTTAGTGATTTTTTGCGTATCTGTAACGCTTTTAATATGACTTTTTATCTCTTTTAATGTAGCCATATTTATTTCTCCATATTAACGGCAAAGTCCTTTATTGCCTGTGTCTCTTCATCGGTTAAGGAGCCTGTTTTATCAATTTTTTCACAAATCATCGGATTTGCTGCCTCAAATGATTCACAAAGATTTTTAATGTATTCGTCAATTTCATTCTCGTCAAGGCCCATTAAGCACTTGTTGAGAGCGGCTGTAAGCATTATAACGAGCCTGTGCCTTGAAATAGGATTGTATTGCTTTTGTCGAAGCATGTGCATAAGACCTTTACCAAATTCAAGGCTGTCCTTTGTCTCTTGGTCAAGGTCACTTGAAAATTGAGTAAATACAAGTTTTTCTTGATATTGGGCAAGGTCAATTTTAATAGTACCACAAGCCTTTTTAACAACAGGAGCTTGGGCATCACGGCCAACACGGGAAACGGAAATGCCGATGTTAACAGCAGGTCTTTGACCGCTGAAGAAAAGGTCTGTTTCAAGAAATAGCTGACCGTCTGTAATGGAAATGACGTTTGTTGGTATATATGCCGAAATATCACCTGCTTGAGTTTCAACAATGGGCAAAGCCGTTAAGCTGCCACCGCCAAGCTCATCACAAAGGTGAGTAGACCTTTCAAGAAGTCTTGAATGTAAATAGAAAATATCGCCGGGGTATGCTTCACGGCCGGGAGTTCTGCCGAGTAAAAGGCTGAGAGTTCTGTAAGCAACAGCGTGCTTTGAAAGATCGTCGTAAATAATAAGAACATCTTTGCCTTTTTCCATGAAATATTCACCTAATGCACATCCTGCATAAGGCGCAATATACTGAAGAGGAGCAGGGTCGCTTGCCGGTGAATTTACTACAATAGAGTAGTCCATTGCTCCATGTTTTTTTAATGTATTAACAAGAGTAGCAACTGAGCTTGCTTTTTGACCGATGGCAACGTAGATGCAAATTACGTCTTTGCCTTTTTGATTGATGATTGTATCAATTGCAATTGCGGTTTTACCTGTTTGACGATCGCCTATAATAAGTTCTCTTTGACCTCTGCCAATGGGGAACATAGTATCAATTGAAAGGATACCGGTTTCAAGGGGAGTGTTAACAGGCTGCCTGTCTGTAATTTCGGGGGCATGCTTTTCAATCGGCCTGTAACCAACGGGAGTTATCTCTCCAAGACCATCAATGGGGTTACCTAAGGAGTCAATGACTCTGCCGATATATTCATCTGAAACAGGCATATCCGCAACCTTACCGGTTCTTCTTACGGAACTTCCCTGAGAAACATTTTCTCCACTGTCAAACAAAATACAGCCGAGGGTATCCTCGCTCAAATCTTGAACAAGACCTTTTACACCGCTGTCAAATAAGAGAATTTCTCCATATTCTGCACTGTCAAGACCACTTATTGTTGCAATACCGTCACCGACTGTAAGCACTGTGCCAACCTCTTCATAAACAGGTTTAGCTTCAAAGCCTTCAACGGTTTTTTTAATGAGCGGAATGATATTTGTATCATCAGTCAGGCTGCCCAATGCATTATTTAATTGTTTGAGCCTGCCTTCATTTGTCCAGTCATATTCTTTATCACCGGCAAGAAGTTTAAATCCGCCTTTGATTGAATCGTCTTTTACAAATTCAAAGTCATTTATACCGTGCTTTTTATTTAGAAAAGCAACAAGCTTTTTCTTTTGATTTTCATCAGGCTCAGCGTTTGAATACAAATATGCTTTATTTTGGGTCATATTTTTTTATTCCTTTTCTGCTGATTCAATAAAGCTGTCATATGCGTTTGATGTGCTGTCAATAACAAGCTTTTCGGCGGCCTTTTGAGCAAGCTCCAAAATTTCCTTGTTTGCATTCTTTACAGCATCGTCAACGCTCTTATCAGCCTTTGCCTTTGCGTTTTCAATAATTTTATCGGCTTCTTCTTGAGCCTCGGATTTTAATTTTTCTGCGTTTTTATAGTTTTCGTTTTGAGCATCTGCTTTCATTTTTTGAATGTCGCTGTCTGCATCTGCAAGTTTCTTTTCATAGCTTGCTTTGATGTTTTCAGCATCTTCAAGAGCTTTTGAAGTTTTGTTTTCTATTTCGTCGCAGTATTTATCTCTTTTGTCCATGAAATTTTTAACAGGCTTATAGAGGATAAAGTAAAGCGCGGCAAAAAGAATAACAAAGTTCAGCATGTGAAGCAAAATCTGCTGAATGTCAATATTTAAAGGCATAATTTATACCTCCGATTAAAGAACGAAGATAAGAAGAATTGCAACGATAAGTGCGTAAATAATAGCAGTTTCAATAAATACAAGGCCGAGCATCATGCTTGATCTGATACTTCCTGCTACTTCAGGCTGGCGAGCCATACCTTCTGAAGCACTCTTAATTGCTATAGCCATGCTTGCTGCACCTGCTGCTGCAACAATGCCTACAACTACTGCTGCGGATACTGCTTTTGCATTTGTTGAGTCAGATTCTGTTGCTTCTTCTGTTTCCTCTGCTGTTTCTGAAACGGCAGTTGCTTCTGCTGACTGAACCTCATCTGCAAATGCAGGTACTGTTAATGCTGCAAGAATAAAAATTACTGCAAGAATTGCAAAAATTGATTTTAATGATTTTTTCATGATTTTTTCCTCTTTTCTTTTTTGGGAGATTTTTCTGTTGATTCGCCATAGAATATTGAAACAAGCATTGTTAAAACGTATGCTTGAATAAGTGCATGAAGTAAGGTGAAAAGAACACCTACAAGCACCGGGATAATGTAGCTTGTCATTGCGTAATAATAAACAAGCTCGGTTACAAGAGCACCTGAAAGCAATGCACCGAAAAGTCTAAAACTCATTGATATCGGTAATGAGAAATCTTTAAGGGCGGTAAACATACCTTTAAGGCCGTTATTAAACAGACCTCCGAATAAAATCACCGCATAGGAAGTAACACCCATTGCAATAGCCCCGTTAATGTCCGATAGGGGAGCAGGTAAAGAAATTGAACCACCGGTTGTTGTAACTGCCTGTATGCCGAAAAGCTCAAATATCGTGCTTACAAAGATGTAAACACCTGCTGCAAAAATGTAACCGCCTACAAAATAACTTTTATGTGGACTGTTCTGCTTTGCAAGGGATGAGAAAAAGCCGACACCCTTCTCAAGAAGATATTGAAACTTGCCGGGTTTTAAGGTGAATTTCGGGATAACAAATATTCTGATAAGTATTGCACAGATTATAAGAAAAGCTGTAACAACATAAGCGGAAATAAGCCCCGGATTTACCTCGGCAAAGCCGAAAAGATTTATCTTGCCGGTTTCGTGAAGCACCGCATCTTTCATAACTTCTTTAATGGATTCTTCTTTCCCACCTGTGTTTCCGGTTAAACAAATGCCTACAATTAATGCAATTATTATCACCGAAAAAACAGAAATGCTCTTTATTTTTTTGCTTTTACTCAAATGCAACGCTCCTTTCCATAGTATTTCATTTTTGTGATATTATATCACCAAAAGATTAAAAGTCAATTTGAAAAAAACACAAATTTATTTCTCAAATTTCAGCTTGATTTAGTAAAATTTTAATTGTAAATACTATACAATAAAGTTATTAAAATCTTAAGTAAATTAGTCTCCGATAATGTTATACGCAAAGCGAGCATTTTGCTTTTATTTCAAGGTGAAACATGAACATAAGGTATAGAAAATCCCCTACAGCTCATCACTGCAGGGGAACAACTGTTTAATTGTCGCTAAGATTATCTGTTAGTCTCAGCCGCCGATTTTGCTTGCAACAAGATTGATAATACCGCTAACGAGGCTTGTAATATCAATTGAGAATTTAGGAGCAGAGTAGCTTACTCCGTTTTTGCCTGCTACAATGTATTTAATGTCGATGGGTGAAGAATTTTCAAGGCTATCTGTAACATTGCCGTTTTCATCAAGAATTTCAAAATTCTTAAGGTTATCACCGTCAAAATAGAATACATAAGTGCTCTTAATTGCGTCTACAAGAGTTTTTCCGTCAATATTTACGCCGAGTGCTGTAAGAAGGGCGTCAAGTGTACCCGCGTTATAAAGAGCAATAATTGCGTCTTTGATTTGCTGGTCTGTTAAATCACTGAAATCTTTACCGCCTGCTTTTGCCTTTTCTAATACTTCTTCTCTTGTTACGCCGAGAGCGGCTACCATATAGTCAATGGGCGAAACGATGAATGTTTCTTTTTCGGCTGTCTGGCTTGTTAATGAAAGCGAATTTAATGCAGGACTGTTTGCAAGGTCAAAAATGTCGTTAAGTGAATCTGCGTAAGAGTTAATGTCAAAATCATCTGTGAACTTATTGATGATGCTTGTTGCGTTAACTTTGAAGAGCCACAAATAACCACAAAGGTCTTTGCCGTCATAGTATGCACTTGCATTAAGACTGCCTAAGCTGATGTCTGCCTGACCTTTTAATGAAATTTTTGCATCGTCATCTTTTCCTTCAACTTTTGCATAAACAACAAGATTTTTTACGGAAACCGGGGAAGCATCAATATTTTCTGCATAAACTGTTGCTTCCTTGGTTGAGGAAATTGCTTTTAAAAATTTACCTGTTTTGGTTGCGCTTATATCTGCTGCCGTTGCTGAAAATGCAGCTGTGCAGATAAGAGCTATTGCGAGAATTACGGACAATAATTTTTTTGTAGTAGTCATGATTACTACCCCCTTTAGCTGAACAATAGCACCTATTTTGTGATATGTCAACAAAAACATTAGGAAAATATGTGCAAAATATGTGAAATTCAGTCAACTTTTAAATTTGACTGAAAATGCTTATTAAATTCTTGACTATCATATCTTTTAAGAGTAGAATAAAGCTACAATGGGTTAATGGGGGATATAATGGTTAAATATATATTTCTTATGTTGTTGTTTTTAGTTTCTGTTATCCACCTTTACCACAGCTGGAAGGATGACAGCAAAAAAAGAAAATATACAAAACCGTTTTTATTACCTCTCATTTTAGCCTATTATCTTGCAGCATCTCCTTCACCGTCAATTTTTCTTATAGGAGCGCTTGTTACAAGCTGGCTTGGAGATGTTCTCCTCATACCGAAAGGCAATAAATGGTTCGTTTTCGGTGGGCTCAGCTTTATGCTGACTCATGTACTGTCTATAATTGTTTATGCACAGTATGTTGATTTTAGCAACATTTTGTGGGCAGCTGTAATTCCCGCAGCTTTGATTTATTATGGTATTTCCGTGTTCACCGTTTATACTCTTAAACCCACAACGCCAAAGATGATGCTCGGCCCTATGATTTTTTATCTTCTTTGCAACAGCACCATGAATTTATTTTCCCTTATGCAGCTTATTACGGTTCAGTCAAAGGCCACCGTAATCGCTTTTATCGGTGCTTTGCTTTTCTTTATATCTGATTGCACACTTTATCTTACTCGCTATCACAAAAACAAAAATCTAATATTCAAAAAACATTTCACGGTTATGCTTACATATATACTCGGTGAATTGTTTATAACTATTGGTATGGTCATGCTTGAAAAATAAACAGCAAAAGGGGATAGCCTATGTTTGATATTAAAGCCACTCCGTTGCCCGATTATTCACGCAGAGAAGATATTGTTAATGCTATTACCCATTTTCTTGGTGTTCCGTTTTGCGTAATTGCCATGGGATTTCTTCTCAAACTTCAAGTTTCAAGAGGGGCAAATGCCACAGCTGTTGCATCAACTTGTCTTTACCTTATTTCAACTCTTATAGTTTTTGCCTGTTCGGGAATTTATCATATTCTTAAGCCCGGCTTTGGCAAAAAGGTTGCACGCCTTATTGACCATTCGAATATTTATCTTATGATTTCCGGCACGGTTACGGCATTTATTTTGCCATATATGACTGAATCCAACAGAAAAAGCTCTTTGGGAATTATTATTGCAATTTGGGCATTGTCCGCCATTGGAATTTTTCTCACATTTGTAGATTTGAAAAAGTTTAATACCGTTCAAATCTTTATGTATGTTTTTATGGGTTGGACTGCTATTTTCGGCATGCGTTCAATTTACCGTGTAGGCGATGTAGGTAAAGCCTTTGTTATCACCGTTTTAATCGGCGGTTTGTTTATTACTGTAGGTGCTTTTCTTTATTTCATAGGCAAAAAGAAAAGATATTTTCACGCAGTTTTTCATGTTTGCGTTTTAATGGGTACTGTGGTTATTTTTATAGGAAATTACAACTACGGCCTCGCAACTTTGGCATAATGCAATGGCGCATAATGCTCCCATAGGGGGATTGTGCGTCTTTTTTATTGTAATTTTTACCATCAATTATGCATAAAATCGCCTAAAAATTGAATAAAAATATAAAAATTGTAATATTTATGCATTGTATATTGACTGAAATGCATTTTTATTGTATAATCAACCAAATTGAGTAAAAGTATATTCGGAGGTATTATGGAGAGCTTAAAAGGAAGAGATTTTCTCAAATTATTGGATTTTACGCCTGAAGAAATTGAATATTTAATCAGCCTTGCCGCAGAGCTTAAAGAAAAGAAAAAGAAGGGTATTCCCCATAGACTTTGTGAGGGCAAAAATGTTGCTTTGATTTTTGAAAAGACCAGCACCCGCACTCGCTGCTCTTTTGAGGTTGCCGCAGCGGATTTAGGTATGCACCCCGTATACCTTGACCCTAAAAGCTCGCAGATTGGCAAAAAAGAAAGCATTGCAGACACAGCCCGTGTTCTTGGCAGAATGTTTGACGGCATAGAATACAGAGGATTCGGTCAGGAAATAGTTGAAAGCCTTGCAAAATATGCAGATGTTCCTGTGTGGAACGGCTTAACCAATGAATTTCATCCTACACAAATTCTTGCAGATTTTCTCACAATAAAAGAGCATTTTGGTAAGCTTAAAGGCCTTAAATTCGTTTATATGGGCGACGCAAGGTATAATATGGGCAATTCCCTTATGGTAGGCTGTGCAAAGATGGGCATGCATTTTGTTGCTTGCGCACCAAAAGCGTATTTTCCCGATAGTTCTCTTATTGCAGAATGTGAAAAAGTTGCAGCTGAAACAGGTGCAATTCTTGAATTTATAGATGACCCAATGGAAGCTACAAAAAATGCAGATATTATTTATACTGATGTTTGGGTTTCAATGGGCGAGCCTGATGAAGTATGGAAAGAGAGAATAGATGCTTTACTTCCTTATCAGGTGAACGCTAAACTTATGGCAAATGCCGGTGAAAATTGCAAATTTATGCATTGCCTTCCCGCGTATCACGACCTTAAAACAGAGGTTGGAAGAAGTGTATATGAAAAATTCGGCCTTAACGGTGTTGAGGTTACGGATGATGTTTTTGAAAGTGAACAGTCTATAGTGTTTGATGAAGCAGAAAATCGTATGCATACGATTAAAGCGGTTATGGCCGCAACTCTTGCGTAAAGAAGGGTTATAAATGAAAAAAGCGTATTTAGTTCTTAGCAACGGGCAGATTTTTGAAGGCAAAGCAATTGGTGCCGAGGGTGAAGCAATCGGTGAAATAGTTTTTACAACAGGTGTTGTAGGCTATCTTGAAACCCTCACAGACCCAAGCTATGCCGGTCAAATTGTTGTGCAAACTTTCCCTATGATAGGAAATTACGGTGTTATTGAAGATGATTTTGAGGGTAATTGTGCAGTAAAAGGATATGTAGTGCGTGAAATTTGCGACTTTCCCTCAAATTTCAGATGCCAATACGACCTTGACACATTCCTTATAAATCACAATATTCCGGGCATTTGCGGAGTTGATACAAGAGAAATTACAAGAATTATCCGTGAATCAGGTGTTATGAATGCCACAATTTGTTATTCTGTGCCTGAGAGCCTTGAAAAAGTAAAAGAGTACGAAATAAAAGGCGTTGTAAAAGAAGAATCAACAAAAGAAATTTATGAATGTCCTGCAGTCGGAGAAGCAAAATACAATGTTGTTCTTATTGACTACGGAGCAAAGAGAAATATCATAAGATGCCTTTCCAAAAGAGGTTGCAATGTAACGGTTGTTCCCTGCACCACTTCGGCAGAGGATATTCTTGCAATGAATCCGGACGGATTAATGCTATCGAATGGCCCCGGTGATCCGGAGGATAACGAATACAGTATTGCTCAAATTAAAAAGCTCATCGGTAAATTACCTGTTTTCGGTATTTGCCTCGGCCATCAGCTTACGGCTCTTGCAATGGGCGGTAAGACCATAAAACTCAAATACGGCCACAGAGGCGGAAATCAGCCAGTTAAAGAGGTAAACGGCAAACGCACATATATTACAAGCCAAAACCACGGCTATGCAGTTGTAAGTGATAGCCTTAAAGGCGTCGGAGAGGAACTTTTCATTAATGCCAATGACGGCAGCTGTGAAGGAATGAATTATCCCGGTCTTAATTGCTTTACCGTTCAATTTCACCCGGAGGCTTGCTCCGGCCCGCAAGACACAGAGTTCTTATTTGATAAATTTATTTCAATGATGGGGGGAAAACAAAATGCCTAAGGATTCAAGTATTCGTAAAGTTCTTGTTATAGGTTCAGGCCCCATTGTTATAGGTCAGGCTGCTGAGTTTGACTATGCCGGCGCACAGGCTTGCCGTGTGCTTAGAGCAGAAGGTATAAACACTGTTCTTGTTAACTCAAACCCCGCAACAATAATGACAGATAAAAATCTTGCAGATGAAATATATCTTGAGGCTCTTAATGCCGAAACAGTTGCAAGAATTATTGAAAAAGAAAAGCCCGATAGTTTGCTTGCCGGCCTCGGTGGCCAAACAGGATTAACTATCGCTATGCAGCTTACCAAAGACGGCACCCTTAAAAAATACGGTGTTCGTCTTCTCGGCTCGGATATTGAGGCAATAGATAAGGCAGAGGACCGTGAACTTTTCAGAGATACCATGAAAGCCATAGGTCAGCCCTGTGTTCCCTCTGATATTGCGGAAGACCTTGATACAGCTCTTAAAATTGCCGATAAAATCGGTTACCCCGTTATCGTAAGACCTGCTTTTACCCTCGGCGGTACCGGTGGGGGTATTGCTCAAAATGTGGATGAACTTCGTATCATAGCAAAAACCGGTCTCGATATGTCTCCTATTACTCAAATTCTCGTTGAAAAATGTATTTCCGGCTGGAAAGAAATTGAGTTTGAAACCATGCGGGACTCTGTTGGAAACACCATCGCAATTTGCTCAATGGAAAATGTTGACCCTGTTGGTATCCACACAGGCGATTCCATTGTTGTCGCTCCGGCTTTAACTCTTTCAAATGCAGAGTATCAAATGCTCAGAACAGCATCCATAAATATGATTGAAGCCCTCGGCATTGTAGGCGGATGCAACTGCCAATTTGCTCTTAATCCCGATAGTTTTGAGTATGCGGTTATTGAAGTTAACCCCAGAGTTTCTCGCTCATCTGCTCTTGCATCCAAAGCAACGGGCTATCCCATTGCTAAAATCACAACCAAAATTGCTCTCGGTTATACCCTTGATGAAATTGCAAATGATATTACAGGCAAAACTTGTGCTTGCTTTGAGCCTGCCCTTGACTATGTTGTTTGTAAATTTCCCAAGTGGCCTTTTGATAAATTTGCAGGCTCCAGCCGTAAGCTCGGCACTCAAATGAAAGCTACCGGCGAGGTTATGTCTATCGGCCAAAATTTTGAATCCGCTTTGCTTAAAGCTGTAAGAGGTGCAGAAATATCATTTGATACCCTCAATGCTCCGCCTCTTAATGATAAGCCTATCCGTGAAAGACTTGCAGAGCAAAACGACAGAAGAATTTTTACCGTTTTTGAAGCTCTTAAATCCGGCATTTCAATAGATGAAGTATTCAATATTACCAAAATAGACAGATTTTTCCTTCATAAGCTGAAAAAGCTTGCTGATTTTGAGGCTGTTCTTGCCGAGGGTAAAATTGATGAAGATATTTATCTTAAAGCTAAGAAGCTTGGCTACACAGATGAAGCGATAATTCGTTTAAGTGGACAAACAGATATTCCATCCATTGATTTCAGCTATAAAATGGTTGATACTTGCGCAGCTGAGTTTGATGCACATACCCCTTATTTCTATTCTTGCTGCGATAAAGCCTGTGACTCCCGCAGATTTAAGAGAAGTGGCAAGCCGGTTGTTATGGTTCTCGGCTCAGGTCCCATCAGAATCGGTCAAGGTATTGAATTCGATTACAGCTCTGTTCATTGTGTATGGACTTTAAGAAAAATGGGCTATGATGTTGTAATCGTAAATAATAACCCCGAAACGGTTTCAACAGATTATGACACCGCAGACAGACTTTATTTTGAGCCTCTTACCCCGGAAGATGTAATGAATATTATCAAGGTTGAAAATCCTGTTGGCGTTGTTGTTGCCTTTGGTGGTCAAACCGCTATTAAATTAACAGGATTCCTTGATAAGATGGGCATTCAAATTCTCGGCACATCTGCCGATGGAATTGACACTGCAGAGGATAGAAGTCGCTTTGATGCGCTTCTTGAAAAATTCGGTATCAGCAGGCCAAAAGGAATGGGCGTTAATACTCTTGAAGAAGCCCTCGACGCTGCCGAAAAGCTTGGCTATCCTGTCCTTTTAAGACCTTCCTATGTTATAGGCGGCCAAAATATGACTATCTCTCGCTCTGAAGAAAATACAAGAGACTATATGGAAAAAATTCTTGCAGGCGGTATTGATAACCCTGTTCTTGTTGATAAATATATGCCCGGCATTGAGCTTGAAGTAGATGTAATTTCAGATGGCAAGGATGTTCTTATTCCCGGTATTATGGAACATATTGAGAGAGCCGGCGTTCACAGTGGTGACTCTATTGCCGTTTATCCGCCTTATAATCTCAGTGATAAATTTATGGGAATTATTTGTGACCGCTCCGAAAAGCTCGCCCTTGCACTTGGCACAAAAGGCCTTGTAAATATTCAGTATCTTATTTACGATAATGAGCTTTATGTTATTGAGGTTAACCCTCGTGCTTCCCGTACTGTTCCCTATATCAGTAAGGTTACAAATGTTCCTATGGTAGACCTTGCCTCAAGAGTAATGCTCGGCGATAAGCTTGCAGATCTCGGCTACGGCACAGGCCTTTACAGAACACCGCCTTACTATGCAGTTAAAGTTCCTGTATTTTCATTTGAAAAATTAAACGATGCAAACTCAATTCTCGGCCCGGAAATGAAATCTACCGGCGAAGTCCTCGGCCTTGGTAAAACCACGGCAGAAGCTCTTTTCAAAGGACTTAATGCTGCCGGATTCAAAGTTCCGTCAAAACATGAATCCGCAGGTTTGTTTATCAGCGTTGAGAAGAATGATTATCAGGAGATTATTTCTCTTGCAAAGAGATTTGCAGATCTTGATCTTGATATTTATGCTACTACAGGCACCGCAAATGCTATTTCCACTCTCGGCATCAAAGTACATTCCGTTAAGAACGCAACCGAGAGCAATGAAATCAACGAGCTTATGGAAAGCGGTAAATTTAATTATATTATTTATACCGGTAAAGCTCAAGGTACAAGAGCAGGAAACTATAATGTTCTTCACCTGAGAGCAATGCAGCTCGGTATTCCTTGCCTTACATCTCTTGATACGGCAAATGCCCTTGCAGAGATTATGGAAAGTGGATTTACAAATTCCAATACAGAGCTTGTAGATATAAATGATATGCGTGCATGGAAAACCACTATTCACTTTGCAAAAATGCACTCATGTGGCAATGACTATATCTTTGTTGAAAATTTTGACGGTAAAATTACTTGCCCCGAATCCCTTTGCGTTAACCTTTGTAAACAGCATTACGGTATCGGCGGCGACGGAATTGTTTTAATAGAAAAATCTTCTGTTGCAGATGCGAAAATGCGTTCCTTTAATAAGGACGGCAGCGAGGGCAAAATGGCAGGCAATAACCTTCGTTGTATCGGTAAATATCTTTACGATAAAGGTTATATAAGAAGTGAGTATTTAACCATTGAAACAGCAAGCGGTATTCACTCGTTAAGGCTCTATCTTCGTGACGGTAAAGTCAGCTCTGCATCTGTTGATATGGGCAAGGCTACAGTACTCGATTCTGACCTTTGTATTGACGTTGACGGAAAAACTTATGAGGGCGTTAAAGTGGATGTAGGTAACCCGCATTTTGTTACATTTATGGATGCACTTGATGGCCTTGATTTACCCGAGTTCGGCCCGAAATTTGAATGTCACGAAGCCTTCCCCGGTCGTATCAATACTGAATTTGTTAGAGTTATAAACAGCTCTGCAATCAGAATGAGAGTTTGGGAGCGTGGCAACGGTGAAACTCTTGCTTGTGGTACAGGTGCCTGTGCAGCTGTAATTGCAGCCTGTGAAAAAGGTTATTGCGAAAAAGGCAAAGATATTACCGTCAAACTTGCCGGCGGCGATATGCATGTAAATTATACTGATGAAAGAGTTATCCTAAGCGGTAACGCAGTAATGGTATTTGAAGGTAAATTTGAATATTAATGTTAACAGAGCTGCCTTTTTGGACAGCTCTGTTTTTTACAGTTGAAAACGGTATTACACTGTGATATAATTCATTATGGTGGTGTAGTGTGGCAAAATTTTTATCTTTAAATACAACTCAAACTGAAAATATAGGCTATATTCTCGGCCAAAAATTACCTTATGGCTCCGTTGTCGCAATGTTTGGTGACCTTGGGGCAGGTAAAACGGCTTTTACAAGAGGATTTGCCAAGGGTATGGGCATAAATTCCGACGTAAGCAGTCCGACTTTTGCTCTCATAAATGAATATAGGTCAAAGGAGAAAACTCTCTATCATTTTGATATGTATAGAATCAGCAGTTGGGATGATTTATATTCAACAGGTTATTTTGATTATCTTGATTCAGGTGCTTCGCTTATTATAGAGTGGAGTGAAAATATAGAGAATGTTTTGCCTGAGGATTGTGTTAAAATCCGCATTACTAAAACAGATAATGAAAACGAGCGTTATCTTGATATAACGGGATGTGAAAATATTGAAATTGTTGGCTATTGATACATCTGCCAAAAGTGCAAGCACTGCAATTACAGATGATGATAGGCTTATAAGCGAGTGCTTTGTAAACACAAAGCTTACTCATAGCTGTACCTTAATGCCTATGGTTAATAATGTGTTTACACAAGCTAATCTTAAAATTGAAGATATTGATGCTTTTTGTGTAAATGTTGGACCCGGTTCTTTTACGGGAATCAGAATAGGCGTTGCAGCTGTTAAAGGCCTTGCTTTTAAAAATAGTAAGCTCTGCGCTGCAGTTTCTACCTTGGAAAGTATGGCATATAATTTTCTTGACGAAGATTGTATTGTCTGTTCAACTATGGATGCAAGATGTAATCAAGTCTATTTTGCAGCTTTTATGATTACAAATGGGGAAATTATAAGACTAACAGAAGACGGCACAATAAGTATTGATAGTCTAAAAGAAAAAATAAGTAATGATTTTTTAAATAATAATTTAAAAATTTATCTTGCAGGTGACGGCGCAGAGCTTTGTTACAAAAGCTTTGGCAATGATTTTTCAAATGTTTATCTTGCTGCCGAAAATCGTAGGTATCAGCGTGGTTATGGTGCTGCTCTTGCAGCTTTACATAATAATGAATTTATGGATTCTGCTCTTATTATGCCTGTTTATTTAAGACCGCCTCAGGCAGAGCGTGAATTGAAATTAAAGAAAGCAGAGGGAAAATAATGATAGCACTTGGAAGTGACCATGCAGGGCTTGAGCTGAAAAAAGCTATTATGGCTCATCTTGATGAAAAAAATGTAGCATATAAAGATTACGGCACATACACGCCGGATTCTTGTGATTATGCTGTTTATGCCGAGAAAACCGCAAGGGCCGTTGCAAGCGGTGAATGCGAAAAAGGTTTACTTTTTTGCGGTACAGGTGTAGGCATTTCAATAGCCGCAAATAAAGTGAGAGGCATCAGAGCTGCTTGCTGCTCAGATGCTTTTTCAGCAGAAATGACAAGGCTTCACAATGATGCAAATATTCTTTGCCTTGGCGGCAGAGTCGTAAGCAAAGAAAAAGCAATTGAACTTGTTGACCTTTTCCTTAATACCGAATTTAGCGGCGAAGAAAGGCATTCAAGAAGAATTGCTCAGATTACAGACCTTGAAAACAGATTTTAATTTTTGGAGGAATATATATGGAAAATGTAACAATTATGACCCATCCTCTTATTAAGCATAAGATTTCAATGCTCAGAGATAAGAAGACCGGTACAAATGAATTTCGTAAGCTTGTTGAAGAAATTGCAATGCTTGAAGGATATGAGGCTCTTTCAGATCTTCCCCTTGAGGATGTTGAAATTGATACTCCTATTGAAACATGTATTACTCCCATGATTTCAGGCCGTAAGCTCGCAATTGTTCCTATTCTTCGTGCGGGCCTTGGTATGGTTCCCGGCGTCCTTTCTCTTTGCCCAACAGCAAAAGTCGGCCACATTGGTATGTATCGTGATGAAACCACACACCAGCCCGTTCCTTATTATTGCAAATTGCCAAGGCCAATTGAGCAGCGTACAATTGTTGTGCTTGACCCAATGCTTGCAACAGGCGGTTCTGCCATTGATGCAATAGACCAAATTAAAAAATTAGGTGGCAAGACTATAAAGTTTATGTGCATAATTGCTGCTCCCGAAGGCCTTAACAAACTTCATGAAGCTCATCCCGATGTTCAAATTTATGTCGGTAATCTTGACAGAGAGCTCAATGCAGATGCATATATTTGCCCCGGCCTCGGCGATGCAGGCGACAGAATATTCGGTACAAAATAATAATTAAATTTTAAGCTATAATTTACAAAATTTCGGTTGTGTTATTGTGAATTATAGCTTTTTTATTATGCAAATTTAATAAAACTACAGTATCTTTTTAAGTGATTGTTAACAAAATGTAAATTGTCAAAAAAAATATTGACTATTAGTCATTTTTGCGTTAAAATACGCACGAAATGACCGGTAGTCATTAGATAGAGGTGATTAAATTGGGTACTGTAGCAGAAAATAAAATTGCTAAAAGAAATAAAATTCTTGATTCTGCTTATCAGTTATTTATGGCGAATAGTTACACCGCAACCGCTGTTGACGATGTTGTAAAAATGGCGGGAATTGCAAAGGGTACATTTTATTTGTATTTTAAAGATAAATATGATTTGCTTGAGCAGATTATTACTTACAAGAGTGCTGATTTGCTTAAAGATGCCATGAGTGCAGTTGATAAACAGATCCCCGATGGAACGCTTAAAGAAAAAACTATAGCTATATGCAATTATATTATTGATTTTCTTTCAGAGCATAAAGATTTTACAGCACTTCTCGATAAAAGATTTGCTTTTTGCTTTAAGATTTTTTCAAGCGGCGTAAATCCTGATTTTTCATCAATGATAAATAAATTTTTAAACTGCTTTTTGGAATCCGGATATGATGAAGATACAGCAAAAAAGATAATTTATCTTATTACCGATGTTATCGGTTCTGTATGTTGCGATTCAATCCTCGGCACCGGTCCTTATTCAATGGAAGATGTAAAACCCATTCTGATAAACGCAATATCGAATATTTTGGAGGTGAATGAAAATGGTAAACAAGCTTGCTAAATTTATTGCAAACCATCCTAAGATTATCTTTTTAGTTGCCACATTACTTTTAATTCCTTCGGCGATAGGATATTTTAACACGTTCGTTAATTATGATATTATGTCCTATCTTCCGGACAGTATCCGTTCTGTTCAAGGCGAAGAAATTCTTGATGAGGATTTCGGCCATGCTTCAGATGCTTTTCTTGTAATAGAGAATATGAGCAGTAAGGATATTGTCGAGCTAAAGTCAAAAATTTCTGAGGTTGAAGGCGTATACCAAGTTACATGGGTTGACGATATTGCGGATATCAGTATTCCTCAGTCAGTTTTGCCGGATGCTCTTACGGATATCTTTTATTCATCCGATGGTAGCTCCACACTTCTTATGGTTCAGTTCAAAGAAGGTTCTGCAACTGAATCAACAATGAATGCCATCAAAGAAATCAAAACATTACTTAATAAGCAATGCTTTCTCAGCGGTATGTCTGCAATTGTTGAAGATACTAAGTCTCTTGCAGATTCAGAAACTCCCAAGTATGTTGCTGTAGCTGTTGTCCTTGCATTAATTGCTCTTTCATTTACAATGGACAGCTGGGTGCTTCCTCTTGTGATTCTTGCATCCCTCGGTTATGCTATCCTTTATAACATGGGTACAAACATATTTATGCCAAACGGAATATCTTACATAACCAAATGTATAGCTGCTGTTCTTCAGCTTGCCGTTACAATGGACTACTCGGTATTCTTGCTTGACAGATTTAATGAGGAGCTCAAAAAGAATCCTAATAGAAATGAGTCCATGGCAGTTGCCGTTGCAGCAACATTCCAGTCATTGTTAGGTTCATCACTTACCACCGTGTTTGGCTTTTTGGCACTTTGCTTCATGAGCTTCACCTTAGGCCTTGATATAGGTATTGTTATGGCTAAGGGCGTTATTTTCGGTATACTTACAGTTGTAATTGTTCTTCCTGCATTAATCTTGATTTTCTACAAAGGTATCTACAGATTTAAGCATAAGAGATTTTTACCGAGCTTCAATGCACTTAATAAATTCACAATTAAGCACAGAAAAGTTCTTGCAATTATCTTCATTGCTCTTATAATTCCATCTTATATTGCAAAATCATTCGTATCTCTTGATTACAATGTTGCAAACGCTCTTCCCGAGCAGCTTGATTCAGTTCAGTCCCTTTCAAAGCTGAAAAAAGATTTTAATATGTCAACAACACACTTCGTAATTATCCACGATGATATTCCTTCCGGTCAGGTGTCCGAGATGATATCGGAGTTTGAAGATGTTGACGGAATTTCAAATATTATTTCTCTTAATTCTTTTGTCGGCCCTGCAATTTCAAATGATATTCTTCCTGATTCTGTTAAAGAGCTTTGCATGAAAGACGGCTATCAGCTTATGATGATAAACTCCGTTTATACATCATCAAGCGACGAAGCAAATGCTCAAATTGAAGAAATTGAAGATATTTTGTATAAGTACGACCCGGACGGTTATTTAACCGGTGAAGGCCCGATGAGTAAAGACCTTATATCTGTTACTGATAAAGACTTTAAGGTTACAAGCATTATTTCAATAGCAGCAATATTTATTCTTATTGCAATATTGTTTAAATCAATTTCAATTCCCGTTCTTCTTGTTGCTGCCATTGAACTTGCAATATTCATAAATGAAGCCTTCCCGTTAGTTACAGGTGCAGATGTTTCGTTCATCGCACCCACGGTTATAAGCTGTGTTCAGCTTGGCGCTACTGTTGACTATGCAATTCTTCTTACCACAAGATTCCGTGAGGAACTCAGAACAGGTAAGAGCAGAAAAGAAGCAATGTTAGTTGCTGCAAACGCAAGTGATCAATCCATATTCCAAAGCGCACTTGTATTCTTCTGTGCAACCTTCGGCGTTTATGTAGTATGTAACATTGAAATAGTCAGCTCCCTTTGCGGTATGCTTGCAAGAGGTGCAGCTATCAGCGCAATTGTGATTATTCTTTTCCTTACACCTGTACTTGTTGCCTTTGAAGGTTTAATAGATAAAACAAGCTATAAGTGGAATCCAAATAAAAACAAAAATGATGAAAGTAAAGGGGAGAAAAAGACAGTGAAAACCTCAAATGCAAAATCAATCATTAAAAAGACTATTGCTGTAGGCACAGCTTTAACAATGCTTTTCAGTTTTGCAGCTTGCGGTAGCAGCTCAAGTGATGACACTACCACCACAACAGCTACAGAAACCAAAACACAGGCAGTTTATACCGATACAGCAAGCTCCGTTACTAAGAATGAAACCGTATATGTAAATATTGATAACAAAGGTACAGTTAAAGAGGTACAGGTTACTGATTGGCTTCATACCGATAAAGGTGAAGTTTGTGTAAACGATGTAAGCAACCTTAAAAACATAACAAATATCAAAACAGATGTTGAACCTGTTATTGACGGTGAAAATATTCAGTGGAATATGCCTGATACAGACTTATATTATAGTGGCACATCAGATAGCGAACTTCCCGTTCAGTTCCAAATCAAATATTACCTTGACGGCAAAGAAATCTCCGCTGATGATATAGCCGGTCAAAGCGGTAAAGTTAAAATCGAAGTTAATATGACAAATAACTGCAAAAAGACAGTTAAAATTAACGGTAAAAAGTCTACTGTTTATCTTCCTGTAATGGTTGTTGGCGGACTTATTATGCAAGAGTCTGAATTCTCAGGCGTAAGTGTTGAAGGCGGCAGAGCGATAGGCGATGGCACTAAAGAGATAGTTGCATTCTTCGGCATGCCCGGCATGAGCGAAAGCCTCGGGCTTAAAGATCTCGGTATCACAAACCTTGATGGCCTTGTGATCGGCAGCACAGCTTCCGTAACAGCAGATGCAAAAGATTTTGAGCTTGGCAATATGTATTTTGCAGTTATCCCCATTGCTTCTCTTAATCTGAATGTTGATGCAGGGGACTCTATGAGCGATCTTAAATCCGTTCTCAGTGCCCTTAGCGAAGTTCAAGATGCAATTTCAAAGCTTGATACCGATAAGCTTATGGATATGCTTCAAAATAAAACCGATGGCGTCGCTTCCCTTACAAGCGTTATGAGTGATGCTGTTGAGCTTTATAACAGCAACAAAGCTCTTATTGATGTTCTTTCAAAATATGCAACACCTACTAACAGCGAGCAACTTGAAAAGTTACTTAAAGTATTCACAAGTGAAGATGCTAAAAAAGCAATATCTCTTCTTTCAGATTCAAGCGTTGTAAACTTCCTTGCAGATTTGGCAGATTTAGGTGATACAATTCCCATCGCTTCATCTCTTGCAAAAGACTTGCAGAATGAGGATGTTCAAAAAGCCTTAGAGAATTTACCCGAAACTTTGGAAAAACTTTCCGAAATTCAAAAGACTTTAGATGACAACAGCGAACTTATTGATACATTTATGTCCCTTCTCAGTGATGACACAATGGATACCATCACAAGCCTTATGTCTCTTGCAGGCACAGCTGATTTTGCTTCCCTTGAAGAAAAATATTCTTCTCTTGCAAGTAATGCAGATGTAATTGTTGACAAGATGGAAAAATGGATTGATTTCGGCAAAGAATATAAAATTTTCACCGAAGCAACCGATGATATGGATACATCTGTTATGTTCATCTATATGACTCCTTCAATCAGCAAAGAGGTTACAGCAGAAGAAACAACCACAGATTCTTCAAATGAATCAATCCTTGACTCATTTATTCAAAAATTCAAAAAGTAAGGTTTTCTCCTCGTAATATTATTCAAATTACAGAAAGAGCAGCCCCGAGCTTACTTGCTCAGGGCTGCCTTTCTCTCTCTATAAGACACAAAAGCATAGCGACTTAACAGTCGCTACGCTTAAATTTTAATATCCGTTTATATGAGCATTTTGCATTGCTTCAAGTATTTTGAGCCTCACATTACCGTAATCTTTTTCAAGGGATTTAATAAACTCTTTCATTTCTTCACGATCAGTGCATTTATCTGCGGGGCAAAGGCTTTTTTTAACAGGCAAATTTTCGTTTCTTGCAACCCTTGCACAGTCGCTTTCACGAGCAAAAATCATGGGCCTGATGACAGCTATATTATTATCGGGAAATTCAGTTACAGGCATAAAGCAGTCAAGCCTTGCTCCTTTAAGTAAATTCATCATAAATGTTTCGGATAAATCATCAAGATGATGGCCCAGCGCAATTTTATTACAGCCTAATTCTTTTGCTGTGCTTATTAAAATTCCTCTGCGCATTTTTGAGCAAAGAGAGCATGGATTCTTTTCTTTGCGTACGTTAAAAATTAGCTCTGCAAGGTCTGTTTCCTTTATAAAATACTCTACATTTAATTTATCACAAAGAGCCTTTATTTCCGAAAAATCGCCGTTTTTATTTTCAAACCTCATATCAACGGTAATGGCAATTATCTTAAAATTAACAGGATAAAAGTTTCTCAGCTTTGCCATTGCCACAAGAAGAGCAAGAGAATCCTTGCCGGCAGAAACACCAATGGCAATTTTATCTCCTTCTTCTATCATGTTGTATTGCCGGCAGGCGGAGCGAATAGAACTCAGTAATTTTTGCATACTTATCCTCAATTATTCTATACTTAACGGCTCAACAGAAAAACATTTACCGCTTTTTTTATCAATTCCGAAAATGCACCCATTAAGTATACACGGGCCATCAGCTGTTTCAAATCTTGTGGGCATGCCTGTTCTCAGCCATTCAATGCTTGTTTCGGGTTTTACCCCGAGAATTGAATTTTTGGGTCCGGTCATTCCAAGGTCAGTTATAAATCCTGTTCCCTTTGGCAAAATTTTGGCATCGGAAGTTTGTACGTGGGTGTGAGTGCCGAATACTGCCGAAACTCTGCCGTCAAGGTAATATCCCATTGCACCTTTTTCAGCTGTTGCTTCGGCGTGAAAATCCACGATATTAATTTTACAATTTGTTCTATTAAGAATTGAATCAACTGTTTCAAATGGATTATCACATGCGTCCATATATACTCTGCCGGAAAGATTAATTATGCAAATTTGCGTGTAGCCTAAATCTACCACAGAATATCCGCTTCCGGGTGCTTCTTTATGAAAATTAGCAGGCCTTATTATATCGGTTCTGCCATCAATAAATTCATAGAATTCACGGCGCCTGAATGAATGATTTCCAAGGGTGATAAAATCAACTCCACTTCCGAATAAAAATTGAGCAGAGTGGGGAGTTATGCCGTTGCCGACTGCGGAATTTTCTCCGTTGGCAATAACAAAATCAATTCCTTTTACCTTTTTTAATGTGGGGAGCTTTGCTCTTAGGAATTCACATCCTTTGTCGGAAACAATATCCCCGATTGCTAAAATATTCATAAAATCATCTTTCTATGCATCTTGATTATTTACAGATGCAAATATATTTTAATTTTGTGATGTGTCAATGTCAAGAAAAATATAAAAAACAGGCACCTTCGTTTTGAAGATGCCTGAAAAATAAGCTTTTATTTTGCAACGCCGAAAGCACGGGTCTCTCTGATGAGATTAACTTTAATTTCACCGGGGTAATCCATTGAGTTTTCAATCTTTTCTGCAATTTCTCTTGCCATAATAACCATTTTATCATCTGAAACCATATCGGGTTTAACGATGATTCTAACTTCACGGCCTGCTTGAATTGCAAAGGAACGCTCAACGCCTTCAAAGGATGTTGCGATTTGTTCAAGAGCTTCAAGTCTCTTAATGTAATTTTGAAGATCTTCTCTTCTTGCACCGGGCCTTGCAGCTGAGATTGCGTCAGCAGCTTGAACAAGAATTGCTACTGTGCTCTTTGGCTCAACACCGCCGTGGTGAGCTTCAATAGCATTGCAGATAATGTCATTTTCTCTGTATCTGCGTGCATATTCAACACCGAGAGCAACGTGTGTGCCTTCCATTTCATGGTCAAGGGCCTTGCCTATATCATGAAGAAGGCCTGCTCTTTTTGCACTCTTAACATCAGCGCCAAGTTCTGATGCCATAAGACCTGCAATAAATGAAACCTCAAGTGAATGTTTAAGAACATTTTGACCGTAGCTTGTACGGTATTTAAGCTTGCCGAGAAGTTTTATAAGCTCAGGGTTAACTCTGTCAACGCCTGCTTCCATGCAAGCCTGTTCACCGGTTTGCTTAATGGTTTGTTCAACCTCGCGCTTTGCTTTGTCATAAAGCTCCTCAATTCTTGCAGGATGAATCCTGCCATCTTGAATAAGCTTCTCAATTGTGACTCTTGCGATTTCTCTGCGCACCGGGTCAAAGGAAGATATTGTGATAACCTCGGGAGTGTCATCAATGAGAAGACTTACTCCGGTAACCATTTCAAGGGCTCTGATATTTCTTCCCTCTCTTCCTATGATTCTACCCTTCATTTCGTCGTTGGGTAGGGAAACAACCGAAACCGTTGCTTCTGCAGCATGGTCTGCTGCACAGCGCTGAATTGCTGTGGAAATGATTTCTTTTGCAATCCTGTCAGATTCATCTCTTGTTTGCTGTTCGTATTCCTTGATTTTAACTGCTTTTTCGTGATCAAGTTTTGAATCAAGTTCGCTGATAATAAGATTTTTTGCCTGTTCCTGAGTGTAGCCTGAAATTCTTTCAAGAATATCCAACTGACTCTTTTTGAGGGATTCAACCTCTTCCATTTTTGCGTCGGCTGCTTTGAGCTTTTCGTCAAGAGTGGCTTCTTTCTTTTCGAGCTTGTCGGTTTTGTTGTCAAGATTTTCTTCTTTTTGAATAAGTCTCTTTTCTTGCTTTTGAACCTCGGCACGTCTTTCACGAAGCTCTTTTTCCGTTTCTGTTCTGTGCTTGTGAATTTCGTCTTTTGCTTCAAGAATTGTTTCTTTCTTTTTTGCCTCTGCAGTGGCAAGAGCTTCACTTACGATTTTGTTAGCTTCCTCTTCGGCTGAGCCGATAGCTGCTTCGGCTTTCTTTTTTCTATGAGCAACGCCAATGAAAAATCCGGCTAATGCACCTATGATTAATCCAGCGGCGATACCGATAAGAATAATTACAACTGTTGGCAAACATCTGTCCTCCTTTTTTGAAAATTTTGATTGCGGTTATCCGCCTTATAATAAGATTGAATAAAAATTCATTTTGCAGTGTATTATACGAAGTAACTTCGCTTGGCACAAAACACACCACGATATATATAATATACTTATAACACCATATTGTCAAGAACTTTTGTTTATATTTTGTGGAATTTGCATAAAATCGAACAATATGTTGTGGGGAGTAAAAATTGTGACAATGATGCATTTCGTGAAAAATATTTCAATTTTAGGCATTTTAACCAATTCTTTTTAGGCTTTAGGTATTTACAAAATAAAATTATGGTGCTAAAATAACATTTGGCATTTACTCAAGTTTTTTAGGAGGTAATCTTATGTCCAGAGAAAAATTGACCATGGATGGTAATACCGCTGCTGCTCATGTTAGCTATGCGTTTACCGAGGTTGCTGGTATTTACCCAATTACCCCATCATCACCCATGGCAGACTATGTTGACCAGTGGTCAGCAAAAGGAAGAAAAAATATTTTCGGCACAACCGTAAAGGTTGCTGAAATGCAGTCCGAAGCAGGCGCAGCAGGTACCGTTCACGGCTCTCTTGCAGCAGGTGCTCTTACCACCACTTACACTGCTTCACAGGGACTTCTTCTTATGATTCCCAATATGTACAAAATCGCCGGTGAGCTACTTCCATGCGTTTTCCATGTATCGGCTCGTTGCGTAGCATCCCATGCACTTAACATTTTCGGTGATCATTCAGACGTTTATGCATGCCGTCAAACCGGTTTTGCAATGCTTGCAGAAACAAATCCTCAGGAAGTTATGGACCTCGGTGCCGTCGCACACCTTTCCGCAATTAAGGGCAGAGTTCCTTTCATTAACTTCTTTGATGGTTTCCGTACTTCCCACGAAATTCAAAAGATTGAAATTTGGGATTATGACGATCTTAAAGATATGTGCGATATGGACGCTGTTGAAGCATTCCGTAAACGTGCTCTTAACCCCGAAAGACCTGTTATGCGTGGTTCTCACGAAAACGGTGATATCTTCTTCCAGCACAGAGAAGCTTGCAACAAGTATTATGACGCACTTCCCGCTATCGTTGAAGAATATATGGGCAAGGTTAATGAAAAGCTCGGCACAAATTATCAGCTCTTTAACTACTACGGTGCTCCCGATGCAGACAGAGTTATCGTTGCTATGGGCTCAATCTGCGACGTAGCTGAAGAAGTTATAGATTATCTTAACAAAGTTAAGGGCGAAAAGGTTGGCCTTGTTAAAGTTCGTCTTTACAGGCCTTTCGTTTCTTCAAAGCTTGCTGCTGCTATTCCCGCAACAGCTAAGAAAATCGCTGTTCTTGACAGAACAAAAGAGCCCGGTTCACTTGGTGAGCCTCTCTTCCTTGATGTTGTTGCCGCTCTTAACGCAGAAGGCAGATCAGATATTAAGGTCGTTGGCGGTCGTTACGGCCTCGGCTCAAAGGATACACCTCCCGCAAGCGTATTCGCTGTTTACAACGAGCTTGCAAAGGATGCTCCTAAGCACAACTTCACAATCGGTATTAAGGATGATGTTACCGGCCTTTCACTTGCAGAAGAAGCTGCTCCCAACACAGCAGCAGAAAGCACTATCGAGTGCAAATTCTGGGGCCTCGGCGGTGACGGTACCGTTGGTGCAAATAAAGACTCTATCAAGATTATCGGCGACCATACAGATAAGTATGTTCAGGCATATTTCCAGTATGACTCAAAGAAGACCGGTGGTGTTACAATTTCTCACCTTCGTTTCGGTGATGAACCCATCAAGTCTCCATACTACATTAACAAGGCAGACTTTGTAGCTTGCCACAATCCTTCTTACATTGAAAAAGGATTTAAGATTGTTAATGACGTTAAACCCGGCGGCGTATTCCTTATTAACTGCCAGTGGTCTCCCGAAGAGCTTGCAGAAAAGCTCAATGCAGAAGCAAAGAGATATATTGCTAACAACAATATTCAGCTTTACACTGTTAACGCTATTGACCTTGCTAAGGAAATCGGCCTTGGTAAGAGAACAAATACAATTCTTCAATCTGCGTTCTTCTCACTTTCAAAGGTTCTTCCCGAAGCTGAAGCAATCGGCTACATGAAGGAAAAAGCCCAGAAGTTCATGAAGAAGGGTATTGAAATCGTTCAAATGAACGAGAAAGCAATTGACTTAGGCGCAACAGCTTACGTTAAGATTGATGTTCCCGCAGATTGGGCAAATGCTGTTGATTCTGACAAAGCTGCTGAGTCCGATGGCCCTGCAAAGCTTGTTGATCAGGTTAATAAGATTATGAAGCCCGTTGGCCTTATGGACGGCGATTCTCTTCCCGTATCTGCATTCGCAGGTCACGAAGACGGCACATTTGAGCAGGGCGCTGCTGCTTACGAGAAGCGCGGCGTAGCTGTTGACGTTCCCGTTTGGGATGGCTCAAAGTGTGCTCAGTGTAACCAGTGCGCTTATGTTTGCCCCCATGCTACAATCAGACCTTATGCTCTTAGCGAAGAAGAAGCTGCAAATGCTCCTGCAAATGCACAGATAGTTCCCAAGAAGGGCAAGGGCAAAGATTCCTACAAATACATTATTGCTGTTTCTCCTCTCGATTGTATGGGATGTGGCGTATGTATCGGCGTATGCCCCACTAAGTCACTTACAATGGTTTCAAGAGAATCTCAGGATGACCAGCAGCAAGTATTTGATTACATGGTTAAGAACGTTTCCGTTAAGGAAGACCTTGCTGATAATACTGTTATCGGCAGCCAGTTCAAGACTCCTCTTCTTGAGTTCTCAGGCTCTTGCGCAGGTTGTGCAGAAACCTCTTATGCACGCCTTATTACCCAACTCTTTGGTGACAGAATGTACATTTCCAATGCTACCGGTTGTTCATCAATTTGGGGCGGCCCCGCAGCAACATCACCTTACACCGTAAATAAAGATGGCCACGGCCCCGCATGGGCAAACTCCCTCTTTGAGGATAACGCAGAGCACGGCTATGGTATGTACCTTGGCCAGAATGCTATCCGCAGCAGCCTTATTGAAAGAGTTAAGAAGATTGTTGAGTCCGATAAAGCTTCTGCAGATGCAAAGGCAGCAGCACAGGCATATCTTGATACTCTTAACGACGGTAAAGCAAATGCAGATGCAACTGCAGCTCTCGTTGAAGCTATTAAAGATGCAGATTGTGATAACTGCAAGGCTATCGTTGCAAATAAAGAATACCTTGCCAAGAAGTCCGTTTGGATTTTCGGCGGTGACGGTTGGGCTTATGATATCGGTTTTGGCGGCGTTGACCATGTTCTCGCTTCCGGCGAAGATGTAAATATCATGGTATTTGATACCGAAGTTTACTCCAACACCGGTGGACAGGCATCTAAGGCTTCCAATATCGGTCAGGTTGCACAGTTTGCAGCAGCAGGTAAAGCTATTGCAAAGAAATCTCTTGCAGAGATTGCTATGAGTTATGGTTATGTTTATGTTGCACAAATCGCCATGGGCGCAAACATGCAGCAGACAATTAAGGCTCTTACAGAGGCTGAAGCATATCATGGCCCATCAATCGTAATTGCTTATGCACCTTGCGAAATGCACTCCATTAAGGGCGGTATGACTAACTGCCAGTCCGAAATGAAGAAGGCTGTTGAGTGCGGTTACTGGAATATGTTCCGTTACAATCCTGCTCTTAAAGCTGAGGGTAAGAATCCGTTTACTATTGACAGTAAGCCTGCTACTACAAGCTACAGAGACTTCATTATGAATGAAGCTCGTTACTCACAGCTTACACGTTCCTTCCCTGAGAGAGCTGAAACACTCTTCACAAAGGCTGAAAAGACCTCTGTTGAAAGATATGCTCACCTTCTTAAGCTCAAGGAACTCTATGCTCCTGATACAACAGAAGAATAATAAATACCTCGATATGGCTGTCACACTGTGGCAGCCATATTTTTAACTTATTTACTAAATAAATGATTTTAAATTTGCAAATTCTCACAAAGATTATCAGGCTTATTGTGTTTACTCTGGTTTGTGATATAATTAATGTGCCGATTAGTTATAAAAAAGAGGGGATTATTATGTTTAATGAAAACAGTAACATTTGGATTAAAATTTACAAGGCATTAACAATTATCATTTTCTTTATTTTGCTCATAGGCGGTGTTTTTGCAGGTGCATTTTTGCGTGATATAAACGATGTAGCCTCTGCACTGTCATTTCCTATTGGAATTATCAGTGCGTTTGGCGAGTTGGTGTTTAATATGCTTATTATTCAGCTGCTTAGCAATTTGCGTGTCATTAGAGAAAATTCGCAGAGTTTAGTAGATAAAATGAAGTCTACAGGCGATGATTTATATCTTATGAATGGCAATCTTGTTAGTATTGATGGAGGCGTTCAGTCGATAAAAAATACTGTAAAAAAAGAAAGTTCGAACACAGAAGAATGAATTTTATATGCAAAAAAGCTCTTATCTTAGCCATAGGCTGATAAGAGCTTTTATTTGGTCGGAGTGGCGAGACTCGAACTCGCTGCCTCAACGTCCCGAACGTTGCGCGCTACCAGATGCGCTACACCCCGAATTAACTTGCTATGAGATTATAGTACATCAACGTAAAAAAATCAAGGAAAATTTATAATTTATTACCAATTTAGTACTTATAAATACCATCCGACCCCGAACTTAAAGCCGAGGTCGGATGCTTTGCTTATGGATTATTTGAAGAGATTACCGAAAAAGTTGCTGATTTTTGCAAAAATTCCGGAAAAACTGATGTATGCCGAAATTGCACCGAATACACACCTTGAGGTGAATGAATTTTGTGGGAGCTTAAATGCAAAGTTAAGCACCTTGCCTAAGAACTCTTTATCGCCTGCAATAAGTGATACAACGCTGTTTCTTAATGCTTCATCATCGTGAAGATATTTAAGAAGTTTTGTAACAAGTACAACGGAAATCTTAGATTTATCTGCGTTAATGCCAAGGCGATAGTTTTGGCCACGGGCAACGCTTGATTTTGCCTCTGCCGTTCCGCAGCCTGCAAGTGCTGTTAAAACATCTGTAAATTCTTCTTCGGAAAGTTCAATGTTCTTTTTGGATAATAACTTTTCGTCAACAATTTTATAAATTCCGGCTGTAGTTAGGTCAACCTTGTCAATGCTTATAAGTGTAATTCTTGAAAGAAGTGTGTTTACAGTGTCATTAACAAGCCCTGAGGTGATTGCATAACTTACCTTCGGAAGAACTTCAATAACTGTATCTGTTGGATTCTTTGCAAAGTCTACTAAAAGATAAGCAACAGGAGCTAAGATTGCACGGATTCTTGCATCACATCCGACAATTCTACTTGTTTCATCTGCCGCTTTAACATAGGCTGTATAATCTTCCGATGCCATTACTGATTTCAAATCAAGGATTTCAAGTAAATCAATTAAGTCTTCATAAGCACCGTAGGTATATGTGCCTTTATCTGTATCTGTTTCATTTTCAAATTGTACAATAGCACAAATTAATGTTGACACATATCTCATAGATGCCGAAATGCCGTCAAGGAAGCCTTCCACATCACCGTCTTTAAATCCAAAGTCTCCGTCACTTACAGTAAGAGCTGACCAATCTTCATTTGCTGTTTCAAGAGCTTTCTTTGCACCTGCAAACTTTTCTTCAGTAAGCAGATTTGAAAGAAGAACGGGGGTAACATTTATGCTGGCTTTTTCGGAGAGTAAAGGATATAACCACTTAATAAATTTACCTACGGTTTCGTTTGTGAAAATTTTTCCATAAACCAATTCGTTTGTATCCGATACACCGGCTTTTTCAAGAATTAAATCTACAATAAATTCCGATATTTTTTCTGCATTATTTTGAGAAACCGCATTGTATGATACATTTGTTACGGTGTAAGTGGATGTATCAGGTTTTTCTTCGCTTCTTTCATCGGGGCCGGCAGCTGCTAAAATCTGTTTATATTTAGTAGTTGTATCTGCTGAAATACTGCTTTTAAGGGCAGAATCAACAGCTTCATAAGCCTCTTTCGCCGCTGCAATGTCTTTGCTTGTGTATGGCTCTGCAATGTCTGCTATAACCCTTTCAAAATTCTGAACGGTATAGTATTTTTCCATACTATCGCAAAATTCTTTGAGCTTTGCAAGAGTCATTTTAGTGTATGTATATAATTTGCCATAGTTTGTTGTCTCTTTTATTGATTTTTCACAGTAAAAACTTATCTTTGAGAAGGAATCAAGAGATTCTTGCTGCGCTTTGGTAAGACTATTATAAAGATTAAGAGTTTCATTTATTTTTGCAGAGTCTTTGCACGTGTCAAAATTTCTCTTTGCTTCTATTGCATCGGTAATATAATCAGTAATATATGAAAAATCTGTAGCAACGGCTGTTATTTCTTTTAATGCACCAAGATAATGCTTTTCATATTTAAAAGCACAGTCTTTAACATAATAATCAGTTTGAGCTTCTTTATAGGCAAGATAATATTTATAATCGGCTATATAATTTTCATCGTTTTCACCGTTAGTATATTTACTTGCTTTGGGGGCAGCAGTCATTTTATGGTAATCTGTACTACTCGGCGATTTCGGTGCGTTCGCTGCATCCGCTTGTTGTGTGTAAGTGCTGATTTTTGATGCAGCCGTTTCCAATATTTTTGCACCGGTTTTCTCCGTTACAGCGGTATTCAATACACCGTATGAATTATTATATCCTGCAGCTAAAATTATAGCATTTGCAGATGCACCTTTCAAAGTCGAAAGGAATGTGGCTTTTGTTTCATCGTTAGTTATAGCATTTGCAGCAGCACCGATTTCATGTGCCTTTTCATAATAAGATGGAAGTTTAATTTCACTATCAACCTTTTTCTTGGCTGACGCATATTTTTCAGCGTATGTTCCTGATGTTTCTTGGGAATTGTAATAGGTTATAGCGGTACTGCAAAGCTTTGAAAAGCTGTAAACACTAACTTCGTCTCTTTCGCTATCTGATAACTTATTCCAAGCCTCTACCATAGTGTTGTAAGATGTCAAATCTGCATCACTCGGCGTAGCGGTTTTCATATTACCGCTGAAATCTGTGATGAGTTTTTCAACATTTTCAACAACTGCACTTGTTGCACCGGCAAAAATCATAACGCTTGGTATTGCGATTAAAATTGCCAATACAACGGAAATAATCTTTTTTGTCATTTTTAATTCCTCCTTTAAATTTATACCACAGGCTTTTCCTTAAAAAGATTTTTTACAATCAAATTAAGAATTACACCTGATATGCACCCGATTGATATATCCGTCAGCATTGTAATTACGATTGCCAAACAGAAAGCAATAATATTTTTTGTGCTTTTAAATGAAATTTTGATTTTAGAAATATCCACGCATTGCCATGCACCCACGATAAACACAACCGCACAGGCTGAAACGGGCATTCTTTCATACCCATTAGTAATAAGTGAAATAACGGCAATAATTGCGGCTGATAACACACCAAATCCAAATTCTTTTGAGTTATTTACTACTTTCGCAGGAATGGATAATCCGCAAAAAACTGATATTACGGCAGATGAACAGCCGGGAAGATAATTTTCCTTTTTGCCGCTTTCACTATTTGACATAAGCAAAGTAACGGCAACTGCCAATGATGAAACTATAAGACGAATAACAGTCAAGAAATCAAAACTTAAATTTTTTTCACAGTTAAAAATGTTCGCAATTTCAAATTCCGGCTTTTCAACCAATTCAATAGTTGAAACAATACCTTTCGGTATAAGAAATAAATTTAACACATAAGCCACTAAAAGTGCGGCAAATAATGGGCTGATAATTTTAGAGAGCTTCTTGAATTTACGGGGATATGTTATCATTAAAACCATAACAATAGTTCCGTACAAAATGCCTCGCCAATTCGGATGAAAGCCAAGTGAAATATAGCTTTTTATCATCTCGATAACTGTATTTCCCGTTGCACCTATTCCGAAATATTTTGTCGTGATTAAAATTGTTGCCGTTAATGCAACGGATATGGACAGAGCAGAGCTGAATTCTGCCGAAGCAACAGCATTTTTAATTTTTTCAAATTTGCTCAAAATAATAAAAATCAAACTGCCTATTGTTAAACTCAATATGAGAAAAAACTCACCGTATGTGCCTATTGAGTGCAAAACAATCAAAAAGAATGTAATTATCGGCAGCAGAGATGTATTTGAGTCAATTGAATAAACAACAGCGCAAATAATAATTGAAATTATGCAGGAAATAGGATTAACTGCCGAAACTGCAAATATACTCACAGCAAGAGCAATGAGAAAAGTAGTTTTATATATGAAATTTTCAGTTAATTTGTTTGAGTTAATATTCAATAAAACCTCTCCCTTAATTCTTAACTATATTTTATATCACCGCATTTTTTTTTTTCAACCTATTTTTAGAAAAAAAGAGTAGTAAATTTAACTCTGTTATGATAGAATACATTGAAATTTAATTTAATGCCTTATAGATAATCTCAGTTTTGATATTGCGCTTGTTGATTGAGAGCTGTGGCTCCCTTGTGTAAAGGGAGCTAGCAAAGCGTCAGCTTTGACTGAGGGATTGCTAAAAAATCATAGATTATTTTGAACATTCGTTATCAGGCATTATTTTGGAGCTAATATATGAAGAAAAACAACGCTAAAAAGATTGCCACATGGATAATAGTTCCCTTAATGCTTTTGATTTTTATTCTTGACATTATAACTGTTGCCCTCGGCAATAAATACGCAAAAGAATATGATATAAAACAAGAAACTTTCACCTATGAAAACGGTGATGACAGAATCCATTTTTTGAACACCGCAAATTCAGATTGCATTTTGCTTGAAAGTAACGGCCATTTTGCTCTCATAGATTCAGGTGAGGGGAATAACAATCCACGCCGAAAAACCACTTATAAAGGCTATGAGGAGCAGGTTATATCCTATCTAAAAAAAGTTGCTTCCGATAAAAACGGCACCGTTACATTGGATTTTATTTTAGGCACTCATTACCATTATGACCATGTAGGCTCTTTTCATTCAATCATCACAGACGAAAGTATAAAAATCAAAAAAGCATACTTCAAAGTGTACAATCCCAAAATGGATAAAGACTATGAAGTGGATGACTGGGGCTTGCAAGAGAGCTATAATCAAATAATCTCAGACCTCAAAAATGTTGGCACGGAAATTATACAGGACATTCCCCAAAACATTAGCTTTTACGACTTTAATCTTAAACTTTTTAACACCGATTATTATGAAGATTTATATGGCTACGGCGAAAACGCTTCAAGCATAGGAATTAAAGTAACCAAAGGAAAAAAATCTGCGTTTCTTGCAGCGGATATTACAAAACCATCGGGCCTTGAAGAAAAATTAGGCTCACAAATAGGTCATTGCGATTTGCTTAAAATCGGTCATCACGGATATTTCGGCTCTTCTTCAATGTCTTTTCTTAAAGAATTAAGCCCGGAAATTGCCATCGTTACAAATCAGCAGGGGAAAGTATACCCTAATGTAAAATGGAATTTAACTATGTATGCAAAGGTTCCTTTTTACGGAACTTACGATTATAACGGAATTATTGCCACATTTACGGATGACGGTGAAATAAAATTAACCGATAATATACATTGATTATGAATTGTTATAACGACCTTTTGAAAACATTTAACAGCAGGGGAGACTTTGTTGCCTTAAAAACAGAGCAACATTCTATAACTCTTAAAGAATTGCTTTTTTCTTCTTCTCATCTTTCAAATTATCTTAAATTGTCTTTGAATGTAGATGAATGTGTTTCAATTTTTTTGCCTAACTCATACGAGGCTATTATATCATTTTATGCCTGCTGTAAAAGTGGACATAATGTAAATTTAATTCATTTTTCCGAATCTTCCGAAAGTGTTATTTCAAAAATGAAAGCCACGGCTTCTCGTTTGTTGATTACAAACAAGTTAGGTGCCTCTTTATTAGGCGAAAAATCATTAAAAATCTCTCTTTTTGATATTGATGAATACAAATTTGATTTTTCTCCTACCGAATTATTGCCTTCACAAAAAAACGGCAAAATTTTCCTAAACGGCGGAGGAACAAGCGGAGAAAATAACACGGTCATATTATCTGAGCAAAATGTTTGCAAAGTCTGTGAGCATATAAAACCTATTACCGAAAATCTTGAATACGGCAAAGAAAGTTCTTTGTTGATTATTCCTTTCAGCCACGCTTTCGGCTTATCTGTTGCCATGCATTTATCTTTGATTTGCGGGCTTACGGTTATCCCCATAAGTAAATTTGATGCCGAAACCGTTTCGGGTTATTTGCAAAATCAAAATGTATCTTTTTTGGTAGGAGTTCCTGCCGTATTTGAAAAGCTGGTATACTCCGACTTTTTCAAAGGAGATTTTCTAAAAAATTTTAAGCTCCTTTTTTGCGGTGGAGATTTTGTTCCCGAAAAGCTCATTGAAAATGTAAATTCTCTCATTTCTTCTTATGGCGGAAAAGGAAAATTATGCAGAGGTTACGGATTAACGGAAACAGCATCCGTTTGCTCTGTAAATACGTCAAAATGCAATAAGCCTTTTTCCGTAGGCAAACCCATTGACAATATAAAAATCAGCATAGTTGATGAAAATAATAATATTTGCAAAATAAACTCAATCGGTGAAATTGCAGTATGTGGCGATACTGTTACGGAAGGCTATCTTAATACTCAATATCAGCCTTTTTTCTATGATGATTGCAACGAAAAATGGCTTTTAACAGGAGATTTAGGCTATCTTGATAATGAAGGTTACCTTTATATTACAGGGCGTAAAAAGAGAGTTATAATTATATCCGGCTTTAATGTTTATCCCGTTTACCTTGAATCAAAGCTCTTTTCTCTTGATTACATAAAAGAGTGCTGTGCAGTTCAATGCCTTGATAATTCAAAGCCTGCAATCAAGCTGTTTGTTGTTCTTTCGTCAATGGATAATCAACAAGCTGTAAAGAATAAAATAACCGAATATATAAAAAATAATTTCTCAAAATATTATATTCCCAAAGAAATTGAATTTGTTAATTCTTTACCGAGAACACCACTCGGCAAAATAGATTATAAAAAATTGGAAAAGGATGTTTTAACATGAGTTTACAAACAAGAAAACCCGCTGCCGGTGATAAGGTTGCAGAAATAGTTACAACTATGGGCAGCATAAAAGTTCTTTTGTTCCCTGAAGCTGCACCTAAAGCAGTTGAAAATTTTGTGGGTCTTGCAAAAAAAGGCTATTATGACGGCATAATTTTTCATCGTGTAATTAAAGATTTTATGATTCAAGGCGGCGACCCTACAGGCACGGGAATGGGCGGAGAAAGCATTTGGGGCAAGCCTTTTAAGGATGAATTTCACCCTGCATTTCATAATATCTGCGGCGCTCTTTCAATGGCAAACGCAGGCCCAGGCACAAACGGCAGCCAGTTCTTCATTGTTCAGTTAAATAATGTGGATTCAAGATTTATTGAGCAAATGGAAGATATACCCGATAGCTTCCCCGCAGATACCATTGAAGATTATAAAAATCTTGGCGGTACACCTTGGCTTGATTACAGACACACCGTTTTCGGCCAAGTTTATGACGGAATGAATGTTGTAAATGATATTGCCAACACTAAAGTAGGCGCCAATGATAAGCCAGTTACGGATGTTAAAATTGAAAAGATTATAATTTCAGAGTTATAAAAAATCGGCTGTGAGGAGAAATCTTCACAGCCTTTATATTTTATTTACTTTCAATGTGTTCCATCGTCTTTTTTACCACATCTGATATATTTAATGTGCCAACTCCAAAGATAGAAGTGTTAAGCCTGTTGTTTATAGGATTTTTCCATTCCGTCGGAATACTGTTTATCCCGTTTGCCATTCCCAATATTGAACCCACAGTTGCACCATTACAGTCTGTGTCAAAAGCAGTTTCTACAGCCATACAAATAGATTTTTCAAAGTTTCCTTCACCATAAAGCAGAGAAGAAGTAACAATCATATCATTTGGAATTGCATGGCACCAGCCGTAAGAAGTATGCTCATCATATTGATTATGTATATATTCAAATACTTCTTCTTTAGCCTTTCCGTTTTCATAAAATTCAATAATTTTATTTACAGATTCATAAAGCCTTGAGGTTGCCGGAATTTGTGAAAGCCCTAAAGAAATTATTTCTTTTGGAGAATTTGTTATTGCCGCTGCGGCAATCATAGCCGATGCGAACATTTCACCATATATACCGTTTTTGATGTGTGATATGGAAGCATCTCTCCATGCCATTTCTGCGGCTTTTTCCGGATTTCCCGGATTTATGTATCCCCAGTAATCTCCACGGATTCGAGCGCCTATCCACTCTCTGTATGGATTTTTATTTGTTGCAGAGTAGGGTGGCGTATATCCACTTACAAAGTTACAAAAAGCCACTTTTTCAGCAGTAAAATAAGCATCTTTAGGCTGATATTTCAGCCATGCTTTTGCAACATCGGCAGGTGTAAAATCTTTTCCGTATTCATTTATTATCAGCTGTGATAAAACCGTATAATTTGTATCATCATCAACAGGCATACCCGATATTTCATCGGCATAAACACTTTTGGTAAAATTAAATTTATTCTTATTTGTTATATCATCCGTTAAATCAGTTCTGTAAATATATCTGTGAAGTGGATAATTGTTTGATTCTTTAAGAAATGGTATAAGCTCATCGCTGCGGATTCCTTCTACCGTTTTTCCAAGCATACAGCCGATAATTCTACCCATCCACGCGCCGTGAATTTTATCCTCCAAATTTGAAGGAGCTTTTTCATTTGTTTTAAATGCTTTTCTTAGGGCTTTGATTTCGGATAATTCCGAAGGTTCAATATATTTAAAATCCGCTTTGATATTTGCACTTGATATGATTTTTTGTAACATATCCGCTAAATCTTTTTTTATTTCGTTATTCGGCAAGTTACTTATATCTTCAAACAAATTCTTATATTCTTCAATATCCAAGCCTTCATCTGTGGATTGCTGATACTCAATCATAATATCGGATGCATAAAACGCCCAGTCTTGCATATTCTCATAATCAGGTTTAGGAGCTTTTGTGTCGGTTATGCCTTTTTGTAATGCAATTCCGATTTCTTCTGCATATTTTTGTTGAGATAAATTATATTCTTTTATTTTAATTTCCTCTGCTCTTAATTTACGAAAAAAGTGAGCTTACAGCACAGCTTGTGCCAAGGCTCACTTTTAATTTTTGTTAGTTTTTACACATTAAATCTGAAAAGAACGACATCTCCGTCTTGCATTACATATTCTTTTCCTTCGCTTCTCATAAGACCCTTTTCTTTAACGGCGGCTACAGAGCCGAGAGAAATAAGGTCGTTATAGTTAATTACCTCCGCTCTAATGAAACCTCTTTCAATGTCGCTGTGGATTTTACCTGCTGCTTGAGGAGCCTTTGTGCCTTTTTTAATTGTCCACGCTCTAACCTCAGGCTTACCGGCAGTTAAGAATGAAATAAGACCGAGAAGGGCATAACTCTTTTTAACAAGAAGGTCAAGTCCACCGCTTTCAACACCGAGTTCGGAAAGAAACATTTCTTTTTCTTCTTTGTCAAGTGAAGCAATTTCAGCCTCAAGTTCTGCACAAATGGGCAAAACTTCGCTATGCTCTTTTTCCGCTATTTCACAAACGGTTTTATAGTTTTTATTGTTGTCTATTCCGTCAGCGAAATCCTTTTCGCTCATATTGCAAGCGTAAATAACAGGCTTTGCCGTGAGTAAAGCTATATCCTTGAGCCATGCTTTTTCGTTTTCGTTGCATTCTATATTTCTTGCGGGAATGTTTGACTCAAGGGATGCTTGTAAATTTTTAAGAAATTCAAGCTCAGATGCAAGTGGTTTATCACCTTTAAGAGCTTTTGCAACCCTGTCAATTCTTCTTTCAACCATTTCAATATCGGAAAGAATAAGCTCAAGGTTTATTGTTTCAATATCTCTTGCAGGGTCAATAGTAGCATCAACATGGACTATATCGTCATCTTCAAAGCATCTTACTACATGAATTATTGCATCAACCTCACGAATGTGAGAGAGAAATTTGTTACCGAGGCCTTCACCTTTGGATGCACCTCTTACAAGACCTGCAATGTCTACAAATTCTATAAAAGCAGGAGTGATTTTTTCCGGCTCATATAATTCAGCCAATTTATCAAGCCTTTCATCCGGCACATTTACAACGCCCACATTCGGCTCGATCGTGCAAAAAGCATAGTTTGCACTCTGTGCCCCTGCATTTGTTATTGCATTAAAAAGTGTACTTTTTCCAACATTAGGTAACCCGACAATACCAAGTTTCATTTTGATATTTACCTGCCCGAAAGCCCTTGATATATAAGGACTTCGCCTTTCTATAAATTTATTTTACGCCCTTTTTACGCCCATTTTTTACTCGACGGCGTAGTTTGCTGAAATAGGCGTACCGCTTTAATCAGCGATTCGTCTGTAATATGAACATATCTGTCCATTGTTGTTTTTATGCTTGCATGGCCTAATAACTGTTGCAATTTTATTGAACTTTCTAATATGCCATAAAGGAGACTATTGCAATGAGCATTATAGCATAGGGACTCTGCATTTTCAATCTCAATAGGAATTTTTTACTGTTTTTGTAGTGATTGTTTTTGATAGGAATTTTATATGATAAACTTTTGACTTACATATTCTTCACTTATTACTTCTTGTTGTTCTCCAAAAATCTTTCCGACACGTTAGCAAATGTCCGCATAAAATTCAAAATTTCAGAAAATTTATTTGAAAAATTATATTAAACAGTTGACTTTTTGCTGATAGTATGCTAAAATTTCATGCGTTGTAAAACTGCGGGTGTAGTTCAATGGTTAGAATTCCAGCCTTCCAAGCTGGCTGTGTGGGTTCGATTCCCATCACCCGCTCCATAATTCAATATGCGCTTGTAGCTCAGCTGGATAGAGCAACTGCCTTCTAAGCAGTGGGTCAGGGGTTCGAGTCCCTTCAAGC
>CAVJRM010000018.1:0-40674 GCA_963652165.1 bacterium | reverse complement strand
ACTCTTATGCTCTATGGATTATTCAGTTATCAATGTGCAACTTGTTATTGCAATTAACAAAGTTTAAAAAATGGCGAAAGTTTAAGAAAAATTGCCAAAGCCCTAGGTCGTAGCCCTTCAACCATAAGCAGAGAAGTTAAAAGAAACTGGAGCAAAAAGAAAAAACATTATCATCATTGGGCTGCTCAAATTAAATATACCGAAAGGCGTAAAGCGTGCCACAGAAAAAACAATTTGCTTTTGAATAACGAACTTTACTCTTTCGCATTAGAGAAACTTCTTTCTTTTTGGTCTCCTGAAATCATAGCAGGTGTTTGGAATTTAAACCATGATGAGAAAATTTCTTTCTCTTCTATCTATCGTGCAATTTATGCTAAGGAGTTTCCCGGAATTGCTCCGAATACTCACCTGAGAAGAAGAGGAAAGCCCTATTCAAATCAAAGAAAATCCTACTCTCACTACTTCACCGGTTCCATTCATGACCGTGAGGAAGAAGCTGATTTAAGGCTTCGTTTCGGTGACTATGAAGGCGATACAATTTACGGCTCTGTTGGTAAAGGTTATCTCGTTACCGCTGTTGATAGAAAATCTCGTTATGTTGTGGCTGCTACTTGTAAAGACAAATCTATTTCTTCAATCAACGCCGCCTTTACAGAAGCCTTTGCAAAGGCTTCTGTAAAGATTAAACCATTAACTCTTACTTTGGATAATGGGTCTGAATTTGCAGGTTTCAAAGATATTGAAAAAGAATTAGATTTAAAGGTTTACTTTGCCGATGTTCATTCACCTTGGCAAAGAGGTTCAAACGAAAATATTAACGATGTTTTCAGATTTTTCTTTCCTCGTGGGTTTGATTTCAGAAATCTTACAAGAGATAAACTTGATGTTGTTCTTGATTTAATAAATAACCGTCCTCGTAAATGTCTCGGCTTTGTTTCTCCTGTGGATTTTTTCACCAATGTGTTGCACTTGGCTTGACAATTTGCCGATAAGTACCATTTAGAAGCCGGGTTAGATGCAATGTTGGTTGAACTGACACCCAAAATAGTGGTTGTATATGGTTCTTGTAATCCCAAAATTTTTGCCAAGTATGAGAAAAATACACATTTCATACACATTCCGGACTGGACAACCTATAAGCATTCTAATTCGGAGGCGGTTTGATGGGAACAAGTAAAAGTGGAAGATACTTGAACACATATGGCACCGGAAGAAGTGTTAGCGACTTCGCTCTTGTGCATTCAAGTGAGGGTTCCTTTACACGAAGTCAAGCTAGAGAGAATGGAAAAATGGTTATTAAGCTTAGGTTAGAAAATGGTGGTCATGGGCAAAAAGGAATGGACTTATTAGATAAATATGGGGTTAAATATAATATTGAAAAGACCTATTCTAATGGTGTCCGTGTTGGCAATGTTCCTGACCATAAAAATCCTAAAAAGCGAGAGTCCATGTCACAAACATGGTTTCCGAAAAACTGGACAGAAAAAGATATTCGTCATGCCGGAGAACATGTTGCAAGCTTGAAAGGCAATCGACATATCCCCAATGGAAAACCTGTGTATGGGGTATATAAAGGCGTTCGTGTAGGAGTAATAAAAACAAACGGAAAAATAGCCACTGTGTTCCCAGATTCAGACCAAAGCTCAGTATTGAAGAAACGGAGAAAATAATATGAATGTTCAAAAACTTAGAGAAGTAATTGCACAATATATTTCACTAGATGCTAATGATGACTTTGCTACAGAAAAATGCTGGAAGCAGATGACAGAAATGCTTTCAGAGAATATGGCTGATACTATTATTTTTTTTAAAAACGAATGTACGATAGAAGAATTTTATTGGCTTAGTTCCATATTTGAAGATATAATTACTAAAGTGCAAAGTACCGATTTAGTTTCAATTTGGCGTTTCAAGCTTTCAAACATCTCTCTTGAAAAATTTAGAAAGGAAAACTTCAAATCGAGTCTCATGCAAACTTCTATTACTTATGCAGACTATATTAAAAGCATTGAACAAGAAATTGAGTTTGCTGAGGGCAAAATCGAATCAAAAATTCATTCAACACTTTCAAACAAATCGTAACCCCCAAATAATCCCTCGTAAAAGGTAAAAAGAAAAGATCCCGGCAGTATTAACAAAAGCTGTCGGGAAATTTTATTGGAGTGCAAAACTTCTTTACTTTTTTAATCAGCTATAGCTTATGATATCAAAAATTTCACTTGCGGAATTTACAATGCAGTCTGCACCGGCTTCTTTCAGTGCTTCGCAGCCTCTGAACCCCCATGCGGCACCTATAACTTTAAGCCCTGCATTATGGGCAGTTAAACAGTCTACATCCGAATCTCCCACATAGATACATTTTTCTTTATCGGAGCCGAGTTTCTTAATTGCATTATATACTCCTTCGGGGTTTGGCTTTTGAGCCTGCCCGTCAACTTGACCGATTGTAATATCTATAAGCTCGCCAAAATAATTTTTTGAAATAACAAGCGCCGCTTCTTGCATTTTGTTTGTAACAATAGCTGTTTTTATGTTATTGGCTTTCAGCTTTTCAAGAAGGGGTATAATTCCGTCATAAGTTTTTGTTTTAACAGCTGAATGAGTTTTATAATGCTCCTTAAAAACTCCAAGGCATTTCTCGGTAACATCATCCGGTGTACCCTTGGGAACGGCTTTTTCCATAAGTATTCTTACACCGTTGCCAACGAAATTTCTTATCTCATCTATTGTTCTTTCGGGGAAATTAAATTCTTTTAATGCATAATTTGCCGATGTGGCAAGGTCTTCAAGAGTATTAAGAAGTGTGCCGTCAAGGTCAAAAATAACTGTATTATATTTCATAATAGTCCTTTGGTTGAAGTTCTGAAATCCTTTCTGAAAACTGCCTTCATTTTAATACGCTTAAAGCATAAAGTCAATGAAAGTGAATGATTTGTTACAGTTAATTTACATAAAAAATCCACTGCTTTTTTGGCACAATGCGCACTTGACGGCACATTCTATATTATATATAATTAAATTTTAGGGGGTGGCAAAATGAAGCATTATCTCGGCATGGATATAGGCGGCACAAAATGTGCTGTTGTTATATGTGAAGAAGGCTCTGAAAAAATCAAAGATAAAATAAAATTTGATACATTATCAAGCCGTGACCCCTATGAAATTATTGATGATTTAATTGAAAATGCACAAAAAATTCTAAGCGGAAATTCAATTACCGATAAAGATATTATTTCCTGCGGTATAAGCTGCGGCGGTCCTCTTGATCAAAATACAGGAGTTATAATGTCTCCGCCGAATTTGCCGAATTGGGATAATATTCCAATTTGTAAAATAGTAAAAGAACGGCTGGGTGTTCCCTGCGTTTTAAGAAACGATGCAGACGCTTGTGCCCTTGCAGAATGGAAATTCGGTGCAGGAAAAGGCTGTAATAATATGATTTTTCTCACCTTCGGCACGGGAATGGGTGCAGGTATGATACTTAACGGTAAATTATACAGTGGTGCCACAGGAACAGCCGGAGAGGTCGGGCATATTCGCCTTGCCGATTTCGGGCCTTTGGGTTACGGCAAAGAAGGCTCTTTTGAAGGCTTTTGCTCCGGTGGCGGAATTGCCAACCTCGGCAAAATGATGCTGAAAGATTACAAAAGCGAAACTTTGCTGAGAAACACAGAGCTTACAGCAAAATTCATAGCTGAGGCAGCAAATAACGGTGACGCTCTTGCCCTTGAAATATACGAAAAATGCGGTGAAATGCTGGGCAAAGGCCTTGCAATTATCGTTGATATATTAAATCCCGAAAGAATCGTTATAGGCAGTATATTCGAGAGAAGCGGAAATTTGCTAATAAATTCAATGACCGAAACATTAATAAAAGAAGCACTTGACATAAATTATAAAGCCTGTAAAATAGTTCCTGCATCACTCGGTGATGCAATAGGTGATTTTGCGGCAATTGGCGTTGCAAAAGAATATGAGGACAGTTAAATGGTAACAGAAATTTTTGAAAATCTTTTTAATCGTTATCCCGCTCTTTCGGAGTGCAAAAAAGATATATACGAAGCCTACAAGTTAATGAAAATCTGTTATGATAACGGCGGTAAAATTCTTTGCTGTGGCAACGGCGGAAGCAGTGCCGATTGTGACCATTTGGTTGGGGAACTTATGAAAGGCTTTCTTAAAAAAAGGCCTCTTGACAGTGAAGAAAAAAATCTTTTTTTCGATAAACTCGTTGCCGATGGTTTGCAAAAAGGATTGCCTGCCATTTCTTTAACAAGTCAGTCAGGTCTTATGACCGCATTTATGAATGACTGCGATGCTGCTCTCGTTTACGCTCAGCAAGTTTACGCTTATGCAAATAAAAACGATTTATTGATAGCTTTTTCCACAAGCGGTAATTCAAAAAACATTGTTTATGCCTTGGATTCAGCAAATGCTTTAAGCATTGATTCCATAGCCATAACAGGTGATAGAAACAGTAAGTGCAGTGAAAAAGCAACTGTAACCATTAAAATTCCCGAAAGTGAAACTTACAAAATACAGGAGCTTACTTTGCCTATTTATCATTGCCTTGCTGCTATGATTGAAGAAACATATTTCACAGAATAAAGGAGAAATTGAAATGAATATTCCACGCTCTGAATTTCCCAATCCTCAATTTGAAAGAAAAAATTGGCTTTGCCTTAACGGTCAATGGGATTTTGAATTTGATTTCGGTGCAAGTAAACAAGATGACGGTGAAATCCTTACCCGTGAAAAATGGGAAAAAGAAATTACCGTTCCATTCTGCCCGGAAAGCGACCTTTCCGGCATAGGCTATAAAGATTTTATCCCTGCCGTATGGTACAGAAAATATATTGATATTACGGAAGATAATCTTAAAGGCCGTGTTTTTATTTGCTTCGGTGCTGTTGATTACGATACAACCGTTTACATTAACGGCAAAAAAGCAGGCACCCACAGAGGCGGATACACCTCATTCAGATTTGACATAACGAATTTACTCACAGTAGGTAAAAATACGGTTATTGTTAATGCCATAGATGACACTCGCTCCCCTCTCCAATGCTGTGGCAAACAATCTCACCTTTATTATTCTCACGACTGTCATTACACAAGAACGACAGGTATTTGGCAGAGTGTTTGGCTTGAATTCACCCCGAAAAATTATATTAAATATTTCAAAATCATCCCCGATGCCGTAAACGGCTCAATCTCCATTGAAGCAACTGTCGAGGGCACAGGCGAGCTTACTGCCGTTGCATCTTATGAAGGCAAAGAAATGAGCAAGTTTACTAAGGAAGTCAGCCATGAAATTACCGGTGAAATGAGCCTTGCCGAAACACATCTTTGGGAGGTTGGCAAAGGCAGGCTTTATGACCTTCAATTAAAATTCGGCGATGATGTTGTATACAGTTACTTCGGACTTCGTAATTTACGCATTGACGGATATAAATTCTTAATAAACGGCAAAAGTGTTTTCCAAAGGCTTGTTTTGGATCAAGGATTTTATCCCGATGGTATTTACACTGCCCCCACAGATGAAGCTCTTGAAAATGACATTAAACTCTCCATGGCGGTTGGATTTAACGGCGCAAGGCTTCATGAAAAAGTATTTGACCCAAGATTCCATTATCACGCCGATAAGCTGGGCTATATCACTTGGGGTGAATATCCGAACTGGGGCATTGATTACTCCGATGCAAGAGTTACAGACAGATATGTAAACGCTTGGATTGAAGCTGTTGAAAGAGATTTTAATCACCCGTCAATTATCGGATGGTGCCCATTTAACGAAACATGGGACTATGAAGGCAGAAGGCAAAGAAATGAGCTTCTTGAAACAATTTACAAGGTTACAAAAGCTCTTGATAAAACAAGGCCCTGCATTGACACAAGCGGTAACTATCATGTAATTACTGATATTTGGGATGTTCATAATTATGAGCAGGATACAGCTGTATTCAAAGAGAAATTTGATGAGTTGATGACAGACGGAAAGCTTTGGGACAGAGAAAATCACCGTGGCACCGAATATGAGGGCGGAATTTGCTTTGTGAGTGAATTTGGCGGAATTTTCTGGGAATCCGATAAAAACAAGAGAGCTTGGGGCTACGGTAACGCACCCAAAACAGAAGAAGAATTTAAGGCAAGATATAAAGGCCTTATAGACGCCCTTCTTGATAACGATAAAATGTTCGGTTTCTGCTACACTCAGCTTACGGATGTTGAGCAAGAGCAAAACGGTGTTTACACCTACGAAAGAAAAGACAAATTTGAAAAAGAATTTTTCTACGATGTAAACACACGCAAAGCAGCTATTGAAGATTAAAAGATGAAAAAGGCTTCTCAATACGAGGAGCCTTTAATTTATGAATTTATTTAGCTTTTTATACATATTTTGTTGACATTAGTTGATATTTATTGTACAATATTTATAATCTAAATTAAGATTTCACCGAAAGGAGAAGATTATATGAAAAATTATAATGTTTATTTATTTCACGAAAAAGAGCCGATTTTTACGGTAGCTGCCAAAAATACTCTTGATGCTCACATGAAGGCTTATGCCGCACTTCCCGATGAGGAGGAAAAGAAATTGGTTATTAAAGAAGCATGGTCGGAAATCAAAGGCGAATATAAAGACTCTGACGGCAACATTCAGCCCGCATCTATCAGAGCCTCCGCTTACACAGGCGAAAACAGCGAGGGCATTACCGTTTACGGTGTTAAGGTTGAGCTTCCCGATGAGTCAAAACTTGATATTCGCTCAGAATTTGACGAAAACGGATTTTTACAGGTATTTATTAACGGCCACAATTTGTACGAATAATATAAACCTAAAAGCTACAGCAGCTTTTTAAATTTGTGAATAAGGCCGGTTGCCTCGGTAAAAGACATACTTACGCTATTCTCACAGGCAGATTAAATATATTTTTTGAAAAATGTAGACAAATGCATTTAAATATGCTATTATGATATTAGGATAATGTCGTTTTAGTTTTTGATTTAACTCCTCAATTTGGGTCTGCAGAGCTCTTTTAGAGCTCTGCAGATTCCTTTTTAACCGATTGCTATCACAATCTACACACTTAATAATCTCTTCAAACTGTTTACACATAACATTTGTGTATTTTAAAATAGTTATAGCTCATATAAGCGCCGCCACCCACGACAATCTATCAGTAGATGTTGAGGGTGGCTAATTGATTTTTCTGTTTTATGTTAAAAAGTCTATTTTTTCAACGGCAGGCCTTTACTATCCGTAAAGTCATTATTTATGATAGCTATTAAATCAAGGATAATTCCCACGCCGAAAAGTCCCATTGTGCAAAGATATAAAAGCCCTTTTTTGCTGTTGCCCACATAGAATTGATGACCGCCAAGCCAGCCGAGCAATATACAAAGCATAAGGGCTGTTCCTCTGCTGCACTGGCTCTCTTTAGGCATAAATGCGGAAAAATTCAGAGGAGTTTTTCTATCCTCTCTATTCATTGCCATCTCGGCAAGCATAAGAGCCTCCGGAGAAAGATTTTTACCGTTTATCCCAATAGTATTTGTACCCTCACCTTTTTCTTTAAGGGCACCGTTTGCTTTCGCAACAGCTTCTTCCGACATTTTATAAGTTTTATTGGCTGAAGCTGCTATTTCTCTGTAACCACAGTCAGGGCAAGAGCGACCGAAATATAATTTATTACAGTTTGGGCACATTTTACCTTTATTGCCTGCTTCAACTCCGCAATTCGGGCAGAAACCGGAATCAAAAACTTCACCGCAATTATAACATTTATAACTGAAATCGGCAGCGCCGCAGGATGGACATTTTTGAACTTCATCTTCACACTCTGTGTTGCAAAATGCACATACCTTCATTTTAACGGCCTCCAAATAAAATATTTCAAGTGAATAATAACATATCTTTTTCTGCTATTCAAGATTAAATGGCCATAAAGTTCAAGAGAGCCACTGAATTCACAGCAGCTCTCTTTTTGCTATATTTCTTTTCCTTTTTTCACTTTACCTAACACAACAACATTTACAAAAATGAAGGAGCAAATTGTTGCTACCACCCAGCCTACAGGCCAAGAGCACCAAATGCCGATATATCCGAGTGACGTTTTTGAAAGAATAATTGAAAGCACAACTCTCAAAAGAAGGTCTGTAAATGTGGCAATCATAAAGTAATTCATCTTTGTGGCGCCACGCAAAATACTGTCTGCCATAAGTTTTACAGACACAACAAAATAGAATGGTGCAAGTATTCTTAAATAAAGCACACCTGAACGAATTGCCTCTGCAGAGGGGCTATCAAGGAAGAAGTTAAGCAAAGCGTTGGGTGCAAGCATGTAGATAAGAACAAAGGGAACGGTGAGCATCCATATAATTTTAATACCGGCTTTGAATCCTTCGTTTATACGTTCATATTTTCCTGCTCCGATATTTTGAGCAACATAGTTTGAAATGCCGTTGCCAAAGGTTGTATAAGAAGAAATAACCAAGTTGTTAAGTTTAACACCTGCGGAGTACCCTGCCATAACTGCCGGGCCAAATCCGTTTATGTAGCTTTGAATTATGATATTGCCTACGGAAACAAAACTTTGCTGGATGGTGCTCGGTACAGCAACACCTATAAAGCTCTTCATGGCAGGCAAAGAAAACTTGGAAAATTTTATCTCTGTTTTAATTTTTTTAAGGCGAAGAAGAACAACTACAATGGCAAGCACGCAGCTGATACCCTGGCAAATAAAGGTAGCCCAAGCAACGCCGGCAACGCCCATATTAAAGGATTTGACAAAAAGAATATCCATGCCCACATTTGAAACGGATGATACAGCCAAAAATCTGAAAGGAGTGCGGGAATCTCCGAGAGCGGAGAATATACCTGTTGCTATGTTATAAAAGAATACAAAGGGCAAGCCCCAAACATAAATATCAAGGTAAAGTTTAGAATCCGCATACACCTCTTCAGGAGTATTCATAAGTTTTAAAAGAGCATCACTGCCGAGTATTCCGATAAGCATAAGAATAACGCAGGTAACAGCACTCGTTATCATTGAAGTTGAAATTGCAGTTTTCATCTTGCCGTATTCTTTTGCGCCGAAATGCATAGATGTGATAACGGAACAGCCTATGTTGCATCCGAAGGCAAAAGCAATAAAAATAAGTGTGATTTCATAACTGTTACCAACAGCGGCAAGAGCATTTTCACCTATGAATTTGCCTGCAACCCATGAATCTGCAATATTATAGAGCTGCTGGAAAATTATGCTGCCGAAAAGAGGCAGACAAAAAGCCCACAGTACCTTACCGGGGTTACCGGTTGTTAAGTCTTTATTCATACAAAGCACCTCCTGAATATAATGCACAGTATGCTTAAATTATTAACAAAACAGTTCTATAAGCGTAATTATAGGCGGTTTTCGGTATATGTCAATAACTATATGAGATGTTGAAAATCTTTCTGCGTTTTTAACAAATTTTTGAGTTTAAAAGAAAATTTTTAGTAAAAATAACAAAGGAAAAACCGAACTTTCATTCTGTCTTTCCTTTGGCCCGCCGTAAGGGATTTGAACCCCCGTTCTTCGGAATCGGAATCCGAGGCATTATCCAGCTGTGCTAACGGCGGAAGTATAAATCACCTAAAGTTAAATTTTATTAATCTATCCTATAAGAGTCAATTTCTGTTTCCACTTCTTTAAGAAGTGAATTTATCGCATGTTGCTTAGGTCCATCTATAGTACAAGCAGCAGCGCCTCTGTGGCCGCCGCCTCCAAGACGTTTGCAAATAGCTGAAGCATCCACATCCCCATGAGTTCTGAGAGAAGCCTTAAATTTACCGTCACTGAGCTCACGCATAACCACGCCCACAAGCACGCCTTCAACCATTCTGGGCAAATTTGCAAGTTTTGTGGTTTCGGTTTCATTTGAACCCGTTTTCTCGTACATGTCCTGTGTTACGCAAATAAGAGCACATCTGTCGGAAAAATAGAATCTCATGCTTTCAAGAGCAAGTCTTTCGAGGGCTGCATAAGTTTTTGTTTTCGTTTCAAAAAACACCTGAATGATGTTATAGGTATCTGCACCCATTTCCGTAAGACGAGCAGCTATTTGAAAGGTACGAACAGTAGTATTCGAAAAGCGGAAACATCCCGTATCCGTTGAAACACCTGTAAAGAGGCAGGAAGCTATAATAGGTGTAATCTCTGCATTCATCTCTTCAAGAAGCAAATATATTATTTCCGCTACGGATGCAGAATCCGGCTCAAGATATGTTTTTTCGGCATACATTAAGTTAGACTCATGATGATCTATGCAAAGTTCAACCTTGCCGCCGTAAATTTTATTATATTCATCCCCTAAAAGTTTGGGATCAGCCACATCAACGGCAACAATATGTTCCGGCTCAAATTCCGGGAATTCAAGGCCTTCAAACATAAAATCAAAATCTTTTCCGAAAGGGTCACCGCATTTTATATTGACAAGTTTTCCCTTTGCCATAAGCGCTCTTGCAAGGGCAACGGCACTGCCCACCGTGTCACCATCGGGCGAAACATGGCAGAGCAAAAGAAATTTATCATTTTGTATTAAAAAATCAGCAGTTTCTTTAAGGTCAATCCTCATTTGAATCATCCTCAGCCTTTTCAATATCATTGAGCATGCCGGCTATTTCCATACCTATTTCAATGGAATTATCGGCAATAAATTTAAGCTCCGGGGTTTTGCGTAAATGAAGGCGCTTGCCTACCTCACGCCTAATATATCCTGTGGCACATTCAAGGCCTTTAACTGCAACCTTTGCTGTATCAAGGCCCTCCATCGCACTTACATACACCTTTGCATAAGATGCATCAGAGCTGACATCCACATTGACTATTGTTAATATTTTGCCCTGCACACGAGGGTCCTTGAGCTCGCGGAGAATTGCCGCAAGCTCTCTTTTTATATCTTCGGATACTCTGTCTATTCTGTAACCGGCCATATAATTACCTCTTAATTATCTCTGTATTCCTCAGTGATGTAGCATTCAAGCACGTCGCCCTCTTTAACATCGTTAAACTTGTTAAGGCCGATACCGCACTCAAAGCCCTTTGCCACTTCTTTAACGTCATCCTTAAAGCGGCGAAGTGATGCCATTTCATCCTCGGCAACAACAATACCGTCTCTTACAACTCTGACTTTGGCATTTCTTGCTACCTTACCTGTTGTAACATAGCAGCCTGCAATATTACCCACTGAAGAAATTTTAACAACCTGACGAACCTCTGCCTGACCGATATCAACATCTCTGAATTTAGGTGCAAGCATACCTTTAATTGCCGCCTCAACGTCGTTGATTGCATCATAGATAACTCTGTAGCATCTAAGTTCAACGCCGTCACGCTCTGCATTTTCGGCTGCAACATTATCAGGTCTTACATTAAATCCGACTATAATAGCATTTGATGCGGTTGCAAGCATAACGTCGCTTTCGCTTATTGCACCGACACCTGCGTGTATAACTTTAACCTTAACCTCGTCATTTGAAAGCTTAACAAGGCTCTGTTTAACAGCTTCTGCCGAGCCTTGAACGTCGGCTTTAATGATAATATTAAGCTCTTTAAGCTCGCCCTCTTTGATTGAATCAAAGAGATTTTCAAGAGTAACTTTTTGATACTCTTTGAATTGCTCCTCTTTTGCTTTTGCTTTTCTTTGCTCAACAAGCTCTCTTGCAAGGCGCTCATCCTTAACGGCATCAAAACCGTCGCCTGCCTGAGGAACTTCCGCAAGGCCCATAATCTCGACGGGAACGGATGGGCCGGCTTCGGAAACCTTACGGCCGTTATCATCGGTCATAACTCTTACACGGCCAACAGCTGTGCCGGCAACAATGATATCACCGGTTTTAAGAGTACCGTTTTGTACAAGGAGAGTTGCAACAGGGCCCCTGCCCTTATCAAGCTTAGCCTCAATAACAACACCCTTTGCAAGACGGTTTGGGTTAGCTTTAAGCTCAAGCATTTCCGCAACAAGAAGAATGGACTCAAGAAGTTTATCAATGCCCATCTTTGTGTGAGCTGAAACGGGAACACAAATTGTGTCACCGCCCCATTCTTCGGGAACAAGCTCATATTCTGTAAGCTGCTGAAGAACTCTGTCCGGGTTAGCTTCGGGCTTATCCATCTTGTTAATAGCAACTATAATCTGAACTCCTGCTGCCTTTGCATGGTTAATAGCTTCAATTGTTTGGGGCATAATACCATCATCTGCGGCAACAACCAAAATTGCTATATCGGTAGCCATTGCACCTCTTAAACGCATTGCAGTGAAGGCTGCATGGCCTGGAGTGTCAAGGAACGTGATATTTGAACCGTTAACATTTACTCTGTAAGCACCGATGTGCTGAGTGATACCGCCTGCCTCACCAGCAGTAACGGATGTATGTCTGATAGCATCGAGAATAGATGTTTTACCATGGTCAACGTGGCCCATAACAACTACAACGGGGTCTCTGCTCTCAAGGGATGCTTCATCATCTTCGCTGTCGTCAATGATTCTGTCTTCAATGGTAACAACAACAAGCTTTTCAACCTTTGCGCCAAGCTCTTCCGCAACAATAGCGGCTGTATCATAATCAAGAGTGTCATTGATTGTAGCCATTTGGCCTAATGAGAAGAGCTTTTTAATAACCTCTGCTGCGGTCATTTTAAGCATCGAAGCAAGCTCACCGACGGTAATTTCCTCAGGAAGTTTAAGCTGAAGCTGAGGCTTCTTTGCTCTCTCGGCGGCAATTCTCTCAAGGCGTTCTTTTTCGGTTTCTTTTCTGCCTTGATGGCCTTTCTTTTTATTATATTGTTTGCTCTTTTGATTGATTTTCTGCTTTGAAACGCCTTTTTCTATGGCATTACCTGCACTTGCGGGAGCAATATTTTCGTATTTTTCGTTATATTTTTCAAGGTCAACGTTGTTTGCTCTAAGGTCAACAACGGTCTGCTCACCCTTTGTTCTGGGCTGGGCGGGCTTATTTTCTTTCTTTTTCTGAGATTGCTCAGGCTGCTTACGAGGCATTTCCGGCATTCTCGGTTTCTTGCTGTCGCGCTGAGGCTTCTGCTCTTGCTTTTGCTCCGATTTTTTCTCTTGTTTCTGCTGAGGCTTTTGCTCAGGCTTCTTATCATTGGGCTTATTATCAGCCTTTTGAGCAGGCTTATTTTCGGGAGCCTTGTTTTCTTCCTTATTTTGAGCGGGTTTCTTTTCCTGCTCGGGCTTTTTAGCATCCTTTTCAGGCTGCTTTGCCTCTTCTTTCTTCGGCTCTTCTTTTTTCTCTTCGGTAACAGCCTTTTTCTCAGGTTCTTTGCCCGGTGTTGCAAGCTCAAAATATTCATCAAGGCTTTCAACGCTGTGGTCATTAACCAATTTTTCAAGCACAACATTAAGCTCGTTTTCTTCAAGAGCAGCTGTTGTTGCCTTTTTCTCGCCGAGTTTTTCCTGAATAATATCCGTTATATCCTTTGGCTTCATTTCAAAGTCGTTTGCCAAATCTTTAATCTTTACTTTTGTATTCATTCGGTTACCTCCCCTTGGGTATTCAGAAGTTTAAGCATTGCTTTTGCAAACCCTTCATCATTTGCGGACAGCACTGCGGATTTAAACCCTGTAGCGTGCCCTATTTCATACATATCCGATGCAAGAATTACCAGTGGAATATTTCTTCCACCATAACTGCATTCTCTTTTTATTTCGTTTCTTAATCTTTCAGATGAGTCACTGCTCAGTAAACAAAGCTTTGCTTGATTGCTTCTGATTGCACCCACAGCGCCGTCGTGACCGCAGCTGAGTTTTTGCGCTCTGCGGCACATTCCGAGAAGAGAAAGAAACTTTTGGCTATCCATTTTTCAGTTCTTCCTCCATTCTCTCGAACACCTCACTCGGTATTTCACATGAGAACGCTCTTTCAAACCTTTTTGCTTTTCGTGCTTTTTCAAGGCATTCAATATCACGGCACACATAGGCACCTCGGCCTGCCTTTTTACCGGTAAGGTCAAGGGATATTTCGCCCTCGGGGCTGCGAACAACCCTTACAAGCTCTTTTTTAGGCTTCATTTCATTACAGCCTGTACATTTTCTCATGGGAATACTACGGTGTGTAGGCATTTGCTTAACTCCTCAATAATTATTCATCAAAATTTATAACCGGCTCTTCAAATTCCGGCTTTATATCAATTTTCCAGCCTGTAAGTCTTGCTGCAAGGCGGGCGTTTTGTCCCTTGTTGCCTATAGCAAGGGAAAGCTGTGAATTAGGAACGGTAACACGGCAGCTCTTACCTTCAAGGTCAAGAATCTCAACTGATACAACATCTGCCGGAGCAAGAGATGCCGCAATATATTTTGCGGGATCATCGCTGTAATTAACTACATCAAGTTTTTCACCACCGAGGTAATCAACAATGTGATTAACTCTTGCGCCCTTTTGACCGATACATGCGCCAACGGGGTCAACATTTTCATCGGCAGAGTAAACGGCAATCTTACTTCTTGAACCTGCTTCACGGGCAATGGATTTAATTTCAACGGTGCCATCTACAATTTCGGGAACTTCAAGTTCAAGGAGTCTTCTTACAAGGCCGGGATGAGTTCTTGAAACCATGGCTTTGGGGCCTTTTGTTCCTTCACGTACATCTGAAATGTACACTTTAATGTAATCATTCTCTTTGAAAGAATCTGTGGGAAGCTGTTCTGAGCGAGGAAGTCTTTCAACAACCTTGCCGATTTCAATAAGAGCATCGCCTGTATCCTGGTCAACTCTGATAACCTTAGCTGTTGCAAGCTCTTGATTTTTATCTTGAAGCTCGGCTCTCTTGCGTTCCTGCTCTGCATCACCGATATTTTGGCGAAGAAGATGCTTGCCCTTTACGGCAGCTATACGGCTAACCTGCTTTGTGGGAATTTCAAGTTCAAGAGTATCACCTACGGCAATTCTCTTTTTATATTTGAGAGCCTCTTCAAGAGAAATCTCTTCGATTGGATCTTCAACTGTTTCAACAACTCTTTTAGCCACATAAGTGCGTAAAATATTCTTTTCGGGATTAACCTCGCAAAAAACTATGTCCTTATCACCGTAATCTCTTTTTACGGATGTAACTATTGATTTTGCAATTGCATCATAAATTGCCTCAACGGGCACGCCTTTGTCTTCAGCTATTGCTTTAGCTGCCTCAAAAAATTCACTGTTTTTCATTTTCCGAACCAATCCTTTCTTACATATCGAAATCATCCAAACGAATGAATGATGTTTCTTTTTTGTCTATTTCCATAGCTCTGCCGTCTTCAAGGCGAAGAACTATTTTTTTGCCGTCACTGTCTTCAAGCACGCCATTAAACTCTCTCACGCCGTCAAGTGGGCGAATTAGCTTAACTTTAATATCGGCACCATTGAATTTTTCAAAATGCTCAGGGCGAGTAAGCTCTCTTTCAATACCCGGTGAAGAAACTTCAAGGCTGTAGCTTTGCTCTATGGGATCTAAATCATCAAGAGGTTTATCTATTGCACGGCTCATAGCCTCACAATCGTTTATGCCAACACCGCCGTCTTTGTCAATAAAAATTCTTAAAAACCAATCTTTGCCCTCTTTGAGAAAACGAATGTCCCAAATTTCAAGGCCCAATTCTTTGGCGATAGGCTCTGCTATTTCCCAAACCGATTCGGCAACGGTGCCGCCTTTTCCTTTTGACATGCACTTGCTCCTTTCAAATAAAAACAAAAGAGCAGGTCGCCCTACTCCTTTACTCTACCATATTTTTACCGTGATGATTATACTATACTGTAAAATAAAATGTCAATAGTTTTTTATGATATTTTTACAAAATTGTGTCGGACTTTTTGTAAATTATGCTAAATTATCGGCTTTTCCGCAAAAAAAGCGGCAATCGATAACAAAATTTGCCGTCGATTGCCGAAATTATGATTTGTTTACTGCCTTTTTGATTATTTTACTTTGCCGAATAACTTACGGTGAAGCAATGAGATTTAATCTTATAGCCAAGCACCTTGCTTCTGAAAACATTACCGGAGATAGTTGTATCACCGATTTGAATTTGAGAAATGTAGCCTATGCCGGTCTCATATGCATTATCCTGAGTGATAATTTTTATCCATGTTGACGGATCATCGCCAAGGGTAATTTTTTTATTGTTGGCAGTTGCATAGGCTTGGATAAGCTTATAGAGCTCGGTGGCTGTATATGTTTTGGTCGATACTGCAACTGTTTCAGAGCTTGAAACTCCGCCTTTAAGGTAAGCTATTTCACTTCCGCCCCAAACATCCTTTGCGCTTGTGGTTTTGCGTGCTACGGATGCACAATAGATTGTTTGCGCCACTTTACCCTCATAAGCAACGTACTTGGGCTTTGGCGTTTCTTTCTCGCTTGTTATTTCGAGAACCGAAAATACTGCCGCACGGATTTTTAATGCTGCATCACTTGAACCGTTGTATTCAAAGTCGTCATCATAAGCTTGACCGGTTGAGAAGTTGTTTTTATTGTATTTAGCATAAGAATAAGCGGCTACAACCTGAGCTTTGATCGCTTCCGCAGGAGCACTTGAGCCAATTTCCTGTTTAACGGTCTTGCAAAGGAACTCTACAAGAGTAATATCTTTTCCGTCACGTTTAACGGTATTGGATGTTAATGTATCTGTTTCAATCGTTGTGCCGGGATAATAATGCTTTAAAATTTCCTGATAAGTATATTGTGCTTTTGTGGAAGTATTATAAGTATTTGCCATAGCTATGGCACCCTCTTGGCTCATTCCCACACCGTGGCCGTAGCCGTAAACTGTAAAAGTAAATGTGCCTGCATACTCCCCTGTTTTATTGGTGGTTGCATAAGGATTTGTAACCTTTGTTAAGGGATTGACATAAGAGGTTGTTCCGTCCTTTGCTGTTGTAATCAAGCCAAAGTGGAGCTGCTCTGTGGTTGCATCACCTGTTTTGCCGATAGTTCCCAACTGCTGACCTTTTGTAACTTTTGCATTTTGCTCAACCTTTATTGTTGCGGCATTTGCGTAAACGGTATAAACGCCGTCACCGTGAGAAATTACAACATATTTGCCGTAGGTTGTATCGCTTTCAGTGCTTTCGGCAATGGAAACTAAACCGTCTGCTGCAGCATAGAAAGCCTCACCGGCAGTTTTACCGTCAGACATAACAATATCAATGCCGTTATGGGATGTGGAAAACTCTTTTGTAATTTTGCTTTCACGGGTTACAGGCCATGAATAGGTAACCGAGGTAGTCGTGTTTGAGGTAGTTGTATCCTTGCCTGTATCCGGGTCGGTTGTTGTGGTGCCACCGCCTAAAAGGGATGTTAAAAAGGTCATAAGCGCCGTCAGTACAGAAAGTAATACCGACATAATTGAATTAACATCAAGATTCATATTATTTCCTCCTTATTTAAGAAAACAAAGTGACAAAGCTATTGCATACTGTGCAATATAATAACTTGTGTGGTTTACTATAACATCAACGGGCCTGTTTTTACCCTGCCCGAAATATGTGCCGTTAAGAATAAAATCAGAGAACAAAAACGAAATACTTGCAAAAAAGAAAATATCAAGAGAAACGCAAGTGAAATTGTTTAATATGGCAAGGGAGCCCGAAAAAACGGTTATGGATGCTACAACAGGTGTGTAGGCAACAACTATGGGCTTAAATTTGCCGTATTTTACTTTGAGAAGGTCCTCTGTGAAATAAATCACAAAGCAAAGACCAACAGATATAATTGCAGGCACTATAAGGTACATAGGGTGACCTTTTATGTAAAATTTTGAAATAATGCCCGCATCAAAAACAAGATGACCGAAAAGGAATGTTGCAAAACCCGCATAGGTATAGGGTATGCCGGACTCTGCGTGAGCGTATTTGAGATCAAGCCAAATATCACCGAGAAGCCCGAAAAGAAGAGCCAAGATAATAAAAGCACAATACCTTGAATTTTCTTTATCAAAATCATTTGATGCAAGGGCGCTGACGGCAACGCACATAAATCCGACGGACACCATGGATTTTGCTACAGTGGTTTGGGGGTCACATCCGTATTTTACTCTGCGAATAAGAAAAATCACAAGAAGAATTGCGCCTATTCCGGTAAAAATCACGGGCATTAACATTAAATCACCTCATATAAAATTTTCAAAGGGAATTAACTAACTTTTTGAAATGCTCTCCTCGTTCTTCAAAACAAGTGTATTGGTCAAAGGAGCTGGTGGTAGGCGAAAGCAAAACAGTATCACCGGGCAAGGCAATCTTTTTTGCCTCATTCACGGCCTGCTCAAGATTTTCCACAACTATGCCCTCATCACCCACTAAATCTTTTACAAGACGAGGGCCGCAAGCACCGTAGCCTATAATTTTCTTTACGGGAGCAAGATATTTTTTCATTTCATCCATGGAAAGGCCTTTTTCAAAGCCACCCACAAGAAGAATTACACCTTTATCAAAGGCTTTTAGAGCCGTAATTGTGGCGTCTGTGTTTGTGCCTTTTGAATCGTTATAATACTTAACGCCTGCTATTTCACGTACGAATTCAATTCTATGCTCAACGCCCGTGAAATTTGAAATAACAGAGCATATATCTTCATCGGAAACACCCATTCTTTTTGCTGCCGTTGCGGCAATGATTATATTTTGCAAATTGTGCTTGCCTACGAGCTTTACGCAGTCAAGGGGCAAAACTTTTTTGCCGAGGATATACATATATCCGTCTTTTATGCAGCTGTCTGTATCCGTTCTGTCAAGGCTGATGGTTTTTACATCACATTTAACGGGATATTTTTCTACCCATTCTTTAAGAACAGGATCATCGGCATTGAGAATAAACATATCATTCCCTGCCATATTTCTGTATATTTCTGTTTTGGATTTATAATAATTATCAAGTCCACCCATAAAATCTATATGGTCGGGGGTAAGATTTATAATTGTTGCCACTTCGGGCCTAAATTTATCAATATTTACAAGCTGATAATTGCTTATCTCAAGGGCAATGTAATGGCCCTCTTCATCCATAAGGTTATGCTCCATTACTATTTCACAGTATGGAATGCCTATATTTCCGCAAAGATGTGCTTTGCCGGGATGGGCTTTATTTAACAGCTCGTAAACTATGGTGGTAGTGGTGGTTTTACCGTTTGTGCCGGTGATTGCCACATAATGCTGAGGCTTTGCCACCTGATAGCCAAGCTCAATTTCCGTTATAACGGGAATATTTCTCTCTTTGAGCCTTAACATATTTGCGCTTCTGTAAGGCACGCCGGGATTCTTTACGCAAAGGCTGTAATCACCTTCAAAGACTTCGGGGCTTTGGTCAACAATTTTAACCCCCATATTTTCAAGAGTTTCTGCCTCTTTTATGTCCTCTTTTTTCTTGCTTTCGGATAAAGTTACCTCTGCGCCCAGCTTTTTAAGCACTTTAATTGCAGCCATTCCGCTGCGTGCAAGGCCTACAACAAGAACCTTTTTGCCTTTAAAATCCATTTGCGTTCCTCCAAAGTGATACATTACACTTTTACATATTAGATTATACTCCTCTCTTTATAAAAAGTCAATTATAATAAGGAAAAACAGCACCGTAACCGGTAGGTACAGTGCTGCTCTTCAAAAGGTATGTATGGCATATATGAAAAAGGATTGGTACATTCTATCGCCTTTCACTATATAAGTATCGGGCATTCCCGATTTTGTTGCACGGAAACACCCGATTTTTGAAAATTATTTATTTTTTCTTGCTTTGCGAGCCTCTGCTCTTTCGTTTAATCTGTTTTGCTCTGCAATCTGCTCTTCTCTTTCTTTTTCTTCTACACGAGCTTTTGCATCATCATAAAGAGCAAAAATGCTGCCAAGATTTTCGTAATTCTCTTTTTCTTTGAAAAGTTTTACGGCATCAAGATAGGGCTTTGCAGCTCTGTTGAAATAAGCATGCTTATCCATCTCTGCCTTAGAGAGCTCACGAGCCTTCTTTCTTTCCTCGGCAAGAGCATTAACTTCTGCCTTCTTTGCGGCTATTGCGGCTTTATCTCCGGATTTTCTTAAAGCAACAATTTCTGAATTTATGCGTCTTATTTCTTCATCGCATCTGTCTTCATCATCAAAATAGCCTTGGAGAATTGAGAAATCAGGCTCTGTAAATTCCTGCTTGCCTGCATAATACTTGTTGTATGCTTTATATGCGGAGAGCTTACTGCGGGCGATGTCAATAGTTGCGGAGCGAAGCTCTTTTTCATCAAGATTATTTTTCGGCATTGCCTTTGCGGCTTTAAGGTCGGCTTTAATGCTTGATTTTGTGTAAGCGGCTATGCCTCCAAGGCCTGCTGCCATAACATTTTCACCGGCTTCAAGCTTGTTAATGTAAAGCTCCGAAGAGAACTTATTAACTTCGTTGCGAACAAACTCCGCAATATCTATCTGCTCGTTGTATTCTAAGGCTTCTCTGTATGCTTTCTTAGCCTCTTTACGCTGAGCTTTGTCTTTTACGGATTTATAATCATTTTTGCTTACTTTGCGCTTTTCGGCACCTTCAAGCTCATTTGCCTTTTTAATTACGTCACAGCCTTCAACAAGCTCTTCATCTTTAAGCACGCCGTTGCCGAAGTCTTCAACCATAGCTCTGATTTTAAGAGTGTTTACTATGGATTTTTGCTTTGTTTCGGTAAAATCATACCACCAATAAGGTATAACATTTGCAAGAGCACCGATGGCGGAGAAAATTATAAGAACATGAAGCAAATTAAGGAGAATGTCGGGGTCGTAAAGAGCGTTATAAACATTGGATGCGGCATCTGCCTGGTCTGCAAGTATTTCTCCGACGGTTTGGTCGCCTATAGCTCTGCTGAGAATACTCGGATTTGTTACAACGGATTTTGCGGATTCAACGGTAAGTCCGTTTTTTTCATAGATAAAGGGAAGCACCGCAGATGTGCCGAGGGTAATAATTGTGCCGATTGTACCCACAGCCGAGAACATACCGTCAATTCTTTCACCGGTGATATACTGCTGATAATCACGAATGTCTGCCTGAATTGAGGGGTTGAGAATAAGAGCGAAGGAGCTCATGAATGCGTTCATATAGAGGCAGGCAAGCACAAGCCAAATTGTTGCGCCGTTTATTTGCTGAGTAAATGGAAGCATTAACAAAATAAAGAGGATATTGAAAATGTTTGTAACAACGAGCACCATCTTCTTGCCCCATTTTCTGATTAAGAAAGGAGCAAAAAGCATGCCCCACAGGGAAGCATTACCGTAAATTGTTACGATAATTCCGTACTGGTTGCCGTTACATGAGCCACCGTAGTTATAAAGCCAATACATAATGTTTGAATAAGCTGTTTCAAGGAATCCAACCCAGCCGGCAAGGGAAATAATCCAGAAATATTTATTTTTTGCAACTGCACGCAGAGCATCTGTAAATTTAATCTGGATAACGTGAGTTCTTGCTTGAACAATTTTTTCTTCCGTATAAGCATAAACAATAATACAGAGAACTATGCCAAACACGCCGAGGATTGGATACAGGAGCTTATAAACTCTTATATCGGTAGAATTTGTATGGAAAATATTTTGTGCGATGATGGGAGTAATAAGATTTACAAGTGTGGGAGCAAAAGAATAAACTATGCTCTTAATTGATGAAACATCCGCCCTCTCCTGAGAGTTTGGGGAAAGCACGTGGATAAGGTTTTCATAAGCATCATAAAAGAAATAGTAGAAGAAATGAAGCAGAAGGTTAAGAATCATTATGATGGCACACTTTGCCACATAGGCTTTTTCTTCACCGAAAATCGTGCCTGTGCCGACTATGGATTCTAATTTATCATAAGGGAACCAAACCATTGCAATACATATAATTGCCGTGGGAATACCCATTTTTAATATGTATGGTCTGTATTTACCGGCTTTGTTACGGGTGTTATCTATGATATTTGCTCTGATACCCGTAAGAGGAATGTTTGCAAGCACGGCTATAACGTACATTATGTACATATCTGTAGGGCCGATACCCAAGGTGCTTGAAAGCAAGGTGTTGCTGGTTGCCAAAAGGCAAGCAGTGCCCAGGGTAATGATGCAATATGCACCTATACCGCCAAAGCTGTATGCGCCGATTTCCTTAAAGGTCATATATCTTCCCTTAATAGGTTTGTTCCAATAAACAACCACATCGGAAAGCTTTTCCTTTATGTTTGAAATAAAAGATGACATTCTTTGCTCCTTTTCTCCGTGACAAAACTTACGGAAGATTCTTTTACAAATATACTAATAAATTTTATCACATTTAATAACCACGGTAAAGTGTGCAAAAGATACAAAAAATAAGGGCAAAATTTGACACATACGCATTTTTATTCCTATATAGAAATAATTGCAACAAATTAGGTTTAAAAAATTACTGATATTTGAGCGGTGATTTTACCTTAAAAGTTTCTAAGAAGTCAAAATAATGACCTGTCAGCACTTGACAAATCATTAAATAATGGTAAAATGCAGGTGATGGAGTTACCGATAGACGGTTACGTCCTCACTATGAATGAAATAGAAATATTCCGCTCAAGTTTGTAGATGCTGGGCGGTTATTTCTTTTTAATAGCAAATATATAACCTGTAGCAAAAATCAAGATGATTGCAAGCATAACAAGATATTCCATCTGCAACCACCCCCTTGTAACCGCCTACCGTAAATGGTAGCTCCATCGGTATACATTCTATGTTTTTTGACTATTTTGTCAATAGCGTTGCCAACCGCAGCTTAATTCACTTGCAAAAAATACCGATATTTATATTGAAATGCTTATTTTTATGTGATAATATATTTTGAGTGAGTTGTGATTTTCGGCGTTCTGCTTACTACTCACTTTCAACCACTTACATTAAAGAGGTACACTTATGAAAAAATTACTCAGCCTGCTTTTTGCATTTTCAATTTGCTTTTGCTTTATGGCAAACGCCTCCGCCGCACTCATAACAAAAAAATACAATACAGAGCCCTATACGGCCGTTGTAAATAATATCGGCGGTGTGTATTTCTATGATATGGATACCAAAAATTCCGTTTATATGTCTTACGGTGAAGAGGTTACAATTAATTCAGAGTACAGAGCCGTTGCCGAAAAAACAGATTATGTTAAGGGCACATATAAGGGTGCAGACTTTGAGGCAAAAAAAGCTTATTTTGTTAAAAAAGAAGATTTCAGCCATTTAACAGATGAAGAAATAAGCTCCGTGCTTGCAAATCTCGAGGATGAAACAACCACACAGGCAGCTGAGCCGGACAGTTCAGACGAAAGCTCCACAACAGAGCCCTCAACCACCAAACCGACTACTACTAAGCCGACTACCACTAAGCCCACCACAACTAAAACTACAACAGCTAAAGCATCAACCTCCGTTGCTACAACCGCCGCCACCGAATCGGTAACGGAAACACTCAGTGAAATTGAAACAGAATCAACAAGCATAATCGCAACAGAATTATCAACCGTTTCAAGCACCGAAACTCCCGAAGAAACCTCAACAGAGGAAGTTGGCCAGATGAAAAATATGCGTAATATGCTTATAATCGCCATTGCCGTAGGTGTTGTTGTAATTGTAGCAGTGGTAGCTGTTACAGTCGTTTTGAAAAAGAAAAAAGAACAGTAATTATTCTTGCAATCAACAGTTTTAACAGAGCTGTTGATTGTTTTTTTATTGATTTTTCGCTTGATTGTATTATAAATGTTGACTTGAATATTTATAATATGTTAAAATTTACGGGAATGTTAATTAAAGGAGGAGTAAACTCTTGGAAAACTTTAAAGAAGGCCCACTCATGTATGGTGTTGCATTTGCAATTATCATATTCATCGTGGTACAATCCCTCTTCTTTATTATCAAGTCTTGGAAGCACGGCAAAGAGCTTGGCATAAAGAAAGAAACTATGGTAAATACCGTAACATCAAGCATACTTTTTACCATTGCCCCCGCTATTTCAATACTTGTAACCGTTTTTGTGCTTGCAAAAGCTCTCGGCGTAGTCCTTCCGTGGATTAGGCTTACGGTTATAGGCAACCTTGCTTACGAAACCGTCGCAGCAGAAACGGCGCTCAACAATTTGGGCGGTTCTCTCAGCCAAGAAATCACAGATACAGAGCAGTTCTCTACTGTTGCTTGGGCTATGACACTCGGCGCAGTGTTCCCCTTAACCTTCCTTCCCATCGTTTGTAAAAAACTTCAAAAGAAAATCGGCGGTGCCGTTAATAAAAACGAAAAAACCGCAAAGCTCGGCGATGTTGTTTCCGCAGCTGCGTTTATCGGCATTATTTCCGCTTTTATTGCAAGAGCAATAAACGGCTGCTCCGTTACATCAGAGACGGTTACGGATGCAACAGGTGCTGAATCTACCGTTAAGATTGTTTCCGAATCCTCCGGCTTTATTTCAATATGCACACTCATTGCAGCTATTGTTTTAATGCTCATTTTCTCTTTCCTTTGCAAAAAATTCACTCTTACGAAATTTGAGCCCTTTACAATGCCTCTTGCTATGTTCGGAGCTATGGGTGTTGCGATTTTGCTTACTAAAGCAGTACCGGAAAATATCTCCGGCTTCACCTGGTACACCATAGGTGAAGAGCTTAAAACATTACTTTAAGGAGGTGCCTTGATAATGAAAAATTCAAATAAAAATTATTTTGATAAAATTCACACTTGGGGTGCCGTATGGAATTACCTTGCCCTTGCTGTAATGTTCATTGTACCCATCGGAATCTCCATCGCTTTTGATGCTTGGCCCAGCCTTAGCGTTATAGGCAAAATTCTTGCAACACTCATCCCTCTTTACTGGGTTACCGGAGTTATCGAGGTTGTAACGTATGTTCCAATGCTCGGTGCAGGCGGCACATATCTTTCATTCGTTACCGGCAACATTTCAAACCTTAAACTTCCTTGCGGTCTTAATGCAATGGAAAATGCTAAGGTCCGCCCCAACACAGAGGAAGGGGAAGTAATAAGCACTATTTCAATTGCCGTTTCTTCCATTACAGCCACTCTTGTTATAGCCATTGGTGTGCTTGCTTTCTCAAACCTTTTTGACAAGGCGGGAGATAACCCCACATTCAGCGCCGCATTTAACAATGTGCTTCCCGCACTTTTCGGTGCTTTAGGCGCAAGCTACTTCATTAAGCATTGGAAACTTGCTTTCGCACCCATTATTGTGGGCATCATTACTCTTATCTTCTCCCCTACCACGGGCGTAGGTATTCTTATGTTTGTAACTATCGTTGCATCTATTATAGGTGCGGCAGTTATCTATAAAGACCTTTGGTATGATGATTTGAAGGCTTCAAGAGCAAATAAAAAAGCCAAAAAAGCAGATAAATAATCTGATTGTCTGTGCAAATTTCACAAATAAGATAAAAACATTTGTGAATAATCGCAAAAAGTATTGATTTTTTCGTTCTTTTTGATTACAATAGCCACTGTACGAAATCCTTATATGGATGTATAAAATTTTAAGGAGATGTCTATTTATGAGCAAAACAGAAATCGTAAAAGTTTACGGCAGAGAAATCCTTGACTCCAGAGGAAATCCCACTGTAGAAGCTGAAGTTACACTTGCTGACGGCACAGTTGCAAGAGGCACAGCTCCCAGCGGCGCATCAACCGGCGAATTTGAAGCTCTTGAGCTTCGTGACGGTGACAAGTCAAGATACCTTGGCAAAGGCGTTACAAAAGCAGTTGAAAACATCAACACAGTTATCGTTAAGGCTGTTACAGGCATTGATGCACTTGATACCTATGCAGTTGATAAGGCAATGATTGATGCTGATGGCACAAAAGATAAATCAAAACTCGGTGCAAACGCTATTCTTGCAGTTTCAATCGCAGCAGCAAGAGCAGCAGCTACATCTCTTGGTATTCCCCTTTACAGATTCCTCGGTGGTGTTCAGGGCAACAAACTTCCCGTTCCTATGATGAACATCCTTAACGGTGGTGCTCATGCAACAAATACCGTTGATACACAGGAATTCATGATTATGCCTGTTGGCGCTCCCTCTTTCAAAGAAGCTCTTCGTTGGTGCGCAGAAGTTTTCCATGCACTTGCTAAGATTCTTAAGAGCAAGGGTCTTGCTACATCCGTTGGTGATGAAGGCGGTTTTGCACCTAACCTTTCAAGCGATGAAGAAACAATTGAAACTATCCTTGAAGCTGTTAAAGCTGCAGGCTATGAACCCGGCAAGGATTTCATGATTGCTATGGACGCTGCTTCATCAGAGTGGAAGAGTGAAAAAGGCAAAGGCTATTATCATCAGCCCAAATCAGGCAAAGACTTTACATCCGATGAGCTTATCGCTCACTGGGAAAGCATCGTTGACAAGTATCCTATCATCTCCATTGAGGACGCTCTTGATGAAGAGGACTGGGAAGGCTGGCAGAAGCTCACCGCTAAGCTCGGTGGCAAAGTTCAGCTCGTTGGCGACGACCTCTTTGTAACCAACACAGAAAGACTTGCAAAGGGTATCAGCCTTGGCTGTGGTAACTCCATTCTTATTAAGCTTAACCAGATCGGTTCTGTTTCCGAAACTCTTGAAGCTATTAAGATGGCTCACAAAGCAGGCTACACCGCAATTTCTTCACACAGAAGCGGTGAAACAGCAGATACAACTATCGCTGACCTTGCAGTTGCTCTTAACACTTGCCAGATTAAGACAGGTGCTCCCAGCAGAAGTGAAAGAGTTGCTAAGTACAATCAGCTTCTCAGAATTGAAGAAGACCTTGGCAACAGCGCTGTTTATCCCGGTATGGCAGCATTCAATGTTAAGAAATAATTAAATAAATAATTATTCGGTACGGTGTAAGTTCAATGAGCTTGCACCGTATTTTTTTACGGTAATTGCTTTATTATTTTAGGTATGATATACTTTTTTAGAAAAAATTTGTCAGGAAATTGAATTTTTGCTGTCTTTATAAGTGAAAGGCCTTTAGGCAGGGGGTGATTTATTGCAAGACGAAAAAATTATAGAACTATATTTTGCAAGGGATGAGCAAGCAATAAAAGAAACAGATGCAAAATACGGTGCTTATTGTTTCAAAACAGCAAATAATATTTTAGCAAATCAGCAGGACAGTGAAGAATGTGTTAACGACACATGGCTGAGGGCTTGGAATGTTATTCCACCTACACGCCCTAAAATTTTCTCTGCATTTCTCTCAAAAATCACCCGCAATCTTGCATTAAATCGTTTTAATTACGAAAAAGCAAAAAAGAGGAATTTCGGTGTTACGGTAGCCCTTGAAGAGCTTAGCGAATGTGTAGGCACAAGCTCTGCGGAAAAAGAGGCTGACGCAAAAGCTCTTGAAAAAGAAATAAACGATTTTCTCAAAAATCTACCCGAAAGAGAAAGAAGTATATTTATACGCCGATATTTCTTTGCCGAAAGCACCGAAACCATCGGAGAAAGATTTTCTCTTAAAGACGATAATGTGCTGAAAATTTTATCACGCACCCGTCAAAAATTAAAAACATATCTTGTGAAAGAGGGCCTGACAGATGACTGAAATGGATTTATTTAAGGCCATAGGCAACATAGATGAAAGTATGATTGCAAAAAGTGAAAGCACAGTAAAACCAAAAAGAAAAATCATAAAAATCATTATCGGTGCGGCAGCTTGCCTTTGTGTTTGCTTAGCTTCGGCGATTATTATAGGTCAAAACAAGGTGAGCATGGATTCATCCGCATCAAATAATGAAACAGCTGTAGAGAATTATTCTGATGAAGCCTACAATATAGGCGATAATACAGAAGAAAAATCCGCTCAGTCAAATGAATCTTATAAAGATATGGCTCTAACCGATGAAGGCATTGATAAAGTGATTGCTTTTATTCCGGAGGATGACAGGCAGCTGATAAACAAAGAAAACTCTTTTGTATATGATTGCTACATAGACGAGACCGGCAATGAATTTTACATAGTTCATCTTATGAGTGATGATTTTTACTATGAGGTAACCGTTAGTACGGATTTAACAGAAGCTATAAGCATAAATAAAATAGAATATTAGGAGTGATGAGTTATGAAAAAAACGGCAAAATTTTTATCTATAATTATTGTTCTTATTTTTATTTCTTTAACTCTCTTTGGCTGTGGAGCATCAAAAGACAGTGCAAATAAAATGTCGGCTGATTACAGCACAGCCTCGGATTACGGTTACAGCGTAGGTACTGCGAAGTCTGCCGCAGTGTCGGATTCCACCTCATCAGACACACTATCGGATGGCAGAAAACTTGTAAAGAATGCAAATTTAACCGTTCAAACTAAAACTTTTGATGATTTTATTGCAAAGGTTGAGGCAAAAACAACCGAGTTAAAAGGCTATGTTGAAAACTCAAGCATTGACGAAAACGATTACTATAATAACAAAGATGTTAGCCGTTACGCCTCTTTGACTTTAAGAATTCCCGCAGAAAGCCTTGATAAATTTATGAGCAGTGTTTCTGATATTGCCAAAATCATAAATAAATCCGTAAGTGTAAATGATATTACAACCTCTTACATTGACACCGAAAGCCACATAAAAGCCCTTGAAACAGAGCAAAAAGCTCTACTTGAAATCCTTGAAAAATCATCAACCGTTGAAAATACCATAAAAGTTTACGAAAGGCTCAGCGAGGTGAACGCCTCACTTGACAGCTACAAATCCACCTTAAAATCTTATGATAATATGGTTTCTTATTCAACTGTAGAGCTTTATGTAAACGAGGTTGAAAGAATTACCGAAGGGGAAAAAGAAGAATTCTTTGCAGAGGTTAAAAGCAAGCTCAGCGATAATCTTTACTCCTTAGGCAAAGCTATGAGAAGCTTCGGTATATGGTTTTTAAGCTCTCTTCCCATGATTGCCATAGGCGTTATCATAATCGTAATTGTAATAATTCTCATTAAGAAAGTTCATAAAAAGAGAAAAAGTAAAAAGAATATTGAATAAAAATTGCCCTGCTCCTTTTTGAAGCAGGGCTTTAAATTTGTGTATGATTTTAATCTTCGTCGCTTTCTTTTTCTTCCACTGTAATAGGTAATATTTCAACCTTTATTTCACCGAGGCGCCTATCCTCAAGGCTGAGAATCGTGAAGCGAAGATTCTCCCATTCAACAGTAATGGGGAGGGTTGTGTTTTCATCCGGCAGATAGCCAAGCTCATCAATGAGGAATCCGCCGATGGTATCGTAATCTCCTTCGGGAAGGTCAGCACCCACAAGCTCATCAACCTCATCAATATTTGTAGTGCCGTCAACGGTGAAGGTGGTTTCATCAATTTTTACTATTTCTTCCTCTTCGTCATCGTCATACTCATCTCTGATATTACCCACAATGGACTCAATAAGGTCTTCAAGGGTAACAATACCCGCCGTGCCACCGTATTCATCAACAACCACGGCAAACTGAGTGCGGCTGTCCGTCATAGACTTAAATATATCGGAGCAAGCCTGAGTTTCCGCAACATAGAGAGGCTTACGCATTATCTTTTCAAGAGTAAGCTTTTGAGGAATGTTGTGGCCAACATATTTGAGCAAATCTTTTGCATAAAGAACGCCTACAATGTTATCTTGGTCATCTTTATAAACGGGGATTCGTGAATATCCGTTTTCAACACACAAATCAGCAACCTCATCAAGAGATTTTGTAACTTCAATGGCAACCATTTCCGTTCTGTGAGTCATAATATCCCCTGCGTCAAGGTCATCAAACTCAAAGATATTGTCAATCATTTCGGCTTGAGTGTTTTCAATAACGCCCTTTTCTTCACCTGCATCCACCATCATACGAATTTCTTCCTCGGTAACATTTTCTTCGTCCGCATTGGGGTCAAAGCCGAAAAGACGAACTACTCCGTTAGTGGAAAGAGCAAGGAATTTTACGAAAGGATTTGTTATTTTTGAAAAGCCGAGTAGAATCCCCACAACTTTGTAAGAAACTTTTTCAGGTGCCTGCATGGCAATCTTTTTGGGAGCAAGCTCACCTAAAACAAGAGAAAAATATGATGTGAGAATTGTGATAGCAACAACTGAAATTGCAGAAACAAGGCCTTTGCTTGCATTTGGCCATCTGTCCATAACAGCAGTTGTAATCATGGTTGAAAAAGTCTGTGATGCCGATGCGGATGTAAGGAATCCCGCAAGGGTAACGCCGATTTGAATGGTTGAAAGGAAACGAGACGAATTCTCTGTAAGCTTCACAATTTGTTTTGCTTTTTTATCTCCCTCATCGGCAAGATGCTTCATCTTTGTGTCGTTCAAAGAAATGATTGCTATTTCGCTCATGGCAAAAAATGCATTTACCACTATGAGCACAAGTAAAAGTATAAGCTTCGGTATTATCTGTAACGCCGGCCCGGAATCCATATAAGGAATATCCCCCTTTAAAATAAAATTTGTTTTGTGGTTTGGTTATTTTTTCTATTCAGGAATTTAATTATCTTTTAACTCTTGCGTTGCCTGACCATACACTCCAAATCATATCTTCATCTGCAGGCTGTGCATAGTCTGTAAGGAATGTGGTGGCAAGAGCGCCGCTTGCCCAGCCGAATTGAATCCATTTTTCGCTTTCCCAGCCTTTTATAACTGCATAAAGCAAACCGCCAACGAATCCATCGCCGCCGCCTATACGGTCAAGCACACGAATTTCTCTTGGCTCAACAACCTGCCATTCATCCCCTGCAAGCATAATTGCGCCCCAAAGGTGAGTGTTGGCATTAACAACCTGTCTGAGAGTTGTGGCAAATACCTTTGCGTTTGAGTATTTTTCTTTAACTCTTGAAATCATCTCTTTGAATGATTCAATTTTTGCGCTTATGTCTTTGCCGCCTGCTTCAGGGCCTTTAATTCCGAGGCAAAGCTGGAAATCTTCCTCGTTACCGACAAGAATGTCCGCAGCACCTGCTATTTCGGAGAAAATCTCGCTGAGCTCCTGCTCTCTGCCCTTCCAAAATGTAGCTCTGTAGTTAAGGTCAAAAGAGATGAGTGTGCCGTATTTTTTAGCTGCTCTTGCAAGCTCTAAACAGAATTTACCTGTATCAGGTGAAAGAGCTGCAATAAGGCCCGAAAGGTGAAGAACACCTACACCCTCTTTGCCGAAGATTCTGTCTATATCAAAATCGTTGATATTAAGGGTTCTGCCCACTTCGCCGGCTCTGTCGTTTTCAACTCTCGGCCCTCTTGAGCCGTAGCCGCTGTCTGCAATATTAAACTGGTGACGGTAACCCCAAGGGCCGCCCTTTTCTACATCTTTACCTTCGTATGTCATACCTCTTGAGCGAAGGTCTTGCTTAATAAATGAAGCAATTTGGCTGTCCTTTACAAAAGTGGTAAGCACTTTTACGGGAAGCCCTAAATAAGATGAAATAGATGCCACATTTGTTTCGGCAGAGGTTGCTTGCATCCTGAACAAATTGCTTGATGCAACGGTCTGGCCCTCTGCAGGGCAAATACGAACACCCATACTTGTAGGCACAACCAATGCCCAAGTGTAATTATCTTTAACTTTAAGTTCCATTATATTTTCCTCCCTAAACAGATGCCATTATGCATTATACTGAGTAGCGGCAGTATCTCCGCCCTCACCTGTCCAATTAGTATGGAAAAATTCTCCTCTTGCGTGGTCAACTCTCTCGTATGTGTGAGCACCGAAATAATCACGCTGTGCCTGAAGAAGATTTGCGGGGAGTCTCTCACATCTGTAACCGTCATAATAACTGAGGGCTGATGTCATTGCAGGAAGAGCAATACCGTTCATCATAGCAGTGGCGCAAACTCTTCTCCAGCCGTCTTGAGCCTTATCCATAATCTCTTTGAAATAAGGGTCAAGTAAAAGGTTTGTAAGATTCGGATTCTTATCAAAAGCATCCTTGATTTTGCCGAGGAAAATACTTCTGATTATGCAGCCGCCTCTCCACATAAGAGCAATTCCACCGTAGTTGAGGTTCCAATCATAAGTTTTTGCTGCCGAACGCATAAGAGTGTAGCCCTGAGCATAAGAAACGATTTTTGATGCGAAAAGAGCATTTTCAATATCTTCAATAAATTGTGCCTTATCGCCTTTGAACTCGGCTTTGGGGCCTGTAAGGATTTTTGATGCCTCAACTCTTTCTTCCTTCATAGCCGAAAGAGAACGGGCAAATACAGCCTCTACCACAAGGGTAAGAGGGATACCTTCATCAAGGGCGGCAATACCTGTCCACTTGCCTGTACCTTTTTGACCTGCGGTATCAAGAATTTTTTCAACGATAGGCGAACCGTCTGTATCTTTATATGCAAGTATATCTCTTGTGATTTCAATAAGGTAGCTGTCAAGCTCGCCCTCATTCCACTTTGAAAATACCTCGTGCATTTCATCATCGCTCATACCGAGAAGATTCTTCATAAGCTGGTAAGCTTCGCATATAAGCTCCATATCACCGTATTCAATGCCGTTATGTACCATCTTTACAAAGTGGCCTGCACCGTTTTCACCAACCCAATCACAGCAGGGAGTGCCATCCTCAACCTTTGCGCAAATAGCCTGGAAGATGGGCTTAACGCTTTCCCATGCGGCAGCAGAGCCGCCGGGCATCATACTTGGGCCTTTAAGGGCGCCTTCTTCACCCCCTGATACGCCTGTGCCGATGTAAAGAAGTCCTCTTTTTTCAACATATTCCGTTCTTCTTGCGGTGTCGGGGAAATGGCTGTTACCGCCGTCAATGATTATATCACCCTCATCAAGTAAGGGGATAAGTTTTTCAATCATTTCGTCAACAGATGAGCCGGCTTTTATCATCATCATAACCTTGCGGGGCTTTTCAAGGGATTCAACAAGCTCTTCAAGTGAATAAGTGCCAACAATATTTTTACCCTTTGCTCTTCCGTTTATAAACTTTGTAACTTTTTCTGCTGTTCTGTTGTATACGGATACGGTAAAGCCCTTGCTTTCCATATTCATAACAAGGTTTTCGCCCATAACCGCAAGGCCGATAAGGCCGATGTCTGATTTTTTCATAACTATATATTCTCCTTTGCTTCTTTTATCTTTTCAAGTACCGAATAAGGTATTCTTAAATTTCCCGTGCCTACACCAATACTAATGTGAGGCTTCATTGTGCCGTGGAAATCCGAGCCGCCGGACAGCATAAGATTCATTTCTTTTGCCATAGCTCTGTATTTTACTTCCATCCCTGGGGTGTATTCTGTGTAGTAACCTTCAATGCCGTCAAGCCCACATTCTTTGAGCTGCTTGAGTAGCTCTTTAAGTTCTTCATCATCAAGCCTTGTTTGGTTAAGGTGGGCCATAAATGAAAGGCCGCCGGCTTTTTTGATTTTTTCAATGGTTTCCTCTGCCGAGGGGTGTCCGCTGCCCGTATATGCAGGGCCGCCTGTGCCTAAATATTTTTCAAAGCTCTCTTTTACGCTTTTTGTTATGCCTTTATTTACGAGAAGCTTTCCGAAGTGGGCTCTTCCGATTACCTTGCCTCCGGCTATTTCTTTAACCTCATCAAGAGTTATATGAACGCCTAACTTTTCAAATAATCTTATGGTTTCTTCGTTTCGGCTTGCTCTTGTTTTTTTCAAATCTTCAAGAAAGCTTAAAAACTCTTCATTTTGAATATCCGGATAAAGGGCGATTATATGATTTTGCGTTTTGCTTTTTACCGAAAATTCAACAGCCGGAACAACCTCAACGCCGATTTTCTTTCCTTCCTCCATTGCCTCAAAAACGCCATCAACAGTATCATGGTCTGAAAGGGCCATTGCCGCAAGCCCTGCTTTTTTTGCTTCTCTCACAACCTGTGCCGGCTCCATGGAACCGTCGGATTTACAGGAATGAGTGTGTAAATCTATGTATTTTTCCATTTTAATCAACTGTCCAAAGCCCCAAAGCGGGATTGCTTATGTAGAAAATTTCTTCACCGTCTATTGTATGGAATCCGTCTGTTAAAACTTCGGGATTATACTTTTTAGCAGCCTCATCGTATGGAACATAATTAAATGCAACCCCTCTGACTTCTTCCTCGGTAACAAGTTTTGTACAATATGTAATCTTAAATCTACCGTCGGATGAGCCGTGAATAAGGTGAGCGGCAACGGATAAATTATCTTTAAGGTCTTGGTTTTCTTCTGTGAGTTTCAATACCTTTTCTCTGCCAACATAGCCGTATTTACGGATGAGTTTATCCACTGCCCCGTCTTCACCGAATTTTTTAACACCCGGTGCAAGAATTATAAGCTCGCCACCGTCGGCAATTGCCATTCTTGTTCTGTATATTGCTTTATTTCCCAGCCATGTGCTCTTAAACTCTCTTGGGTCAAGGTAAACAACAACCTTCTTAAAAGGCTCTTTAACATGGCAAAGGTTTATTTCTTGGCTTAAGGCAACAGCCTGCTCAAACATATCTCTCTTTTCACCGATAAACATACCGTGAATATATGTTTCGTCGCCCTTATTGGTGGTAACGGTAAGCACATAGAGCAAAGGAAGCTCTTTAAGATAATGCTCCTGAGCATAGTCAAAAACTTTGCGAACAGGCGAAAAATCCTTGCCCATAATTCTTTCCATGCCATAGAATGCTCCAAGCATGTGAGAGGAATTTATCATACTGCTTCCGCCACAGCCTACAAATATGTTTTTTGAATAGTTAGCCATTCCCACAACCTCGTGGGGAACAACCTGACCGATTGAAATAATTAAATCGTAACTTTTATCAAGGAGTCTTTTATTGACTTCAACATCAATTTTTGAATTTACAAGGCCTTCCGAAACTTCGGATACATATTCTGCGGGAACTTCACCGATTTTTACAACATCCCTGCGCCAATTATGCACAATCAGCTTTTCAAAGGGAACGCCCTCGCCGAAAAACGCAAGGCATTCTTCTTTTGTCATAGGGTCATGGGTGCCGAGGGCAGGCATAATATCAACATCGCAGGTATCTTTAAGCATGTCATAATAAGCCGCCACGATTTTACCTGCGCCGGAATACATTCTTGTGTAATCGGGAGGAAGAAGTAAAACTTTTTTAAGATTTTTACCCTCTATTGATTTGGCAAGAGCCTCTTTAAGTTCTTCATTGGAAATAAAAGGGTCTTTTCTTACTATCACGAATTCATCTTCTTTCATGAAACTAATACTTATCCATTTTAATTGTGCTTATAATATCACTTTACAAATAATATTACAAGAGTTTTTGCGCTGAACTTTAAATATTGAATTTTTTCTTAAAAACTTAAAATAAATTATTGAGTATTCTTTTTATTTATGATATAGTTATGCTGTATGCTTATGTCCAAGATAATTTTGACATTAGTCAACGATTTCAATTTTTATATAATTCTCGTTATGAAAGGGTCTTCTGTATGCAAAACTCGTTATTGCAGATAAAAAATTTATCTGCCGGTATAGAAGATGGAGAAATACTCCACAATATAAATCTAAGTGTCGGCAAAGGTGAAACTCATGTTTTAATGGGGCCGAACGGCGCCGGCAAATCAACCCTCGGCAATACCGTTATGGGCAACCCCGTTTATGAGGTAACCTCAGGCAGTATTATATTTGACGGCCAAGATATAACCAAAGTTTCTGCGGATAAAAGAGCAAAGCTTGGAATGTTTATGTCTTTCCAAAATCCTCTTGAGGTTCCCGGCCTTTCTCTTGAAAGTTTTATAAGGAACGCCATTAGGCAGCAGACGGGCAAGCCCATTAAAATTATGCAGTTTAAGAAAGAGCTTGAAGAAAAGATGGAGCTTCTTGAAATGGACGCTTCCTATGCTGACCGTGACCTTAATGTAGGATTTTCCGGCGGTGAAAAGAAAAAAGCGGAAATTTTGCAAATGCTTATGCTTAACCCCAAGCTTTGTATTCTTGATGAAACAGACTCCGGCCTTGATGTGGATGCTGTTCGTACGGTTTCAAAAGGCATTCAGGAATATCACAAAAATTCCGATGGTGCTCTTATCATCATCACACACAATGCAAAGATTCTTGAAGCTCTTAATGTGGATTATACTCACATTATTGTTAAAGGCTCTCTTGTGGCAACAGGCGGCCCGGAGCTTATAGAAGAGATAAATAAAAACGGTTTTGAACAATATATTCAGGAGGTTGCAAAAGGAAATGAGTGATGCTGCAAATAACAGTGCAATTCATTTTGATCCTGCAATCGATAACAGCAAAGATGATATTAACGCATATCTTGAAGGAACAGACCGTTCCATGTATGATTTCAGGGACGAAGAAACAGAATTTTGGCGCGTTAATGAAGGCTTAACCACCGAAATAGTTGATACCATCTCCAAAGAAAAACACGATCCGGAATGGATGCATGAATTCAGGCTCAAATCTCTTGAGCTTTACAATAAAATGAAAGTTCCCGAGTGGGGCCCGCCTATTGACGGGCTTAATATGGACAACATTGTTACCTATGTTCGCCCAAACACCGAAATGAAAGGCACTTGGGAAGAAGTGCCAGAAAATATTAAATCCGCTTTTGATAAATTGGGCATTCCCAAAGCGGAGCACGAATATCTTGCCGGCGTAGGCGCTCAGTATGATTCAGAGCTTGTTTATCATAATTTACAAGATTTAGTGGCAAAGCAAGGCGTAATTTATTCTGATTTGGAAAGTGCTCTTAATGGCGAATATGCCGATATGGTAAAAGAGTATTTTATGAAGCTCGTGCCTCCCACAGACCATAAATTTGCCGCTCTTCACGGTGCGGTTTGGTCCGGCGGTTCTTTCGTATATGTTCCAAAGGGAGTTAAAGTTGAAGCACCTCTTCAGTCCTATTTCAGATTAAATACCAAGGGCGCAGGCCAATTTGAGCACACCCTCATAATTGTTGACGAAGGTGCTGACCTTCATTTTATCGAGGGCTGCTCCGCGCCTAAATGGAATGTGGCAAATCTTCACGCAGGCTGTGTTGAGCTTTATGTAAAGAAGGGCGCAAGGCTCCGTTATTCAACCATTGAAAACTGGTCCAAGAATATGTATAACCTTAACACAAAGCGTGCTCTTGTTGAAGAAGGCGCAAGAATGGAGTGGGTTTCCGGCTCTTTCGGCTCTCATGTAAGCTATCTCTACCCTACTACAATTCTTAAAGGGAAAAATGCAGATTGTGAATATACGGGCATAACATTTTCGGGTAAAGGTCAAGACCTTGACACCGGTTGCCGTATGGTGCATATCGGTGAAAGCACCTCTTCACTTATCACCACCAAATCTCTTTCAAAAGACGGTGGCATCGGCACATTCAGAAGTGCTATAGAGGTTATGCCAAGCGCCAAAAAAGCAAAATCTTCCGTTGACTGCTCATCCCTTATGCTTGACGATATTTCAAGGTCCGATACAATTCCGGAAATGGATGTCAGAACAGATGACTGCGATATAGGTCACGAGGCAAAAATCGGCAGAATTTCCGATGAAGCGGTTTTCTATCTTATGAGCCGCGGCATTCCGGAAAACGAAGCCCGTGCCATGATTGTATCCGGCTTTGCAAACCCCATAAGCAAGGAATTGCCCCTTGAATATGCAGCGGAAATGAATAATTTAATAAAACTTGAAATGGAAGGGAGCATGAGCTGATGACAACACCTAATGTAATTTCAGTAAACCGACTTCCCTCCCTTACTTGGAATAGGCTGGGGGTAAACAAAGCAATAATAAATCTTGATGATTTACCTAAAGCAGATAAAGAAGCTATTTACTCGGAGTTTAACACCGATCAGGTAAAAAAGGAAACTCTCCCCTCGCCTAAGGCTCTTGCCTTTTCGGATTCTTTTTCCGGCGGAATAAGGAGAGAAGCATATATTGCAGCAAAAAGAGCTATTTATCAGGAGCAGGATTTTGCAACAGGCCTTGGCAAAGATTTCACGGATTATATATCAGAACTTGCTCTCGAAACAGATGTATATACTGTTGAAGAAAATCAAAAAGTTGAAAAACCCATTATTTTGCGTTGGGATTTCGGCTCCGGTGCAAAAGCCGCGTCACAGCAGGTAATTTACGCCAAAAAAGGCTCCTCAGCCACTTTTATAATCACGGAGTCATCAGAGCTTGATGCCTATGGCAACGGTGCTTACGAAACAAAGGTAATACTTGAAGAAAGTGCAAAAATCCACCTTGTGAAAGTACATCTTTTAGGCAGCAAATTTGTGCTTATGGATGATACGGCTGCCCTTCTCGGTGAAAAAGCCGAATTTGATTTTACTCAAATGGCTCTCGGCGGCGCAAAAATTTATGCCGGCTGTTATGCCGATCAAACAGGCTCAAAAAGCAAATTCAATGTTGATACAGGCTATATGGCGGATTATGACCACCTTATTGACCTTAACTATATTGCTTGCCAGCGTGGCACAAAAACAGAGAGCAAAATAAATGTAAGAGGCTCTCTTAAAGACAACGCAAAAAAGGTTTTCAGAGGCACCATTGACTTCCGTAAAGGCTCAAAAGGCTCTGTGGGCGAGGAGCAAGAGGATGTGCTTTTGCTTGACCCCGGCGCAATAAATAAAACCGTGCCCGTTATACTTACAGAGGAAGAAGAGGTTGCAGGCCATCACGGCGCCACAGTAGGCAACCTTTCAAAAGAAGTTCTTTTCTATATGGGCACAAGAGGAATCGCCAAAAAAGAAGCGGAAATGCTTATGACAAGAGGCAGACTCCTCAGCATAGCAAATTTAATTCCCGACGAAAAAACAGTGCACAGGATAAGTGCATTTGTTAAGGAGACATTTAGCACAGATGAATGATTTTATAAAGGATTTTCCCATACTTCAAAACAGAGATTATATATACTTTGACAATGCCGCCACAACTCAAAGACCGATTCAGGTTATGGAAGCGATAAACAACTTCTATAAAACCGAAAACGCAAACCCTCTCAGAGGTCTTTATGAGTGGAGCGTCAAAGCAACAGAAGCTTATGAAAATGCCCGTGAAAAAACGGCAAAATTCATAGGCGCGGGGAATCCTTGCGAAATAGTATTTACAAGAAACGCAACAGAATCTTTAAATTTAATAGCATACAGCTGGGGGCTTTCAAATGTGAACGAGGGGGACGAAATAGCCATAGCCGTTTCCGAGCATCACAGCAATATTCTCCCCTGGCAAATGGTTGCAAAACAAAAAAATGCCAAAATAGTTTGGCTTGAAATCGAAAAAGACGGTTCAGTTTCCGAAGAAGAATTAAAAAAGATAAATTCAAAAACGAAACTTGTTGCCGTTGCAGAGGTTTCAAATGTTCTCGGTCAGCCGAAACCCATAAAGCATATTGCAGAGCTTGCCCATAAAAACGGTGCTGTAATTGTGGTGGATGGCGCTCAGGCAGCTCCCCATACAAGAGTAAATGTTACTGATTTGGATGCGGATTTCTTCGTATTCTCCGGTCATAAGCTTCTTGCCCCTATGGGAATAGGCGTGCTTTACGGCAAAAAAGAACTTCTTCAAAATATGCCTCCATTTCTAACAGGCGGAGAAATGATTGAGTATGTTACAAGGGAAAGCGCCACTTTTGCAGAGCTTCCCCATAAATTTGAGGCAGGCACGGTAAATGCCGCCGGCGCCGTAGGTTTGGCCTCTGCAATAGATTATATAAACAGTGTAGGCTTTGATTTCATTGAGAATCAAGAGAAAAAATTAACCGCAGTCTTGATGGAAGAAATGAGCAAAATTTCTCATATAGAAATATACGGCTCAAAAAATCCTGAACTTCACTGCGGAATTGTTACATTCAATGTGGAGGGCTGCCACCCTCACGACGTAGCATCTGTGCTTGATGCGGATCATATTTGTGTTAGAGCAGGCCATCACTGCGCTCAGCCTCTTATGAAGGCCATGGGCGTTCCAATGGGCTCAACCTGCCGTGCAAGTATGTATTTTTACAATACAGAAGATGAAGTTTATCGTTTTGTAAAATATCTTTCAAAAGTCAGAGAGGAAATGGGTTATGGATCTTAAACAAATGTACAGGGAAATAGTTAATGAGCATAACCTTCACCCCACTCATAAACATGATACAGTCAGCCCCTCCGTTGTGCTCAGAGGTGTAAACCCCAGCTGTGGGGATGATATAAACCTTCAATTAAAAATTGAAAACGGAATTATCACAGACGGCTCTTATAACGGCTCAGGCTGTGCAATATCCCAAGCCTCTGCGGATATGATGCTGGATTTAATAATAGGCAAAACCGAAGAGGAAGCAAAGAAAACGGCAGATATTTTTCTCAGAATGATTAAAGGCGAAGCAAGTGAAGAAGAAATTGAAAGCCTTGATGAAGCTGCCGCCCTTCAAAATGTTTCTCTTATGCCCGCAAGGGTAAAATGTGCCCAGCTCGGCTGGAGAACACTTAATGAAATCATAGAAGAACAAGGACCGATCAATTAGCAATGACCAATGAAAAGCAGATGTAAATGATAGTAAAAAACTAATAATTACAATGAGCTAAATGAGAGCAAAAACAGCTCCCCTGTGTAAGGGGAGCTGTTTTTGAACGCTCGCCTTTTTGAGCGTTCAAAAACTGAGAGGTTGTAATGTGCGCAGCACATTGTTTGCAAAGCAAACGGCAATCCCCCAGTCTGCTTTTACATCCTTATTGCAATCCCCCCACCGCCCTGTTTTCAGTGAAATAAATCCTTACGGATTTGTGAAATTCGCCTTACGGCGAGTG
>CAVJRM010000017.1:0-41407 GCA_963652165.1 bacterium | reverse complement strand
GAATTGCGTTATTTACAAGGCCGTAAACGGACTGATCCGAAATGCTGGCGCCTTTACCGTTTCCGCTTGTTGCCATATCGGGAAGAAGAGCGCTGAAGTCTGCGCCGAGAACGGATTTACCGCCATTATCCGAAGCTTCGCCGGTGCCTTCAATTAAAGCCCAGTTAACAAGCTTTTGAATGTAGGTATCATAGCTGAAACCATCGGGGGCTGCATCTGCGTCCTTATCCCAAAGTACACCGTAAAGAGTATCCGAAAGGAAGCCTGTGAAGTCAGTAAGAACGGATTTAATGGTATCGTTAATACCTTTAATTGTGCTGTCAAAGGTACCTAAGTCAAGAGAACTGGTAGCTACCTTTTTGAGGATTCCTTTGTTATCGGAAAGGAACTGAGTAATCATTGCCAAAACTTCAATATCAGATGAGCCTACTACATCTGACTTTACAGGCCAGTTTCTGCATTTTCTTGAAGTGGAGTTTTGGTCACCGAGTGAAGAAACATCAAGACTCTTAATATCTCCTGTATCAATATATTTGAGGATATCCGAAGCAGCACCTTTAACGCTCATCCCCAAAACCTTAGCAATTGACACGACATTACTAAAGCAAGTGGAATCTTCTCCCTTAAGGCCTCTAACAGCGTTATATATAACGCGGAGGACATTATCTATGCTTGTGAGGTCAACTGTAATGCCAAGTTGATACAAAGATCCGCTTTCTGCCACTATTTGATCCTTGTAACTGATATTTGCCTCTTTAAGAACGTCATCAAGCTTGTCGAGAATTTGGGTTGCACCCTCCTCGGCAGTAATAGAAATTTTGTTGATGGTATTCAAATGGTTTTCCGGGTGTGACTTATAATCGTCAGGATCGGCCGTTCTGGCAAAAGCGGTAGTAAAGAAACCCATTGCCATTATGAATGCCATAACCAAAGCGATTATTCGTTTTGACTTCGTCATAATAGACACCTCCATAAAGTTTTGTGTGCCTGCCGCACACTTATCTACGCTTTCATTTATAAAGAAATGTTGTTGCATTCCCCTCACACGCTTTTTAATTATCTGTAAATATTTTGTGAACATTTTGTGAACAGGCAATCTTGCTATACATCTTGCACAAAGCAAGCTATCTTCTTTTGGCAATTAAGCACAAATATTCGTATTTAGAAATAAGTTATTTTGCTCAATGCAGAAGGGAGTCGCAGAGCGACAATGAGTAATGAGTAATGTCGGGGATTTTTCAAAGAAAAATCCGATTGTATAATTTTGTGGGAACTGACAGAGAGCGGTTTCGCCTCTCCTGTGTAAGGAGAGGGGGACCACCGTAGGTGGTGGAGAGGTTGTCTAATACAATCGTCGCAAAGCGACAACCTCACGTGGCCCCTTTACACAAAGGGGCCAATTAAGGAATTGCTTGCTGCGCAAGCTTGTTTATGTTCGGATTTTGCACGGCAAAATCCCCTTCATTCCACATTTCACATTCCACATTCCACATTTCCGAAGGATTGTTCCCCATTCCACATTCCCGAAGGGCCGTTCCACATTTCACATTTCCGAAGTGCTCTGCGACATCATTCCTCATTACTAACTAAAAAAGCCTTGGCCCTTACAAAGTAAAAGTCAAGGCAAGTGGAGCTGATAGTCGGACTCGAACCGACGGCCTGCTCATTACGAATGAGCTGCTCTACCAACTGAGCCATATCAGCAAATCCGATGTGTATTATACTTCATTAAAGGGCATTTTTCAAGTGTTTTTATAATTTTCAAGCCTCCCTGTTACAATTCATTAACAATAACTTTACAATTTAGCCCCCCGATTTTATAAATTTATACTTGATTTACGGTAAAAAAATCTGTATCCTATATATTAGCAATAGGATTTTATGAGGGAGATTTGTCTTATGAAGATAAAAAGTATTATTGCCATTACACTTATGTTCGCAGTTTTATTCGGCCTTTGCGCTTGCAGAAAGCTTGATAACAGTGTTGAAGTAGACGGTGAAGGTGAAACTTATTCAGACTCAAACAGTTTAGCAGATACATCGGAGGATGTTTCAACCACTCTTTCCGAAGAAATGCAGGAATTTGTTAATTCCATTACCGACCCGGCAAAAGAGGACGAATATTTTGAAAAGAACGATGCTGTTCTCGGTATAGCCGATGAAGCTATTGATACGAAAGATATGACCGAAGTCACCGTTAAGACAGACAGCGACGGCAACCCCGTTCACGGTGATCAAAAAACATTCTTCAGTAAGCTTGCCGATGCAGAGCAATATACAATAAAAATGACTCTTAAATCAATTTCAACTGACGGAGAGTCTACTACCGTTAACATTACAATGATGAAAAACGGCAGTGATGCATATATTGAAACCAAACTTCCCGTAAGCAACGGCAGTGCTCTTCCGATGACTATTTTATTGAAAGATAAAAAATGCACTATCTATATGACCAGCCTTAAGGCATATATGGAAGTACCTCAGGATACTTACACCTCAATCGTTGACGAAATGGAGCTTGCAACAAGCCAAGAATCCACAGCAACTTATGTTGAAAGCGGCGAGGTTGATGTTAACGGCACCACATACGATGTAGATGTTTATGAAGATGACGGCTCCACAATTAAGTATTACTATCTTAACGATGAAATTAAGCGTGTTGAAGCAATTGACAGCGACGGAAATATTTCTATTATAGAATATACTCAAATTACAATGACAGCCGACACTTCAAAGTTCACTGCACCTACGGGTTACCTTAATATGACAAACATTATGGATTCAGACGCTGTATCCTCACTCTTTTAATATGAATAAATCAGTATTTATCACAGGCGCTTCCGGTGGCATCGGGAGCGCTGTTGCAATAAGACTTGCCGAGGATGGCTTTGATGTGGCTGCAACTTACAATTCAGATAAGCAAGGGGCCGAAAAACTGAAGAATCACATTGAACTTCTCGGTAAAAAATGCCGTATCTATCAGCTTGATGTTTCAAATTCCGAGGAGGTAAACAAAGTAATCGAAGAAGCGACAAAAGAATTCGGAGATTTCTTTGCTCTTGTAAACTGTGCCGGAATTGCTCTTCAAAAGCTTTTTAACCGCACCACGGATGAGGATTTTGAAAAACTTTGCTCCGTTAATTTCAAGGGTGTATTTAACACCTGCCGTGCCTGTGTTCCTCTTATGTTAAAGCACCACAAAGGTAAAATAATCAACATTTCTTCTATGTGGGGCACTTTCGGAGCCTCCTGCGAGGTTGTTTATTCTGCCACAAAAGCGGCTGTTATCGGCCTTACAAAAGCCCTTGGCAGGGAGCTTGCCCCAAGCAACATTCAGGTGAATTGCATAGCTCCGGGAGCTATAAGCACAAAAATGAATGACATGCTCACCGAAGAAGAAAAAGAGGATTTTGCAAAAGAAATTCCCATGGAAAGATTCGGCTTACCGGAAGAAATTGCCGGGGTTGTTTCCTTCCTTGCAAGTGATGATTCATCTTACACCACCTCTCAGGTTATCACTGTAGACGGTGGGCTAACATAAAGCTAAAACGGTCACTCAAAAGAGTGACCGTTTTTTAATCAGCTGTTAATTGAAAGAAGTAACTTCCTCTTCTCTTTTTTCAAGGTTTTCTTTTGATGTTGCCGCAAGGTCAAATATCTTTTGAAGATTTGCATAGTTTTCGCTTTGTTTTATAAGCTTCACGGCATCAAGGTAAGGCTTTGCTGCTCTGTAATAAACGGAATTATCATTAGTTGCCTTCTTGATTTTAGCACTGATTTCTTTATTTTGCGCCATCACGGCTTTAAGCTTAGTTTTAAGAGCAGCTTCTTCGGAGCTGTTCTTTTCGTTTTTAGCTGCTTTGATTTGAGATAAAATTTTATTTTTCTCAAGCTCGGCTTCATCCTCGCTCTTGAAAAGCTCATCAAAAACGGAGCTGTCAAAAGGCACAATTCCATTGGGGAAATACTTTGCAATTGCTTTTTGGGAAGTTTTAACATCACCTAATAAGCGAGACATATCTTTCTTGCGTTCTTTATGTTCGGGTGTGTCAATGGGCATGGAGTGAACATCATCTTTTGTGAAAGTTATAACGCTCATAAAGCCGTCAAGCCCGGCATCGTTTATGGATTTGGCAAGTTCCAAATCCGCTATGCCCTCGGGAGTGTTAAAGCGATTAAGCTCTGCATTAACAAGGCGTGCAGTTTCAATCTTTTCGTTTTCAATAAGATTATTTTTATAATCTGCCTTTGCTTTTTTATATTCTTCTTTGCTTTGCTTTTTGGCTTTTCTCATACCGTCTTTGGATATTTCCACGGGAACACGGTTTGAATACTCTTCGGATTCTTTCAATATTTCGGCAGCTTCAACGATTGCCTCATCTTTAACAACACCGTTTCCCAAATCCTCAAATACCGCTCTTAATTTAAGCACCTTAACCATGGCTTTTTGCTTCGCCTCTGTTAAATCATAAAAGAAGAATGGTATAACATTAAGGGTTGCGCCAACGATAGAAGCTATTACAAGCACACTTGAAATTTTTACAAAATAATCCGCATTGAAAAGCACATCATAAACGTTTGAACCGTCATATCCGAGAGATACGGCAACATCTTGGTTAAGGCCTGCCTTTTCGTAAATTGTAGGCAATACGGAGCTTGTTAAAAGGGTAATAACGCTGCCGATAAGCCCCACAGCCGCAAACATACCGTCAATTCTTTCACCGGTTTTATATTGCTGATAATCTCTTATATCCGCCTGAATACTGGGATTTAACAAATGGCCGAGAGAGGTCATAAACTGATTTACAAATACGCAGCCGAGAAGAAGCCAAATAATCCAATGAGAGCCTGTTTGCTTTACGATGGGAAGCATAAGGGCAATAAAGCAAATATTAAGAATATTTGTAGCTACAAGGAGCTTCTTTTTGCCGTATTTTCTTATTAATATGGGTGCTACAACATTGGGCCAAAAAGATGCATTGCCCGCTATGGCGGTGATAATGGAATACTGTGCCGGAGTGCAGGCGCCTTGGTAGTTATACATCCAGCCGAGTATACTGCTGAAAGAGCTTTCAAGGAAACCGATCCAGCCTGCAAGGGAAATAACCCAGAAATATTTATTTTGCGCTATAGCTCTGAAAGCATCCCAGAATTTAAGGCGAATAACGTGAGTTTTCGCCTGCACAACCTTTTCTTCCACATTCACATATACAAGCATTGAAATGAAAAAGCTGATTAAAAGCATGGGAGGATAAAGATACCTGTAAATTCTTATATCGTAAAGAGTGTTATCTTTTGTTATGAGCTTTGCGAAAATGGGAAGTAAAATAGTTACAATAGATGGGGAAATATTTTCAACAATATTCTTTACGGACAGCACATCCGAGCGTTCAATTGTATTTGGAGAAAGAACATTTATAAGGCTGTCGTTGGCATCGGTTAAGAAATTGTAAAAGAACTGAAAACCGATATTGTAAAGAAGCACCGTAATGCATTTTGCCATAAGGCTCATACGCTCGTAAGGCATCCAAACAAATCCGATGGCAAGAATTACGGTAGGTAGACCCATAGTGAGAATGTAGGGGCGATATTTACCCTTCATGCTGCGGGTGTTATCAATCATTTTTGCACGAAGTGCAGTAAGTGGAAAGCCCGAGAGAATACTTATAATGTAAATTACATAAATAGCACCGGGGTCAATACCTATAGTGTTGCCTATGAGGGTGTTGCCAACGGAAATTATCATATTGCCTACGCAGTAAATGATAAGGCGAAGGCCAATACTGCCCACGGAAAAAGATGTAATTTCTTTGTAGCTCATGTATCTGCCCTTTGCAGGGGTAAGCCAGTGGGCCTTAAAGCCCGAAAAAATGTTTTTTATTTTTGAAAGCATAATATCACCTTAACGCAAAATGGCGGTTGTTATAGATTTTGGAGTGATTTTAATTGTATTTGTATCTTGAATGTATTCTTCAAGATTATTTTCACTGTCTGTAACAGCGGTTTTGATTAGCTTTTTGTCATCAGGCACATCAAGCGATTTTTCTTTTTCAGAATCATTTATTATTACAACAACAGTTTCTTCTCCCTGCTCAAAGGCAAGAATTTTCAGCTCCGGATCTTCACATGTTACATTGATTCTTACAGCGCCTTTTTTTATGTACTTTGAAAAGTTACCCGTTGCATAATATCTTTTTGTCATTTCAAAAGTTTTATCATCAAGATTTATATAAATAAGTCCGTCGCAATAATCTACCTCTGAAACGGCAATCCAGTGCTGCCATGAAATAACATTCAAAATTGAAATGTCTTCATACATTACATTCGCCATAACAAGAGCAGAATTTATGCTTTTATCTCTGCCGCCTTGCATGTGGCACCATTCGCTCATATTTATTGGCACATCCGGATATTTTTTCTGCATCCACTTTGCAAATCTTTTCGTAAAAGCTACTCGTTCATTTAAGAATTTTAGAGGCAAAGGAGCAGGCAGGCAATAAGAGTGAATGTCAATAGCATCAAGCCTTTTTCGGATTTTTTCACTATTAAGAATACTCCGCGTGTAGCTCTTATTAAACCAGCGAATATCACCGGATTCACAGCCTGAAAGTTTTACGCTGTCAAGAGCTTTTCTTTTGCTCATTTCTTCTGCAAAAGTTTCAAAAACGGCCCTGCAACTGTGGGGCTTATAGTGGCACCCCTCCTGACCGCCGTTCCATATCCAAATTGGCTCATTGATAGGCGAAAGATATTTTACGGGAATACCTTCCGAAAGAAAATGCTCAGTAACATCAAGGCAATATTTTGCAAACTCTCCGTAATTCTTTTTGCTGATATTTTCCCTGAAAATTTGGTGCTTATCAAGGTGTGCTTTATGATTTTTGGTTAATCTTTCAATAGGTGAATTAACAAATAAAATCACATCTTCCGCACCGTCTTTAACAGCCTGTTTCATCATGTAAACGGCAGCCGCATCTCTTGACCAGTCATACTCTCCGGGTGAAGTTTCAAAACACTCGGTTTTTCTTGCGGGCATAGAATAAGAGCCCCTACCGCTGTGGGCGGAGCCTGCACCGATATTATAGCGGTAAATATTAAGCCCTATTCCCTCTGTTTTGCTGAAAAGCAAGCTGCTGATTTTATCTCTTATTTCGGTGCCGCTTTCGTCTTTATGAGTCCACGAGCCTACCATTTGTGCCCACCATGCACCGCTTGCTCCGAAGCCTTCCATAGCCTGATATTTAATATCGGAATTGATTTTTAATCGCATAAGTCATCTCCGTTTGTGAAATCTATCCATAATATTCTCAACTATTATATATGATTTGCAGCAATTTTACAAGAGAATATAAAAAATGAAATAAAAAAGCAGCCGATTTGTTCGACTGCTCAAATAATATGTTTTCGATTTATGAAAAAGGATTAAAACTCTTTCTTGCTTTTATGAGGCTTGCTTCATTGGTTATTCTCATGTGTAAGCCCGGCATTTCAACGGAGTAAATAGGAGATTTTTGTGAAACATACTCTGCAAACTGGCCGAAGGAATCGGGATCAACACCGTTTTCAAGGGCTTCATCCACAAGCATAAGATCTTCTTTTTTGAAATAATAGAGGTTCGGTATGCACCAATTTGAGAAAACATCTCTCGGCTTGTAAACCAGCTTTTTGACCTTATCGTCAAAGCCCACATCCGCCACGGTAACACGGTGAAGTTTAAGCTCGTTTTCTTCGTAATATCTCATACAGCAAGTTGTACCCTTTCGTATGCTGTAATCGATAAATGAAACAAAGCTGAAATCAAAAAGAAGGTCAGAGGCAACAACGATGCAATCCTCATCAATATTACATTCTTTTATGGCAAGCTGAATGTCCTTTACTGCTCCGTAAATGTTTGCTTTCTCCGTTGCTCCGTCATCAAGAACGGTGATTTTTTCTTTACGGCTATTTGCTCTTTGAGCAAATTGAGCGCAAAATTTATGGTTTGATACCACAATATATTCATCAACTCTTCTTGTTGATGAGAAGTTTGAAATGAGATTGCCTACTATGCTTCTGCTGCCAATCTCAAGAAGGCCTTTAGGCTCATTTTCCGTGATCGGATAAAGTTTTGTGGCAAATCCGCCTGCTAAAATAATAACTTTCATTTTTATTACCCTTTCAAAATAACTTCGGAATTTCCAAATTCCTTTTCTCTCTCCTAATATTTACATTATAAATGTATAGGCTTTCGGAAAATCTGTCAATTTTTTCGAAAAAGATGTAACAAAGAATTTACATTTGGCTTATTTTTTTAAAGAAATATACTTAATCAAATCGTTTACCGTGGTAATTCCCGCAAGGTCCTCATTGGGCAGCTCAATACCGTATTTTTCCTCAACTTCAACAGCAAGGTCAATAAGGTCAAGGGAGCTCATGGCAAGATCGCCGCGCAAAGTAGCACTTTCTGTGATTTGGCTTTCATCAACGGGAATGTAATTGCAAATAATTGCTTTTAATTCTTCAAGCATAATTGTACCTCTCTCATAATAAATTCAAAATCTCGCCAAGAGTCATATCGGGGTTAGTGCAGCCTGCAACAAGGGCCTTTATTGTGTTATCGTGCAACGCATCTATATGCTCTTTGGTAATATAATTGGGGCGATGAAGGTAAGCAAATTTAAGGCAATCGTTTTTCGCGTCTTTCATAGCATAGCTGTAAAGGGGCATTACATATCTGCCGAGGCTGTAACCTGTAAATTCATAATCCCAATTATTCATTGTGCCGTTTTCAAGGGGGAACCAAGAAAACATCATTGAGGTGGAGCCGGCAGCCGGTGAATAATTAAAAAGCTTTGATTCAAGCTCTCTCCAAGAGAGAAACGGGTAATCCATGTGCCTAAACATCCAACCCTGCAACTCTTGCATTTTACCGAGAGCTTCTTTAAATGTCAAGTCTTCATTTAAAACAATACGCCAAGGGAGAGCGGCAGTCATTGAGCCGCCGCATCTTTTTTCGGAAACAGTCCTTCTTCTTGTGCAAAGGGAAAGAAAGAATGTGTCAAGGCGCCTGTGGTTGATTTTCGAAACGTGAAGCCTCATGCCAAGCTGTACAAGACATTCGGGGCTTACGCCGGATGTGCTCATATAATCAAGAATAACTTTGCTTTCTTCTTTTGAAACAGGCTTCTTTTGAAGATAAGCTCTATCGTGAATGGGGTCAAAAACATCTATCTGTCTTATGGATGGATCTTTCTTTTTTGCAATAATCGCATCCATTTTTTCACAGCCGTGGACACCGTTATATATGGGTTCACCGTCTTTAAGGAAGAACTCTCTGTAAGCATCCTCGTCTTTTTTTACTTTTTCGGCATTATTAATATAAGCGAGTTCCTTCTTAATAGCATCCTTAAATGAACCTAAGGGCTTTGGCATTTCGGAATTGTCTCTGAGCGCCTCATAGGTTGCAAGCAAATCGGAAAAGAACACAAACACAGCTGCCGCATCCATTGCAAGATGGCAAACATTTATGTAAATGCCGTATCTGCCGTCATAAGCTCTGAAAAGAATTATGCGGTATGTTTCACCCTTAAAGCAATGAACGGTGGTAGATGCGTCATTACCGAGGTATTCTTCCTGCTCCTCTTTTGTCTTAAAAGAAATAACGGGATAGTCACCCGGCACATATTCGTTGAGAAAATATTGGCATATCTTGCTCCCCTTTTTCTCAAAGCGAAGTCTCATGCAGTCGTTTCTTTCAATTTCTTTTTTTATTGCTTTTTGCATAATGGAAAAATCTATTTCTTTTTCCGTCATGATTGATGCGGGAATTTGAATAACCTGCTTATGAAAAAAACTGTATTTCAGCATAAAGGCTATCATTTCCTGTGCGGGAGTTAAAGGGAAATATTCTTTTTTATCGCTCATATTTTTACCATCCTATAACAGTGGTTTTTCTTTTTATTTTTCCTGTTTCCGTTTTTGGCAGAGGTTCATCTGTAATTTTAACATTCGCAATAATATGTGAAGGCTTTGCCGCGGAATTAAGTGCCTTAACTTTTTCTTTAATAATACCCTCTATGTCGGTGATATTATTTTGAGCACAGTATTCTTTATCGGGATAAACGGCTGCGCAAATGCGGTTGTTTTCTTCGTATACCAGAACTTCCTGAACTACGGGGAAATCCGCAAATTTCTTCTCAATGGCCTCCGGTGAAACATTTTCGCCACCGGAAAGGATAATCAAATTTTTGCATCTGCCTGTAATATAGAGGTAACCTTCTTCTGTTACTGTGCCTATATCACCGGTTTTGAGCCAGCCGTCTTCTGTAAACATCATTTCTGTTTCTTCGGGAAGTTTATAGTAGCCCATCATAACAGACGGAGTATTTACTTGGATTTCTCCGTTTTGAATGCGAACATCGCATATATCTATAACTCTGCCTATACAGTCCCTCGGTGCGTTCTCATCCGGCACGGATATACGGCAGCCCGCCTCGGTCATTCCGTAACCTTGGCGCATATAAATGCCCATTTTTTCATATTCATCCACAAGCTCGGGGCTTAAATATGCGGCGCCTGAAATAATCTGTTTAAGATTTTTGCCGAATACTTGCTCTGCGGCCTCACGCAAAGGCATATCGGGATTTTTATTTTTAATAACTCTTACTTTTTGTAAAAGAGACTGGGCAATCATAGGCACAGCTCTCATTACCGTTGGCTCAAAAAGCAAAAGATTTTTGGAAAGGTTTCTTATGTCCCCGTTTATGCAAACGGTTAAGCCGTCTTTAAGGTTGCGGATAATATCACCGGAAAAGCAAAATACATGGTGAATGGGAAGAACGGAAAGAGTAACTTCACCCTCGCCTAAAACTTTCCAATAATCATTATACATTATATTACCTATAAGGCCTTTGGTGGAGAGCATAACTCCTTTTTTAATTCCCGTTGTGCCGGATGTATAAACTATCATACAGCAAGCATCTTTATCTGTTTCAATTTCCGAAAGAGAGGCGCACTCGGAAGAACTTGAATATTTTTTTGTTATTTCATCAAAAGTCTTATCATCACCGATATTGATTACTTTCAAAAGTGAAGGGCAAAGAGTTTTTAATTCTTCAATCCTGTCACAAAATTGATTTTCATGGATAAAAATTTCAACATCTGCCGCTTCAACAAGGCTCGCCGCCTCTTTGGCCGAGATTTCCGGAGCAAGAGGAACAGCCACATTACCGCTGGCTATAACGGCAAGGATATAAACCACATATTCATAAGATGACCTACCGAGAACAGCTATGTGCTTTGGAGCTTCAAATGAACTGCGTAAATATCTGCAAACGGCAAGAGTGTCATTTTTTAATTCAACATAAGATTTTTCAATTACTTCGCCGTCTTTTTCATATTTAATAAAGGGCTTATCCCCATAAGATTTTGCTGAATTATCAATTATTTCACGAAGAGATGGAATATAAATATCTTTCAATGCTTTTCTCACTTTCAGTTTTTATAAAGTGGTTGAATTATAAAGCGAAATTTTGAATTGTAATACAGACAAAATACCTGCATTATATGATTTTATGTGAACTATTACGACATTCCGGGTAAATTGTCTATACAAAAATTGTGCTATTGTAACCTGTAAAATTATGTGATATATTATTTTCAGAGGTGATTTCAATGAACAGAGATAAAGAAAAAATGCACACCGGAGAATTATATTATCCAAGCGATGAAGAAATAATGAAAGAACAAATGCGTTGCCTTGACAGACTTTACGATTACAATATGACAAGGCCTACTGAGTATAAAAAAAGAGAAGCTCTCCTAAAAGAAATGTTTGCTGAAATAGGAGAAGGGTGCTATATTGAGCCTCCGTTTCATGCTAATTGGGGCGGAAAATTTTGCAAATTCGGCAAGTTGGTTTACGCGAATTTCGGCTTAACTCTTGTAGATGACACTTGCATAACTGTAGGGGATTGCACTATGTTCGGGCCAAATTGTGTAATAGCAACAGCGGGCCATCCTATAGAGCCGGTTTTAAGGTCAAAAGCATATCAGTATAACATTCCCGTAACAATAGGTAAAAATTGCTGGCTCGGTGCCGGGGTTATTGTTGTGCCGGGTGTTACCATAGGTGACAACTCGGTAATAGGCGCAGGCTCTGTTGTTACAAAGGATATTCCCACAAATTCCGTAGCTGTAGGCAATCCTTGCAAAGTTATTCGTGAGATAAATGAACACGATAAAGAATATTATTTCAAAAACAGAAAAATCGAATATGATAAGATCTGATAGTTAAGATTACTCACTTCACAAAGACTAAAAGCCACCCATTCGGGTGGCTTTTTTACAGCTTATATTATGAATCGAATGAAACTTTCATAAGCTCTTTCATAGTGGTAACGCCTTCAATAACAATCTTTGCGGCGGACATATGAAGGGTATTCATACCTGTTTGAACGGCTGTATCTCTGATTTCATTGGTAGGTGCTTTAATGGTAATCATGTGCTTGATTTCAGGGGTAATCTGCATTATTTCATAAACACCGGTACGGCCGTAAAATCCTGTGTCGTTGCACATGGGGCAACCACAAGGCTCATAAATGGTAAGGGGCTGATCAGCAGGATAGCCAAGATAATTCTTTTCGTCCTCTGTTGCTTCTCTCGGCTTTTTGCAATGAACGCAAAGTTTACGCACAAGTCGCTGAGCAATGATACCTACAAGAGAGTCTGCAAGAAGGAAGGATTCAAGGCCCATATCAAGCAAACGGGTAACGGTTGCCGCTGCGGAGTTAGTATGGAGGGTTGAAACAACCAAGTGGCCGGTGATAGACGCTTGAACAGCGATAGATGCCGTTTCAAGGTCACGAATTTCACCGATCATGATAATATCGGGGTCCTGACGAAGAATAGAACGAAGAGCTGCTGCGAAGGTTAAGCCGGCTTTGTTATTAACTTGAACTTGGTTAAGACCGGAAATGTTAGCTTCAACAGGGTCTTCAACGGTGATAATATTAACGCTTTCGTCATTAAGCTCTGAAAGGGCTGTATAAAGAGTGGTTGATTTACCTGAACCGGTAGGGCCGGTAACAAGGATAATACCGTTGGGGTTTGAAATGATGTGGTCAAACCTTTTAAGTTCCTCCTCTTTCATACCGAGCTGAGCTTTTGTACGGGTAAGGGCAACGGTGGAGGCAATACGCATAACCACCTTTTCACCGTAGCAGGTTGGAAGCATGGATACACGGATGTCGTACTCTGAACGGTCAACGGTAATGGTGATACGGCCGTCTTGAGGCTTACGCTTTTCGGCAATATCCATACCGCCCATGATTTTAAGACGGGTAACGATAACCGGCATAAGAGAAATATCATAAGTCATAACCTTGGTTAAGGCACCGTCAATACGGTAACGAACTACAACCTGTGTTTCGTGGGCGTCAATATGAATATCGGATGCTCTTGAACGAACTGCCTGATCAAAAATTGAACGAACAAGCATAACGATAGGAGCGGAATCAATATTTTTATTATCTTCTTCTTTTTGCTCTTCAATTTCAACTCTGCGGGCTTCACGGTCTTTTTGGAAAGCCTCGGCAGCAGACATTGCTTCATCGGAGCCGTAATATTTATCAAGCAAATGGTTGATTTCGCCCTCAGTGGAAATACGAGGCTCAATCATACAGCCGGTGATAATTGAAATATCATCCATAGCTTCCATATCAAGAGGATTAGCCATTGCCAAAATAACTGTGTTAATATCATCCTCAGGGAAAGCAATTGGGCAAACACTGTGTTTTCTTAAAACGCTGCCGCTTACAAGTGATTGAATTTCCGCAGGCAAAACAATACCTTTGAGGCTCATATACGGAACATTGAGAAGTTCGCCCTGTGCCATTGCAACATCTTCGGCAGAGGCAAGATTTTTCTCAATAAAAATATCTCTTAACGGTGTGCCTTCACTCTCATTGATAGACATGGCACGGTCATATTTTTCCTGTGTGATTTTTCCGTTTTTTAACAGTATATCGGCAAGGTTAGTGCCGCCTTTGGTAAATGCCATATAATTATTCCTTTCCTGCTTAATTTGAAGCTATGCTTCTACATAATAAAATTATTATGTACCTTTTTTTAATCATTGTCAACAATTTTCAACTTGTGTGAGATTTTTTGTTAATCATTAACATTTTTGACGGCTGATTTTCTCGCACAAAGACGAAAAATAAAGCTGAAACTTTCTTTCTTTTTTCTAAAATGTAACCAAATATAAGTTAATTTGTAAACTTTTTTCATTATAGTTGACATTGGAAATTTTTTGTGGATAATGAGGTTTGCAAAAATAAAAAAGCCCTTGATTTACGGGCATATAGTCGTAAAAAACAAGGCTGAACAAAGAAGGGAGAAATTACTATGAAAAAGATTTTTTCAGTGTTCCTTGCATTAACAATGGTGCTTTCTCTTGCTGCTTGCGGTGCTACAAAAGACACCGAAGAATCTACAACAAACAGCAGTGAATCCACAAGCGTTAAATTTGCTCTCGGAACAGCACTCACAAAAGAAACAGACCTCAAAAACGACGATGGCGTTGTTATGTTAAAAGAAAAATATGAGCTTCCTCAGCTTGAATTACAGTATGAAGACGGCTCTGTTTGCACCGATGACGCTCATTCCGAAGAGCTTGCAATTTGCAAAACTTTCAACGACAAAATAGCTCAAGAGGCAACGGAATTTGACTCTACATCCGAGGAAAGCCTTGAAGTTGCAAAAACTCAATATGCAGACCTTGACGATGAAAGCAAATCCACTTGGACAAACTATTCTCAGGAAATCACCATTGAATCCACTTATCAAACAGACGGCCTTTTAAGCGTTCTTTTAAGCGGTTATGAATACACCGGCGGCGCACATCCGTTCTCATACACAAAATCATGGAACTTTGATTTAACAACCGGCGAATTTATCACTTATGATAACCTTACAAATAATGACAATCCTCTCGGTTACAATCTCAGCACAGCTATTGTTTCCGTAATTTCAGATAAGATTTACGAGGATGACCTTGACGAGCAATATTTTGAGGACTTCCAAGAAACATTAGATGACCTTTCAACAAATGCTACAATTTACTTCAGCAAAGACGGATTGGTTGCAACCTTTGACGCTTATGTTTTAGGTGCTTACGCATTAGGTGCACAAACATTTACCGTTCCTTATGAAAATTTCTATTATGCACTCAGCGAGCATAATCAGTCTTTACTTGATGTTTCATCCGAAAGCATCGTAATTTCAGATTATTACGCAACACAGCTTCTCTGGGCATGGTTTAATATGTCCCTTCCGCCCATTGACAGCAATGCAGAAGAAGTTACATCCGATGACGGCACAGTTCTTTACCGCGTTTCTCTCGGCAACATAACATCCGTTGCAGGCGTTAAAGAATTACTTTGCAAACATGTAAGCGAGGAGCTTGCAGAACAGTGGATGTCAGAAGGAAAATTTGTTGATGTTGATGGCGCTCTTTACTGCACATACGGTGAGCGTGGCAGTGATATTACCATAGGTGATATTGATTACAAAGTTGAATTCAGCGGCAACAGCGGTAACCTTACTCAAACCGTTCATTACCTTGAGTTTGCAGAGGACACCAACGAAGCAAAAGACAGCGGCAAAACAGAGGATTTTGTATATCCGTTTACATTATCTGATGGTCACGCAATATTCTCAGCCTTCCCCTGCCCCTTCTAATGACTGAAATTTAATTTTAGGCTGCATCACGGTTTAACCTGTGATGCAGTTTTTTCTTGTTTATCCGATTTCTTTTTATTTACAGAAAAATTTGACATTTTATATTGCTTTGGTATATAATACATTTTAATTATATTAAAATATCGGAATAAGTACGATTTGTTTTCGAAGAAAAACAAATAAGGCCCTAATGAGAGGTGAATAAAATGTCAATTATTAAATCTAAAGTCGGAAAAGAGGAAATGAACCTCTACATTGATGACATTCTTAAATTTAACTACATTGACCCGGAAGAATACAACAAATACAACGTAAAACGCGGCCTTAGAAATGCAGACGGCACCGGCGTTATGGCAGGTGTTACCCGTATATGCTCTGTTGAAGGTTATTATATTGAAGACGGCGAAAAAATTCCCAAGGAAGGCCGTCTTAATTACCGCGGCATAAATATGGAAGATATTGTCAATGCCTGCATAGCCGAGGATCGTTTTGGTTTTGAGGAAGTAGCATTTTTACTTCTTTTCGGCGCACTCCCCACAAAAGACCAATTAAGTGCTTTCTGTGACACTTTAAGTGCCTGCCGTGAGCTTCCCGAGGATTTCATTGAAGATATGATAATGAAAGCTCCCTCGGCAAATATTATGAACAAGATGGCTCGTTGTGTGCTTGCTCTTTATTCTTATGATAATGACCCCGACAATTTGGAGCTTAGCAACGTAATAAGGCAATGCGTTCATCTTATTGCACAGCTTCCCACAATTATGGCTTATGCTTATCAGGTTAAGCGCAGACATTTTTATCATAAGAGTATGTATATACATCCCATTGACCCCAGCCTTTTAACAGCTCAAAGCATACTCCGTTCTTTAAGGTCAGATAAGCTCTATACAGATGAAGAAGCAAAGCTCCTTGATATTTGCCTTATGCTCCACGCAGAGCATGGCGGCGGTAACAACTCCACATTTACCACAAGAGTGCTTACCTCCAGCGGAACAGACACTTACTCTGCAATTTCCGCAGGTATAGGTTCTCTTAAAGGCCCCAAGCACGGCGGCGCAAATATGAAAGTTGCCGAAATGATAAATTATTTCAAAGAAAACTTGACGGATATTACAGATGAAGGTCAAGTAAGAGATTACCTTGCAAAAATCATACGCAAGGAAGCAGGCGACGGCTCCGGACTTATTTACGGTATGGGCCATGCAGTATATACTTTATCTGATCCAAGAGCTAAAATCCTTAAGAAAAAAGCAAGTGAATTTGCCCTTGACAGCGAATTTGAAGACGAATTTCGTTTGCTTTCAATGATTGAAAAATTCACTCCCGAAATTTTTGCAGAGCTTAAAGGCTCAAACAAACCCATGTGCGCAAATGTTGACCTTTATTCCGGGCTTGTTTATAAGATTCTCAGAGTGCCTGAGGATTTATTCACTCCCTTATTTACCGTGGCACGCTGCCCCGGCTGGTCATCACACCGCATTGAAGAGCTTGTAACAGGCAACCGTATTATCAGACCCGCTTACAAGAATGTTAATGAAAGAGTTGCTTACACACCTATATCATTCAGAAAATAAGAGGGATTGATATGTCTAACAAAAAAGATTCCGGATTTTTTATTGAAGCAATAGTTCTTGCAGCGGTGCTTGTGCTTACACTTCCACTGCGCACAGTGCAATATTACTCTGTTATAGAGGCAGGCACAGGCTTTTTCACAAAGGTAACTCCCATGGTAATAATATTCTTTGTGATTGTTGCCGCTGCTGCAATATATTTTATGGTTTCGGCCTTTATGAAGAGAAAGAAATTCGCACTTGAAGAAAATTCTTCAAGAAAAATAGGCCTCGGAATTATTTCCGCTGTTTGCGGAATATCCACAGGCTTCAGCGCTTATCAAGAATATGCTTTCAAAGATGTTGATGCTTCAAAATACACGGTAACCGCTACCATTTCAACCTCTGCTTCAAAAGGACTTCTTTACCTTCAAATCATATTTGCAATACTTGCCGCAGCATATTTTATCTTATTGGCACTTTCATTCTTTGCCGGCAAGTCAGGCTCAGATTATAAGCTTCTCTCCCTCACTCCTGTTATTTGGATGGTTTTACGCCTTGTAGTTCGTTTTACAAGAACCGTAAGCTATGTGAGAGTATCAGATCTTTTAATTGAGATGCTTATGCTGGTAATGTTCTCTTTATTCTTTATGGCGTTTGCTCAAACAAATTCTATGGTAAACGGCGAAGGCAACGAATGGAGGCTTGCCGCTTTCGGGCTCTCCGGAGCTCTCTTAGGTCTTATATGCTTTGTGCCCAGATTCATCCTTACAATTACCGGCCACAGTGATGCAATGTATGTTCTTTCAAGGGCAGATGTAAGCGATTTTGCGATGTCTCTGTTTGCGATTATAACAGTGCTTACAAGGCTTGTGCCAAAGCAGAACATAATAGAAGAAACTACAGAATCTGAAAATTCGGTGAAATAATTTATGCTTCAAAATATGCTTATTGCGGCTGAGCAAGTTGCAATTTTATACATAATAGCCCTCGTGGGTGTTATATGCGATAAGCTCGGCTGGTTTACGGAGCCTACGGCAAAGAAATGCACGGATTTACTTTTTTATGTTGTTACATCCGCAAAAATTCTTGAGAGCTTTTACACATTGGAATACAGCGCCGAACATCTTAAAGGTCTTTTTATTGCCATAGGTGCAGGGCTGATTTTTCACTTTGTTGCCGCTCTTATTACAGCTCCGTTTTTCAATAAGCAGGAATCCGACAAAGCTGTTGTTTATAAATACGCCTGTATTTACGGCAACTGCGGATATATGGGCCTTCCCCTTGTAGATGCCGTGGTGGGAGATGAAGGCGTATTTTATTGCTCGGCTTTTGTAATAGCCTTTCAAATTGTTACATTCACTCACGGCGTTTGGCTTGTGAATAAAGGTAAAGGCGAAAATAAAGCAAAATTTAACCCTAAATCACTAATATTAAACCCCGGTGTAATTCCCGTTATCATAGGTTTACCTTTATTTTTATTCAAGGTAAATCTTCCGAAAATTGTTTCATCCCCTATAAGCTCCCTTGCAAGTATGCTTTCCCCTCTCGCAATGTTAATTTTCGGTGCATATCTTTCTCACACGGATTTTCGCTCAATTCGTAAAAACTTAGGCATATTTCTTGTAGCTCTGATTAAGCTCATCGTTTTGCCCATTATTATGCTTGTTTCTCTTAAAATCATAGGTCTTTCGGGGCCTCTGGCAATAACACTTGTAATTGCCGCAGCAACTCCACCGGCAAACAATACCACAATGTTCGCTGCAAAATATGACAGAGACGCTTCCTTAGGCTCTCAAATAGTGGCAATAGTAAGCCTTATTTCAATTATAACCCTTCCTGTAATAATAGCATTGGCGGATTACTATGTATAATATATTAAACGAAGTTTCGGATTTATGGGGATTTTGCCCATTCGGTGAAGTGGAGCCTTATTTGCTTGAATGCAGAGCTAAAAGCAGATTGCCCCAAAATGCTCGCACAGTTATAATATTTGCATTTCCCTATTTATTGCCCGAAGAGAAATATAAAGGGCTTAATGTTTCAAAATATGCCGCCGTTGAAGATTATCACAATATTGTACCCGTAAAGCTGAAAAAAGCGGCAGAAGAATTAAAAAAATTATATCCGAATGATGAATTTGAATGTTTCAGTGACAATTCACCAATACCGGAGGTAGCAACAGCTTGTGCAGCCGGAATAGGGGTAAAAGGAGTTAATTCTCTCTTGATTACCGAAAAATACGGTTCTTTCGTGTTCCTCGGTGAAATTGTTACCACTCTTGCTCTTGAAGGCGTTCACGAAAGTAAAAAAAGCTGTATAAAATGCGGCCTATGCGCCTCAGCCTGCCCTACGGGAGCAATTCAAAACGGCATCATAAATAAAGATAAATGTCTTTCAAACATCACTCAAAAAAAGGGTGAACTTACACAAGAAGAAAAAGAGCTCATTAAATCAAGCGGATGTGCTTGGGGCTGTGATATATGCCAAAATGTATGTCCTCTCAACAAAAACGCCTCCCCTACGGATATTGATGAATTCCTGTCTTCTTCAAATTCAAATGTTACCACAGATACTCCCATTGAAGGCAGAGCTTTTGCCTGGCGTGGAGAAAAAGTTATAAAACGAAATCTTGAAATTCTGGAAAAGAATTAGGTGAAATATGAAAGTTACGGGATTTGACGAGTCAATTCATGCAGAAATGCTTATTTCCCAAGCTCTTTCTTCAAACAGATTTCCACACTCTGTTATAATTGAGGGCGGCACGCCTGAGGAAAGGCTTAACCTTGCAAATAAAATAGCCGAAGCTCTTGTGTGTTCTGATGAAAATACCATTCCTTGCGGTGAGTGTCATCATTGTATAAAAGCAAGTAAAGGAATGCACCCCGATATTGCAATATATAATCCTCGAACAGAAAAAGGTCACAAAGAAGCAAATTTTTCGGTTGATTACGTGCGTGAAATACGCGAAAAAGCCTTCATAATTCCCAATGAGGCTAACCGCAAAATAACAATTCTTGCAGAAGCACAAAAAATGAATGAGCAAGGTCAAAACGCCTTTTTAAAAATGCTTGAAGAGCCTCCGAAATTTGCAAATTTCATTCTTCTTACTACAACAAGAAATGTGTTTATAGATACAATTCTTTCACGTGTTGTAACCTGGTCAATCGGTGAATCGGTTGAGTCAGAAAAAGACGAAATTCCCCGCGAGAAACTTGTTGAAACAGCAAGTGCCATTGCCGTAGCAATAACCGCATCTAATGATTTTGAAATAATTAAAGCTGCCGGAGTTTTTGACAAAGATCAAAAGCTGTTAAAAGCAACCCTCCCGGTGCTTGAAGAGATATTCGGGGCGGCACTTACAATAAAATTCGGGGCTGAAAATAAAAGTGAATTCAGCTGTGCCACCAAACTTGCACAAAAGCTGACACAAAACTCATTATTAAAACTTATAGACTGCGTGGGAGAGCTGAATAAAGCCCTCGCTCTTCATGCAAACTTAAATTTAACTATAGCAAGGCTGTGCTCCCTTTTCAGAGCTGCAGTCACAGAATAGGAGAAATATATGGCTGAAATAGTTGGCATCAAATTTAAAGATGTAGGCAAAGTCTATTACTTTGACCCAAATGGTGCAAAATTTAACAAAGGTGATTTTGCCATTGTTGAAACCATAAGGGGTGTTGAATGTGGTGAAGTTGCCATAGAAAACAAAGATGTAGAAGAATCCGAAATTGTTAAGCCTCTTAAAAAGATTGTTAGGCCCGCATCTGCCGATGACATAAAAAAATATGAGGAAAACAAAAAGAAAGAGATTGAAGCTGCTGAAATAGCTCGTAAAAGAATTGAGGCTCACAAGCTTGAAATGAATCTTGTTGATGTGGAATATACCTTTGACGGCGGCAAAATTCTCTTTTATTTCACTGCTGATGGCAGAGTTGATTTCAGAGAGCTTGTAAAAGACCTCGCAAGCATATTCAGAACAAGAATTGAATTAAGACAAATCGGCGTAAGAGATAAAGCTAAAATGATTGGCGGCCTCGGTGTTTGCGGCAGGCCTTTCTGCTGCAGCACATTTCTCGGAGATTTTCAGCCTGTTTCAATTAAAATGGCAAAAGAACAAGGTCTTTCTTTGAGCCTTGATAAAATAAGCGGCTGTTGCGGCAGACTTATGTGCTGCCTTAAATATGAGCAGGAAACCTACGAATATTTATCCAAAACCACTCCGAAGCCCGGTGCAATAATCAGCACAAACGAGGGTGAAGGTAGGGTCACGGAAAGTAATATTCTTACGGGTCTTCTCAAAGTTCAGCTTAATAAAAGCCCTGAGGGGATAATCAAAGTATTCCATAAAGATGATATTAAACTTATCAAAGACGGTTTCATTAAAGTTGATAAAGAAGAAATGAAAGCTCTTAAAAATTTTGAATAAACCAATGTAATGAGTTGTTACAAATGTGGCAACTCATTTTGATTAAGCAGAAGGGGCGTTGCTATGTCTTTATATGATAAACTAATTGAATATAAAAACTCGGATATTCTGCCCATGCATATGCCCGGCCACAAAAGGCAGCAAAATTTCGGCGGAGAGCTTCCTTATGGCATTGATATAACGGAAATCGAGGGCTTTGATAATCTTCATCACCGTGAGGGAATATTAAAAGAGCTTTCCGAAAGAATGGCAATTCTCAAAGGCGCTGCCTATGCGGTTCCCCTTGTAAACGGCTCTACAGCAGGAATTATTGCCTCGGTTATGGCATTAACAAAACCCGGCGACACAGTTATAATTGCCCGCGGCTGTCATAAATCCGTTTATCACGCTGCAGAAATATGCAGGCTTAATACAAAATATATTTATCCCGATTGCAACAAATCCGATGGCTATTTTTTATCTGTATCCCCAAAAGATATTGAAGAAGCTCTCTGTGATAATTCAGATGCTTCTCTTGTTATAATCACCTCTCCCACTTATGAAGGAATAGCAAGTGATATAAAAGAAATTTCAAATATTGCTCATAGGCACGGGGCAAAATTACTTGTTGATGCCGCTCACGGTGCTCATCTCGGATTCAGCTCGTTCTTTCCGAATGATGCAATTTCTTTAGGTGCAGATGCAGTAGTGGAATCACTCCACAAGACTCTACCTGCAATGACTCAATGTGCCGCTTTATACCTAAATAAAAGCATAAACCCCAAGCCCTTTGAAAAAGCCTTAGGTAAAATTGAAACCTCCTCCCCCTCTTATGTGCTTATGGCATCTATTGACCGGTGTATTTCTATATTAGAAAATAGAAGCAATGAGCTTTTTGAGCAATTTAATAATAACCTTAACTTTTTTGACATTAAAATCAGCAGCATAAAAAATCTAACTGTTCCCTTTCATAAAGATTTTAGTGATTATAAATCTTACGACAGAAGCAAAATTATAATTTCTTCCGCAGGAACAAATTTAACCGGCTCGGATGTTGCAAAGCTTCTCAGAGAGAAATTTCACATTGAACCTGAAATGATATGCAGCACTTATGTGCTTTGTATGAGCTCAATATGTGATACAAAAGAGAATTTTGAAAGGCTGGCCGAAGCAGTAATCGAAATAGATAAGCTTGCCTCGCGTGATTTTAAAGATAAAAAAATCCTACCCTATCCGAAAGCCCGGCAAATTTTAACTCTTGATGAAGCAAGTAATTATGGCGGCGAATACATTTCTCTTAAAAAAGCAGAAGGCAGAATTTCCAATACATATTTATGGGCGTACCCACCGGGAATTCCCATTTTAGCTCCGGGTGAAATAATCACAAGAGAAATTATTGACTATATAAACAGTCTTATCGGGGACAAAATAGACATTCAGCAAGAGGGCGAACCGAATTGCAATGAAATATTTGTTTGTAAATGTGAAAAATCAATTTAACATAATTGACATAATCAAATTACTATGTTAAAATAGTTAACTGTAAAAATCAGATGTACATTTTGTGCAATCTATATTAAGAAGGAGATTTATATGAAAGCTACAAAGAGAATCAGAACTATTGAAACCCGTGACCTCTCTAAGAGCGCTCAGACCGGTGGCTGCGGCGAATGCCAAACTTCTTGCCAGTCCGCTTGCAAAACTTCTTGCGGTGTTGCAAACCAGAAATGTGAAAACAAAAACAAATAATTCCAATTGGAACTTCCCGTCAGCCGTTTCCGACGGCAGGCGGTTTTTCTTTATAAATTCTTATTACGGAGAGAACAATGATTCACCAATATAAATTAAACGGATATAATATAGTAATAGATACAGCATCCGGCTCTGTGCATGATGTTGATGATGTGGCTTATGATGCCATATCCATGTTTGAAACAAGCACCCGTGAAGAGATCACAAAAGCATTGCTTGAGAAGTATGCAAATGAGCCCGATGTTACAGAGGAAGAAATATCCGACTTGCTTGACGATATTCAAGCTTTAAAAGACGAAAAAAAGCTATTTTCAAAAGATTTATATGAAGGCTTTTCGTTTAATATGAAAAATCGCTCAACCGTTGTGAAAGCTCTTTGCCTTCATGTTTCTCATGCTTGCAATCTTAATTGTGAATATTGCTTCGCTGCACAGGGCAAATACCACGGTCAAAGTGCTCTTATGAGTTATGAGGTAGGCAAGCAGGCATTGGATTTTCTTGTGGCAAATTCAGGCTCAAGGCACAACTTGGAGGTTGATTTCTTCGGCGGAGAGCCTCTCATGAATTTTCAGGTTGTTAAAGACCTTGTAGCTTATGCCCGTTCAATTGAAAAAGAAAAAAATAAAAACTTCCGTTTTACTCTTACCACAAACGGAATGCTTATTGACGATGATGTAATTGATTTTTGCAACAAAGAATGTCACAATGTTGTACTTTCCCTTGACGGAAGAAAAGAAATTCACGATGCAAAAAGGCCCACTCCATCAGGTAAAGGCTCATACGATTACATAGTTCCCAAATTCAAGAAGCTTGTTGAGGCACGAAAAGGTCAAGGCTACTATATGCGCGGCACCTTCACCCATGCAAACACAGATTTTACAAATGATATTTTTCATATGGCGGATTTGGGCTTTAAAGAGCTTTCAATGGAGCCGGTTGTATGCAAGCCCACAGACCCTTATGCCCTTACAGAAGAAGATTTACCCAAACTTATGGAGCAATATGAAATTCTCGCAAAAGAGATGATTCGCCGCCGCAAAGCAGGCAATGGCTTTACTTTTTATCACTATATGATAGATTTGAAGGCAGGCCCGTGCATTTATAAGAGAATAAGCGGCTGCGGCTCAGGCACGGAATATATGGCAGTTACTCCCACCGGAGACCTTTATCCATGCCATCAGTTTGTGGGTGACCCGAAATACCTTATGGGTAATGTTTGGGACGGAGTAACAAACACGGAAATCCGCAGTGAATTTGCAAACTGCAATGTTTATTCCCGTGAGGAATGTAAAAACTGCTGGGCAAGGCTTTATTGCTCCGGCGGATGTGCCGCAAATTCTTACCACGCTACAGGCTCAATAGGCGGTATTTATGAATACGGCTGTAAACTCTTCCGCAAGAGGATGGAATGTGCCATTATGATGGAAGTTGACAAATCCCATGATGAGCAGCAAAACTGAAAATTTACCGACTGTTCATAATTTATTATATACTATTTAACATCTCCCTAATACACTTAAAGTGTAGATTTGGGGAGATGTTTTTTATGGAGAAAAAAGAGATTACCGGCTCAAATTTGAATGATAAAGAAATCACTTACGATAAGCTCTTGATTTTATTTATGGTAGGCTGTATTCTCGGCGTATTGCTTGAGGGAAGCTTCTGCCTTATCACAAAAGGTCATTGGGAAAGCCATGTGGTTTCAATCATAGGAGCATTTAACACTCTTTACGGTGCGGGAATGGTATTTTTCTATGTTGGTGCCGTAAAACTCAAAAGCAAACCTATGTTTATAAGAGTTATTATTTTAACTGTATCTGCCACTGCTTTGGAGCTGCTTGCAGGTCTTTTATTAAGATATGGTCTCGGTATGCGTGCATGGAATTATGAAAACGCTTTTCTTAACTACAAAGGTTTAATTTGTATTGGCTTTTCATTTATGTGGGGTGCAGCAGCTTTCGCTTTTTGCGAATTGCAGCCGAAAATTTCCAAAAGCTTAGAAAAATTCAAGGGAAAAGGCTGGCACAAAACCTGCGTAGCTGTTGGAATATTTATGATATTTAATATTTTGCTTACATCCATGTATATAACAAGATGGAGTGAAAGGCACTACGGAATACCGGCACAAACCGAATTACAGGCTATTATTGATGAAGACGGACCCGATGATTATATGCAATCAAGATTTGTGGAATGGGAATTTCTTGACTCTGTAATCGGCAACACAATAAGCAAATAAAAATCAACATTTCTTTTGTAAAAAAGCCTCTCCAAACCGGTGGAGAGGCTTTTCATTATATCTTATTATATTTAATCAATGGATATTACGGTATCAAGTGCAGCTGTAGTGGCATCTGCAATTCTGCCGCTCTTTACGGCATCACCGATAATGTACGTTTTATCAAACGAATTTTTGCATTCTTCGTATAAAGAATTATCCGGCTTAACGCCCATAGCAAGCACTACTGCGTCTGCCTCAAGTACATCCCTGATTTTACTGTGAACATCCTCAACAACGGCAAATTTTTCTCTGACTTCAAGAAGCTTTTTACCTGTGAGAAATTCTGTACCGTTCTTTTCAAGCTTTGGTTTTATATCATCCACATGTTGCATCCAAGTGCCGGGAGCGATTGTATCTGCCATTTCAACAACAGTAACTTTATTATTCGGGCAAAGAGTTTCGGCAGTTTCAAGGCCTGTCATGCCGGAACCGATAAGGGCAATCTTTTTATTTTCAAGTTTAACAGAGCCGTTAAGTACTTCTGTTGAGGTGTAAACATTGGGAAGTTCTGTACCTTTTATTGATTTAGGCTTTAATGCATTTGCTCCGGTTGCGAATATAACAGCATAGGGATTATATGATGCAATAAGCTCTTTTGTTGCAGCAGTATCACAGATTATTTCAGCACCGGCTTTTTTTGCACCGTGAATAAGATCATCTATGCACCATTGCATTTTTTCTTTATTTGGGGCGGCAGCTGCAAGAATAAGCTGACCACCGGGCTTTTTATCCTTTTCAATAACCGTAACGCTAAAGCCTCGGCTTGCAAGAAGTTTTGCACTCATAAGGCCTGCAGGGCCTGCTCCGATAATAACGATTTTTCTGCCGTCGCCGTTATTTTTGAGTTCAATATTTTCTCTGCCTACAAAGGGATTTACAGAGCATCCGCCACTTCCGCCTGTGTAAGCATTATCTTGCATACTTTGAATACAATAAAGGCAGCAAATACATCTTGTAACATCCTCCGGATGACCGCTTTGAACTTTCTCTGCCCAATGAGGGTCGGCAATATGAGGTCTGCCCAAAGAAACCATATCCTGAGTGCCGTTTTCAAGCTGTTCCTCTGCCTGCTCAGGGCTTCTGATAAGGTTTGCGGCAAGCACGGGAATATTAACAGCTGCTTTTACAGCCGCAGCCATATAGGCACGCCATCCGCACTTAAAGGACATAGGTTCAAGCCAATAATTGAAGGTATCATAAGCGGCAGAAGAAACATCTATTGCATCTGCTCCTGTTTTTTCAAGGCGTTTTGCCATTTCAACGCCTTCTTTAAGGTCATAGCCTTTACCCTCTTTGCCGATATATGAATAACATTCATCAACAGTAAGGCGAACAATCACGGGGAAATCTTTACCGCATCTGTCTTTTATGCCTTGGAGAATTTCTATAAGAAATCTCATTCTGTTTTCAAGACATCCTCCGTATTCATCGGTACGGTGGTTAGTATTGGGCGAAAGGAATTGCTGAATTAAATATCCGTGAGATGCATGGAGTTCAACGCCGTCTGCCCCTGCCTCTTTAACTCTGACGCCTGCCTCAATAAATTGGTCTCTCAGCTTTTTAACCTCACTGTTTGTCAGAGGACGCATAACGGAATCCGCAAAATAGCTTCTTTCACATTTTGAAGGAGCTACAACAGGTGGTACTATATGATGCTTTAAGAGAACTTTTCCCGCAGGAACAACCTTATAAAGAAGATCGGAATAAAAAGAGAATTTCTTATCCATTGCAATGCTCATTGGCACTGTACCGATAAGCAGGCCGAGATTTTGCCTGCCCGGGTGATGGAGCTGAACAAAAAGTTTTGCTCCATGCTTATGAATTCTATCCGCAAAAGGTCTGAACGCATATATATTTTCATCGTGGCTCATGGAAAGCTGAGCAAAAGCGGAGGCCCCCGTTACATCATTAACGCGGGTAATTTCAGTGATAATAAGGCCTGTGCCGCCCTTTGCTCTTTCTTCATAATAATCCATCAGTTTTTCGGTTGGAGTGCCGTCAAATCGGCCCATACCCATAAGCATAGGAGCCATAACAATTCTGTTTTTTATTTCACAGCTGCCGATTTTTATTGGTGTAAAAAGCTTTTCGTATGCCATATAAACTCTCCTAAATATTTAATAAAATTATTATACACGATGAAAATCTATAATGCAAATTTTTATTTACACATAACCTTTGTTATGGTAATATATGCATAGGAGGGATGACCTATGATAACAAACAGAAAAATAGTTCTTACAGGTGCAGGCAGCGGCATTGGGCTTGAGGTGCTTAAAATTCTTGCCGCCGCAGAGGGCAACACAATTTTTGCCGTTGATAAAGACATAAGCAGGATTACGGGATTCGGCGAAAATGTAATTCCTTTTGAAATTGATGTATCATCAAAAGAAGCTGTTGATACTATTTTTGCCGAGGCCGACAAAGCAATGAATTTTATTGATATTTTTTACGCCAACGCCGGCTACCCTTATTATGAAATCATTAACTACACGGATTGGGACAGAGCCGAAAGAATGTTTGCCACAAATGTGCTTTCGCCTATTTATTCTTATGAGAAATATCGAGAATATCTTGACGGCAGGCACGGCCACTTTGCGATTACGGTTTCTGCCATAGGTAAAATGGCAATGCCGGGCTATGCTCTTTATTCGGCATCAAAATTTGCCATGCACGGCTTCCAAGAGGGTTTAAGATTTGAATTGCCTAAAAATATAAAGCTCACTTGCCTTTATCCCATTGCAACGGATACGGGATTTTTCAAAGCGGCAAATGAAAAAGAATTTGAAAAGCCCTTCCCCGTTCAAAAGCCGGAGCATGTCGCCAAAAAGATGGTTGAGGGCCTTGAAAAAGGTGCTAAAGCAGTTAACCCCAGCAAGCTTTTCACTCTTTCGGGCGTACTTTTCGCAATTGCTCCCCCTGTTAAGTCCGTATATCTTAAGCTTGAAAAAAATAAACTCACAAGATTTGTTGAGGATAAAGTAAGAATCAAGAAAAAATAATTTTCGGTGATAAAATGAGAGAAAAAATTTGTATAAACGATAATTGGATATTCAGCAAAGAGGGCTTTTCGTGCAAGGTCAATTTGCCGCACACATGGAACGCCTATGACGGCCAAGGGGATGAAGGAAACTCTTACAGCCGTTGTAAATGCACATATTCAAGAGATATTGCTCCCATAGATGCAGAAAGAGTTATAATTGAATTTGAAGGCGCTAACTCCCTTTGCACAGTGAGAGTAAACGGCACGTTATTAGGCACTCACAAAGGTGGATATTCCCATTTCAGATATGATATTACAGGCTTTGCAAAACAAGGCTGCACAATCACCGCAGAGGTTGATAATTCCAATTTCGAAGAAATATACCCCTCCGTTGCGGATTTCACCTTCTTCGGCGGTCTTTACAGAAATGTAAATCTTATTTTAATGGGCGATTGCCGTTTTTCGTCAAAAGATTACGGCTCAGACGGTCTTTATGTTACACCTTTTAAAAGCGGTGATGAGTGGTTTTTAGGCATCAAGTCACTTATTGACGGCAAAGTTGATGGTGCAAAAATAAAATATAATTTGCTGGATGCAGAGGGCAATGTTTACCGCTCGGCTGAAAGTGATATAAGCAAAGAAACAACTTATATAAACTGCGGAGCGCCAAAACTTTGGAACGGCAGAAAGTGCCCCTATCTTTACACTCTTAACGCGGAAATCATTTTACCGGACGGCACTGTTTCCGATAATTTGAGCATCAAAACAGGCTTCAGGACTTTTGAAATAGACAGCCAAAAAGGTGCTTTCCTTAACGGTGAACATATTAAAATCAGAGGCCTTTGCCGCCATCAAGACAGGGAAGATATGGGCAACGCCATTACAATTAAAGAGCATAAAGAGGATATGGATATAATCCTTGAAACAGGGGCAAACGCCCTAAGGCTCGCCCACTATCAGCAAGCGGAAGAATTTTATTCTCTTTGTGACGAAAAAGGTATACTCGTTTGGGCAGAAGTGCCGGTTATTTCAAAATTCTCTCAAATTAAGCACCCAAACGCCAAAAGGCAATTAACAGAGTTAATAAAGCAAAATTACAATCATACGTCAATTTTCGCTTGGGGAATTGAAAATGAAATAACCATGAGCGGAATTACAAATGTAACAATGTATAACTGCCTCGATGAGCTGGATACAATTGTAAAGTCTTTGGATTCAACCCGTTACTCCACCTGTGCACAGTTTACAATGCTTCCGCCGGATTCGCCCTTAAATGAAATAACAGACATACTGGGATATAATCATTACTTCGGCTGGTATATGGGCAAATGTGAAGATTTAGGCCCATGGCTCGACAGGTTTGCAGCCGTTAATCCGGATGCTAAGCTTTGCATTTCAGAGTATGGAGCAGATGCGGTTTTAAACTGGCAGACGGATAAGCCGGAGCAAGGAGATTATACAGAAGAGTATCAGTGCATTTTCCACGAAAAATATCTTAAAGAGATAAACAGCCGTGAAAACATTTGGGGCTCATTCCTTTGGAATACCTTTGATTTTGCCGCCTGTAAGAGAGATGAAGGCGGAGTAATCGGCAGAAACAATAAGGGCCTTGTCACTTATGACCGCCACACCAAAAAAGATGCTTTTTACTTCTACAAAGCAAGCTGGAGCGAAGAAGATACATTGCACATTTGCGGGCAAAGATATGTTAAAAGGCCCATCGGCACAACGGATATAAAAGTTTATTCCAATAAAGCAAAAGTATCTCTCACTTCTCAAGGTAAAACTTATACATTAGAAGGCAAAACAATTTTTGAATTCAAAGATATTCCCATTTCAGAGGGTGAAAATATCATCACCGCAAAAGCAGGAAAGCTCAGCGAAACAATTAAAATTATCGGTGTTGCAGAGCCTTATAAATACTACAAAATGCCCTCTGAGCTTCGCACATACGTGAGAAACTGGAATGTTAAAGAAAACTGCCTTACTCTTGAAGATTCAATCGGTGATATTCTTGAATCCGAAGATACAAAAGAGATAGTGCATAACAAATTCGGTGAAAAATTTGATTTTGTTTTCAAAGCGGCAAAACCTCTTAAAAAGGTTAAGATAGGCTCTGCCGTGGACCTTGCTAAAAAAGTAGGTATTCCGGAAGAGTATGCCAACATGGCAGAGGGTTACCTTAAAACATTCAGGAAGAAATAGATTACGCAAAAAGAAAGCTATATCATTGAGATTATCTTTGATATAGCTTTTAATATATATTTACTTTTTAACAATCATACAGCGAATTGCGTTGAGAACCGCCAAAATCATTACGCCCACATCGGCGAATATTGCAGCCCACATATTTGCCACACCCAAAGCGACAAGCAACAAACAGGCAAGCTTCACGCCAATGGCAAACCATGTGTTTTCTTTTACAATTCTTAAACAATGCTTTGATATTTTGATAGCAGTGGATATTTTAAGAGGGTCGTCATCCATAAGCACTATATCTGCCGCTTCAATAGCCGCATCTGAACCCATGGCTCCCATGGCAACGCCTATATCCGCCCTTGAAAGAACAGGAGCATCGTTTATGCCGTCACCCACAAAGGCAAGCACATCTTTTTCGTGCTTTTTCTCCGATAGTAATTTTTCAACCTGTGCCACCTTATCCTGTGGTAAAAGCTCACTGTAAACTTTATCAAGTTTAAGCTCTGAGGCAACACTGTCGGCAACCTTTTTCATATCGCCGGTAAGCATAACCGTTTGGGTAACTCCGTTTTTCTTCAGCTCTTTTATTGCCTCGGCACTGTGAGGTTTAATAACATCGGAAATAACAATATGCCCTGCGTATTCGCCCTCAATAGCCACATGAAGCACTGTGCCTGTAAGCTTACATTCGTGCCACTTTGCGCCTACTAAATCCATCATTTTTCCGTTACCTACCGCAACGTTTTTGCCATTTACCTTTGCTTTTATTCCATGGCCTGCGATTTCTTCAACATCCTCAACCGTGCAATCATCCGCCTCGTTAGGATAAGCCTTTTTAAGTGAATTTGATATAGGGTGATTTGAATATCTTTCAACATGAGCGGCAAGGTGCAGTAAATCATTGGGATTCATATCGGAGTGAATTGCCGTAACATCAAAAACGCCCTTTGTTAGCGTACCCGTTTTATCAAACACGACGGTTTTGGTATTTGCGAGAATTTCAAGATAATTTGAGCCTTTTACAAGCACACCTTGGCGGCTTGCTCCACCGATTCCCGCAAAGAATGACAAAGGAATTGATATAACCAAAGCACAGGGGCAAGATGTAACAAGAAATGTTAAAGCCCTGTAAACCCAAGTGCCGAAATTATGGGGATTGCCCATAATCAAATTTATTACCGGAGGAATAATCGCCAATGCAATAGCAGAAAAAACTACTGCAGGAGTGTAAATTCTTGAAAATTTAGTAATAAAATTCTCAGATTTTGATTTGCGTGAGCTTGCATCTTCTATGAGCTCAAGAACTTTTGATGCAGTGGATTCACCAAACTCCTTTGTGGTTTCTATTTTAATAACACCGTTAAGATTTATACATCCGCTTACCACATCATCACCGATTTTAACATCACGTGGAACAGACTCACCCGTAAGAGCAGCCGTATCAAGGGAAGATGAACCATCAACAATTTTTCCGTCAATGGGAACCTTTTCGCCGGGCTGGACAACAATTACCGTTCCGATTTCCACATCATCCGGGTCTACCTGTTCAAGCTGACCATTCTCCCCTTCAACATTTGCGTAATCGGGGCAAATATCCATAAGGTCGGAAATACTTCTGCGGCTCTTCCCCACAGCATAGCTTTGAAACCATTCCCCTATTTGATAAAAAAGCATAACGGCAATAGCTTCATTGTAATCGCCGCTTTTTTTATAAACAGCCAACGCAATAGCGCCAACAGTGGCAATCACCATAAGCAAACTTTCATCAAGTGGCTGTTTGTTTTTTATGCCTTGAAATGCCTTAATGAGAATGTCATAGCCTATAAGAATATAAACAGCAATATACAAGGCAAATAAAAGTATGCTGTTTATATCAATAAATTTTTTTAATATTGCAAGAGCAGCAACCAAAACAGCTGCAATAATTATTCTTATTAAATTTTTCTTTTGTTTTTTTGTCATATCGTTCACCCGCTTTTGATTAAATAATCATTTAATCGTTAGTTAAAATATTAAGTATTCACCATCAGATGAATACTTCACAGTCGCTTTCAACCTTTTTGCAGTTTTTACGAACCTCTTGCATAACAGCGTCAATATCGGCACCGTCTTCAAATTCAATTTTCATCTTGAGAGTCATAAAGTTAACGTTTGCTTCTTTAACTCCGGCAGTTTTACCGGCGGCAACCTCCATTTTATCTGCACATGCTGCGCAATCAACATCTATTTTGTAGGACTTTTTCATTTTTATTTCCCCTTTCCACGCTCATCAATTAAACATTTATTTAATTGTTAAACTGATTATATCCTACTTTTTCTGATATGTCAATAGTTTTTTGTAAAAGATTAAACAATATTTTAATCGTTTTATTTGTGTTCTTGCAATTTTAACGTTTTGGATATATAATTATATTTGTAATTTGATTAGAGGTGCTAACACAGATGGTAGATAATAAAATTCCCGAGCCCCATCATCATCACGGTAATGAGGATGTAATAGAAAAATGCCTGCCGGATGACAGTGCAATTATAGGCGTATCGGATGCTATGAAACAACTGGGTGACCCAACTCGCCTTCGTATTTTCTGGTACCTTTGCCACACAGAAGAGTGTGTTATAGATATTGCCGCCGCAGTCAACATGACAAGCCCCGCCATTTCTCATCATTTAAGGCTGTTAAAAGCCTCCGGCTTAATAGTATCACGCCGTGAGGGAAAGGAAATGTTTTATAAAGCTGCAGACACTGAACTTGCGCAAGCTCTTCACCATATCATAGAAGATATAGCAAAAATAACCTGCCCGGAATAAAGCCCCTCAGTTAAAACCGAATAAGCGAAACACAAAACCTGCAATGCCGATTTGAACACTGCAGGTTTTTTCATATATTGATTTAATTTTTATTTGATGACACCGGCGATAAGTTTATAAATCTCATCGGCAAAAACAAAAACTCTGAGACTGAAAAATTTATATAAAAATCTATCAACTTTTGCTGAAGTGGAATTGTCCTCTTCATAATTAAGCTTTTCCGTGCCATTGTCAATTTCAAGAGCCTGAGTAAGAGTGATACCATCTGTGCCCGTAAGCTGGCAACGAACATATAAGAAATCTTCTGCTCCGTCCATTGTATCAAGGTCAAGAACATACTCTGTGCTGTTTGAGGACTGAGTAATATCCTCGGATGCTATGACTTTACCGTTGGCAACCCACTGAATATTATAGCAGTCTTTTACACTGATTTTTATTTTATGGCCCTCAACCGTAACTTCGTTAAATGTAGGATATGGTTCAAAACTTGTTCTCTTGTCCATATTTTCTTTGGGGCCAAGCTCGGAATCTGACCTTATCATTCTTGTTACCATGAAAAATGCGCCGGAAACCATAGTCTTTTTAATATTTTCAACTGTATTTTCTTCCATCATAAATACAGAAAAAGATGAGTTAACATTATTAAGAGAATGTGTGTCACCGTTTGAAAAGCCTATAACTCTTTTGCCGTATGGAAGGCAATACATAAGCAAATTATCCCAAAGGACTCTGTCATAAGGTGTGGTAGCATTCTTTTCGTTAAACACTTCCATGCCGAGGCAGCTGTCATATTTAAGGAGAATTTTGCCGAAATATTCCACATTTTCGGGGTCTGATACAGCGGCTCTGTTTGTGTTTGAATCAAGCCAGTCGCCGGGATGATTGATAACAGAATAAGCTCCGGCATCATCAGCAAGTTTTACGGCGCCTTCATAATCGTTTTCATATCCCAAATAATTATCGCCAACACCTTCCGGAAGGAAAAATCCGTTAACATGGCACTTTGTTGCTGTGAGAGCATTAAGCTCGTTGCCGCCGATAACGCAAGTCATGCCGTAATTTCTCGATTTGCCGTTAACTTCATATGTGCCGGTGGTGATAGCTTTATATTCTTCATCTGTAAGATTGTGAACCCTGTTGCCGATAATTCTTTGATAGAAATAAAGAGGCAATTCCGTTTGCTTCTCATTCCAAGCTTTACCTGTTACGCCGTGTTCTGTCATAGCAAGGAAATCAAAGCCCTGATTATAATACTCTATAATCATGTCACGCAAATCAACATCCGCATCGCTCACATAGGAATGAGTGTGCAAGTTGCCTTTATATGCACCCCAAGCATTTTCTCCGCTCCAAATAACATCTTCATAGGGAGAAATAATCTTGTAATCCGGCTTTGTTTCATCCTCTGCACTTGCAAAACACACTATAGAAAAAATCATAACGGCTGCAAGAAAAGCAGAAAATGTGCCTTTTAATATTTTTTTCATTAAGACCTCTCCTAACCTCAATATATTTTAAATTTACCTATGTAAATTTATATACCCAAGTAATATTCTGCCAAAGATTCCGTTAAAGTTCGGCAAATACTTGAAAATAAATATTCCGTGTATTCCTCTTTACGGGCAAGATTAACCGTAACACCGTTTGAATTAGTGATGGATTGATATTGCTTATGGCCTTCACCGCTTACACGAACCGTATCTGTTTCACTGTAGCCTTTTGAAAGTATATTATCCATGGCACTGTTTAAATCCTCAATTTCACCTAAAGTTTCTTTAAGAAGGTAAGAAAGTAAGTATATGTTATCACCGTTGGGAATTTTTGAAAAATAATCGGAAACAGTGTTATAGAGTTCAGTCCATCTTTCTATTTTAGCATATTCTTCACTGACCGTAAAAGAAGTATTATTTCCGTTTTCATCCTTTGTATAAAGCCTGTTTATTTCACCGAATATGTCCATAAGTTCAAGAATATCCGATTCCATTTCGCTAAATTCTTCATAAAGGCTGCATACTGTGTCCAGCTTTGAAGAAAGCTCTTCCACAGTGTTTTTTATATTTTCAGATAAATATTCTTTATTTGATAGGATTTCATCGGTGGTATTTTTCCATTCTGTAATAATGTCAATATTAAAATCTGAAAGCAATAAAGCATAGTTGCTGTTTATATCAATTCGTAATGAAACATATTGACTGAGAGCATTTGCTTTTTCATTATCAATTCCGTCAAGATAGCTTTGAGCAGATTTAAAGTCTTGACTTTCCGCCTTTTTTTCTGCAGCAGAAAAGAATACTGTGTTTTTCATTAAAAGAAAAGCCAAAAGCAAAGCAGCAAGGCATGCAACAACACAAACCGCAATTATAAGCTTTTTGCGGTTCGGAGAATTAATTTGTCTGTTGCTGTTATTCATGCCGTGTTCCTTTCAGTTTATTTTGCCTTTAAGCGGAGAGTTAAGAATAAATGAAAAATTGCTTGTAAGGCTGCTTAAGGGTTTGTACATTTCATCACTTTGTAAATATTCTGAGGCAATATCGCCTATTTCGTCGCATATCTCATCAGATGAGGCAACAGAGCTTCCTCTGAGTGTAACAGAATTTTTGGCGCCGAATTCAAGGCAAATTCGTCTTTCGTTGATTGATTCAAGTGGCCTTACTTGAATTTCAAGTGTATTTTCATTCAGCCAAGCGGCAGCGCACACGATATTATATTCTACACCGGAAATATGCATTTTGTCATATTTGAGAGAGCCGTCCATAGCGCAATGAATCATATTGTGATCCCTACCTTCATCCCAGCTGAAAAGGCAAGTATCCTCCGTAAAATCAAGCACTATGTTATTTATGTTATCCCCTTTATCAGGTGCAAGATAAATATTTACAAGAGGAAGCATAGAAAAGGGAACGCCCACCGCATTCATTAAAACACTGCCTCTGAATTTAAGCACCTTGCCACTGATTTCATCTTCAAATTCATTTCTTTCGCCGAAGATAACAGAAATATCATCAAGGTGAATATCAATCTTTTCTTTAGGAGGTTCTTCCTGCCTATGGGTTATCATTCTGGGAAAATGATTGGTAATAACATCCATTGTATCTTCCGGCACAATATGGCTGCAAGTACAAATAAACACTGTATTGTAATCTTTTACCATAACGGAAAACTGTGAAAAGGTGCCGTCAATCATAAAAGAGTTTTTTAAGTTACTTGTTCTTATAAAATATCCGTAATCTGTTTTGCCGAGTTTATTTTGAAATGGCACATCCTTTGACTGCACAGTAAGCATTTCTTTCACAAAATCGGCGGGTATAACCTGCTTGCCCGCATATTTACCATCATTCAAAAGGCAAAGCGAAAGCCTTGCAAGCTCATCCGGTGAAAGATAAAGGCCCCAAAATCCGCCTTCAATACCTGTTGAATCCTTTTCCCAAAGAGGAGCTGTTTCATAGCCAAGGGGCTCATAAAGCCGTGGAGTAAGATACTCGGTTATAGTAGTTCCCGTTACTTTTTTTAATATATCACAGCATACACAAATATTTTCTACGGTGTAACCCGATAATTTACCCGGCTCGCAGCTCCATTTTGTGCTGAAAAACGCTTTTAACCTTGATTTTGCATCTCTTGGGCTCAGCGGAGCAATTTTTTTGCCGGATGTCATGCTTAGCAAATGGCGAATTGTAAGTCTTTCAAGAAATTTATCTCTCTTTGAAGGGCGAAACTCAGGGAAAAAGTCCACAACTTTTGAATCGAGTGAAAGCAATCCTTCATCCTGTGCAAATCCAATGGCAACAGCCACAAACGCCTTTGAAACCGAAAACATAGCCTGCCTTACATACCTGCCGTAAGGTAACCTGTGGGCTTCAAAAGCAACTTTTCCATCGCGAAGCACCATAAAGGAATGAAGCTCAATTTTATTTGCCTTAAAATCATTAAGAAAAGGAAGCATCTCATAAGAACTGATGCCGACCTGCTCTGAAAAATCCGCATTTTGAATACTTAAATCTGAATTTTTCACTTGAATATGCCTCCTCCCTTATACACATAATCCCTTGCAATATTTCTTCAATTTAATAGTATATCATAAATATAACAAAAAATAAACACAAAATTATTAAAAAACAGTAAGAGCGGACAAAAGAGAACATCAACACTGATTTTTTCATTTTGGCATTATCTTTATTTCTCTTGCAGCATTTTCACCGATTTATCCATACTTATAAACAGGAAATATCACAAAAGAAAAAATCAACACCCCCAAATCACCTATAACAGCGGTTGGGGGTGTCTTTATCGGTTTAAGTTATTGCTTTATTCTAAAGAATTCGGCAATTACTGCATGTCTTTAATTGCAGCCTGAGCAGCAGCAAGACGAGCAATGGGAACTCTGAAGGGTGAGCAAGAAACATAGTCAAGGCCAATCTTGTGGCAGAACTCAACAGATGTTGGGTCACCACCGTGTTCACCGCAGATGCCGCAGTGAAGGTTGGGATTAACAGGCTTACCAAGGCTGATAGCCATTTCCATAAGTTTGCCAACACCGTTTTGGTCAAGACGAGCAAAGGGATCGCTCTCAAAGATCTTGGTGTCATAGTAAGCGTTAAGGAACTTACCTGCGTCGTCACGGCTGAAGCCGAAGGTCATCTGAGTAAGGTCGTTAGTACCGAAGCAGAAGAAATCAGCTTCCCTAGCAATCTCATCAGCTGTAAGAGCAGCTCTTGGGATTTCAATCATTGTACCAACTTCGTATTTAAGGTCGATGCCTGCTGCTGCGATTTCAGCGTCAGCAGTTTCAACAACGGTCTTCTTAACATACTTAAGCTCTTTAACTTCGCAAACAAGAGGAATCATGATTTCGGGCTCAACATTCCAATCGGGATGTGCCTTCTTAACATTGATAGCTGCACGGATAACAGCCTTTGTCTGCATTGCTGCGATTTCAGGATATGTAACTGCAAGACGGCATCCTCTGTGGCCCATCATTGGGTTGAACTCATGGAGAGAAGTGATGATGTTCTTAATGACTTCAACGCTCTTGCCCTGAGTCTTTGCAAGGAGTGCGATTTCGTCTTCTGTGGTGGGAACGAACTCATGAAGAGGAGGATCAAGGAATCTGATGGTAACGGGGTTACCTTCAAGAGCCTCATAAAGCTTTTCAAAGTCGCCCTGCTGATAAGGAAGAATCTTTTCAAGAGCCTTTTCTCTTTCTTCAACAGTGTCGGAGCAAATCATTTCACGGAATGCAGCGATTCTGTCAGCTTCAAAGAACATATGCTCAGTACGGCAAAGGCCGATGCCTTCTGCGCCAAGCTCACGAGCTTTCTTAGCATCTGTAGGAGTATCGGCGTTTGTACGAACTTTAAGCTTTCTGTATTTGTCAGCCCAAGACATAATTCTGCCGAATTCGCCTGCGATAGTAGCATCAACAGTGGGGATAATACCATCATAGATGTTACCGGTTGAGCCGTCAATTGAAATATAGTCACCTTCTGTGAAGGTCTTGCCTGCAAGAGTGAACTTCTTGTTAGCTTCGTCCATAGCGATATCGCCACAGCCGGATACGCAGCAAGTACCCATACCACGAGCAACAACAGCTGCGTGAGAGGTCATACCGCCGCGAACGGTGAGGATACCCTGTGAAGCCTTCATACCTGTAATATCTTCAGGTGAGGTTTCAAGACGAACAAGAACAACTTTCTCGCCCTTTGCATTCCATGTTTCCGCGTCTTCTGCTGTGAATACGATCTTACCGCAAGCAGCGCCCGGTGATGCGCCAAGGCCCTTGCCGATAGGTGTAGCAGCTTTAAGTGCTTTAGCATCAAACTGTGGGTGAAGAAGAGTATCAAGGTTTCTGGGATCGATCATTGCAACAGCTTTCTTTTCATCGATCATGCCTTCATCAACAAGGTCACAAGCAATCTTAAGAGCAGCCTGAGCAGTTCTCTTACCGTTACGGCACTGGAGCATGTAAAGCTTGCCGTTTTCTACGGTGAATTCCATATCCTGCATATCTCTGTAGTGATCTTCAAGAAGAGCACATACTTTTACGAAATCTGCATAAGCTTCGGGGAATTCTTCTTCCATCTGTGCGATGGGCATCGGAGTACGAACACCGGCAACAACGTCTTCGCCCTGTGCGTTCTTAAGGAACTCACCCATGAGCTTCTTTTCACCTGTTGCAGGATCTCTTGTAAATGCAACGCCTGTACCGGAGTTGTTGTTAAGGTTGCCGAATACCATAGGCATAACGTTAACTGCAGTACCCCATGAATAAGGAATATCATTATCACGGCGATAAACGTTTGCACGGGGGTTATCCCATGAACGGAATACGGCACGGATAGCTTCGTAAAGCTGAACTTTGGGATCTGAGGGGAAGTCTTCGCCAAGCTGTTTCTTATACTCAGCCTTAAACTGCTGTGCAAGCTCTTTAAGGTCAGCAGCGGTAAGCTCAACGTCAAACTTAACGCCCTTCTTCTCTTTCATCTCGTCAATGAGTTGCTCAAAGTATTTCTTACCAACTTCCATAACAACATCAGAGAACATCTGGATGAATCTTCTGTATGAGTCGTAAACGAATCTTTCAAAAGCGGGATCCGGGTTGCCTGCGATCATAGCAGCAACAACATCGTCGTTAAGGCCGAGGTTGAGGATAGTATCCATCATACCGGGCATGGAAGCACGAGCGCCTGAACGAACGGAAACAAGAAGAGGATTCTTGAGATCGCCGAACTTTTTGCCGTTAGCTTCTTCCATAATCTCAACGTACTTCATGATTTCGCTCATGATTTCATCGTTGATTTTTCTGCCATCTTCATAATACTGTGTGCAAGCTTCAGTTGAAATTGTGAAGCCAAAAGGAACGGGAAGGCCGATGTTAGTCATCTCAGCAAGGTTTGCACCTTTACCGCCGAGGAGCTCTCTCATCGAAGCGTTGCCTTCTTTGAATGAATAACAATACTTGTGGGACATTGGTTAGTCTACCTCCATAAATAGATTTTACGCGTAAATTGCTATTTGACCAAATGATATTATAACAGGATAATTTTCAAATGTCTATGGTATTTTACAAAAATTAAAGGGCACTTAACAAGTTTTATTTTGTCTACAATAAACAATTAAAGCCTATTCTCTTGAATTTTCCCCTTCAAAAAAGTATAATGGTAATATAAAAAATTTACAAAAGAGAAAGGTGCATTCACATGGAAAGAATTACCAGCTTTACAGTTGACCACGATAAACTCACCGAGGGAATTTATGTAAGCCGTATTGACGGAGATATTACAACCTATGATTTACGCACACGCATTCCCAACAACGGTGAATATATGGATACCACTACAGCTCACACCGTTGAGCATATGTTTGCCACCTTTGTACGCAACAGTGAAATCGGTGACAGAGTAATATATTTTGGGCCTATGGGCTGCCGCACGGGCTTTTATCTTTTAATCAGAAACGCAGATAACGAAGAAACTCTCGCAGTTACGAAAAGAATACTTAAAGATATAATCGAATACAACGGCCCCGTTTTCGGCCAAAGCAGAAAAGAATGCGGAAATTATCTTGACCTTGACCTTGAAAAATGCAAGGAAGAATGCCGCAAATATCTTAAAGCCCTCGAAAAGCCTCAAACATTTAAATATGCCGAATGACAGACAATGAGTAATGAGTAATGAGCTTTATTTAATGAGTAATGAGTAATGAGTAAT